>NZ_JBEEII010000012.1:0-118017 GCF_040137855.1 Paenarthrobacter sp. CAP02 | reverse complement strand
GCCCCCGCCGCTGCACCGGCTCCCGCGGCCCCCGCCGCTGCACCGGCTCCCGCTGCCCCGGCTCCCGCTGCCCCGGCCGCCGCACCCGCACCCGCCAGTGATGCGTCTGCCTCGGAGTCCGGCTACGTCACTCCCCTGGTCCGCAAGCTTGCCAACCAGCACGGCGTAGACATCACCTCCGTTGCCGGCACCGGCGTCGGTGGCCGCATCCGCAAGCAGGACGTCCTTGCTGCCGCTGAAGCCAAGCAGGCTGCAGCTGCCCCGGCAGCCCCGGCCCCCGCTGCAGCGCCCGCTGCCAAGGCGGCTGCGCCGGTCGTGGCTTCGTCCCTGCGTGGCACCACGGAGAAGGCCCCGCGTATCCGCCAGGTCATCGCCCGCCGCATGCGCGAGTCCCTTGAGGTCTCCACCCAGCTGACCCAGGTGCACGAGGTCGACATGACCAAGATCGCCAAGCTCCGCCTCAAGGCCAAGAACTCGTTCCAGGCCCAGAACGGTGTCAAGCTGACCTTCCTGCCGTTCATCGCCAAGGCAGTTGCCGAGGCCCTGAAGCAGCACCCCAAGCTGAACGCTGCGTACGATGAGTCCAAGCAGGAAATCACGTACCACAACGCCGAGCACCTGGCGATCGCCGTCGACACTGACAAGGGCCTCCTGGTCCCCGTTATTTCCGACGCAGGCAACCTCAACCTTGCTGGCCTGGCCGGCAAGATCGCCGACGTCGCGGGCCGTACCCGTGACGGCAAGATCGGTCCGGACGAACTGTCCGGCGGTACGTTCAGCATCACCAACATCGGTTCCGTTGGTGCACTGTTCGACACCCCGATCATCAACCAGCCGCAGGTTGGCATCCTGGGCACCGGCGCCATCGTCAAGCGCGCCGTTGTGGTTGCCGATGAGAACGGCGACGACTCGATTGCCATCCGCTCCATGATGTACCTGTCGCTGACGTACGACCACCGTCTGGTGGACGGTGCCGACGCCGGCCGCTTCCTGCAGACCCTCAAGGCCCGCCTTGAGGAAGGTGCTTTCGAAGCGGACCTGGGTCTCTAGGATCACGAACCCGTAAGCACTGCGGAACTGAAAGGGCAGGTTGCCGGATATCCGGCAACCTGCCCTTTTGCTTTAACCACCTGCGCGTGGCTTTGCTACGCGACGTAGAACCCTCTGGATAAGCTGGAGCCATGAGTATTCTGTTCAGCATTCTGGTGTTCTTCCACATTGTCGGCGCAGCCATGATCGTGGGTTACTGGATCGCGACCCTCCGGGAGCCCACGGTCCACCCCCGCCAGCGGGACGGCGCGTTCCTCCAGCTCCTGACGGGCATTGCCATGATGGGCGTCCTGCCGATGCTTCCCAACGCCGATCCCAACTACTTCAAGCTGGGCGTCAAGTTCGCCATCGCAGTGGCTGTAGCGGTCCTCGCGGTCATTGGCTCCCGCAAGGTCAAGAACGGCGAACCGGTGTCCACCGGCCTGGCACACAGCGTGGGTGGCCTCGCCCTGGTGAACATCGCCATCGCCACTCTCTGGAACTGAACCGGATTCGATCCGCGGTAGCTTTCCCGTAGAAAGCACTGCCGTCCCGTCCTGCAAGCCTGCAGGGCGGGACGGCTTCTGCGTTAAGGAGTCCGGGGCTCCGACGCAGCCACGCTGGTTACCGGCGCTGGCTACTCCTGGGCAATGCAGAATTCGTTACCCTCGGGGTCACGCATCACGTCCCAATGGAAATCTGCAATATCGTGGCCCTCGACAAAAGTAGCCCCCAGCGACTCGGCCTTGACCCGCAAAGCCGCGGCGTCGGCGTCGTGCAGGTCCAGGTGGAGGCGACGTCGGCCTTCCGTTGGTGCTGCGACTTGTTGAAAAGCCAACTGCGGCAGGCCAGGCTCCGCGGAGCGCAACCAAATGAATCCCTCATGCTCCGCGGCTATGGGCATCTCCAACAGGTCCGACCAAAAAGCGGCAAGGCGGGAAGGGTCCACCGCGTTAAACATGATCGAAGCTATTCTCGGGGCACGGCGTTGGGCGCCGGATGATTTTTCCTGTGTGTCCATTCGGCCAGTCTAGGGGTCACAATCCACTGTCAGCAGAATGGCCGTGCAGTCCTGCCGCCAAATCCCTAGGATTGATCCCGGTGGCACCGGCCCATGCTGGTTGCCGACTCACAACGACCCCAAGGAGTGGACATGGCAGCAACACGTACCGCACACACGGTTTGGAACGGCACCCTCATCGAAGGCGCCGGCAACACCACGCTGGACAGCTCAGGCTTGGGCACCTTCGATGTCACCTGGAAGGCACGCACGGAGCAGTCCGGCGGCAAGACCAGCCCTGAAGAACTCATCGCCGCAGCCCACTCCGCTTGCTTCTCCATGGCTTTCAGCCACGCCTTGGCCGGAGAGGGATTCACCGCGGAAGAGGTCAACACCAAGGCTGATGTAACTTTCGTCCCGGGTACCGGTATCACCGGAAGCCACCTCACCATGACGGCAAAGGTTCCCGGCCTCTCGGAAGAGGACTTCCGCCGCATCTCCGAAGACGCAAAGACCGGCTGCCCCGTATCCGGCGCCCTGGCAAGCATCGAGATCACCTTGGATGCCACCCTCGCCGCTTAGGCTTCCCCTCAGCACCAGATACGTGAAAGAGCCCCGCCGCTTCCTTGCGAAGCGGCGGGGCTCTTCCATGCTCGGGGATGCGCGCTAGCTTTGCGGACGCGACGGCAACGGCGCCGGACGCACCTTCCGGTAACCTTCACGCAGCGGAGGCCGATCGGTGGGCAATTCCTGGATCATTTCCTTGAGCGCCCCGATGCCGTATTCCAGCTGCGGATCCGTACCGGCCGCGTAGGCGTGCGGCGGGAAGAGGACCTCGATGTCGGGCTCCACTCCGCGGTTCTCCACGTCCCACCCGATGCCCCCGTTGAACCACGTGGCGTACCGCGGCTGCGTGACGCCCGTTCCGTCTGCCAAGGCGAACCGGTTGTCAATGCCCACGACGCCGCCCCAGGTCCGGGTGCCAATAACAGGGCCAATGCCGCGCAGCTTCGAGACCTGCGTGATGATGTCGCCATCGGACCCGGCAAATTCGTCGGTGAGGATGATGACCGGTCCCCGCGGGGCGTGATCAGGGTAGGTTCGGGGCTTTTCACCGCGTGGCATGCTCCATCCCGTGACCTTGCGTCCGATGAGTTCGGCCACCAGCTGGGAGGTGTGGCCCCCACGGTTGCGCCTTACGTCGACGATCAGGCCGTCCAACGCGGTTTCCGTATCAAGGTCCCGGTGGAGTTGCGCCCAGCCATTGGCCATCATGTCCGGGACGTGAAGATAGCCGAACTTGCCGTTGGATGCCTCCCGGACAGTCCGCCTGTTGGCACGGACCCAGTCCTGGTAGCGCAGCCTTTCCTCGTCGCGCACCGGAACCACCGCCACCCGGCGCTGCTGTCCGGCTGCTTCGCCGTGGCCGGCGCCGTTCAACAGCGTCAGTTCCACAGTTCGGCCCGCCGCACCCACCAGCTGCATGGCTGGAGTCAGTACAGCGGAAAGTTCGACGCCGTCGATCGCCAAGAGCACGTCGCCCACCTTCGCGTCCGCGCCGGGACGCGTCAACGGCGAAGTAGCCAGCGGATCGGAGGACTCCCCTGCAAGGATCCTGGTAATCTCCCAGCCCTTCGTGCCGAGCTGCAATTCGGCACCGAGCCGGCCCTGTCCATTCCGTCCGGCCTCCGTGACCGCTGCCGGCTTCACGTAGGCGTGGGACGTGCCGAGCTCACCATGGATCTCCCACAACAGGTCAACAAGGTCGTCGTGGGTACCGAGCCGGTCCACGATCGGGCGGTAAAGCTTGTACACCGAATCCCAATCCTGCCCGGCCATGTCTGCGGTCCAGAAGAAATCGCGCTGCAACCTCCAGGCCTCCTCAAATGCCTGGCCCCAGGCAGCAACGGGGTCCAGGATGACGCGGATCCTGTTGAGCTCCACCTTGACCAGCTCGGCGGAATCGTCGTCCACTTTGCTGTCCGCAGGCACTGATGTGACCTGCTTGTCCAGGACATAGACGATGCGGCTCAAGTCCCCCGACAAGCGGTAGCTGTCCACGGCCTTAACGACAGGGGCCTGCTTGCGCTTGGCGAGGTCGTAACGCACCAGGGACGGTGCCGTCTTCTTGTCCTGCAGTGTTCCCTTGCCCTCACCGGTGACACCCGCGAGCTCAGTGTCCAACCACAACAGTGCACCGTCCGCGGCGGAAAGGTCCGAATAGTTGCCTTGCGGAACCGGGACGGTGATAACGCGGTGCGCCAGCCCGTCGGCGTCGACGCGAACGGTGGCGACAGCGCCGTCGTCGGACTTCTCCTGGGTGGGGACCTCATCCTCAAGCGTGTCGATCGAGGGTCCAAACGGCGACGGCGTGTCTGCCGCCAGCGCCACCAGGTACGGCTTGATGGGGCTCGGGAAGGACAAATCGAAGGAGTGGCCGTCGTAGACGGGGTCAAAACTCCGGTTGGACAGGAACGCGAGGAACTTTCCGTCCGGCGTAAACCGCGGCGAGGTATCGCAGAAGCGGCCATCCGTGACATCCACGATTGCGGACTTCTTCCCGCCGGGGCGGGTCATCCTGAGCTTGCTCCGCGACCCGAACGAAGTCACCGGCTCGGACCACGCAAGCCATTCCGAATCGGCAGACCACGACAACTCATCGATGCTCCCCTCTCCGACGCTTACGAGACGTGTCAGCGCCCCGGTGGAGGTATCGGCAACGAAGACGTCACCAAACGACGTGCCCACAGCAAGCCACTGGCCGTCCGGGCTGGCCTCCAACGCACTTGTCCGGGTCAGGGCCGGAAATTCGATCCGGAGCTGCGCGGTGTTTTCCGCAGCTGGGGCTGCCGGCGCTTCCGTGCCGCCCACAGTGTCCGCGGACTGGCCCGCACTGGCGTCATCGCCGGCGTTGCCCGTTGCTCCAACGGTGGCCACCCCGTGGGCGCCCTGTTCGACTCCCGCAGCAACTTTGTCCTGCCCCAGGACGTTGGACGCCGATACCGGCTTCGGCAACGGGTCGGCGTCGTTTGTGGGCTTGGGCTGCTCAACGGCCGCCTTGGGCACTTCGACTGCAGCCGACAGAGGTCTGGCAATGCGCTTGATGTACAGCGCCTCCACTCCACCGTGATCTGCGACGTAGGCGATCCGTCCCTCTGTCAGCGGGCGAGGTAAACGGGCACGGACACCGGGAGTAGCCTCAACCACGCGCGAGGGACCGTCCTTATGCCGAAGCCAATGTATGGTGCCGTGCGATTCCACGGCGCTGGCAGTTCCGGTCAGGTTCGGCACAACGTCGCCAAGGTGGGCGGACACTTTCAGGGGCGCCGCGCGGCGTGCCGGGGACGCCGAACCCAGGCTGATGTCCAGCTTTGTGGCCTGGACATCAGCGTCGAGCGACGGAAGAATCCACAACTCGCCAGCGGATTCGAAGACGACCCGCTGGCCATCGGTACTGGCATGCCGGACATAGAAATCCTCGTGATCGGTGTGCCGCCGCAGTTCTGAACCATCAGGCAAAACCGAGTACAGATTTCCGTACCCCTCATGGTCTGAGAGGAAGGCAATGCGGCCCTGGATCCACAGAGGGTCCGTCAGGTTGCCTTCGATCTCCGGAAGCAGCCGTTCGAATTCTCCGTTGCCGTCGGCGTCGATCCATAGCTTGCCCGCCGTGCCGCCGCCGTACCGCTTCCACCAAGCCGGCTCGCGGGACAGCACGCTGGCCAGTACCACTGGCTTCTCGTCACCGACCTCGGGCCCATAGGCAACGGCCTCGACCGGTCCGAAAGGAAGTTCGACGGCGGAGCCGCCGTCCAGCGGAAGGCTGTAGGCGTACGTGTGGCGGCTTTCGGATTGCTGAAACGCAGTGGTGACAATGACGTGGCTCGAGGGGGTGAAACCCTTGACCTTGGTGGTGCTGTGCCCGAAGTAGCTGAGCTGCCTGTACCCGCCGCCGTCGACATCCGCCGTCACCACTTCCGGTGACGTTCCGACGATAACCGTCCATACCAGCCGCTGGCCGTCCGGGGTAAACCGCGGGTTCCGTGCAGGCAATTGCTGGGAGGAAACCCGCCAGGCGCGGCCGCCGGAAAGGGGCGCGACCCAGATGTCGTCTTCGGCCACGAAGGTGACCAGATCGCCGTGCACATGCGGGAAACGGAGGTAGCTGGAAGAGGTCATTGTTCGATCATAGTCAAGACCCACCCGACGTCCCGGGCATCGGCGGGCGTTTCCCCCGCGTGCCTTCGTCATGGTGAGATGGGTCATGCGAATCGTGATGTCCGGAGCGTCGGGAATGATCGGGACGGCCCTGTCGGAGCAACTGGCCAGCCAGGGCCACGACGTCGTCCGGCTGGTCCGCCGGCCTGCCAGGAATGCAGCGGAGTGGGCCTGGAACCCCGCCGCTGGAGAGCTGGACGAAAAAGTGTTCCAGGGCGTCGATGCCGTGGTTAACCTCTCCGGGACCGGCATAGGTGACCGCCCGTGGACGAAGAAGCGAATCCAGGTGCTTCGGGATTCACGCCTCCAGCCCACCCGCACCCTGACTGAGGCCATGGGGCGGCTAAGCGAACCGCCATCGGTGTTCATCAGCCAATCCGCGTCCGGCTACTACGGCGCAACGACAGATGGCCCACTCCGGGAGGACTCGGGCCCCGGCGGAGGCGTCCTAGGCCCCCTCTGCGTGGAGTGGGAGCGGACTGCGAGGACCGCGCCGCCGGGCGTGCGCGTAGTAACGCCGAGGACCGGCGTGGTTCTCAGCCTGTCAGGTGGAGCCCTGGGGCCACTGCTCCCCCTCCTGAAGCTCGGGCTCGGAGGCCCCTTTGGCAACGGACGCCAATACTGGCCGTGGATCACGCTGGCCGATGAAGCTGCCGCGTTGGCGTACCTTTTGACGGCCGACATCGACGGACCGGTGAATGTCTGCGCTCCCGAAAGCGCTGATGTGAACACCATTGTGTCCCACCTGGCAAAAGCGTTCCACAGGCCGGCGTTTTGCCGGGTCCCCCGTCCGGCGCTTCGGCTGGTCCTCGGAAAGCTGGCGGACGAACTCGTGCTGGCGAACCAAAGGATGGACGCCGGACGCCTGGCGGACGCCGGCTTCATGTGGCAGCACCCCTCGCTTCCTCAAGCGATGGAATGGCTGACATCGGCAAAGGACCACTAGGGACTTCAGCAAGCTCAGCCCGTGGTGCCGGCCAGGATCTCTACGATCTGCCATCGCCCGTCGCGACGCTCCAGATGCAGCCGGAGATGCTGCGGCGTCCCCGCCGGCTCTGAACGGACCACCGAACCTGAGGAGAGTCGCTCCTCATAGGCCGACGTAGCGGCTACGAGCCCCACCATTGCGTGGTCGGGCTGAGGGGGTTCCTCGATGGTCACCGCCGTCACGGTGGTGGCGAGTCCGGCAAACACCGTGCCGGCTGTTCGAAGGTGGTCCCCCACTTGGTGGTCGGCGGCTTCGGCCGGTGAACCCGGTGCGTTGATCACAGCCAGCAGCTCCACAGGGCCTTCACGCAACGCCACATCCCGCACAGTCGCCAACGCCGGCACAACGACCGCCAGGTCATCGGACCGAAGCTCCTGTTTGAGGCCTTCCTGGAGGCGGGATGACTCCAGAATGTCCGCCGTCAGGCCCTCACTGGACGCGCGAGCACCATTCCCCACTCCGGACGGCGTCGCCGATGGCTTCCCCTGCGCCCACAGGCCCCACGCAGCGGCGCCGACCAGGACCCCGATCCCGAGAACCACGGCTGCCCGTACGCGCCCCATGTTTTTGCGTGGCTTGGGCGTCCGCCGTGGCCGGGGTGTCGCAGCCTTTACCAACCGTCGGGGCGAGTGCAGCTTCCCGAACTTCCGGGCACGCTGGCGTGGTTTTCGATCCAGCGCCTGCCGCCGGGTCAGCAATTCCGGAATGACGGACGCGTGCACCGCCCCTGCCAGGTCCACTCCTTCCGGGGCTGCACTGCGGAAAATCGCCGTCGAAAATTCCCTAGCGGATGGCCGCATCCGGGGGTCCGGATCCAAAGCGGCCTCCAACGCGCCGGCGATGGACCGGGGAACATCGTCGGCTACAAATGACAAAGGCGGTCGGTCCGCTGCCTGTTCGGGGACCGAGCCCGTCAGGCAGAACCATCCGACAGCCGCAAGGGAATACACGTCGCGTTCCGGCCGCAATGCCCCCTCGTCGTGGCCCTCGGAAACGACGCCCTCAGGGTCAATGAAACCAGGCGTACCCACGTCCAGGCTGTTTTGGGCGTCGCCCACCCTGGACGTGATCCCGAAATCCGCCAGCAGCGGCATTCCCTCGGCCGTGAACAAAACGTTTCCCGGCGAGACGTCCCCGTGCACCAGTCCCTGGGAGTGGAGGTAGTCCAAGGCTTGGGCAAGGGGCCCCAGAACAGTTACAACCTCCCCCACCCGGAGCCGGCCCCGACCGGACAGCAGGTTCGCCAACGAGCCCCCCGCGGCATAGTCCATGACAATTCCTTGGGCTCCATGTCCATCGATCTCGAACTGGACGACGTCGTGAATGCCAACCAGGTGCTTGTGTTTTACCCCAAACAAGATGCCGGCCTCGCGGGAAACGCCGCCATCAATCCCCTGCGCCTCCGCGGGACCATGGGCGGCCACCGTGACGCATTTGATGGCGAACCGCTCTCCGTCTCCGTTTCTCCTCGCCAGCCACACCGTGGAGCTCGCGCCCGTGCCCAGTTGACGGCTGATCCGATACCCCGGCAGGTTGGGAGGCATATCAGCAGAATCGAGAGTTTCCATGGATAAGGTCTACCGGAGACCCGGGATCGGTGCAGAAGTTATCCACAGGGCCACCTTCGTCACTGTCCAATAGCGGCGATGCGACTGAGAGGTTCACCACAAAACCATGGCCAGTCTGCTGCGGGGTCTAAGCTTGAACGCATGACTCTTGAGTTTTCACAACTGGGTCTTGCCCCTGATTTCGTTGACTACATGCAGGGCTGGGACCTGCAGCGCGAGATCCACAACAAGGTTGTTGCGGGCGAGAAGAACAGCACCGTACTGCTTCTGGAGCATGCCGCCGTTTACACGGCCGGCAAGCTCACGGAGGACCACGAGCGTCCCTTTGACGGCACTCCTGTCGTTCCCGTGGACCGGGGTGGCAAATTGACCTGGCACGGGCCGGGACAATTGATCGCCTACCCCATCCTGAAGCTCAAGAACCGTGCCGGAATCCGCGACTACGTTGAGCGCCTTGAGGCAATCATGATCGCCGTGATGAAGGACTACGGCATCAACGCTGTGACCGTCAAGGGCCGGGCCGGGGTCTGGATCCTCGCCGACGAAAAGGGTCCGGACCGCAAGATTGCGGCCATCGGGATCCGAGTACTCGACGGCGTCACCATGCACGGCGTGGCCATCAACTGCAGCAATGACCTGGCACCCTATGCACAGATCATTGCGTGCGGCATCACCGACGCCAGCGTCACCACCATGTCGCTGGAAACAGGCCAAACCATCAATCCGGCCGATATCGTTGACCGCTTCGTTGAAGAATTCAGCAAGCACGAAGAAGCACTCGTTTCCACCCCCGAAGGAGCACTCCAGTGACCTTGGCACCTGAAGGCCGTAAGTTGCTGCGCGTTGAGCAGCGTAACTCGGCGGTACCGGTTGAACGTAAGCCTGAGTGGATCAAGGCCAAGGTCCAGATGGGTCCTGAGTTCGTCCAGCTCAAGAACCTGGTGAAGAAGGAAGGGTTGCACACGGTCTGTGAAGAGGCCGGTTGCCCGAACATTTTCGAGTGCTGGGAAGATAAGGAAGCGACGTTCCTGATCGGCGGGTCCGAGTGCACCCGGCGCTGTGATTTCTGCCAGATCGATACCGGCAAACCCTCCCCGGTGGACATGTTCGAACCCACGAAGGTGGCCCGCTCGGTGCAGGCCATGCAGTTGCGGTACGCGACGGTGACCGGGGTGGCCCGGGATGACCTGGCCGATGAGGGTGTGTGGTTGTACGCCGAAACGGTGCGGAAGATCCACGAACTGAACCCGGGAACCGGGGTGGAGTTGCTGATCCCGGACTTCTCCGGCAAGCCCGAGCACATCGCGGCGATCTGCGATTCCAAGCCCGAGGTGTTCGCGCACAACGTCGAGACCGTGCCGAGGATTTTCAAGCGGATCCGGCCGGCGTTCCGGTATGAGCGGTCCCTGGATGTCATCACCCAGGGCCGGGACCTGGGCATGGTGACCAAGTCCAACCTGATCCTGGGCATGGGCGAGACCCGTGAGGAGATTTCCGAGGCCCTGCGTGACCTGCACGCGGCCGGGTGTGACCTGATCACGATCACCCAGTACCTGCGCCCCTCCGAACGGCACCTTCCGGTGGACCGGTGGGTCAAGCCGCAGGAGTTCGTGGACCTGCAGCACGAGGCCGAGGAGATCGGATTCCTCGGCGTCATGTCCGGCCCGCTGGTCCGCTCCTCCTACCGTGCCGGACGTCTGTGGGCCACCGCGATGCGCAAGAAAGGCTGGGAAATCCCCGCCGCCCTGGCCCACATCGAGTCCTCCGGGACCACCCGCCAGGAAGCCTCCACCATCCTCGCAGCCCACAGCTAACCGGCCTGCCGCACCGCACGGACAGTGCGGTGCGGCAGAATCGGTTTAACCGAGGTAGAAGCGGTTCTTGCCTTCCAACTGGTCCAGTTGGGTGCTTTCAGCGGCAACGGCTCGCGAAGTTCAAGTGCAGGACGCCGCAGAATCATGACGTGGAATTCGAAAATCGGTGGGCCCGAACGGCATGGGTATACCTCCGCTCACCGGCACAGGGGTTGATTGATCACCTGAGTCTGGCGGCTAAGTTTCGGTGTAACGTCCTGGGGCTTACCGGATATCACGTAGAATTGAGGCACTATGGCGAACTCCCCTGATTCCAGCAAATCGACCCCATCGGCCGACGCACCCAAGCGTGGGCTGTTCCAGCGCAAGCCCAAGGAAACGAAGGCCAAGAAGCCGAGCCAGCTGAAGCAGATCGCTGAAGTCTTCAAAATGACCCGGCGGAATGATCCCCAGGTTGTTTGGATCATGGTGCTGGCGTTCCTTGCAGTCGTCGCGGTTGCCTTCCTCATCGGCTACCTGCTGGAGAACTGGGTTACCGGCCTTATCATCGGCATCCCTCTGGGGCTGCTCGCCGCCGTTTTCATCCTTTCGCGCCGCGCCGAGAAGGCAGCATTTGCGCAGATCGAGAACCAGCCTGGTGCCTCCGGTGCTGCTTTGGGGACGCTCCGGCGAGGCTGGATCACGCAGGATCAGCCGGTTGCAGTGAACCCCCGCACCCAGGATGCTGTCTTCATGGCCATCGGCCGGCCCGGTATCGTCCTGGTCAGTGAAGGACCGAGCCACCGTGTCAAGCCGCTGGTGGACGCCGAACGCAAGCGCCTTGCACGTATTCTCCCCAACGTCACCATCCGTGTCCTGGAGTCGGGTCGCGGCGAGGGCCAGGTCCCGCTGAACCAGCTGGCCAAGACCATGGGGAAGATGAAGAACGAGCTCACCAAGGTTGAAGTCAACGCCGTCAGCAAGCGGATCAACTCCCTTGGCAACCGTCTGCCGATCCCCAAGGGCATCGACCCCTACAAGGCCCGCCCGGACCGCAAAGCCGCCCGCGGCCGCTGACCCGGCAGGACCCAGCAGAACGAAAAAGCGCGCTTTCCCATTGCGGGGAAGCGCGCTTTTCTTTATGTGTTGTCAAGGTCGAGGGCCGACCCGTCTACCTTCTGATGAGGATAGTGTTCATGGCTTTATCGTGGAGTCCACGCTGGTCCGGGTCGAAGACGACAGCTGGGATAACCAGGCAAAGCAGCAGGGTCCTCACCACAGCGGCCAGTGGACCTGCAGGCCCTCCCCCAAGGCGTACCACGTGGATACCCATGATCCTGTGACCGATGCTGTACCCCAGCGTGCCGATCAGAAGGATCTGTTCGATGGCGAAGATGGCGAGAGTCGCCCACTGGTTACCGCCGAACGCGAAATTGCTGATCACCAACGCTATGGTCCAGTCGATGACGATGCCGAAGATGCGGCGCCCGGCACGGGCAATGGAGCCAGGGCCGGACTCGGGCAGGCCGAGCCTTTCGCCTGGATATTTGGAGATGCCGGATGTGTCCGGGCCTGTCAACCACGAACCAATGTCTTTTCGATCTACCACCTATCAAGCCTAACGTCTGGTGTAGGTTGTGCCCGACCGGGACGGGCAGCAAAAACACCTCCCATGTTCGCCCAATGGACCCGCTTGGACCGAACACCCGCAAGCCGACTACCGTTTACACAACAGACGATTCTGTAACCTGCCGGAAACAATACTGACACCCCCGGGAAATCCCATCTCCCTAAGGTGGTATGAGTTGCCAGCCACCATGGCAAGGGGACACTTTTGTGCCGCCTGCCGTCGGTTTGGCTGCACCACGCGGCCTTCCGGGCCTGTTACTTGATATGCATAAGGAGCATAGATGTTCAAGACTGCGGACGAAGTCCTCAAGTTCATCAAAGAAGAAGATGTCAAGTTCGTCGATATCCGCTTCACAGACCTTCCTGGCGTCCAGCAGCACTTCAATGTGCCGGCCAAGAGCGTTGACCTCGACTTCTTCGTCAACGGTCAGCTCTTCGACGGATCTTCCATCCGCGGCTTCCAGGGCATCGCTGAGTCCGACATGCAGCTCATCCCGGATGTAACGTCTGCCTTCGTCGACACCTTCCGGATCGAGAAGACCCTCGCGTTGAACTTCTCCATCGTGAACCCCCGCACCGGCGACCCGTACCACCGCGACCCTCGCGGCGTTGCTGAGAAGGCCGAAGCCTACTTGGCATCCACCGGCATCGCCGACACCGCATTCTTCGCTCCCGAAGCCGAGTTCTTCGTCTTCGACAACATCCAGTACGAGTCCTCCCCCCAGGGCAGCTTCTACAAGATCGACTCCGAGGAAGCACACTGGAACACCGGCCGTAAGGAAGAGGGCGGAAACCTCGGCTACAAGACCCCCGTCAAGGGCGGCTACTTCCCCGTTTCCCCCACCGACAAGCAGGCGGACCTCCGCGACGCCATGTGCGTTGAGCTGGACAAGGCCGGCCTTGAGGTTGAGCGCTCCCACCACGAAGTCGGTTCTGCCGGCCAGGCTGAGATCAACTACAAGTTCACCACGCTGACCGCCGCTGCCGATGACCTGCAGAAGTTCAAGTACGTCATCAAGAACACCGCTGACGCTTGGGGCAAGTCCGTCACGTTCATGCCGAAGCCTGTTTTCGGTGACAACGGCTCGGGCATGCACTGCCACCAGTCGCTGTGGAGCAACGGCGATCCGCTGTTCTACGACGAGAAGGGCTACGCAGGCCTCTCCGACACCGCGCGTTGGTACATCGGCGGCCTGCTGAAGCACTCTTCCGCCGTCCTCGCCTTCACCAACCCGACGGTTAACTCCTACCGCCGCTTGGTCAAGGGCTTCGAAGCTCCCGTGAACATGGTTTACTCGCAGGGCAACCGCTCCGCAGGTATCCGTATCCCGATCACGGGCACCAACCCCAAGGCCAAGCGCATCGAGTTCCGCGCTCCGGATCCCTCCTCCAACCCGTACCTGGCATTCGCTGCCCAGCTGATGGCCGGCATCGACGGCATCCGCAACCGCATTGAACCCCCGGCTCCCATCGACAAGGACCTCTACGAGCTTCCTGCCGAGGAAGCCAAGGACATCCCCAAGGCTCCGGGCTCCCTGGAGGAAGCTCTTGAGGCCCTGCGCGAGGACAACGAGTTCCTGCAGGCTGGCGGTGTCTTCACCCAGGACCTCATCGACACGTGGATCGACTACAAGTACGAGAATGAGATCCGCCCGCTGTCGCTGCGCCCGAACCCGTACGAGTTCGAGCTCTACTACGGCGTCTAGCTAGAATCCGCGGCTAAACGGGGTTTAGTCCGCAGGGAGTCCGCACGAGCGGTCAACACTTCGGTGATGGCAGCACGTGCGGACTCTTCTTTGTCCGGGAACATGTGGCCATAAGTGTCTAGCGTCGTCTTAGCTGAGGCGTGGCGGAGACACCGCTGCACAACCTTCACGTCGAGCCCGGAAGCGATCAGTAGGGAGGCGTAATAGTGCCTCAGATCGTGAAACCGGAAGCCTTCCGGCAAACCCTTCACTGTGGTCCTGACACTTCGGAAGTGTGTTTCCAGTGTGTACGGGGCAATCGGCCGTCCCCACTCCGAAACCACAAGCGTCTCCGAACCGAACCTCACCGGCATTCGGTTCAACTCCACAGCCAAATCTCTGGAAATGGGAATCGACGTCTTGGACGTTTCCGTCTTCAGCGGCTCAGCAGGATACTGAATGGCCGGCGTGATGACACCGCGCATGAAATCGACGTCGTGGACCCGCAAAGCAACTGCTTCAGCAACCCGGAGACCGGCGAAAGCTGCCAGCAGGACGGCCGGCTGCAGCCCTTCCGGCATTGCCTCGTGGAGCGCCCAAACCTGATCTGTTGTAGCCACGTAGGGCCGCTGCTTACCACCGCCCGGAGACGTGCGCCTGGAGACCGGAGACTTAGCCACCAGCCCGTCGTGGACGGCGTCAGAGTAGAGCTGACCCAAACGGCTGTGTATGGCGTAGACCGTAGAGTCCGCCAGACCGGCATCCTTCAAGCTGACCGTCCAAGCCTTGACCTCGGATGGCCGCACCGACGCAAGCACCCGGTTGCCGAAGGCTTCCTTGATGTGCTTAATATGCACCCTCGCCTGGCGGACTGTGGACGGTCTGTTCTGCGCATAGCCAGCCAGCCACGAATCTGCCCACTCCCCCACCGTCTTCTTCGCGGACTTCGGATCCACATACATCCCAGTGACAACCGACGCCGTGACCTCATCCTGCCACCGCTGCGCGTCGATCTTCCGGGCAAAGTGCCGGGCGTGCTCCTTCCCGGTTTCGTCGCGGTACCGGGCACGCCACCGGCCGTCAGGCCTTTTCTGGATGCTCGCCACGGTAGAAGCGCCCCTCTTCTTCGTCGAATTCGCGGTCCTCGACCCACTCCAGCATGGCGATCGCGTCCATGTCCAAGACCCCTTCGAGCAACCCCAGTTCACGCTCGAAGGTGTCTTTGAGGTTCTTGGAGGGCCACTTACCGCCAACAGTAGAAGCTAAGTCACGTTGCACTGCCCACGCTTGGCGTCTTGTTTGCTCGTAAGCTTCGGCAGCCGCACGCAGTTCGCGGGTCGCTGACGCCACGGCAGCAATTTGTCGCTGCAACTCGAATATCTGGCCCGCTCGGGTAGAGGACGTGCTAATCATGCGCGTGACGGGCGCATCGAACAACGCGGCGAGGTCTATCGCTTCATCGAGTCTTACGGCCCGCGTTCCTTCCTCGGTCCTGGAAACCGCTACTTGGCTGTATTTCGGCCACCCTGTCTCCTGCATACGGCGTGCCAGCTCGGACTGGGACCACCCTTTTTCCTCTCGCAGTTGACGAAGGTTCGCGCCGAAAACACGCACCACTTCATTCGATACCAATTCGTCCATGTAGCGATGGTCCCACATCAGTGTTGCACTGGCAAAGATCCTCAACTACAGTCGTCATTGTTGGGAAAGCCCAACATGGACGTATAGGGAGAGAAAAGTGGCAGCTGTTGTCTACATGCTTTTGACCATTCAGGAGGTCTCGGAGATCACCCGCATCCCGGTAGCTACCCTGCGCTACTGGCGTCACAAAGGCATCGGCCCGAAAGGCGCTCGGTTCGGCGGCAAATTAATGTACTCCCGCGAAAGCGTCGACGCATGGATTCGGGATGCCTTCGAGACTGGCGAGTCAGCATGAGCCGGGCCTACACGAAGGCCGACCTCAACGCGGCGATGGCTGAGGCGTGGGAGTCCGGCTACTGGCAGGGCACCAGCAATGAGGGCCCACTGAACGATGCCGCGGTGGCCGCAAAGAACCCGCACAAAACTCAGGGGACGACGCCGGCAAAAGCTTGCAAGGTTGCCCTGAAAACAGAGAAAGGCAGCGGCGTTCCCGTCAAAGAATCCGCCACTGCCTCAGAACCCACCAATAACAAGGAGTAGATCCATGAAGCACACTATCAAAGTACCGACCACCGTTCGAGAGTTCGGGGACGTGGCAGACCAGCTGGACATGGAACTTACAGAGCTCCTGGAGCTGCTCGACGATGCCCTTGGGGCGAACTGGTGGAACGAGGACCACGACGACCTCATCATCACCACCGACTTGCCGTGGCCTGCCCGAACTGACAGTTTCGGCCCGAAGACAACACCGGCATCTGTGCCGCCTGGCTTCACACCATCAGACATCGTGTGTGATCTGTACGTGGGCAAACGCATGGAAGGTGCCCGGTGGACGATCGTCTCCGAATACGTTCCGCACACCGCGGAATTCTCGCTTACCTTCTGGACGGCCGACGATGACCCAATGACCGCAGCCGAAGCCAACGAGTACGCCACGGCCATGCTGGAGATGGGTGCCTACATCACGACCGCAGCGTCAGCCAGCAAGGCTGCCGGCGCTACCGAGGGGAAGTAGGCAGCACAGATGTCTGAACGGTACACGGATTGGGGCGGCCAGCTTATCCACGTCGGCCGGTTCGAGTGGGAGCGCGTCGTGCGCCAATGCGTGTTCCCGAAGAAGTAC
Organism: Paenarthrobacter sp. CAP02; assembly: GCF_040137855.1. Classification (NCBI taxonomy): domain Bacteria; kingdom Bacillati; phylum Actinomycetota; class Actinomycetes; order Micrococcales; family Micrococcaceae; genus Paenarthrobacter; species Paenarthrobacter sp. CAP02. The sequence continues at coordinate 101,343 of NZ_JBEEII010000012.1, read as the reverse complement.
ACCAAGCTCGTGGCGTTCGTCCTGGCAACCTATGCCGATACCAAGACAGGCATGAACGTTCGCCCGGGGCAAAAGCGGCTGGCGATACACGCCGGCATTTCGGACCGGGCAGTCCGTGACCACCTCCGGGACTTGGAGGAATTTGGACTGATCAAGCTACTAATCACCGGCAGTAGCTTCGGCCGCTCAGGCAAGGGCATGGCAACCATCTACCAGCTCACCATGCCAGAGCAACTGGACGCTTGGATCAAGACAGCCGACGACAGCCTGGACGTTTGGGATTTCGACATCCTCAACACGGTCCGAGCAGTCGAAGATCAGTGGAAGCCAGCTTCCGCTGATAAGTCCGAAGAGCGGAAGCTGGCTTCCGCTGATAGTGAGCCGGAATGGACGGTATCACCGGAAGTTGCCGACATATCACCGGAAGTTAATGACATATCACCGGAAGTGAATGACAAGAACACCGGAAGCCAGCTTCCGCCTACCTCCTCATTACCTCCTCATGAATCAAATCCACATCAATCAAATCTTCATGCGTCGTCGTCACCTTCCGTAACGCACGCACGCGAGGGGGCGAGGGAAAAATCCGACGCCTTGATTGGAAATTTGTCCCTCAACGATGAACGAAACAGGCAATCGGCCGGACTCAAGCAACGAATGGCCGAATACGAAAAGCAGCAGGGAAGGAAAGCATCTTGATCACCACAACCCCATCCGTCGCCGTCATGAAGTTGTCCAAGGCCGAGTACATCGAACTCTGTGACCGGTTCCGGGACAAGGCCCAGCAGGCCCACCAAGACATGCGCGTATGGATGAACCGGTGCTTGGCCGCTGAAGAGCAACTGGCCGCCCTCAAGGCCGCATCGTGAGTCTGCTCAAGTCCTGCCTGGTCTGCGGCGAACCAACGGACGGACCACGCTGTCAACTGCACCGCCCTAAGCCCGTCGTTGCCAAGGCATCACGTGAGGAGCGCGGCTACGACTGGTCATGGCGCAAGCTCTCCAAAAGGGCGCGGTCCATACAGACCTTCTGCTCAGACTGTGGCACCACCAAACGCCTGACCACGGACCACTCACCAGAGGCATGGGAACGGAAGGAACAGGGGCTTCCTATCCGGCTTCAGGACGTTGACGTGGTCTGTGTCAGTTGCAACTCCAAGCGCGGATCCGCACGCGGTGAAGCACAGACCTGGGGGGTAGGGGTAACCGACACGCCGCTCCACCCACCTACGAAGGCAAAGTTTCCGATACTCCCGGTATCAGGTAACCCGGCTGGCGGTGGTAAGTAGTGGCAGCTGGACCGAAGCGGGCTATTACGGCCGAGCCGCTGGACTTCAAGGGCTGGCCGAAGGACCGGGCTAAGCGTCGGGAGCGGTTCATCCGGGACTTTCTAGTGATCCCTCGCGGCCACGGCGCTGGCAAGCCTGTGAAGCTCCGGGACTTCCAGCAGGAGATTATCCGTGGAGCGTTCGCACCGGGCATCAGGACGGCCTTGGTGTCGCTCCCCAGGGGTAACGGTAAGACGGCGTTTGCGGCAATGGTTGGTTTGGCTGAACTGTTTGTCGGTCCGCCGTCCGCTGAGGTTCTGGTGGTGGCATCGGACCAGCGCCAGGCAAACATCACGTTCAAACTCGCCAAGCGCATGGTGGAACTGAACCCGGAACTGGCCGAGCGGGTACAGGTGTATCAGGACCGGCTTTATGTCCCGGAGAATGACGCAACCTTGACGCCGCTGCCAGCCGAGTACGGGGCACTCCAAGGCTTTGACCCATCGCTCCTGATCGTGGATGAACTGCACGTCGTCACCGAAGCAGTTTGGGAGGCGGCGACGACGGCAGCCGGTAAGCGCCCGGAGTCGCTGACCCTGGCTATCAGCACCCCGGCAGCGTCTGAGGACAGCATCATGTGGACGCTGGTGAAGCACGGCCGGGAGGGCGATGACCCGCAGTTCTACCTGAAGGAATACGCGGCACCGGACGGTTGCGACGTGACCGACCGGGAGGCGTGGAGGATCGCCAACCCCGCGCTGGCTTGCAGGGATCCCTTCCTCGCTGAGGATGCACTCGACGCCGTCCGCAAGACCATCCGGGAACCGGTCTTCCGGCAGCTTCGCCTGGGCCAGTGGATAGCGGGCGTGGACTCCTGGTTGCCCTTCGGTGCGTGGGACAAGCTGGCCGAGGCTGGGCTGACCGTAGAGGCCGGGGAACGCATCGTGATGGCCTTCGACGGCTCAGCATCGGGCGACTCCACCGCGCTGGTGGGCTGCACGGTCGGACCGGATCCGCACCTGTTCATTATTGGGCTGTGGGAGAACCCCGGCGATCCTCGGTGGCGTGTACCGCGCCGGGAGGTCTCCGAGACCGTGGCCGAGGCGTTCGCCCGGTACGAGGTCATGGAGCTGGCCGCCGATCCTTGGGGCTGGAGGTCTGAGCTTGAAGAGTGGGCTGGCACGTTCGGGGCTAAGCACGTTATGGAGTGGAACACCGCCCACGCGCAACGGATGGCCCCGGCGACAGACCGCATGTATCAGGCCGTGGTGAAAGGGACGGTCAACCATGACGGAGACCCGCGGTTCTCCAAGCACATTTCTCACGCGGTGGCGAAGTCCACCACCTTGGGCGACTTGATCGTCAAGGACAAACGCAATTCCCCCCGCAAGATTGACGCCGCAGTCGCGGCCATCGTCGCCCTGGACCGGGCGGCGTTCCATACGAAAAAGAACGTCCGCCGCCGTGCGGCCGGATTCTAGGAGGATCCATGAATGACCTGCTGAACACCCTGCTCCAGAAGCTCGACGCGCCGGCCGGCCGTTACGCGGAACTGGATAAGTACTACGCCGGGGAACAGTCCCTAGCGTTCCTGGCGCCGGAGGCCCGCGCCGCGCTGGGCACCCGATTCGGGCGCATGTGCTCGAATATCCCCCGGCTGGCCGTCACCGCATTGGCCGAGCGCCTGCGGATCATCGGCTTCCACCGGGACGGGGCACCGGACCCGCAACTGTGGCAGGACTGGATCCGCAATGACTTAGACCAACTCGGAGCGGTGGCGCACCGGGAGGCCCTGACCCTGGGTACCAGTTACGTGGTTGTTTGGGCGAATGCGGCCGGGGCTCCTCAGGTCACGGTGGAGTCCGCCCGCCAAGTGGCTGTGGTCCGGGATCCGGGAACCCGCCGTATCGTCGCGGCCCTGAAGCGCTGGGAGACGGCGAAGGCGACGGAGGCTGTGGTCTATGAGGCGGACCGGATTACGCGGCTGCGGGCGAACATGGCGGGCGCGGCGACGTTCGGTCAGTTTGAGACGCTGGAGGTACTGGACAACCCTCTGGGCGTGCCCCCGGTGGTGGAGCTGCAGAACAGTGACCGGCTGCTCGATAACGGCGTTTCGGAGATGGCAGACCTTATCCCGCTGGTGGACGCGCTGAACAAGCTGCTGGCGGACATGATGGTGGCCTCGGAGTATTTCGCCCGGCCGCGCCGTTGGGCATCGGGCTTGGAGCTTGCGGAGGACGATGACGGGAACGCGGTAAACCCCATTGCGGAGGACCACCGCATGATGGTGAACGAGGACCCGGCCGGGAAGTTCGGGCAGCTTCCACCTGCTGACCTGGCAGCCTATGAGGCGTCGGTCCGGGTGCTGCTGGGTCAGATCATGGCCGTTTCAGGTCTTCCGGCGCACTACATCGGGGCCCTGGCTTCCGCGCCGACTTCCGCGGACTCCATGCGCGCTGCTGAGGCCTCGCTGGCGGCTCGAGCAGCGGCACGTCAGTCACAGTTCGGCCGGGGCTGGGAGGACGTCGCACGGCTGGTGGTGGCAGTCCGCACCGGCCTGGATCCCCTGGCCGTGGACGTAAGGATCAAGTGGGCGGATACGTCGACCCGGTCCGTCGCGCAGGAGGCGGACGCCGCGGTGAAACTGTTTGCCGCTGGGCTGCTTCCGGCGTCGATCACCTTGGACCGGCTGGGCTACTCGGAGGACGAGATCCGCGCTATCCGGCAGGCACGCCGGGCGGAGGCTCTGGACATGGCCGGCACTGACCTGAAGGGGCTGCTGGCGTGACTTACGAGGAGACCATCAAGGCGCTGGGCGCTGGCTCGGAGAAGATCATCTTGCAGTTGTGGCAGGCCGTACAGGACGGCCGGCTGGGTCTGGACGACTTCCACGACATTGCAGCTCAGGCCATCGCCTTGGCGAACCAGCAGGGACGCGCCGCCGCTGAACTGGCTCTGTCCGGTTTCCTGACGGCCGCGACTGGGGAGGCGGTCATACCCGGAACCATCCTGGTGGATGCTGTCGACGACGCCGGACGGCTGGTGAAGGCCATGCAGACGATTACCGCCTCCAATCTGGACACCGTCATGCAGCTGGCCCGCGTTGCCAAGGCGGAACCGATGGAGGCAGCGGCCCGGCAGTTCACTGAAGGTATCGCCCGGAGTCCGAAGGCGACGGGCTGGGTCCGTGGCTTGGAAGGCGACGCCTGCCAGCTGTGCGTCTGGTGGTGGCGTGAAGGGCGCACCTGGCCCAAGGACCACCCCATGCCGACGCATAAGGGCTGCGCCTGCACCCCGATCCCCACCGTTTCCAATTCCATCGAATCCACCGGTTACACCAGAAAGTTGGCCCGCGCTCAGGCAGGCCATGGACAGAAAGTTGCAGCATAATGACGACTCCCACCATTCCCTTGACCGACGACACCACCGAGACCGAAGAAGTTATTCCAGAGGCCACGGAGACCCCGCAGGACGCCGCCGTGGCACTCGAAACGGACCCGGCCGCCCTGGAGGACGCCGGGGACGCTGAGGCCCCGCTGGAGGACGGCGACACGTTCCCGCGCACCTACGTGGAGAAGCTGCGGACCGAGTCTGCCAAGTACCGGCAGCGTGCCCAGCAGGCCGACGACCTCGCCAGCCGCCTCCACACAGCACTGGTGGCTGCTACAGGACGCCTCGCTGACCCGTCAGACCTGCCATTCGAGGACGGCCACCTGGACGACGCCGCGGCCCTTACCGCCGCCGTGGACGACCTCCTGGCCCGCAAGCCGCACCTTGCTAGCCGCAAGCCACGCGGCGACGTGGGGCAGGGGCCGACATCGGGCGCATCAGATACCGTGGACCTCGCCGGTATCCTCCGGTCACGCGCAAGCTAAGGGGAAGCAACATGTCCGATAAATTATTGCGGGAACTCATTGACGAAGTGAAACGACTTCATGACACGGTCGGCCTCATGCAAGGGGACATCAATTGCATCCGCAACGGCGAGTACGACAAGCCACAGGGAGCCTCCCCGGCGCGGGCAACGCCCAAGGTACGAACGGTAGAGCTGGACCACAGCAAAGACTGGTAGGAAATACCCCATGGGGGTATAGTTGAGGGGTCGGGCCAGGCGCCCGGCCCCTTCGCTTGTCCTGGCGGCCAGCGTGAAAACCAGAAATCACTTTCACGTTAGGAAAAAGCTATGACTCTCGACACCACCACCGGCCAGACCCTCATCCGCGAACAGGTCGCCAACATCCTGGTACAGCCCCTTGAGGCCGCGTCTGTGGTCCTCGCCGCCGGCCCCCGGATCTTTGACTCCTCCGAGCCGTTGAAGATCCCTACCCTGACCGGTTCCACCGATCCGTCCTGGGTCGCTGAGAATGAACTGATCCCGGACTCCGCCGTCACGTTCGGGGAAATCAACCTCATGCCATCGGACCGGAAGTCCATCAAGGCGCTGACCAAGTTCTCCAACGAGATGGCCCGCCAGTCCAACATCGGTCTGGACGCCGTCCTGAAGGCCCGAATCGTCAAGGACGTGGCGGACAAGCTGGACACCGCCCTCCTGAATGGCACGGGGGCAACCAAGACCGTGACCGGCCTTACCAAGCAGGCCGGCACCCAGCAGGCAGTCCTGGACGCCACGGACGCCGATTCGTTCCTGGACGCGCTGGCCCTCGCCGCCGCCGCCGAAGTCACACCGAACCGCTGGTTCATGTCCGGCGCTGACTTCTTCGCGGTCCGCAAGCTCCGGGACCTGAGCGGCAAATACCTGCTGGAATCCGACATCACCGCCGGCACCACGTACCGGCTGTTCGGGATCCCGGTCACGGTCACCAACAAGCTGGAAACCGGCAAGGCTGTACTGGCGGACATGTCACAGGTCGCCGTCGTCCGGGACATTGCCCCTTCCGTGACCGTCCTCTCCGAGCGATTCGCGGAATACGACCAGCAGGCCATCCGCGTGGTCACCCGCTACGACCTCGGCCTCCTGCACCCCGAAGGCGTGGTCATCCTCACGAAGGCCGCGTAACTATGGCTGCGGTCACCGGCAAAGACGTGGCCGACTTCCTCGGCCAGGGCGACAGTTCAGAACTTGTCGCCCTGGCCGGGCAGCACGTCGCTATCGTCACGGCAATGGCTCAGGCCTACACGCGGGGTAAGGGCTTCACTGGCACGGCTCCGGACGCCGACGTGGCCGCGGTCATCACCACCGCGACAGCACGGCTCCTGACCAATCCGGGGCAGCTCAGTGAACAGGTCGGGCAGGTCAGTGTCCGGGGCAGCTTCAACAGCTGGACCCTGGCGGAGACCTTCGTCTTGAACCGTTACCGGAAGCGGGCGAAGTGATCTACAAGGACCGGGTCATTCTTCTGACTGGTGGCGGCAAGGATGCCAAGGGCAACCCGCTGCCGGTGATCGAGGACGGCCCCTACCCGGCACAGGTGAACCCACTCAACTCAAGCGAGTCTGTCCAGCACGGCGTTGCACCCCTGACGGCCTATTACCGGCTGCTGATCGGGAGTAAGGCGGGCGGCAAACTCACGTCCACCGGCCAGGTGAAATGGCGGGGCAGGAAATTGTCCGTCCAAGGTGATGTTGAGCCCTGGATGGTAAACGGCCGGCTGCACCACTACGAGGCCACTCTGAAGCTGGGATAGCCAGGCGTCAACGTCACCCCCGGCTTGTTTGTGCTCTTTCTTAGCCGGATCAGGGAAACGATGGGAGCCTATCCCCCGAACATCGCCAGGCACCCAGCGCCAAGCAGTAGGACCCTCACTTGAAATGAGGGTCCTACTGCTTTAGTCCGCAAAAAGTCCGCAAGAGGTCCGCAAACGGGCAAATTCAGCCGTGCAGACCCAACACCAAAAACCCCGAAATCACGCGGAATTCAGCCACTATCAACAGTAACCAATGCCCCCTTATGACTTCGAGCTCTACTACGGCGTCTAACTGGATCGCGCGGCAGAAGCGACCCTAGTCCGCAGACCGCCCGCACGAATCAAGACACACGAAAGGCCGGCCCCAAGTTTCACTACTTGAGGCCGGCCTTTTTTGGCGGGATCCTTCTACTGACAGGCGTTCCAGCTTTATTCTCGGATGGGCGGCTCCTTTCGAACCACGACGCCTTCGTCCCCGGGGAGTACCTTCCCCTGATCCCGCTTGGTTTGGTCTTCAACGTTGAGCTCCCAAGCGTCTCGCGAGCAGGGAGCAGTAGCATCAACGCTGTACGACTTGTCAGATGCATCAGTATCGAACTCAGCCCGGAGGACCGACAAGAAGGACTCCGGAGCCTTCCCACCTTAGACAGCTACGCGCCGCCGCCAGCCGAGAAAATATCCTGCGAAATCTTCTGCAACTGACCCCGCAACTGCTCCAACTCCTCCTTGGCCTTATCCAACGCAGCCTTCGTCTCCGGCCACGTCGAACCACGGAACTCAGCAGCCAACGGACCATCCCACACATTCGGATCCGACAACACACGACCCTGCGCATCCAACGCCGAAATCTGATCCGTAAAACCACCAGTAATAATCGACTGCACCTGACCAATAGCAGCCTTGGCCTGCTCAGTAGACAAGACACGCGACATAGAAACCCCCAAAGTGAAAATAGTAAACCGGCGGCGCAACACCACCGGGCTGGACATGCCCGACACTATCAATACCCAACCAATAAATCCAACAACTGGGGAAATTGCTCGCCCTTGGTGCACGCATGCCGCAGAAGAAGGCCAGGGCCAGTCTGAAAGGACTGGCCCTGGCCTTCTCCGTGTGTGCAAGTACTACTCGGACTTTTCGTGCTCACGTTCGCGGATGTTCCGGGTGATTTCGTCGAGTTTGTCCTTGACGAAACTGGCGGCGTCCGTCAAACCCTTTTCAGCGCTGCCGAGCGGGTCCAGCTGCAGGTAGACCTGCTTGTCGATGGGCAGGTCGTATTCGTCCTTCAGATGGGTGCCGCCACCAACGCCGTTGAGGGACAGGTAGACCAGCGCCTCGGTCCGGGCGATGCCTGCGATCGTCCCGAAGACAACAGTGAAGTCGTTGGGCTGAAAGCTCACGGACTGTCCGACGTGGCGCCGGTCCAGCTCTCCGGCGGTGAACGCCTTTTCGGTAGGACTTCCGTTGTATTCCATGTACTTCCCCTATGCGTCGAGATCAGTGACAGAAGAAGTCTATAAGGTTACTTAGCGTCAGGCATCCCACATCAGTGCTTGGTGGTAGGGGCTTGTCCTGGTTGCTCTGGGGCTGCGCAGTCCGCACAGAACACCTGGTCTGTTTCTTCGCCGCAGCACTGGCAGCGATGGAGCAGGGCCGCTGATTCGATCACATAGGCTGTCATAGGGACCATGCTGCCCGCCTGCGCCCCTTCGGGACACGAGTAGTGTGTACTCGTTTTTTTCGTTACGGCTGGCCGCGACTACTTGGATTCGAACAACCGGACCCCCTGGCCTCCCGGCACACTGCCGGCGCCGGCCCCCTCGCCACCAGTGCTTGCCTCGGCGTCGGCAAAGGTTGCGAAACACCGCCGGCAAGCAAATGTCCCGCCCGGACTGTGGCGCGATGCCCAGTGCGGCCCCGCCTGCTTGCAGCGAAAGCAGCACGAGTCGGAGAAGGCAGCCCCCTCAGCATCCAGCATCACTGTCACGGAAGAAGTCTAGGTGACTCGGTGGGTCCAGGGACAGGCCACTGAAGCCCGCCTACTGCTTTCCGTACTTCTTGTGCACAGCCTGCTTGCTGACGCCCAGGCAGAGGGCTATCGCTTCCCACGACAACCCCGCTTGCCGGGCAGAACGAACCAGCGAGGCCTCGGTACGGCCCACTTCCTTCTGCAACTCCGCCACGGCGTAGAGTGCCTCCGCCGGCCCCATTCCGTCCATCGATCCCACAAGCGTCTTCATTCGATCCACCTCCATGCCGTCAACCATAGTTGACGGAGGCGGAAGTCGTCAATCAACGTTGACGCCTCCGTTAGCCCAATTCCCTGTACATGGTCCGCTGCGGACCGGCGGTGCCCCCGAGGTATTGCCCGGTGTCCACGAAGCCCGCCTTGCCATACGCGGCAAGCCCCGCCGGGTTGCGCTCGTTGACGGAAAGTACGACGCCGGCCTGGCCGCCACCCAGCCTTGCCGTCAGCTTTCGCGCCTCCTCCACCGCGGCGCGCGCGGCCAGGGAGCCCAGGCCGCGCCCTTGGCTCCGCGAGTCGATAAGGAAGCCCCTCAATAGCCACGCAGACTCATCGCCTGCCCAGCCAGCGAGGCTCGCCGCCCCGGATTGAAGCGTCAGCACGCCCACTGCCGCTCCCCCGGATTCGATCACGTAAGGAAACCGAGAATCTTCTTCCAGGCCAATCAGCATCATGCGCAGCGGATCGCCCACGAAGCTGCGCTGTGAGTCGTCGACCGACATCGCAGCCACCGCGCCCAACTGAATGGCGCGGGAGTCGTCGTCGAGCATTTTGAGGGGAATCAACCACACATCACCCAGCCAGTCCTGATCGCTGCCGATTGAAATCTGTTCCTTGGAGTCATCTTCGAGCATTTTCGTCTTTTCTCCCCGTAGGGTTATCCCAACAGTGTCCAGCAACGGAGGCATCGCGTCGTGAACCAGCCCAACGTCATCCTGATCTGCGTCGACGAGTGGCGGGGCGACTGCCTGTCCGCGGACGGGCACCCCTTCGTGGAAACTCCGCACCTGGACGAATTGGCCAGGCACGGCGTTCGCTTCACCAAAGGCTATTCTGCTACCCCGTCGTGCGTTCCCGCTCGCGCAGCCCTGTTCACGGGACAGTCACAGGAACGGCATGGCCGGGTTGGCTACAACGACGGCGTACCTTTCCACGCCGTCCACCCGGTGACCGTACAGGATGAGTTCCGGAAAGGCGGTTATCACACGCAGGCCATAGGCAAGATGCACGTGTGGCCCGAACGTTCCAGACTCGGTTTCGACGACGTCATCCTGCATGACGGATACCTTCACCACGCCCGTCAGGAACACCGACAACAGTTCGGCATGTTCGACGACTACGTCCCCTGGCTCCGAAGGCAACCCGGCATGGGCCCCGACGCCGAGTACTTCGACCACGGCGTCAACTGCAATTCGATTGTCGCCCGGCCGTGGGACAAGGCAGAGAATCTGCATCCCACCCACTGGATCGGCACGCAGGCCATCGAATGGATGCACCGGCGGGACCCCGTCAAGCCCTTCTTCCTCTACCTTTCGTTCCATCGGCCGCATCCGCCGTACGACCCGCCGTCGTGGGCCTTTGAGCAGTACCTCAACCTTCCTCCCTATGAAGCCGTCACGGGCGACTGGGAACATCATTGGGACGAGCACCGCCAGGACGGGGACTATCAGGCCAGCTACGGCAAGATTCCCGACCACGTGGTGCACCGGGCACGAGCGGGATATTACGGGCTGATGGCCCAGATCGACCTGCAGATCAACCGGATCAAGGAGTCGCTGGCTGACTTCGGGTTGCTGGAGAACACTGTCATTGCATTCACCAGCGACCACGGCGAAATGATGGGTGACCACCACATGTTCCGTAAGGCAGTTCCGTACGAGGGTTCCGCCCGGGTGCCTTTCATCATCGCCGAATCCCCTGCTGCGGAAACCGCTGCGCGTGGGATAGTCGTGGAGCACGTGGTGGAACTCCGGGACATCATGCCCACTCTTTTGGACCTCGCCGGACTGCCGATCCCGGACTCCGTCGATGGCAAGTCACTGGCGTCGATCGTCCGAGGCGAAAGCAGCCACGCTGTCCGTGACATCCTGCACGGCGAGCACGTGTACTGGGGACAGAACCTGCACTGGCTGACGGACGGCCATCATAAATACATTTGGGGTTCCGGCCAGGGAACGGAAGAACTATTCAACCTCGACGCCGATCCCCAGGAACGCTTCAACCTCGCTGATGACACGGCCAGCCACAGAGAACTCCAGCTGTGGCGCGAACGCATGGTGGAGACGCTGCGTGACCGCGAAGAGGGCTTCGTCGTTAATGGCAAGCTGACGCCTGGAGCCCCGGTGGTGGCCATGTTGCGGCATGCCAGGGAGAAGGCAGCGGCGTGCCGGTGAAAAGGCCGGCAGAGCTAGTTGCCGTAGAACCGTCTTTCGAACACTCCCCTGGCACGACGACTGAGCCGTAGGTAATCCTCCTCGAACTGCCCCGCGTTACCGGGTGCGTACCCACACCAGCGTGCTGCCGCTTCCAGGTCCTTACGCGAGGACGGAAGGAGGTCCGAAGCCCGGCCTGTCACGATGACGTTCGCGGAACGGATTCGGCTGGCAAGCTGCCATGCCTCCCGCAACAGCGCGGCGTCGTCCCCGTCGATGAGATCAAGTTTTTCGGCGGCCGCCAGTGCCTCCACGGTTGAACTGGTCCGGAGATCCGGGTGTTTTCCGGCATGCTGGAGCTGAATCAGCTGCACCAACCACTCAACGTCGCTCAGCCCACCACGGCCCAGCTTCACATGCCGCGCCGGATCAGCACCGCGAGGCAACCGTTCGGACTCCACACGTGCCTTGACACGGCGAATCTCCCGAACATCTTGCTCGGCAAGTTCCTCCGGGTAACGGATGGGATCGATGAGCTTGACGAAATCTGCGGCGAGCTCATCCGAGCCTGCCATGGGGCGGGCGCGCAACAGCGCCTGGGCCTCCCAGATCAGCGACCACCGGCGATAATACTCTGCATACGAGTCCAGCGAACGCACCATGGCACCGTTCTTGCCCTCGGGCCGGAGATCGGCGTCCACCATCAGGACCCGCTCCGCCATGATGGCCGGCTTGAGCGGCTGGGTGAGGAAACTGGAGATCTTGGCGACAATCGTCGTCGCCTGTTCCTGGGCCTCCGCATCACTGAAACCGGGGCGGGCGCGGTGGACGTACATAACATCCGCGTCTGAGCCGTAACCGATCTCGCGTCCGCCTTGCCGACCCATCGCGACCACCAGGACATCCGTCTTCAACGGACCTTCCGCTGACACCACCGATTCCGCGACATGCAAAGCACCAAGGACGGCTGCCCGGTCCGTCTCGGCCAGAGCGAGCCCAACGGCGTCCTGATCCAGCAACCCGGCACTGTCCGCAATGGCGGTCCGCAGGATTTCCCGACGCCGGATCAACCGGATAAGCCGCATGGCGCTTTCAGGGTCGGGGTGGCGGGACAGCTTGGACTGGATTTCCTGCCATTGGGCCTCAAACCGGATTGGCGCAAGTTCCTTGTCGCTCCCAAGCCACGCCACGGACTCCGGCGAAACCTCCAACAGGTCCGAAATCAGCCTGCTGTTGGCCAGGACCTGGCACAGCCGCTCGGCGGCCGCCTGGGAATCGCGAAGCAACCCCAAATACCAGTGCGTGGTTCCAAGGGCCTCGCTGACACGACGGAAGGCGAGTAGCCCGGCGTCGGGATCCACTCCTTCGGCCAGCCATCCGAGAAGGATGGGAAGCAGCTGGCGCTGCAGCGCCGCGCGCCTGCTGACTCCTGCGGTAAGCGCCTCGATGTGCCGCATCGCCCCCTGGGGATCCAGGTAACCGAGTGCGGCGAGGCGGCCTTGGGCTGCCTCAGGACTGAGCCTGGCGTCCTCGCTGCTCAGCTTCGCCGCGGTATTGAGCAGCGGCCGGTAGAAGATCCTTTCGTGCAACTCGCGGACCGACTTCTTGGTCTTCTGCCACGTCCCCATCAACTGGTCGGGATGCGGGCGCTCAAGCGAGAATGGCCCCAGGACAGCCTTGGCGAGGAAACGCTGGGCGTCTTCAGTGGCCGGCATCAGATGGGTCCTGCGCAACTGGAACAACTGGATGCGGTGTTCGAGCAGGCGGAGGTACCGGTAGGCGTTGTCGAAAGCAGCGGCGTCGGCGCGGCCGATGTAGCCTCCGGCGGACAGCGCGGCGATGGCGGAGGTGGTGTCCCTGCAGCGCAGGGATTCATCGGACTTTCCGTGGACCAGCTGCAACAGCTGCACGGTGAATTCGACATCCCGGAGTCCGCCGCGACCCAGTTTGATCTGGCGTTGTTCCTCGGCCGCTGGAATGTAGTCGGTCACCCGGCGGCGCATAGCCTGCACGGATTCAACAAAGCCGTCACGCCCCGCGGAGGACCACACCAGTGGCTCCACGGCTTTCTCGTAGCGCTGGCCAAGTTCACGGTCCCCGGCGATGGTACGCGCCTTGAGAAGTGCTTGGAATTCCCAGCTCTCGGCCCACCGCGCGTAGTAGCTCAAGTGCGATGGTAGGGTGCGGACCAGGGGCCCTGACTTGCCTTCCGGCCGCAGGTTGGCATCGACCTCCCACAGCCCGGGCTCGGGAGCGGACGACGAGATGGCCCGGGAGATCCCTGACGCCAGGGCCGTACCGATGGTTGAGGCGCGCGCGTCGTCGAGCTCTCCTGATTCAACGACGTAAATGACGTCGACGTCGGAAATATAGTTCAGCTCGCGGGCACCGCATTTGCCCATCCCAATGACCGCAAGTCCGACGTCGGCAATCTCCGCCGGGTCGTACTGGGCTGCCGCTTCGGCCCGGGATACAGCCAGCGCCGCCTCGATCGCGGCACCAGCGAGATCCGCCAGCTCGGCACCGGCCGATGGCATGAAATCCTGTGGCGAGGCAGCACAGAGGTCCTTGATGGCAAGCTCTGTCAGCCCCCGCCGATACGCTGTGCGCAAAGCGGCGTAAGCCGGCATCCCGGTGATTCCAGCAATCGGACGCTGGGCACCGGGTTCGGCTTTGACCGAGCGCAGAAGCATTGTCCGGAGATCTTCACTGGAGGCCTGAAGGGGCTCCGGGCTGACGCGGACATCAAACACATCCAGGTGCTCCGGGTGCCGGATGAGGAACTCCCCCAGGGCTTCCGAGGCGCCCAGAAGCCGGTACATGGGCTCACTGGCATCCTGGTGTGCTGCGGCCAGCTTTTTCAGTCCGGGATTCTTCTCAATGAGCCTGACCAGCGATTGGAGTGCCGTGTCCGGGCTGGCCGCCATGGCAAGCCCGACAAACAGCGCGTCCTCGTCAATCCCTTCAAGCTCCGGGGCAGCGAGGAAGCGTTCGCCCTTTTCGAGGTCACTGAATCCGGCTGAGATGAGCCGACGTGCGAGGCTCATTGGCCCCGCCTACAGAATGCCGAGGTTGCGCTGCAACTCGTACGGCGTGACCTGGAGGCGGTAGTCCTGCCATTCCGCACGCTTGTTGCGCAGGAAGTGCTCAAACACCTGCTCGCCAAGGATCTCAGCCACCAGCTCGGACTCTTCCATGGCGCGGATGGCATCGTGGAGGCTGGCCGGCAGCGGTGCGTGGCCCATGGCTTTGCGCTCGGCCGTGGTCAGCGACCAGATGTCATCTTCGGCTGCGGCGGGAAGCTCATAGCCTTCCTCGATCCCCTTCAGGCCGGCGCCCAACAGGACGGCGTAGGCCAGGTAAGGGTTGGTGGCTGAATCGATGCCGCGGTACTCGATGCGTGCAGACTGGCCCTTGCCGGGCTTGTAGAGCGGCACGCGTACCAGGGCAGAACGGTTGTTGTGGCCCCAGCTCAGGTAGCTTGGTGCCTCGCCGCCGCCCCAAAGGCGCTTGTAGGAGTTCACGAACTGGTTGGTCACAGCCGTGAATTCGGGTGCGTGCTTGAGGATGCCGGCAATGAACTGGCGCGCCGTCTTGGACAGCTGGAACTCCGCCCCGGCCTCGAAGAAGGCGTTGGTATCGCCTTCGAACAAGGAGAAGTGCGTGTGCATGCCGGAGCCCGGGTGGTCGGTAAACGGCTTGGGCATGAAGGTGGCGTATGTCCCCTGCTGCAGGGCGACCTCTTTGATCACGGTGCGGAACGTCATGATGTTGTCCGCGGTTTGAAGCGCATCCGCATAGCGGAGGTCGATTTCGTTCTGTCCCGGTCCGCCTTCGTGGTGGCTGAACTCCACTGAGATGCCAACCGACTCGAGCATGGTGACCGCAGTGCGTCGGAAGTCCTGCGCTACGCCGCCGGGAACGTGGTCGAAGTACCCACCTTCGTCCACGGGGACCGGCGATCCGTCAGGACCGAGGTCCTTGGACTTCAGCAGGTAAAACTCAATTTCCGGGTGGGTGTAGCAGGTGAAACCCATGTCGGCGGCTTTGGCGAGGGTCCTCTTGAGGACGTTGCGGGGATCGGCAGCGGAGGGCTCGCCGTCCGGCGTCAGGATGTCGCAGAACATCCTGGACGTCTGCTCGGTTTCACCGCGCCACGGAAGAATCTGGAAGGTCGACGGGTCAGGCTGCGCGAGCATGTCGGACTCGAACACGCGGGCCAGGCCCTCGATGGCTGAACCATCAAAGCCAAGGCCCTCCTCGAAGGCACCTTCCACTTCAGCAGGCGCCAGCGCAACGGACTTAAGCGAACCTACGACGTCGGTGAACCACAAGCGTACGAAGCGCACGTCACGCTCTTCGATTGTCCGCAGAACGAACTCTTGCTGGCGGTCCATAGGGCCTCTTTTCCGATTCGGTGTCCATGCCGCTGGTTTCACTTGGAGTGAAGCCACGGCAGCTCAGCCTTCACTCTACTAAGAGTTCCGTGCTAATGCCGCAGCAGTAGCTGCGCGTAACACAGCGTTTACACAAGGTGACGCCGGGCACAGTGGTGGCAGGCGTCGTCGGCACGGCTTAGGCTCTATCCATGGCCCCGAGCAACCTTCCTGAGTCCAACACGCCCGCCGAAGTTCCCGCCCCCTACGGCAACGGCCCCTCGGCAGCGGCACAGCAGCCGTCGGCAGCCGGGAGGAAGCCCGCGGGCAGGGTCCGGATCCACCACCTTCAGCAGGCCAAGGACAACGGCGAGCACTTCGCCATGCTCACCGCCTATGAGCAGTACACCGCCGAGATTTTTGACCAGGCCGGCATCGAAGTCCTCCTGGTGGGTGACTCTGCATCCAACAACGTCTTCGGCAACGAGACCAGCCTTCCTGTCACCGTCGATGAACTCCTGCCGTTGTGCCGTGCCGTTGCCAGGTCGGCCAAGCGCGCTCTGGTCGTCGCTGACCTTCCGTTCGGAAGCTACGAGGTTTCAGCTGAGCAGGCGGTCGCCACGGGTGTCAGGTTCCTCAAGGAAGGCCTCGCGCACGCCGTCAAGATCGAGGGCACTGCCTACTACGCGGACACCGTGAAGGCAATGGTCCAGGCGGGCATCCCCGTCATGGCCCACATCGGGTTCACACCCCAAAGCGAGCACTCCCTGGGTGGTTACCGGGTCCAGGGCCGCGGGGACGACGCACAGCGCCTGGTCGATGACGCTGTGGCCCTCCAGGACGCGGGCGCCTTCAGCGTCCTCATGGAGATGGTCCCGGCGGACACCGCGGCAACCGTGGACGCTGCCCTTCGGGTTCCCACTGTCGGCATCGGAGCGGGCAGGAGCACAACAGGCCAAGTACTCGTCTGGCAGGACATGGCAGGCCTGCGGGGCGGAAAGATGGCCAAGTTCGTCAAGCAGTACGCGGACCTTCGCACCACATTGAGCGATGCCGCAGCAGCGTACGCGGAGGACGTCCGGTCCGGGCAGTTCCCCGGACCGGAACACTCCTTCTAGTCCTCGTCCTGGGCGTCCCAGGCGTCATTGCGCGCTTTGACCTTCTCCAGGGCGTGCTCGGCTTCTTCCCTGGTCTTATAGGGGCCAATCAGCTGGGTCCAGTCGGACATTGCGTCCTCTTCGATCTCGTGCGTCTTGACGTTGTACCAGTACTCCGTCACGTCTCCTCCTCGGTCCTCGGGCTATTGGACGCGTAACGTTGGCGGGGTCACAGGAACCCAATCACATTTTGTTACTTGCGTCTCTTGCGTGCCTTATATGATCAATCTATGCCTTCTCTAGCTTCGACTGCACCCATTGGCGCCCTCACCCCGGGAACCATCAGCCCTGAACGACCCGTCCCGGCGTCGATCCCCCGGCCCGAGTATGTCGGCAAGAAGGCACCTGCCAAGTTCACGGGCTCCGAAGTGAAGTCTGCCGAGACCATCGAGAAGATCCGGATTGCCGGCAAGATCGCGGCACAGGCGATTGTGGAAGTTGGCAAGCACATCCAACCCGGAGTGACCACCGACCACTTGGACAAGGTCGGGCATGAGTTCCTGCTGGACCACAGTGCCTACCCCTCAACCCTCGGCTACAGGGGCTTCCCCAAGTCGCTGTGTTCCTCACTCAATGAGGTCATCTGCCACGGCATCCCGGATTCCACGGTGGTGCAGGACGGCGACATCCTGAACATCGACATCACGGCCTTCATAGGCGGAGTCCATGGTGACACCAATTACACATTCCTGGTTGGCGACGTGGACGAAGAATCCCGCCTGCTGGTTGAGCGCACGCAGGAGTCGCTCAACAGGGCCATCAAAGCTGTGGCCCCGGGCCGCGAGATCAACGTCATCGGCCGGGCCATCCAGTCCTACGCAAAACGCTTTGGCTATGGCGTTGTACGCGACTTCACTGGCCACGGCGTGGGTGAGGCGTTCCATACCGGCCTCATCATCCCCCACTACGACGCAGCCCCGGCGTACAACACCGTGATCGAGGCAGGCATGGTGTTCACCATCGAACCCATGCTGACCCTTGGCACCATCGAATGGGATATGTGGGCCGACGACTGGACGGTCGTCACCAAGGACCACAAGCGCACGGCCCAATTCGAACACACCCTGCTGGTCACAGAGACCGGCGCGGAAATCCTGACCCTTCCCTGAGCCCCTCCGGAAGGTCCCAGCAGCCCGGGAGGCTGCGCCATGCCCATCCCCTCCTGCCACGATCGGAAATGCATTGTCCAAGAAGGATGAGAAGACCCACAAGAACGCCCCGCTGATCGGAATCGACATCGGCGGCACCGGCATCAAGGGCGGCATCGTCGACCTGAAGAAGGGCAAGCTGATAGGTGACAGATTCCGGGTCCCCACTCCGCAGCCCGCAACGCCCGAGGCCGTCGCCGACGTCGTCGCCCAGATCGTTGAAGAACTGTCCAGCCGTCCCGACGCACCTGCAGCCGAATCCCCGGTGGGCGTGACATTCCCGGGCATCATCCAGCATGGCGTGGTCCACTCAGCGGCCAATGTCGACAAGACCTGGCTCAATACCGACATCGATGCCGCTTTCACCAAGCGCCTGGGACGCCCCGTCGAGGTGATCAACGACGCCGACGCCGCCGGCCTTGCCGAGGCCCGTTACGGCGCAGGCGAAGGCGTGGATGGAACAGTCCTGGTGATCACCCTGGGCACCGGGATTGGATCTGCTTTCATCTTCAACGGCCAGCTGGTCCCCAACGCCGAACTGGGTCACCTCGAGGTGGACGGGTTCGACGCCGAAACCAAGGCATCGGCTGTTGCACGCGAACGCGACGGCCTGAGCTGGGACGAATACGGTGTCCTGCTGAACCGCTACCTGCAGCACGTGGAGTTCCTGTTCTCCCCTGAGCTCTTCATCGTGGGCGGCGGCATCTCCAAGCGCTCCGACGAATACTTCCCGCACCTGCAGTTGCGCACCAAGATCGTGACTGCCAAGTTGAAAAACGACGCCGGCATTGTTGGCGCTGCACTTGAGGTGGCTTTGCACCACAAACTCGCCAAGTAGGGGCGAATGCCCGAAAAGTCTGGGAACGGCGTCGCGATTGTCAGCGGTGCCAGCCGTGGCATCGGCGCAGCAGTCGCCCATGCCGCGGCAACGGCCGGTTATGGCGTCGTGGTCAATTACTCAGCTGATGCCGACGGCGCCCACGCTGTAGTCCGTCGCATCGTTTCCCAAGGCGGCCGCGCACTGGCCGTACAAGCCGACGTCAGCCAACCGGCCGACGTCGTTCGCTTGTTTGACCAAGCCGCGACCTGGGGCACGGTGACCGCGGTCATCAACAACGCTGCCATCACCGGCGACCAGATCGGCACCCTGGTGGAGGTGCCTGCCGAGAAGGTACAGCGGGTTGTCGACGTCAACGTCTCGGGCATGATTTTCATGTGCCAGGAGGCTGTGCGGACGCTGTCAACGGATCATGGCGGCAGCGGTGGGAACATAGTCAACATCTCCTCGACAGCCACCAAAGCCGGCTCGCCCGGCACCTGGGTGCACTACGCCGCAACCAAAGGGGCTGTGGATGTCCTGACGGTGGGGTTGGCATCCGAAGTGGCCAAGGAGGGAATCCGGGTCAACGCAGTGGCTCCCGGCAGCACCAACACTGGGCTCCATGCGGCAGCAGGTATGCCGGACCGTGTGGAGAAGCTGAATCCAACCATTCCCATGGGGCGCGGTGCCGAACCCGAGGAAGTCGCTGCCGCAGTGATGTGGCTGATGTCCAGCGAAGCCGGCTACATCACCGGGGCCGTTCTTCCGGTTTCGGGCGGGCGATAGACGCGCCCTTTGCCACGCGACGGTCGCTGCTTGGTGCCGGTGGCGGCTGCGGCTTCCCCTCCGCTGCCGCCACCGGAGCTAGAGTGGGCTCTTCTCGGAGCCTTTGGCTTGCTTGGTGCCTGCCTTGGCGTGGGCCTCGGCCTCGTGGCGGAGCAAGGAAATGGCAGATTCGAAGTCCTCCAAGGACTCGAATGCCTGATAGACGCTGGCAAAGCGCAGGTACGCTACCTCGTCCAGATTCCGCAGCGGTCCGAGAATCGCCAGGCCAACCTCGTGGGCGTCGATCTCTGCTGCGCCCGACGAACGGATGTTCTCTTCGACTTCCTGTGCCAGCATGGCGAGATCATCTTCAGTTACCGGACGCCCTTGGCATGCTTTCCGGACGCCACTGATGACCTTGATGCGGCTGAAAGGCTCGCCCACGCCGGAACGCTTGATGACGGAGAGGCTGGTGGTTTCCACGGTCGTGAAGCGGCGGCCGCATTCCGGGCACTGGCGTCGCCTGCGAATGGAAGAGCCGTCGTCAGCCATTCGACTGTCAACAACACGGGAGTCAGGATTCCGGCAGAACGGACAATACACGCTGGGCCTCCCCTGACAGCTCCGGCACGGGACTTGCCGGCAGGCCGCCGGATACGCAAAGGTGCCGGAAGATAACTTCCGGCACTAGTTTACGGTCCATCACACGGTAATGACAAGCGTGTAACTACTACATGTAGTGGTAGGCACCCTTATATGTAGTGGTTTACGGTCAGGCGAACCGGATCCGCACGGCGTCGCCGTGGCCCGGCAGGTCCTCCGCGCCCGACAAGCTGACGATGTGGGTGCTGACCTGCTGCAGTGCGTCGCGGTCATAGTTGATGACCTGCACTGCGCGCAGGAAAGTGGTGACGTTCAATCCGGACGAGAAAGCGGCGGTGCCGCTGGTGGGCAGAACATGGTTGGAGCCTGCACAGTAGTCGCCCAGGCTGACCGGGCTGTACTCACCGACGAAGATCGCCCCGGCGTTCCGTATCCGGGACGCGACCGAAGCCGCGTCCGCAGTCATGATTTCCAGGTGCTCGGCCGCGTAGGCGTTGCATACGGCGATCCCCTGCTCCAGGTCATCGACCAAGACGACCCCGGACTGCGGTCCGGACAGCGCCTCAAGAACCCGGGCACTGTGCTTAGTGGCAGCAGCCTGCCGTGCAAGCTCACGCACGACGGCGTCGGCCAGGTCCGCGGAGTCCGTCACCAAGACAGAAGCTGCTTTGGGATCGTGCTCGGCCTGGCTGATCAGATCGGCAGCTACAAGGGGTGCCTGTGCCGTGGCATCGGCAAGGACCGCAATCTCAGTGGTCCCGGCTTCGGAGTCGATGCCCACAACGCCCTTAACCAGCCGCTTGGCGGTGGCCACGAAAATATTGCCGGGGCCGGTCACAACATCGACAGGTTCGATCGGCTGTTCTTCACCGGATCCCGGAATGCCATAGGCAAAGGACACAATTGCCTGCGCGCCACCAATGGCATAGACCTCATCAATGCCCAGGAGCTTGGCTGCCGCCAGGATGGTGGGGTGCGGCAGCCCACCAAAGTCCTTCTGCGGAGGCGAAGCCAGAGCGATGGACCCGACGCCGGCAGCCACAGCCGGGACCACATTCATGATCACGGATGACGCCAAAGGAGCAAGGCCGCCGGGGACGTACAGCCCAACACGGCCCACGGGAATCCAGTTCTGGCTGACCACTGCACCGTCGCCCAACGAAACGTCCACATTGGCGGGCCGCTGCCGGTCCGCAAACTGGCGCGCCCGACTGATCGATTCTTCCAAGGCCGCACGGACCTCGGGGTCGAGCTCTTCCAGCGCCTGCGTCAGTGCTTCGGCGGGGACCCGGGGGTGGGACTGTTCCACGCCGTCGAACGTCCGGGCCAGCTCGCCCAGGGCAGCGAAGCCCTTGCTGCGTACAGCAGAGATGATGTCCTGGACCTTTTGCTCGGCGTCGGCCATCGTCTGATGGCGTGCCCTGGGAACGGCTTCACGCAGTTCGGCAAGCGAAAGGTGGCGGCCCCGGAAGTCGATCGTGCGGAAATCGAGGGCAGCTGCTGGGGCGGAAGTATCCGGGGAAGTGGTCACCCAGCTATTTTACGGGCTTCTTCGAAAGAACCCCGAACAGCGCCAGGACAAACGTCATGAAGGCCAAAGCTCCTGGCCACAAGACCAGTACCGCATAAGAGCGCAGCGTGAAACCGTACCCTGCACCGAGGGCCGGGTCCGGGGCCTGGCTCCACAACTGACCGGCCAGCAGGCCAACAAGCCAGGAGATCACAGCGCCCACCGCCCCGCCGAGCAGCGCGAAAGCCAGCTGACGCGGCGCATCAGTGCCCTGCAGCTTTCCGTCCAGGGCAAGCCCGGTTGCACACCCGGCGAGGAGCACCAGGGCGGCGAGCACCAAGTCCCGCGGAAGCCACGACTCCGGGTCCGCGGGATTGGCCAGGTCCGGGTTGCCCGAAAGGAGGTTGAGCCCGCCCGGGGCCAGGAGCCACCAGAGCACGCCCAGGACCACGCCCAAAGCTGCGGGAAAGGCCACCCAAAAAAGTACGTCCTTCAACTGCCGCGGACTACGGGCCGGAGCCGGTTCGGAAACGGAAGGAAGGCTCACACTGGGCTCGGTCATGCAACCCACATTAACAAAGGTTCACGCTGGCCCCCCAAAAGATGGGGGTGGCGCACCCGGGGAATACCCTGAGAGAAAGAAACACAACCAGTCCAGGAGAACAACAACGTGGCAAGCGAAGAACCCGGCTTCGAGCAGACCTTCAGGGAGATGTTCCGCCGGCATGCAGCAGGGGTGGCCATTATTACCGCCAACCTCAACGGCAATCCGTTCGGTTTCACCGCCACCTCAGTGGCATCTCTGTCTGCCGAACCGCCGCGCTTCACTTTCAACATGGCCCGGAGTTCCAGTTCCTGGCCGGCAGTGGCCAACGCGGAATACATCGGCGTGCACATGCTCGGGCTTGAAAACCAAGCCTTGGCCAATCGCTTCGCCCGGACCCGCGACCGTTTCGAAGGCGACCACTGGGAGCCCGGCCCACACGACGTGCCGATCCTCAAGGACGTCAGCGGCTGGCTGGTTGGAAAGATCCAAATGCGCTTGTCGTTCGAAAACAACGCGGTGGTGGTGGTTGAGGTCGACGACGGCCAGGTAGGCGACGACGGCACTCCCCTGCTGTATCACAGCGGCACGTACAGCAAGCCGGCGCCGCTCGATTACGAGATCTGAGCCCTCCCGGGCCCGCCCTCCTAGTTATCCAGGCAGGCAGGGCCCAGGAGGACCTTGAGATCTCCGAACAGTGACGGGCTGGGGTTCACCCGCATGTGGACCGGCAGCCCCATGACCTCCACCTTGGTGTCGCCCATCAACTTCAGCCGGACTTCCGAGTTTCCCCTATGTGTCCGCAGCACATCACGGAGGTCGGTCACTACCGCTTCCGTCGCCTTGAACGTGGGGATGGTGATCACCACGGGCCCGTTCACGCTTTCGCTGAGGTCCGGCACGGAGAGTTCCATGCAGTTCAGCGTCACAGCTCCGTCATCACGCCGTTGCAAGCGTCCCTTGACCACCACGATCAGGTCTTCCGCCAGCACGGAGGCAATCGGGCCATAGACCTGCCCGAAGAACATGACCTCCATCGAGGCGCCCAGGTCCTCGATTTCCGCCCGGGCATAGGCATTGCCGCTGGCCTTCGCGATTCTTCGGCTCAACGAGGTGATCATCCCCGCAATGGTGACAATCGCGCCGTCGTGCGGTCCGTCCTCGGCGATGATCGATGTGATGGATTGTTCGGCGTGCTGGCTGAGGACGCCCTCCAGCCCCTGGAGCGGATGGTCTGAGACGTAGAGGCCCAGCATGTCGCGCTCGAAGGAGAGCTTGTCCTTCTTCTCCCACTCCGGAAGATCCGGAATCTCGGTGGTCAGCGATGCTTCGGGTTCCTGATCCTCGAAGCCCGCGAAGAGGTCGAACTGGCCAATCGCTTCATTCCTCTTCAGGGTGATGACCGAGTCGATGGCTTCTTCGTGGATCATTGCCAGCGCGCGCCGGTGGTGGCCCAGGGAGTCGAACGCGCCGGCCTTGATCAGGGATTCAATGGTCCTCTTGTTGCAGACGACGGCGGGAACCTTGAGCAGGAAATCCTTGAACGAGGTGTACTTGCCTTCGGATGTCCTGGCCGCAACCATGGCATCCACCACGTTCACGCCAACGTTGCGGATGGCACCCATGCCGAAGCGGATGTCCGTTCCCACAGGCGTGAAGTTCAACGATGACTCGTTGACATCCGGCGGCAGCACCGTAATGCCCATGCGGCGGCACTCATTGAGGTAGATGGCGGACTTGTCCTTGTCATCGCCCACCGACGTGAGCAGCGCCGCCATGTACTCGGGCGCGTAGTGCGCCTTCAGGTAGGCAGTCCAGTAGGAAATCACGCCATACGCAGCGGAGTGGGCCTTGTTGAAGGCATAGTCGGAGAACGGGAGCAGGATGTCCCAGAGCGTTTTTACGGCAGCCATGGAATAGCCGTTGTCCTGCATACCTTGCGAGAAGCCGGCGAACTGCTTGTCCAGCTCGGACTTCTTCTTCTTGCCCATCGCGCGGCGGAGGATATCGGCTTGGCCGAGTGAGTAGCCGGCCAGCTTCTGCGCCACGGCCATAACCTGCTCCTGGTACACGATCAGGCCGAAGGTGCCGCCGAGAATCTCCTTCAAGGGTTCTTCCAGCTCCGGGTGGATAGGAATGACCTCTTGGATCCCGTTCTTGCGCAGGGCATAGTCGGTGTGGGCGTTGGCGCCCATGGGACCCGGGCGGTACAGCGCCAGGACTGCGGAGATGTCTTCGAAGTTGTCAGGCTTCATCAGCTTGAGCAGGGACCGCATGGGTCCGCCGTCAAGCTGGAACACGCCCAGGGTGTCGCCCCGGGCCAGGAGTTCGTAGGATGCGGCGTCGTCGAGTTCCAGGTTTTCCAGGTCCAGTTCGACGCCACGGTTCATCTTGATGTTTTCCAGCGCATCCGAAATGATCGTCAGGTTTCGGAGGCCCAGGAAGTCCATCTTGATCAGCCCGAGGCCTTCAGATGTCGGATAGTCGAACTGCGTGATGACCTGGCCGTCCTGGAAACGGCGCATGATGGGAATGACGTCAATGATGGGGTCCGAGGACATGATCACGCCTGCAGCGTGCACGCCCCACTGGCGCTTCAGCCCCTCGATACCCAACGCCGTCTCGAAGACCTTCGCGGCTTCGGGATCGGTGGCGATGAGCTGCCTGAAGTCCCCTGCTTCGCTGTAGCGCTTCGACTCGGGGTTTTGGATATCCGCGAGCGGGATGTCCTTGGCCATGACTGCCGGCGGCAGGGCCTTGGTGAGTGTCTCGCCCATGCTGAACGGGTAGCCAAGCACACGCGAGGAGTCCTTGAGCGCCTGCTTGGTCTTGATGGTTCCGTAGGTGACGATCATGGCCACTCGTTCGTCGCCGTACTTCTTGGTGACGTAATCGATCACTTCGGAGCGGCGGCGATCATCGAAGTCGACATCGAAGTCAGGCATGGAAACGCGGTCCGGGTTGAGGAAGCGTTCGAAGATCAAGCCGTGCTGCAGCGGGTCGAGGTCGGTGATGCGCATGGCGTAAGCCACCATGGAACCTGCACCCGAGCCACGGCCGGGGCCCACCCTGATGCCATTGTTCTTGGCCCAGTTGATGAAGTCGGCGACCACCAGGAAGTAACCGGGGAAACCCATGGAGGTGATGACGCCGAGCTCGTAGTCGGCCTGAGCGCGTACCTTGTCCGGTATGCCCTGGGGGTAACGGTATTTGAGTCCGGCATCGACTTCCTTGACCAGCCAGGACGTCTCGTCCTCCCCGGGCGGGCAGGGGAAGCGCGGCATGTAGTTGGCACCGGTGTTGAACGACACTTCGCACCGCTCGGCGATGAGCAGGGTGTTGTCGCAGGCCTCGGGGTGGTCGCGGAACAGTTCACGCATCTCCTGTGGTGACTTCAGGTAGTACCCGCTGCCGGAGAACGCGAACCTCGAACCGCCGTTGTCGTACGTCGGTTCCAGGAGGGTTGAACCCGATTGGATGGCCAGGAGGGCCTCGTGCGCCTTGGCGTCGTGCTCGTGCGTGTAGTGGAGGTCGTTGGTGGCTACAAGCGGAAGGTTCAGCTCCTTGGCCAGGCGCAGCAGGTCACCAGTGACGCGTCGCTCGATGTCCAGGCCGTGGTCCATCAACTCGCAGAAGTAGTTCTCCGCGCCGAAGATGTCCCGGAACTCCGCGGCGGCCTCCACCGCCTCGCGGTAGAGCCCCAGCCGCAGCTTGGTCTGGACTTCCCCGGATGGGCAGCCGGTGGTGGCAATAAGGCCCTCGGAGTAGGTGTTGAGCAGTTCACGGTCCAGCCTCGGCCATTTGCCGAACACGGAGTCCAGGGAGGCAATCGAGGAGGCCCTGAAGAGGTTCCGCATGCCCACGTTGTTGTAGCTCAGCAGTGTCATGTGGGTGTAGGAGCCACCACCGGAGACGTCGTCTTTGCGCTGGCTTTCGTCGCCCCAGCGGACGCGTTCCTTATCGCCGCGGGCCGTGCCCGGCGTTACATAAGCCTCAACGCCAATGATGGGCTTGATGCCCTTGTCCGTGGCCTTGCGCCAGAAGTCGAACGCACCGAACAGGTAGCCGTGGTCCGTGGTGGCCAGGGCGGGCATGCCCAGCCGTTCGGTTTCGTCAAACAACTCACCCAGCCTGGCGGCTCCATCCAGCATGGAGTATTCGGTGTGGGTGTGCAGGTGGACGAACGAATCATTGCTGGAAGTCACCACGACAGTCTACCGTCCCCGGTCCGACAGAACGTGGCCCCGGGGACGGTGAGGGCAATCTAGGCGGATCCGCTGGCCAGCAGGTCCAGCGCGTATTGGAGGTCCGCAGGATAGTCGCTGCTGACCTCCACCCACTCCCCCGTGCGTGGGTGGTTGAATCCCAGCTGGCGGGCATGCAGCCATTGCCGGGTGAGGCCCAGGGTGGCGGCCAGGCGGGGGTCCGCGCCGTAAGTGAGATCACCGGCGCAGGGATGCCGGAGCGCCGAGAAGTGGACGCGGATCTGGTGGGTACGTCCCGTTTCCAGGTGCACTTCAACCAACGTCGCCTTGCCGAAGGCTTCCAGTACCTCGTAATGGGTGACCGACGGACGACCATCCTCAATGACAGCGAACCGCCAGTCGTGGCCGGGGTGCCGTCCAATGGGGGCATCGATGGTCCCCTCCAGTGGATCAGGGAGGCCCTGGACCACTGCGTGGTAGACCTTGTCCACGGTGCGTTCCTTGAACGCCCGCTTCAACACCGTGTAGGCATGCTCTGTTTTTGCCACCACCATGACACCGGACGTGCCGACGTCGAGCCGGTGCACGATCCCTGCACGCTCAGGTGCCCCGGACGTTGAGATCCTGTATCCCGCCCCGGCGAGGCCGCCCACCACAGTGGGGCCCACCCATCCGGGAGACGGGTGGGCGGCGACTCCCACCGGCTTGTCGATGACAACGAATTCGTCGTCGTCCAGCAGGATCTTCAGGCCTTCCACAACTTCCTCCACGACTTCCAAAGGGTCAGGCCGTTCCGGAACGGTGACGTCCAGAACTGTGCCGGCTGCAAGCTTCGCCGATTTGCCGAGGGGCACGCCCCGGACACTGACGTTGCCTTCGGCGATCAGCAGTGCCGCGGCAGACCGTGAGATGTCCAGCAATTTCGCCAACCCGGCGTCCGCACGTGCTCCAGCCAGGTCCTCGGGTACCACCACGGAGTCACTCACTGGTGGACTCCCCTGTGGAACCGCCGGCCGGCTTGGCCTCACCGCTTGGCTTCGGTGTCTGGACATGGCGGGACCCGTCCATGCCAACGCCGCGGAGGGTCAGCAGGCAGATGATGGCCACCCCGGACACCACAGCCGAGTCGGCGATGTTGAAAATGGCAAAATTCGGCAACTGAATGAAGTCCACAACATGTCCCATGGCAAAGGACGGCTCACGGAACAAGCGGTCTGTCAGGTTGCCCAATGCGCCGCCGAGCAGCAGGCCCAGTGACAATGCCCACCATGCCGAGCCCAGCCGGCGCAGCTGGAAAAGGATCGCAATGGAAACAGCCGCCATGACGATCGTGAAAATCCATGTGACGTTCTCACCGATGGAGAACGCCGCCCCGGAGTTCCGGATGTAATACCAATGAAGCAACGGAGGCAGCACGGGTATCCGTTCGCCCTCGGTCATGGTGCTGGTTACCCAGAGCTTGGTGAGTTGGTCAAAGGCGTAGGCGAACACGGCGAAGCCGGCAAAAAGCCAGAGTACGGCCGGCCGCCGCTTTCGGCGTGAGCCGGGCTCCGGCTGTGAAGCGTCATCGGTGAAGTCGTCGGTCATTATGGCTTTCATTCGGTAAGCGTGGTGGCCTGCTGCGGTGGGTTAACAGCAAAAGCCGGTGGCCGAGGAGTCCTCAGCCACCGGCTTTTAGAATACTTGCTATACGTCTGCGGTTGCTTCGCCGACCTCAGGGGCAGCGACGGAACCACGGGCGTCGAGGTCACGCAGCTGGCCTTCGATGTAGGCCTTCAGGCGTGAGCGGTAGTCGCGCTCGAAGCCACGGAGCTGCTCAACCTTGCGTTCAAGGACGGAGCGCTGCTGCTCGAGGGCACCGAGGATCTTGCGGGACTTCTCCTGGGCGTCGTTGACGAGGCTGGAGGCCTCGATCTGCGCCTCGGCGATGATCTTTTCTTTCTGCTGCGCACCGTCGGAGACGTGCTTGTCGTGCATCTGCTGTGCCATGGCAAGCAGTCCTGCAGCCGACTCGGCAGAGGGGGTGAGGCTGTTGTTCGCAGCAGGAGCCTTGGCAGCGGCAGCAGCGGCCTGGTCGGCTTCCTTCTTCTTGGCAGCCTCAGCGGCAGCCTTGGCTTCAGCTTCTGCCTTGGCCTCGGCTTCCTTGTCGACCTTGACCGGAGCCGGCACCTTCTCGACGACCGGAGCCGCAGTGGTTGCAGCAGGAACAGCCGAACCGGCCTCGGCGAGCTTCTTGCGAAGCTCGTCATTCTCCTGGTTCAAGCGGCGAAGTTCCACCACGATCTCGTCGAGGAAGTCATCGACCTCGTCCTGGTCGTAGCCTTCGCGGAACTTGGTCGGCTGAAAGCGCTTGTTGACAACGTCTTCTGGCGTCAAAGCCATCTGGTCACCTCGTTGGTCTAGTTAGTCAGTAGGCCTTCCGGCCGTTCAAAACTACGGTACCTAAATATCATCTGGTTCCTCCAATTCAACACCATCGTGTTGAATTGGAGAGAATTTGCGGCCTGTGGACCATCGGTGGTCCGGGGTTCCGCGGTGCAGCTAGGCCAGGCTGCTGGTTACGGCCATCGCAATGCTGACCGCAATGATCAGGATCAAAAAGCCCAAATCCAGCGAAATTCCGCCCATTTGCAGGGGCGGAATCAGCCGCCGAAGCCTCCTCAAGGGCGGGTCGGTTACGGAGTACACCACATGGGCTGTAACCAACGCCACACCCCGGGGCCGCCATTGTCGGGCGAACATCTGCACCCACTCGAAGATGAGCCGGATGATCAGGGCAATGAAGAACAGCAACAACACTATGTAGATAAGGCCGAAAACAATGCCCACGAGTTAGCTCAGATCTCCCACTTGTTCCGGAATGCCGATCGGTCCATAGTATGCAACGCCGATCGGTCCTTACTATTGCAACACAGATGCCAGGCAGGTAGACCCGCCTGGCATCCTTGAAAGACTCTTGTCAGCTTTGGTTGAAGAAGCTGGCCTGCGTTTCGCTGGCCTTCTTGTCATCTCCGATGACCTCGACATACGACGGCGACAGCAGGAAGACCTTGTTGGTCACCCGCTCGATGCTGCCATGCAAGCCAAAGACCAGTCCTGCGGAGAAGTCCACAAGGCGCTTCGCGTCCGCTTCGCCCATGTCGGTCACGTTCATGATGACGGGGATGCCATCCCTGAAACTTTCACCGATGACTTTGGCGTCGTTGTACGAGCGGGGATGGACGGTGGTGATCTGCCTCAGGCCAGAGGCATCTTCGCGGCTGGACGCCGCACGCTTAATGGGTGTCACAGGTGCGCGGTATTCCTCTTCGGCGTCAACAGTGGGCATTTCACGGACAACTTCCCGGACGGGAGCAGGCGCACGGCGCTCTTCCCGTTCCTGTGCCTGGGGGCGTTCTTCGTCGGGGTGCGAGGCGGCTGCCTGCTCAGATTCGTAGTGTTCATCGCCGTCGGCGAGCCCAAGATAGATCATTGTCTTGCGCAGAGCGCCAGCCATGGTGCACTCCTATCGTTTCTGCAGTAGGCGGGCCGCCATGACTTGACACATCGGAACCCCGGCCCGTCATTCCAATACTTTGACGCTACCCCACGGCCGGACGGGAACCGAGAATATCGGAGCCAATTCTCAGGTGTGTCGCCCCGAACTTAATTGCGGCTTCCAGGTCCTGGCTCATGCCCGCGGACATGGCCGTCGCATCGGGGTGGATTGAGGTGAGGGCGGCCGAAATCCCTGCGAGCTTTTCGAAGGCCGCCTCGGGATCGGCACCCAAGGGTGCTACGGCCATCAGGCCGGAGAGCTGCAGGCCGCCGGCTGATTGGATCTTTTCGGCGAGAACCTCGACGTCGGCCGGGCCGGCACCGCCACGGTGAGCACCGGCGTCGTCCTCCAGGCTGACCTGGATGAAACAGTCGAGGTCCGCGCGGCCCGTACCATCCTGTTCGCGCGCCATGGCTTTGGCCAGCGCATCAACGAGTTGGACGCGGTCGATTGATTGGACGGACGACGCGTACTTGACAACCGACTTGGCCTTATTGCTTTGGAGCTGCCCGATAAAGTGCCATCGGACATCAACGCCAGCCAGCTCACTTGATTTGGCAGCGGCTTCCTGGTCACGGTTTTCGCCGACATCCGCGACTCCCAGGGATGCCAGGCGCCGGACGTCCGCGGCGGGATGGAACTTGGTGACCACGATCAACCGCGGCGGATCGGTCCGATGGGCGGCCGCGGTTGCCGTTTCGATCCTGCCCGCCACGGCGGCCAGTCGTTCCGCCAGTTCCGCGGTACGAGGATCGTTGTCAGAGCTAGTCATGCGTCCACACCAAACCTGCGAATCGACCGGTACGGTTGTCCCTCCGGTACGAGAAGAGATTGTCGTTTTCCAACGTGCACTCCCCCGAATACTCCACAGCCACGTTCGCCGCGGCCAATTGGGAGCGCACTCCGGCTGGAAGATCCAAGGCCGGGGTTCCCCATGACGTGGATGCCCACGCCGCGGGCACGTCAGCGGCCACGGTGGCCCGCAATTCTGCCGGCACTTCATAGCAGGAACCGCAGATTGACGGGCCCAGCCAAGCCCTGATGCTCGTAGCTCCCCGCCGGCGCATCTCCGCGACGGTTGCGGGGATAACGCCCGAGGCGACACCTGGACGCCCCGCGTGGGCTGCGGCAATGATGGGCTGGTTTCCGGAATCCGCACCCACCAGGACCACAGGCACGCAGTCTGCAACCATCACCGCCAAGGGTTGCGGTGCCGTGTGGGCGTAAGTCCCTCGGGAGACCATGGCATCCGCGGTGGGGCCCTGGCCAGGGACTTCGATGAACTCCACCGTGTTTCCGTGGACCTGATTCATGTACTGGAAGCGCCCGGCGCCCAAGCCAACGGCTTGGTCGAGGCGGGCCCGCCGGTCCAGGACCTCACCGGGGTCATCCCCGACGTGGAGGGCCAGGTTCCCGGCGTCCCTGTCCGTAAAGGCTACGGAGACGCCGGGCAGTACTTCATTACGCCACCAAAACACCAGGTACTGACTCTCCGGACGCGGCTTTACTTCAGGAAGTCGGGAACGTCGAGGTCATCCGAGCGGCTTCCGGTGAGATCCGGTTCCACCACGGCGGGAAGGTCGACGTCGAAACCTGAGTCTGCGGGCAGGGCGGCGGGACGCTGCTGGCCCCAGTTGCCCAATCCTGCGGCACCGATGCCGGCCGTCGCGTGCTGCGGTGCAGCTGCGCTGGAGGGAGCGCTGTTCGGAGCAGCGGGACGCTCGGCGGGGACGGGGTTCTGGGCCGGGCGCGACTGGTCCATCGAAGGAGACGTTGCCTTGACGTCGTCGAAGCCTGCAGCAATGACAGTGACGCGGGCTTCGTCGCCCAGGGCGTCGTCAATGACGGCACCGAAGATGATGTTGGCCTCGGGGTGGGCCACTTCCTGGACCAGGCGGGCGGCCTCGTTGATTTCGAACAGGCCGAGGTCCGAGCCGCCCTGGATGGAGAGCAGGACGCCGTGGGCGCCGTCGATGGAAGCCTCCAGCAGCGGGGAAGCAATGGCCAGTTCCGCGGCCTTGACAGCACGGTCTTCGCCACGGGCGGAGCCGATACCCATGAGGGCTGAACCTGCGCCCTGCATCACGGACTTCACGTCGGCGAAGTCAAGGTTGATCAGGCCGGGCGTGGT
Source organism: Paenarthrobacter sp. CAP02 (assembly GCF_040137855.1). Taxonomy (NCBI): domain Bacteria; kingdom Bacillati; phylum Actinomycetota; class Actinomycetes; order Micrococcales; family Micrococcaceae; genus Paenarthrobacter; species Paenarthrobacter sp. CAP02. The sequence continues at coordinate 69,236 of NZ_JBEEII010000012.1, read as the reverse complement.
GATGAGGTCGGTGATGCCCTGGACACCGGACAGCAGCACCTGGTCCGCGGAACGGAAAGCGTCCAGGACGGAGACGTTGCGATCGCTGATGGACAGGAGGCGATCGTTGGGGATCACGATCAGGGTGTCGACTTCATCGCGCAGAGCGTCGATGCCGGCCTCTGCGGAGCCCGCGCGACGACGGCCTTCGAACGTGAACGGCCTGGTCACCACGCCAATGGTCAGCGCACCCAGGGAGCGGGCGATGCGCGCGACGACAGGGGCGCCACCGGTTCCGGTACCGCCGCCTTCGCCAGCGGTGACGAAGACCATGTCCGCACCCCGGAGAACTTCTTCGATCTCGTCGGCGTGGTCTTCTGCGGCCTGCTTGCCGACCTCAGGGTTTGCTCCGGCGCCGAGGCCACGGGTGAGTTCGCGTCCGACGTCAAGCTTGACGTCGGCGTCGCTCATGAGCAGCGCCTGCGCGTCGGTGTTGATGGCGATGAACTCGACGCCCCGAAGGCCCACCTCGATCATGCGGTTGACTGCGTTCACGCCACCGCCGCCGATGCCGACGACCTTGATGACGGCCAAGTAATTCTGCGGTGCTGCCACGTTTCGTGCCCCTTGCTTGTGTCCTATAGCGAAACTGATCGAGTCCAACTTGAATACTTGGACCTTAACCCTCTAGTTGAAGGTTATAGTTATGTCAAGTAACTCTACAGCGACGGTATTTCCTCTGGTTCCCACATGCAATGACCGCTTGCGCGTGTCGTGTCATTGCCGTGAAATAAGGCTGCCGCCGGCGCGAGTCTACTTTCCCTGTGCTGCTCTATTTGGTGAACGGATGCCGCGGGACACTGACGTCGTAAACGCTCACGGGTACCTTCGGGTCCGCAGGCATCTTCAACAGCGCTTCAAGTGCCTTCGCCTTCAGTTCCCTGTCCTCGGCATTGCCCCACACTACCGTCTTTCCGTCCACGAGTTTTAGTTCAACCGCATCCGGGGACGCTGCTGATGCTGTGGACATGCGGGCCAGGACATCGGGAGGCAGTGTGTCCAAAACGGCGGCTATCGCCTTGAACAACTCCGTGTTGGTTGCGCCGGCGCCAGCGTCGATCAAGGGCAAAGCCACAGCGGCCTGGTCCTTGGTGGCACCCAGCTGCACGCCGTCGACGTCGACCATCACATAGCTGTCACCCTGTTTCAACAAAGCCACAGGTACCCGTTCGTTGACGTGCACCAACAACTCCGACGGCGGCCGCGCCTCGATGGTGGCCGACCTGACCTGGATCAACGGCTTCAGGAGCTCGTTGACTTCCTTCTCGTTGACTTGTGGAAGCGGTTTGCCGTCCAGGCCTGACAGCGCTTTTTGGACGGCATCAGGTGTCAGGAGCGTGGTGCCGTCCACGGTGATGGTCCGAACGGCAAGGGCCGGGGAAAAGACCGCCGCCGCCATGAGCACGGCAACGAAGGCCACGACAAGCGAGACCGTCCACAGCACGATTCTTCGCTTGCGTTTCCCCTTTGGCTCCGGAAACGCAATGACGTTATCCGACGTTTTTTCTTCAGGCTCGACGAACCGTTGGGCACTGATGACACCGCCCGGGCCCTCGCTGCGCGGACCGCCGCTCTTGCCCACGGGCGAGTCCGCCCCGGGCTTGAACGTCGGTTTGCGGGTGCTAGCCACCCAGGGCTCCAACGATCGCTGGCCCGTAAGCCGTGACGTCGCCCGCCCCTACCGTCAGGACCACGTCGCCCTCAGCTGCCGCAGCAACCACTGCTTCCACGGCCTCGTTGGCCCCCACAAGGCGGCCGTTGGTCAAATGATCGGCGATCAATGCGCTGGTGACGCCCGGAACAGGGTCTTCGCGGGCTGGATAGATATCCAGGACCAGGGCAGTGTCAGCCGCGGCCAGTGCCTCTGCGAACTCGGTGGCGAATTCACGCGTCCGGGAAAACAGGTGCGGCTGGAAGAGGACGTGAACTTTGCTGCCACCGGCTACGGAACGCGCGGCCGACAGGGCAGCGCGGACTTCCGTGGGGTGGTGGGCGTAGTCGTCATAGACCCGCACTCCCCTGCCTTCTCCCTTGAGTTCGAACCTTCGCGAGGCTCCGGTGAAATGCCCCAGTGCAGCTGCCGCTGCTTCGGGGGCCACACCAAGTTCGACGGCGACCGCGAACGCGGCTGCCGCGTTCAGCGCGTTGTGCCGCCCCGGTACCTGAAGGTCCAGCGAGTGGGTATCGGCGCCAACCGCTACCGTCACGGCACCCGGACCGTCGTCGTGAAGCCTGATGTCGGCGTCGTCCGCTGTTCCATATGTGAGAACGCGGGTGGCCCCCTTCGCGGCTGTGCGTTCCGCCAGGGCGCGGGCACCGGCGTCATCAGCGCAAGCCAGCAGCACTCCATCGGCCGGCAGGAGCGCGGCAAAATTGTCGAAGGAAGCGAACACGGCCTCGGGCGTGCCGTAATGGTCCAGATGGTCGGCTTCGACGTTGGTGACAACAGCAATGAGGGGGCGGTAATTCAGGAAGGAGCCATCCGACTCGTCGGCCTCCGCCACGAAGATATCCGAGGCTCCATGGGCGGCATTGACACCCAGGGCCGGGACATTGGCGCCAATGGCGAAAGAGGGGTCAAGCCCCGCTTCCTTGAGCAGGACCGCGATCATGGAGGTGGTGGTGGACTTGCCATGCGTGCCGGCCACCGTGACCACGCGGTGCCCGGCCATGGTGGCTGCCAACGCCTCGGACCGGTGCAGGACAGGCAGTCCCGCGGCCCTCGCGGCGGCCAGTTCAGGGTTATCCGCGCGGATTGCCGAACCGGCCACGATGGTTTGGGCATCGCCCAGGTTCCCGGCGTCATAGCCCACTGCAATACGGGCACCCGCCGCGGCGAGGTCATGCATGACAGGCAGGTCCTTGGCGTCCGTGCCGCTGACGGGCACACCCCGCGCCACCATGATCCGGGCCACGGCGGACATACCCACGCCGCCGATGCCAATGAAGTGGACACGGCCGAGGGACTCAAGGGGGGCGATGCTGTTGGTCATGCGGATACCGCTTCCAAGACAAGATCAGCCATGCGCTGATCGGCGTTTCTGATACCAAGGGCCTCGGACTTGCGGGCCATGTCGCTGAGCCGTGCTGGGTCCGACAGAAGCGGAATGAGTTCCGCTTCCAGCCACGCCGGACTCAGGTCTTTGTCGTCAACCAAGAGGGCTCCCCCGGCGTCCACCAAGGGAGCAGCGTTCAAGGCCTGCTCTCCGTTCCCGATGGGCAAGGGCACGAACACCGCGGGAACTCCCACGGCAGCCACTTCGCTGACCGTCCCGGCGCCCGCGCGGGCCAACAGGACATCGGCAGCGGCATAGACGTTCTCCATCCCGTCGACGTACTCCACTTGCCGGTAGCCGGGAGCGGCGAGGAGACCGCCGTCGTCGGCCAATACCGACTTGCCGTTGCCGGTGATGTGCAATGTCTGGATCCCGGCCGCAGCCAGTGCCGGCAAGGAGGCGGCGATGGAACGGTTGATGCTCTGGGCGCCGGATGACCCACCGGTGACAATCAACGTCGGTTGCACCGGGTCCAAACCCAACGACGCCTTGGCCGCAGGAGCTGCCGCGGCCCGGTTGAGTCCGGAGATGGCACGACGCATGGGCATGCCTACGTGCCGTGCGCCCCGGAGGCGGGTCCCGGAGAAGGCGACAGCCACGTATTTGGTGAACCTCGCGCCCACCTTGTTGGCCAAGCCGGCCTTCATGTTGGCCTCGTGGATGACTATGGGGATCCCCAGTTTCCGGGCTGCCAGGTACATGGGTGTGCAAACGTAGCCGCCCACTCCCACCAGGACATCCGCGTCCGCATCAGTCAAGATGCGCCGGGCCTGCTTGACCGCGGCACCCATGCGCCCGGGAAGCCTCAGCAGGTCAGCGGAAGGACGCCGCGGAAACGGGACCCGGTCGATCGTTGACAGCTCGTAGCCGGCGGCCGGCACGAGCCGGGTTTCCATGCCCGACGGCGTACCGACAGTCATGATGGCGGCGTCGGGTCGCCTGTCCCTCAAGGCATCAGCGATAGCCAGCAGGGGGCTGATGTGCCCTGCCGTTCCGCCGCCGGCCAGGACAACGGAAAGGGGCTTGCGGGCAGTAAGGGATTCAGGAGTCATGAAGTGCTAAGTACGCTTTCGTGCGGTTTTCGGAGAACGGCGCGGGAGGAAACGGGGCCGCTGCTGCGGCGGCAACTGGCTTCGGGCCAAGGACAAGACTACGCCCACGCCACATAGGGACATCACCAGCGCAGAACCACCGTACGAGATGAACGGCAGTGGAACCCCGACGACGGGAAGCAGCTGGGTGACGACCGCCATGTTCATGCTTGCCTGGCCCAGGAGCCACACCATGATGCCGCCGGCCAGCGTGCGCTGGAACGGATCCGTCTGCCGGACCACGACGCGGAAGATGGCGATGCCAAGGATCGCGAAAAGGACCAGGACCACAATGGTGCCCACCAGGCCCAGTTCCTCGCCGATGATGGCGAAGATGAAGTCATTGTGTGCTTCGGGAAGCCAGTTGTACTTCTGACGGCTTTGTCCGAGGCCCAGACCGGTCCAACTTCCTTGTGCCAGGCCGTACATGCCGTTGGTGGATTGGAAGTCGAAATCGAAATCGGCCTTGCAGGAGGCGGAGGCAGTACCAAGCCAGGAGGTGATACGACAGATCCGGTTCGCGCTGCTGACGGTCCCCAGGATGGCGCCCGCGACCCCGACTGCGCCGGCGAGGGCAAGCATCTTGCCGGGAACGCCGGCGAAGAAGAGCCCCGCCGCCGTGATGGCGGCAATAACAATCACCGTTCCGAGGTCGTTTCCGAGCATCACCAGGGCGATCACCAGCCCTGCGCCTGGAACGACTGGAATGATGACGTGCCACCAACGATGCAGGAGCTTCTGCTTGCGGGCCAGCACGGCGGCGATCCAGACACAGAGGACCAATTTGGCCGTCTCGGAGGGTTGGAGCGTCACGCCGCCGATGTCGATCCAGTTCTTATTGCCGTTGACGCTGTTGCCCATGACCTGGACGAGCGCGAGGAGAACCACCACAGCGCCAAGTGCCCACCATGACAACCGTTTCATCCAGTTCACGTTGGTTCGCGAGATGACGTACATGGCCAAAGCACCCAGGACTCCGAACATGGCCTGCTTCAGGGCATCGGCGTAGGGTGACTTGCCTTCGGAAATTGCCTCGACACTGGAAGCGGAGAGGACCATCATGACACCGATGGCCGTCAGTGCCAGGGCGCAACCGAGGATCAGGTAATAGGTGAAGCTGTTCGGAGCCCTGTCCTTGCCCTCGAGGCTGTCCCAAAAGTTGCGCAGGAGCCGGCGGAGCCCGGAAGGCTTCTTCGCCGACGCGGGCGACGCCTCGGGTTTCCCGTCCCGTGGCGCTTTGCCGCGGGTGCGGGTGGGCGTGCTGACCATTGTTACTCCTCGGTGGTCGGTGCCTGCCCTTCCACAAGCTCGCGAACTGCTTGGACGAAAGCGTCGCCACGGTGAGCGTAGGAAGAGAACTGATCCATGGATGCTGCCGCCGGTGCCATGAGCACGGTGTCGCCTGGCGCTGCAACAGTGGCAGCAGCAGCGACGGCTTGGGCCATGACAGCCTCGCCGTAGATAGGCGACGCGGCATTACCGGCTGCGGTCTCCACCCTTTCAGTGTCGCCCTTGGGCTGCACGATCACGGGGACATCCGCTGCGTGTCGCTGCAGGGAGCCTTCCAGTGCTTCAGTATCGGTACCTATCAGCACCACTGCCTTCAGGCGGCGTGCATGCTCTTTGACCAGGTCGTCATAGTTGACGCCCTTGGAGAGGCCACCGGCAATCCACACGACGTTCTGGAAGGCCGAAAGTGCCGCGGAGGCAGCGTGCGGATTGGTGGCCTTTGAATCGTTGATCCAGAGGATGTCGTTGTGTTTGGCCACCAACTGGATGCGGTGGGCGCCCGGCAGGTAGTTGGCCAGGCCCTGCTTCACTGCTGCCGGCTCAACCCCGTACGCGCGGACCAGCGCGGCGGCGGCCAAGGCGTTGGCCACCATGTGGCGCGGAGCCACCGGACCGAGATCGGACATGGCGGCGAGCTCGGCGGCGGAGTCCTTGCGTTCGGCAATGAAGGCACGGTCCACCAAGAGACCATCCACCACGCCCAGCATGCTGATCGACGGGGTGTTGGTGGTGAACCCGATGGCACGGCAGCCTTCTACGACGTCCGCATTCTCCACCATCCGCTCGGTTTCGATCTGCTCCGCGTTGTAGACGGCAGCTTTCTGGGTGTTCTCGTACACTTTGGCCTTATCAGCGAGGTACGAGGCATACGAACCATGCCAGTCCACGTGGTCTTCGGCCACGTTGAGGCAAACGCTCGCCACCGGTGACAGTGAGTGGCTCCAGTGCAGCTGAAAACTGGAGAGCTCGACCGCGAAGGCATCGTAGTCCACGGGATCCCGGAGGGCATCGAGGATCGGGGTGCCTACGTTGCCGACGGCGATGGCCTTCAGCCCGGCTGCTTGAAGCATGGATTCCGTCATGCCAACAGTGGTCGTTTTGCCGTTGGTGCCGGTGATGGCGAGCCAATCGGCTGTTTTGTGTCCCGCCCGGACGCGCAGGCGCCAGGCAAGCTCAACATCGCCCCACACGGCAATGTGCTTGCGCTTGGCCGCGGCCAGGAGGGCCTGGTCCGGCCGCCAGCCAGGCGATGTCACAACAAGCTCGGGAAGTTCGCCGTCGATCAGGGGAAGGGTGTTGACCGCTTCCTCGCCCAACAGCACGTCGACGGCACCCACGATTTTCAGGGTGTCGGCCTGGGCTTTTGCACGGCTTGTCGTGGCAGCATCAACCACCACCACTTTCGCGCCGAGCTCGATCAGGGTGTCGGCGGCTGAGAAGCCTGACACGCCAATCCCCGTGACCACTACGCGCAGGCCGCTCCAGTCGGCGTCCCAGCTGGTGAGTCCGTCCAGCCTGTCAGCGACTGAATCTTCGGCGGACGCGATTGATTCCGGGCTTTCATTCACAGCAGTACCACCCATTCAGCGTAAAAAACTCCCAAGCCTGCGGCCACGAAGAGCCCGGCAAGGATCCAGAACCGGACCACTACCGTCACTTCGGCCCAGCCCTTCAATTCAAAGTGGTGTTGCAGGGGCGCCATCTTGAAGACACGCTTGCCACCGCTGAGCTTGAAGAAGCCCACCTGGATGATCACGGACAAGGTGATCAGCACGAAGAGGCCGCCGATGAGGGCCAGCAGGAGCTCGGTACGGGAGAGAATGGCGAAGGCTGCAACGGCTCCGCCAATGGCCAGGGAGCCGGTGTCTCCCATGAAGATCTTTGCTGGTGACGTGTTCCACCAGAGGAAACCCACCAGGGCCGCGCTGAGAATGGCAGCCAGCAGGGCCAGGTCCATGGGGTCGCGAACCTGGTAACAGCCGCTTCCTGCCTCGCGCGGGGATCCACAAGCCTGGTTGCTTTGCCAGATTCCCATGATGGTGTAGGCGCCAAAGACCATGATGGATGCGCCCGCCGCCAGGCCGTCGAGTCCGTCGGTGAGGTTCACGCCGTTGGTGGCAGCGGTGATGATCAGGTTGGACCAGAGCACGAACAGGATGGCGCCAACCACGGTGCCACCGAAGGCAAGGTCCAGCCAGGGAATGTCCCGCACCAGGGAGATCTGGGTCGAGGCTGGGCGGAGCCCGTTTTCGTTGGGGAACTGCAGGACCAGGATCGCGAAGATGATGCCGACGGCTGCCTGCAGGATCAGCTTGGCCCGGGCATTGAGGCCCAGGCTCCGCTTGTTGGAAATCTTGATGTAGTCATCGAGGAAGCCCACAAAGCCCATGCCGACCATCAGGAACAGCAGAAGCAGCCCGGAGGCGGATGGTCCCGGAGAGCGGGGATTCATCATCCACATGACCAGGTGGGTAGCAAAGTAACTGATGAGGACAGCAGCCACCACCACGGTCCCGCCCATAGTGGGTGTGCCGCGCTTGGTGTGGTGCGATGTCGGTCCGTCGTCGCGGATGAACTGGCCGTAGCTCTTGGCCACAAGGAACTTGATGAACAAGGGCGTCCCGATGAGGGCGACCAGGAGGGCGACGCCGGCGCCGATCAAAAGTGCAATCACAGCAGCTCGTTCCCTTCGCTTGCGGAAGCTTCGTCCGCGGTGTCTCCGGTGGGCTCGGCCCGTGGAGGTAATGCTATCCGATCACCCAAATGCCGCAGGCCCACCCCATTGGAGGACTTGAAGAGGACCAGGTCACCGGGTTTCAACTCGTTGCGCAGCAGCTCGTAGGCTTCCTCCACGGTTTCGGTGAATGAGCACTCGTCCCCCCAGGACCCTTCCTGGATCGCGGAGACGTAGAGGGCCCGGGCTTCCCGACCCACTACGACAAGCCTGGAAATGTTCAGGCGCACCACCTGGGTGCCCACGGCCGTATGCTCACGGATGGAGTCCTCCCCCAGCTCGAGCATGGCGCCCAGGACAGCCCAAGTTCTCCTGCCCTGTCCAAGGTCGGCGAGCGTCCGCAGGGCCGCGCGCATGGATTCGGGGTTGGCGTTGTACGCGTCGTTGATGATGGTGACGCCGTCTTCGCGCTCTGTCCGTTCCATGCGCCAGCGGCTGGCCGCGGACTGGGAGCTGAGCGAGGAGGCGATGTCAGCGGCCGGAATTCCGGCTGCGAAAGCTGCGGCGGCTGCCGCCAGCAGGTTCGTCACGTGATGGCCACCGATCAGCCGGCTGCGCACCTGAACGGCGGGGCCGCCGTCGGGAAGTATGAGGTCGAAGTCCGGGTAGCCCTGGTCATTGACAACTACGTTCCTGGCCTCCACCTCTTCGGTGGTGGCCGGCGAGGCAGTGAAACCCAGGACCTTGGCTTTCGTCCGTGAGCGCATGGCGGCAACGCGGCCGTCGTCGAGGTTGATCACCGCGGTGCCATTCTCGCTGAGGGCCTCCACCATCTCGCCCTTGGCTTTGGCAATGTTTTCCACGCCGCCGAATTCACCAGCGTGAGCAGTGCCGACCACCAGGACAACGCCAATGTCAGGCTTGACCATGTCTGCCAAATACTTGATGTGGCCAATACCGGTGGCGCCCATTTCGATGACCAGGAAGCGGGTGTTCTCATCAGCGGAGAAGACGGTCAGCGGTACGCCGACCTCGCCGTTGTAGGAACCCTGTGGCGCAACTGTAGGTCCCGCAGTGGACAGCACGCCCGCCAAGAGGTCCTTGGTGGTGGTCTTGCCCGCGGACCCGGTGATGCCGATGACCGTGGTTTCCTCGCCGCGCTGCTGCCTCGCTGCGCGAATCCGGCGGACGGCTTCGGCCGCCAACGCGCCCATCGCAAGGACCGCGTCCTCAACCACGACGGCGGGAATCGGGTTTCCGTCCGGACCGGCGACTTCGTGTTCGGCAAGGACAAGGACGGCGCCGCGTTCGAAGGCAGCATCGACGAAGTCGTGGCCATCGGCGTGCTCGCCGGGCTTGGCAACGTACAGCGAACCCGGGGTTGCTTCCCGTGAATCAGTGACGACGGAGGTGGGCACGATGTCCGGAGCTCCGGTCAAGCGGCCATGGGTGATGTCGGCGATTTCCGCCGCAGTAAGTGCAATCATCTCGGTTTAGGACTCTATCCGCTGGTCTGTTGAAACGCTGAATCCCTTGGATGTCAAGGCGGCGCGCAACTCCACCCTGTCGTCCAGCGCCAGGTTCACTCCCTTGACTTCCTGCCAGACCTCGTGGCCGCGGCCGGCGATAAGGATCGTGTCTTCCGCTGTTGCCTCGTCGACGGCCAACCGGATGGCAGCATCCCTTGGGTAGGACTCGATGATTTCGCACGCCAAGCCCTCGGCGTCACGTGCCGCCACGGCGCCCTGCATGACGTCGGCGCGGATTGCCGCCGCATCTTCGTCGTGGGGATCGTCATCGCTGACAATCACGACATCGGCCAGGCGCGCCGCGATGGCGCCCATGGTCGGCCTCTTACCTTGGTCCCGCTGGCCTGTGGCACCGAAGACCACGATCACGCGCGATCCCTCCTTGGGCGAGCGAACCGCTTCCAAGGCACGGGCAAGGGCATCAGGATTGTGGGCAAAATCAACAACGGAGGCAGGTGCGGTGGAGACGAGCTGCATGCGGCCGGGAACGTCCACGGTGAAAGGATCGTGGGAGTCCAGGGCAGACTGAAGCTCCTTCACGTCGACGCCAGACTCCAGGACCATGATGGTGGCCAGTGCGGCGTTGGCCACATTGAAGCCGCCGGGCAGGCCGGTGTGGACGCGCAGGGCACGTCCGTCGGTGTGCCTGAGTTCGAATTCCGAGCCGAGTCCGCGTGCGGTGCTGGACGCAACGCTCCAGTCGGCGTCGGCGCCCTTGGCCGAGAGAGTGGTCACCGGAACATCGGCGGTATCGGCCAGCTTGCGTCCCCAGGCATCGTCAACCGTGACCACGGCGCGTCGGGCCCTGCCGCTGGTGAACAACTCAGCCTTGGTGCGGAAGTACTCTTCCATGCTTCCGTGCAGGTCCAAATGGTCCTGGGTGAGGTTGGTGAAGCCAGCTACTTCGAACATCACTCCGTCTACCCGGTGGTAGGCGATGGCATGCGATGAAACTTCCATGGAGGCGGCATCGAGCCCGCGTTCGCGCATCAGTGCAAGCAGCGCATGGACGTCCGTGGATTCGGGCGTGGTCAGGAGACTGGGGATAGGCTCTGCGCCGGCGACGATCTCGATGGTGCCGATAAGCCCGGGCTTCTTCCCGAGGGCACGCAACAGCGAATTAATGAAGTAGGTGGTGGTGGTTTTCCCGTTGGTGCCGGTGACACCGTACAAGGAGGGGAAACCACCCTCGGCGGGCTGGCTACGGTAAATCAGTGCAGCCAGGCGTCCGACGACGGTACGCGGCTGGTCGACGACCAGTACGGGCACTGGCTGCTCACCGGCCAGGGCAAGCTGGCGTGCCCCGGCGTCGTCCGTCACCACAGCGACGGCGCCGCCGTCGATCGCCTGCGCCACGAAGTCGGCGCCGTGCCGCGAGGCACCCGGCAAGGCAACGTACAGGTCCCCGGCCTCGACGGTCTTCGAATTGAGGGAAATACCGGTCACGCCGGCCTCACGGCTGGCGTCCGGGGCCGCAAGCCCGAGCGACTCAGCAATGGTGGCCAAGGACACCGCAGCAACGGACCCGGGCCGGAAGCCCGATCTGCCGGAATCCGGGGTGCTGGCTTGGACATCTGCCTGATTGTGCTCTGACACGTGGTTCTCCGTTGGTGCTCGTGGAACGACCGGCCGGGGGCCAGCGGCGCCCGGGCCGTTAGTGGTGGATCGATATTTGGCCGAAACAGACGCCCAAAAAGCTTACTTGACGAACTGGGGCAGCCGCGCGGGGGTGCCCGTTGACGGCGGCACGTTGTACGTCCGGAGGACCTGTGCCATAACGGAACGGAACACCGGCCCGTTGGTGATGCCATAGATGCTTCCCTTGGGGCGCTGGAGCACCACTTCCACGATGAAACGGGGATCCTCCATGGGAGCCATACCCACCATTGAGGCCGTGTAACCATCGAAGCCGGGCAAACCGTCCTCACGGGGCGCCTGGGACGTTCCCGTCTTGGCACCGACGCGGTAACCGTCGATGGCCGCATCTTTGATCTGGCCCTCGGTCACGGCACTTTCCAGGATGTCCTGAACCTGTTTCGCCGTCTCTTTGGAAACGACCTGGCGGGGGTCCTTGGCGGGAACCTTGTGCTCTTCCCCGCCGGGGGCAATGTAGCTGTCAATGAGCCTGGGCTGGAGCATGACGCCGTTGTTGGCGATGCTCTGGTATGCACGGACGGTCTGCAGCGTCGATTGCGACACGCCCTGCCCAAAGAGCACTGTGTACTGCTGGCGGTCATCCCACTGCTCCGGCTTGGCGAGGATGCCGGTTGCCTCGGCAGGGAGGCCGATGTCGGTCTGCTCCCCCACGCCGAACTTCTTGAGCCAGTCATAACGCTGCTCTTTGGTCAGGCGGCTGCCTGCCATCACGGTTCCGGTATTCATGGACCAGCCCAGGATGCCGGCCAATGTCCGCTCCTCGGTGCCGTGCTCGAACGCGTCAGTGAAGGTCTGGCCATCGATGGTGTACGACGGCGGGATAGTGAAATGGTCCAGCGGGTTGGACTTGCCCTCTTCGATGACAGCCGCGGCGGTGATCATCTTCTCCACAGAACCCGGCTCGTAGGCGGCTGTCACCGAGCGGACGCCGCGGTCCTTGGCATCGACCTTGCCCGGATCATTCGGATCGGGTGCGTTGGTGTCGGCCAATGCGATGAGGTTTCCGGTCTTGGTGTCCATGACGATGATCACGCCCCACTCGGCGCTGAGCTTGTCGACCTGGTTCTGAATCGCTTGCTGGGCAAAATACTGGATGTCGGTGTTGAGGGTCAGTTTGACGTCGCTGCCGTCCACGGCAGGGGTCAGCTCGTCCGTTGCCACCGGAATCCGGAGGCCATCTGCACCAATTTCAAAGACGCGCTTTCCCTCGGTGCCACGCAGCACATCATCCTGTGTCTGCTCGATGCCGGCCTGACCGCTGGTGCCGTCCTGCAGGAACCCTATGACTCCGCCGGCCACGCTGCCATTGGGATAAACCCGCTTGCTGACACCTTCGGCCACGATTCCAGGAATCAGGAGTTTGGAAATCCGGTCTTCGAGCTCCGGTTTGACGTCCTTGGCCACCACCGCATACTTCTTGTCGCCGGTCAGGGCGTCACGGACTTTGCCCTCGTCGGCTCCCAGCAGGGCAGCCAGTTCGGAGATTCCCTGGTCCCGGGTGACGACGTCGAGTTCTTCGGTCTTCTCGTTATAGCGCTTGAACGAGGCCGTGTTGGTGTTCTGGACCTGGTCCACCACGATGTTGTAGCGAATCACGCTGCTGGCCAGGACCGTGCCTTTGGAATCCACAATCTTGCCCCGTTCGGCGGGCAATACCTGGGGTGTCAGCCGGCTCGCAAGGGCGGCTTCGGCCATTCCGCCCACGTCAAGTCCCTGCACCATGAACAGCTTGCCGCCCACTACAAGCAACAGCGTCAGCATGATGCCAAGGCCAACACGCAGCCGCTTCCTTGCCGCCGGCGTCTTCGGTTTTTTCGATGTGCCGGGGTTCTGCGCCACGTGGATTCCTTGCTGCTGGCCTTAATTCAATGGACTGATGGACTACTGCCCTGGTGCCTTCTGCTGCGGAGCAGGTACCGATCCCCCGTGCAGTTCCACCGGCGGGGTTGCTGCCGTCCCAGCCGCCGGAGCGGCAGTCGTGGGAGCCGGAGCGGCCGGTGTTACTGGCTTGAGGTTCTCCAGCGGGTCCTTGGTAGTCACCGACGGAACAACATCAAGCATTCCTGCCACCGCGGGAGGAGCGAGCTGCGCACCGGGTTTGTCCCCCTTAACCGCAGGAGTCGCCTTTCCCGTAACTGTCATGGTGTCCACATCGATCTGGCCTTTCGCCGTGGACGGTACCATTCCCAATTCTGCAGCCTTCGCGGCCAGATTCTGCGGAGCCTCGTAGTTCTGCTTCTTCTGTGTCAGATCCTGGTTCTCCTTGTTAAGGGACGCGGCTTCCGCTTTGAGCTGCACCAGTTGATACTGCGCTGTGGACACTGAAATGTTGAGCACCAGGACGGTCAGCAGTGCAGCTGCCATGGCCACGAAGCACAGCACGACGAAGGGCGTCCTCCGCTTTCCAGGCGCACTGCGGACCAACGAGAGCGGCGTACGGGCCTTCCTCGGCGCGTCCGGCTTTCCCGCAGGAACCGGCAAGGCGCGTGCCGTGTTGCCCACTACGGAGGGCGATGTCTTCGCTGCGGCGCTGCTCATGCGTCTCTCCTTGGTTTGATACGCTCCACTGCCCTGAGGCGGGCAGATGCCGCACGGGGGTTTTCAGCGATTTCTGCTGCTGTGGGCACTTCCGTGCCTTTGGTGATGGTCTTGAGTTCGGGTTTATGCTCTTCGAGCTCAACCGGGAAGCCGAGTGGTGCGGAGGACTTCGATCCGGACTGGAAGACAGATTTGACGATCTTGTCCTCCAGGGAGTGGTAGGACATCACCACGATCCGTCCGCCCATGGCCGTGGAAGCAACGGCGGCCGGCACCGCTCTCTCCAGGACGTCGAGTTCTTCGTTGACTTCGATCCTCAGGGCCTGGAACGTTCGCTTCGCGGGGTGTCCCCCACTTTTGGCAGCGGCGGCGGGTACTACGCTGCGTATTTGCTCCACCAGTTCCCCAGTTGTGGCAAAGGGTTTTTCGGCCCGGGCGTTGACGATCCTGTTGGCGATCCGGCCGGCAAACTTTTCCTCACCCCATTTGCGGATAATGCGCACCAGCTCGTCTTCGCTGTAGTTGTTCACCACATCTGCTGCTGTCTGGCCACGGCTGGTGTCCATCCGCATGTCCAGCGGAGCGTCGTAGGAGTAGGCGAAACCGCGTTCACGCTCGTCCAGCTGCAGGGAGGAAACCCCCAGGTCCATGAGGATGCCGTGCACCTCCGGAATGCCGAGATCGGCGAGAACGTCCTCGATCTCGTCGTAGACGGCGTGGACAAGGTCTGTCCTGTTCGAGAACGGTTCCAAGCGGGCCCCGGCGAGGGAGAGGGCCTCTTCGTCGCGATCGATGCCAACAAGGTGAAGATCGGGAAAGCGCTGGAGCATCGCCTCGGAGTGGCCACCCATGCCCAGCGTGGCGTCGATGGCAACCGGCGTCCTGCCCAGCTTCCTCGCGGCTTCGAAGCCAGGGGCCAGCAGGTTGATGCAGCGGTCTTTCAGGACGGGCACGTGGCGCTCCGATGTGGGCTTTGCCGCGTCCTGCTCTTCCACGCTGCCTCCTCTTTCCTTAGTGCTTGCACGCTGGTTCTTGAATCGGATCCCCATCCGCGCCTATTGTCCTGCCGGCCTGGCTCAGGGGAAGTTGAGCCAGGAAGACTGTCCAATGGGCGGCTGGAGATCCCATCCAAGAAGCGGGATCCCTGCTCACTCAGCCCGGTTAGAAGAACCCGGGCAGATTGTCGTCATCCGTTTCCGAGAAGGCTGCTTCCTTCTCGTTGAGGTACTCATTCCAAGCTTCTGCATCCCAGATCTCCGCTCGGGTACCGGCACCAATCACTGCCAGTTCCCGACCGAGGCCGGCATACGTCCGGAGCGCCGGCGGAATCGTCACACGCCCCTGCTTGTCTGGTACTTCGTCCGAGGCCCCAGACAGAAAAACCCTGATGTAGTCGCGAGCCTGCTTGGAGGACAGTGGTGCCTCCCGCATCGACTCGTGAATGCGCTCGAATTCCTTCTGGCTGAAGACGTAGATGCAGCGCTCCTGGCCCCTGGTGAGGACCAGTCCCTCGGCAAGCTCCTCACGGAACTTGGCGGGAAGAATGATTCGGCCCTTTTCGTCGAGACGTGGTGAGTGAGTGCCCAAGAACACTGGCCCCACCGCCCCTCAGTCAAGGTGCCCGCACATGCCCAACACTGCCACTACCCTCTTATGTTCTCCACTTTACTCCACAACGCCCCACAGTCAACGCACGTTTGGACGTTTCTCCACCACTTTGAAATTCGAGCGGCCACTAAACCCGCGGATTTCGGGGAAGGGAGCACAGTGGAGGGCTGCGGGAGGTCCGTCCCGGGCCGCGGCAGCCCGGGGGCACGCACGGGCGCCCCAACAGCCGTAATGGCACTAAATGATGGGCTGGGTGGTGGGAAGTGGAGTACCGCATCTGGAGCCAGGGAATGCCCTGACCGGCATAGCCGTGGGCAAGTGTCCAAGGGCGCAAGGGCCGGTTAAACGCGGAAAGACCCGCAGGGCGGGTCTTTCGTTATCCCCTGGCAGTAATCAGGGGATGCTTGGATCACTTGCTGTGAGCCTTCGGCGGCCGAACGACGCAGGAGTTCAGTTGTCGTCGCGGCGGCGTTCGTCCCAGCGTTCTTCGAGGCTGCTCATGAATGTGCTCTTGGGCTTGGCCTTTCCTGGCCTTGCCTTGCCGCCTTTGCCGAAGGCCGAACCGCGCAACGTGGCGAAGTACACCCCGGCGCCCATGACCACGAACCCCAGGACACCTATGGGAATGGCTTGGATGGACACCCCAACCAGCAGGAGGAGGATACCTGCGATTGCGCCGAGCACACCGATGATCACATGCCGGGTTGACCAGCTGCGTATGGGATCCGAGCCCATCGTGTTGGCAAACTTCGGATCGTCCTCATGAAGTTGCTTCTCCAGTTGCTCAAGCAGCTTCTGTTCGTGCTCCGAGAGGGGCATCGCGACCTCCTTTAGTCAGCCAGCGTCTGGACATAACGCGTCCTGTGCGTCTGTTACCAAAACGATCGGACCAAGGGAATCGTTCCCAAAATACTCTCTGGGTTCAGCGGGCATTCGGGGACCGACTGTTGAGGAAACAGTTTGTCCAGACGATCTAAATCTCTGTAATAAATAGGATAGTTTGTCGGACGCCGATCTGAAAGACACGCATCAGGTGAGCAAGGCGCCCTCCCGGAGATCAGGTCCCCGCCGGAGGCTTCCCGGGTTCCAAAAGCCGGGCAGGCAGCAAAGTCCTGGAACCAAAGCGTTCGGACACGCGGTCCAGAGCCTGCTCCGCGGCACGCCAATTATCGTCCCTGCGGTCAAGGCTCAACTGCATGGACGTCTGCCCGGCCGGCTCCAGTTGCTCAGCCCGTACCCCTACCAGGCGGACGCTCATGGATCGCGGCCCCAGTGACTCCAGCAGCTGCACCGCGACCTGGTAGATCAACTGGGCGCTGTCCACGGGAGTCTGCACAGTCCTGCTCCGCGAAACAGTGGAGAAGTCGGAGTAGCGAAGCTTGAGGGCAACAGTCCTCGCGAGCATGCCGGAGCTCCGAAGCCGCGAAGCCGTCCTATGCGACAGCCGCAGCAACTCCCGGTGCAGCAACGCGTTATCTCCCGTGTCCACTGCAAACGTTTCCTCCGCGCCGATGCTCTTTTCGAGCCTTGTCGGGGTTACCGGACGGGGGTCTATTCCCATGGACAGCCGGTGGACGTGCTCGCCGCTGGCCCCAAGCACCTTCCTCAAAGATGCGAGCGGCGTCGCGGCGACATCAGCAACGGTCCGGATACCCAGCCGGGCCAGGACTTCTCCGGTCTTTCCACCAACACCCCACAACGCATTGACGGGCAGGCTGTGCAGGTAGGGAACCGTGTCATCGGCATTGATTTGCAGGATCCCGTCCGGCTTGCAGCGCGTTGATGCAATCTTGGCCACGAACTTGGAGGCAGCAATGCCCACTGAAGCGGTGATGCCCAACTCAGATTCGACCCTGCGGCGGATGAGGTGCCCGATCTCAAGCGGCGTTCCCAGCCGCCTGATAGCACCACCCACGTCAAGGAATGCCTCGTCGACGCTCAGTGGCTCCACCAAGTCAGTGATGGAGGCGAAGATCTCCATCAATTGTGCCGAGACCTCGTAGTAGACCTTGTGCCGGGGATTGATAATGACTGCCGAAGGGCACCGCCTCATGGCGATGGACATGGGCATCGCGGATTTCACGCCAGTCGCCCGGGCCTCATACGAGGCGGACAGGACCACCGAGCGTTCAGCCGGGAAACCAACGATCACCGGCTTCCCGCGAAGCTCCGGGCGGCTGCGAAGTTCCACCGAGACAAAAAAGGCATCCATGTCCACATGAAGTATGCTGGTTCGCCTCAGTTCCCGCAGGGCATCTCCAGCGCTGCGGGCGGTTCCGTTGCCGGCACCTTGGGCGCTACCGAATGCTTCCTGCCTCACAACGGCAATACTATGCCCGCCCACTGACTAAACTGGAGGCACAATCCGGCTCAGCCCCAGGAAGGATACCCTGTGAAGCTCTTTGGAACTCCTCAAACGCGAGGGTTTGCCCTGCTCGCAGTAAGTGTCGCAGTGGCGGCCTCAGCCTGCACACCGTCGACCGGGGGTTCAGCAGCTCCATCCCCAAGCGACGCGGCTTCGGCGTCGTCCTCGTCCTCATCGAGCGCCGCGCCGACTCCGTCCGGCTCCGCCACCTCCTCAGCCACAGCATCCCCGGGCACCACCGCTCCGGCTCCCGATGCGACCGCCACAGTGAATGCCCTGGTCCCCGGCTTCCCGCAGCAACTGATTCCAGTCATGCCCAACACGTCGGTCCGCTCAAGCAGCGTGGACAAAAAGGACACCCTGACCAACGTTGCGCTGGTCGGCACTGTCAAAGCGCCTCCGGAAGGGGTGGTGGACTACTACAAGGCATCACTGGAAGCCCAGGGATTCAAGCTGGTTCCCGGCCCCGAAGCCGTGGGCAATGTCACCTCCCTTGACTTCATCCGGGGCGACGGGGAGACCGTCAACGTCTCCATCCGGCAGAAGGAGGGTGTTTCCACCTTCACCATCGGAGCCAATGTGGCAGCAGGATCCGTCAAGTGACGGTTTCTGCCCAGGTGTCCTCTGAACAAACCGAGTTCGTCAGTGCCGTAGCAGGGAAACTCAACGGCTTCCTTTCGGGCCAGCAGGACCTCATGGCGGGCGTCTCGGCCGACGTCGCACCACTCATCGGTTCCATTTCCCAGCTGGTCACCGGAGGAAAGCGCCTCAGGGCGCTGATGTGTTACTGGGGTTGGCGGGGCGCGGGCGGCGGTGCCGGCGATCCTGACATCGTCACGGCCGGGTGCGCCCTTGAACTGTTCCAGGCCGCAGCGCTTATCCACGACGACATCATCGACCGTTCTGATACGCGGCGGGGCGGGCCCAGCGTCCATAAGAGATTCAGCCAACTCCATGAGGCCCAGGGGTGGGCCCTGGACAGCGGGCGATTCGGCGACGCCGCGGCCATCTTGACCGGGGATCTCTGCCTGTCCTTCAGTGAGGAGTCCTTCACCGGTATCGGGCCACGTGCGGCGTCCGGCACCCCGGCCCGCGGGATCTTCAACGTCATGCGCGCAGAGGTGATGGCCGGCCAGTACCTGGACATCCTTGAAGAAGTGGCAGGACCCGTCCGCGACCGCGCGGGATCCGTGGACCGGGCGAAGTCGATCATCCGGTACAAGTCTGCGAAGTATTCCACCGAACATCCCCTTGCCCTCGGCGGGGCATTGGCGGGAGCCCCGGCGGAGCTCCTACGGGCCTACTCGGAGTTCTCCTTGCCGCTTGGCGAGGCCTTCCAGATGCGGGACGACGTCCTGGGAGTTTTCGGCGATCCTGAAACCACCGGCAAACCAGCCGGGGACGACCTCCGCGAAGGAAAAAGGACGGTCCTTGTAGGTTTCGCCATCAACCAGGCCGGCCCAGCCGAAGCCGATTACCTTGACCGCACCTTGGGCAATCCCGGGCTCGGAGCGGAAGAAGTGGAAGCGATCAGGCGAATCATTGTCGAAAGTGGCGCGCTCGAGGCTACGGAGGCGCTCATTGCCGAACTCAGCTCGCAGGCCTTTGCAGCCCTGGAGCGATTGCCCCTTCAGGAAGTCCCGCTGACGGCGCTCAGCCAGCTTGCCGAAGCAGCTGTGAGCCGCGCGGCCTGACCGCCGGCGCACGTTCCGCCACAGAGTCAGCCGGCCCCAACAAAACATGACGCGTACGACGACGGTGGAGACCGTCGTCGTACGCGTTTAAGTGTGTTTTACCCCAGGGGGCGCGGCTTTACCAGGCCAGTGACTGGGCGCGGCGCCTGATCTCGGTCTTGCGCCCTTCCCGCAAGGCGTCGATGGGCCGCCCCCGCAGCGACTCGTCGGGGGTGAACAGCCAAACAATCAGCTCTTCGTCGGTATATCCGGCGTCGCTGAGAACCGCGACCGTCCCCTTCAGGCTGTCAACGACGTGACCGTCCTGAATAAACAGGGCCGGGATCGAACGGACATTCCGTTCTCCCCGCCTGATGGCAACAATGGCCCGCTCGTCCAGAAGTCCGTGGACCTTGGTGATGGAAACTTCCAGCAGTTCGGCGACATCCGGCAAGGGCAGCCAGTCGGAAACAAGGCTTTCTACATTACTCACGGAACAAGGTTGCCACGCCGCCCCGCCCCTCGCCTAGCCGGA
Source organism: Paenarthrobacter sp. CAP02 (assembly GCF_040137855.1). Lineage (NCBI taxonomy): Bacteria > Bacillati > Actinomycetota > Actinomycetes > Micrococcales > Micrococcaceae > Paenarthrobacter > Paenarthrobacter sp. CAP02. Next base: position 49,182 of record NZ_JBEEII010000012.1, on the reverse strand, counting down.
GGACGACGGCGATACCGGCCGATGCGGTGCAGGCCGCCAATTCTGTCGGATAAATCGGGAAGCATAATCCATTACGTCCCGAATTGTTGTGCCGATGGAATAAGTGTGAGAGATTCACACTGATCACTCTTGCACCATTGATAACATCAGTAACATTGGTAACACTGACAACAGCGCTAACAATCGCCCCGCTGTTGAGATGAGGACACTTTCATGACGACGCCCCGCTCGCCGAAACGAACCATGAGCATGCCGGTCATTGCGGCAACCACGGCTGCGCTTCCCGCCGTGGTCTTGTCCTCTTTGGCCTTGGCGCAACCTTCAATTGCGGCACCGGCCCCGCAGCAGCCCCGCAAGATTCCGGCCACCCTTGCGGCAGCCATGAAGGCCCAGGCAGCCAATACCGGCACCGTGATACCGGCCCAGGCCGTCGCGGCTACGATTCCCGCGGCCCTCCGCCCGATGGCGCCGTCGGTACCGGACACCTACACCATCGTCCGCGGCGACACCATCAGCGCAATTGCCCGCCGCTTCAACCTGGACACCAACGCGGTGCTGGAACTCAACAAGCTCACAGCAACCACGCTGATCTTCCCCGGACAGACGATCAAGCTCACCGGGACCGCTTCGGCCGCCCCGGCAAAGCCTTCCGCTCCGGCAGCACCCAGCACGCCCAGCACCCCGGGGAACGGCGCTGTTTACACGGTGGTCTCCGGCGACACCCTGAGTGCCATCGCCGCCAAGCACGGTGTGCCGTTGTCCAGCATTTTCAGCTGGAACAACCTCAGTGGCAGCTCCATCATTTACCCGGGACAGAAGATCAAGGTCAGTGGCGGGTCCGCTCCCGCTGCGCCCACGGCGCCTTCGGCCCCCGCAACACCGGCTCCCGCACCCACCACCGGCGCAGGTTCGTACATCATCAAGGCCGGCGACACGCTCAGCTCCATCGCCTCACGGAACGGCGTTTCCCTGGCTGCGTTGATGAGTGCCAACAACGTCACGGCCACCACCGTGATCTATCCCGGCCAGAAGCTCACCATTCCCGGCGCGGGCACCAGCCTCCAGCCCGCGGGTGAGACCAAACCGCTGGTTCCCAGCACCTTCCTTGGTTTCACCTATCCTCCGGCGGTCGTCAGTTCCGCCAACGAGAACAAGGCGCTCCTGAATGCCTCCCCGGTGCCCACCCGCGCCGAAATGAAGGGCATTGTGGCCGACACCGCGCGGCGTATGGGTGTGAGCCCATCCTTGGCCTTGGCCTTCGCCGAGCAGGAGTCAGGCTTTGACCAGCGGGCCGTATCACCGGCCAACGCGATCGGCACCATGCAGGTCATCCCATCCTCGGGCCAGTGGGCATCCGATTTGGTAGGCCGGAAACTCAACCTCCTGGACCCGTACGACAACGCCACCGCAGGCGTTGCCATCATTCGGGCGCTCATTGCCACGAGCAAGGACCTGGACACCGCAATCGCCGGCTATTACCAAGGCCAGTACTCGGTCAGCAAGTACGGAATGTACGACGACACCAAGCGCTACGTCGAGTCGATCAAGGCCCGCCAGCGCACGTTCGGCTAGGTCTTTCCCAGCACCTCGGAAGGGGCCCGCATCCTGCCTGGATTCGGGCCCCTTCCCCGTCTCGTTTAGGATCGTAAGGTGCAAGAACCAACGCAGGACCACCTCATCGGGACAACCGTGGACGGCCGATATACGGTCCGCTCACGCCTCGCCAGGGGCGGCATGTCCACCGTGTACCTGGCTACGGACCAGCGCCTGGAGCGGGACGTAGCCGTCAAAGTCCTGCACCCGAACCTGGCCAACGATCCCACTTTCCTGCAACGCCTAAGCCGCGAAGCCAAGGCCGCCGCCAGTCTCTCCCACCCACACATCGTGGGGGTCCTGGATCAGGGCGAGGACGGCCATATCGCCTACCTCGTCATGGAATACGTCAAGGGACACACCCTTCGCGACGTCATGACTGAGCAAGGGGCCCTCCCGCCGCGACTCGCGTTGGCGCTGATCGATCCTGTCATTGAAGGACTCGCCGCCGCCCACGGCTCCGGACTGATCCATCGCGACATCAAGCCCGAGAACGTCCTCATTGCCGACGACGGGCGCATCAAGGTAGCCGACTTCGGATTGGCCAGGGCAATCTCAGCCAACACCAGCACGGGCGCCCTGATCGGCACCGTCGCTTACCTGGCCCCTGAACTCGTTCTGGGCCAGGCCGCTGACGCCCGCAGCGACATCTACTCCGCCGGCATCATGCTGTACGAAATGCTGACCGGGAAACAACCCTACGCAGGCGACTCCCCCATCCAGGTGGCGTACCAGCACGTCAACTCCGTTGTCGGGCGGCCGTCGGACGTGGCTCCTGGACTGGCAGACGACCTGGACGAACTGGTTCAGTGGTGCACCGCCACAGATGCCGAAAACCGCCCCGTCGACGGCACTGCCCTGTTGACGGAGCTGCGCCACATCCGAACCACCCTCACCGATGAGCAGCTGGACCACAGGCAGTCCCCTGCCCCTGCTCCGCACTCCCCTGCCTACGCACCTGAGACGGCACCGTTAGGCAGTCCGGCCGGAAATCCCACCGAGGCCCTGGCGACCACGGCGTCCCCCACTGAGTTCATCTCACAGCAGCGCAATCCCACCACCATCATGGCGGCGGGCACGGGGCTCCAACGTTCCACACAGGATCCCACCGACCACGAACTGAACCAGCCCGGCAAGCGTGAGCTGAAAAGAATTGAACGGCAGCAGGCAAAAGACCGCGCCAGGGCCGCGGCGACTCCGGTCCGCCAACTACGGGAAGGCAACCCACGCCGCCGCGGCATAATCTGGACCATCGTCATCGTCATCCTGGCATTGTTGGCCGCCTCTGCCGGGTGGTTCTTCGGCATGGGTCCCGGGTCTCCCGGAACCATCCCTGACGTCAAGAACAAGACCGTGGCGGAGGCCCAGCAATTGCTCCGCACAGCCGGCTTCCAGTCTGAGCCGCGGGACGTGTTCGACGACGACATACTGCCCGGTTACGCTGTGGGAACGGAGCCCAAATCCGGCGCGGAAGTCCGGAAATTCCAATCCGTCACAGTCTTCGTTTCCAAGGGTGCACAGCTCTTTCCGCTGCCGGCGCTCACGGGAGGCACACTTGCGGAGGCCAAGACCGCCCTGAACGCGGCGCAAATGGCGCTTGGCAACGTGACCGAAGCCTTCGACGACAAGGTGCCGGCCGGCGTCGTGATCTCACAGGACCCCGCAACCGGCAAGGAAGTGCGGCATGGCACACCTGTGGCTTTGGTGGTGTCCAAGGGGCCGCAGCCGATTCCCGTCCCTGACGTCAGGGGCCTGACGAAGGACGCCGCCATCAAGGCGCTCCAGGACGTGGGGTTGAAGGCTGTGGTCGCGCCGGACGCGGTACATGACAAGAAGGTCCCCAAGGACGCCGTACTTTCCCAGGCGCCGGCAAGCGGAAACCTCGTCAAGGGAGACACTGTAACTCTTACCTTGTCTGATGGACCGCGGATGGTGAAGGTTCCCAGCTTCGTTGGCAAGCAGGCAAAGGATGCCCGCAAGCAGCTCGAAGACCTGGGGTTCGAGGTGAAGATCAACGAAATCCTGGGCGGCTTCTTCGGGACTGTCCGTGATCAGAACCCCGTCAACATCGAAGTTCCCGAGGGTTCCCCCATCACACTGACAGTCGTCTGATACCCGGCGAGACAACAGAAGGCGCGGTCCCGTATCAAGGGACCGCGCCTTCTGCTTTGTCAGTTCATGGTGTCAGCGCTTGGAGAGCGCCCCGGCCACCAGGAACGCCATCTCCAACGACTGCATGTGGTTCAGGCGCGGGTCGCAGACCGACTCGTAGCGGTCCAGGAACGCGTCCTGGTCGATCGGATCGGCACCGCCCAGGCACTCCGCGACGTCGTCGCCCGTCATCTCGACGTGAAGGCCGCCCGGGACCGTACCCAGCGAGTGGTGGACCTCGAAGAAGCCACGGACCTCGTCAATGACGTCGTCAAAGTTGCGGGTCTTGTAGCCGTTGGGCGAAGTGACCGTGTTGCCGTGCATCGGGTCCGTGACCCACAGGACCTGGGCACCGGAGGCAGTCACACGCTCGACGACGGCGGGCAGCTTCTCGCGGATGTTCTTGGCACCCATGCGGGTAATGAAAGTGAGACGGCCCGGTTCGCGGTTGGGGTCCAACTTATCGATCAGGCGCAGGGCGTCGTCACCGCTGGTGGTCGGACCAAGCTTGACGCCGATCGGGTTCCGGACACGGGACAGGAAGTCCACGTGGGCGTGGTCGAGTTCGCGGGTCCGCTCACCGATCCACAGGAAGTGCGACGACGTGTCGTACGGCAGGCCCGTGCGTGAGTCGATGCGTGTCAGCGCGCGCTCGTAGTCCAGCAGCAGTGCTTCGTGGCTGGCGAAGAATTCGACGCGCTTGAGTGCCTCAAAGTCGGCGCCACAAGAATCCATGAAGCTGATGGCCCTGTCGATGTCCCGCGCGAGGGACTCGTAGCGTGCGTGCGCAGGGTTCTCTGTGAACCCCTTGTTCCACTGGTGCACCAGGCGAAGGTCAGCAAAGCCGCCCTGTGTGAACGCCCGGATGAGGTTCAAGGTGGATGCGGAGGTGTGGTACGCCTTGAGCATGCGGCTTGCGTCGTGTGCGCGTGACTCTGGGGTGAAGTCGTAACCGTTGACGATGTCGCCGCGGTACGCGGGGAGGGTCACGCCGTCGCGCGTTTCATCGTTGGAGGAGCGTGGCTTGGCGAACTGGCCGGCCATGCGGCCCATCTTGATGACGGGCATGGCGGCGCCGTATGTGAGAACGACAGCCATCTGGAGGATGGTCTTCACCCGTGCACTGATCTTGTCCGCCGTTGCTGCCTCGAAAGTCTCGGCACAGTCTCCGCCCTGGAGGAGGAAGGCCTTGCCCTGGGCCGCGGCGGCGAGCCGTTCCCGGAGGACATCCACTTCACCGGCGAAAACCAGCGGCGGCACCGCTGACAGCTCTTTGACGGAAGCCTTGAAGACCTCGGCGTCCGACCATGTTGGCTGCTGGGAGATCGGCAGGTCCCGCCAGGCGTCAAGCCCGGGATAGTTCGCAGCTCCGCTCTGGGCGGTGCTTGCGAGGGGGTCTGCAATGGCGGGTGCGGTGTTCGCGGTTAGCTCAGTCACCCTTAAAGAGTAGTAGCCTCCGGCAGGGTTGCGGGACCGCAGCCGTAACTGACGATGGCCGGGGCGTCACAGTTTCTCCGCTGATCCATTCGCCCCGCTCCGGGGTTCATCCCTGTCATCGGAGATGTCGGGGGTCGCGTCCTCGGCAACCTCGACTTTCCGGACCGGCTCAGGGCCTTTTCCGGCGAGCTGGGCCTTGACCACTGCTGCGTACTCATCCACGTATTCCTGGCCTGAGAGGCGCATCAGGCTGGACATGATTTCATCGGTAACGGCCCGCTGGACCTGGCGGTCGTCCTCCCGGCCGTAGTAGCGGCTGAAGTCCATCGGTTGCCCAAAGATGATGCCGATCCGGCGGATATTTGGCAGTCTCTTGCCGATGGGCTGGACCTTTTCGGTCCCGATCATGGCTACCGGCACTACCGGCACCCGCGTTTGAAGGGCCAGCTTGGCGACGCCCACCTTGCCGCGGTAGAGCCTGGCATCGGGGCTGCGGGTGCCTTCAGGGTAAATCCCCAACAATCCTCCGGACGCCAGCACATCCTTTCCTGCCTGAAGGGACATTTCCGACGCAGCGCCGCCCGAACGGTCCATGGGGAGCTGGTTGCTCAACCGGAAGAACATCGCAGTCAGCCGTCCCTTGATGCCTTTCCCGGTGAAGTACTCGGACTTGGCCAGGAAGATCACGGGGCGACGAACCATCAAGGGAAGGAAGATGGAGTCGGAAAAGGACAAGTGGTTGGAAGCAAGGATGGCTGCGCCGTTGTCGGGAACGTTATCCACGCCCTTGACCCAGGGACGGAACAGAAGCTTGAGGATCGGACCAAGGAAAATCCTCTTCATGACCCAATAGAACACGTTAGTCCCCTCACGGCCGACGGTTGGCATGCTTCCGGCAACCCGGCCGGCACTCAACAGCAACCCTACTCCAGTGAGAAATCTCCGGAACAGTGACACGATGGGACGCATGACGGAACGCCCTTCACCTGCTGCGACGCTCGCCTTTCACTATGCCGGGCATGGACCAAACGCCTCCACGGGCGTGGCCATCTGCCACGGTTTCACGGGCAGCCCCCTGAGCATGCTCCCGTGGGCTGAGTATCTGGCCTCCCAGGGATTTGCCGTCTCCGTGCCGCTCCTCCCCGGCCACGGGACCAGCTGGCAGGACCTCGCCTCCACCCGTTGGCAGGAGTGGTACCGGACCTTCGAGCAGAGCTACCTTGAACTTGCTGGACAGACCAGGACCTGTTTTGTTGCCGGGCTGTCAATGGGAGGTGCCGTGGCACTTCGGGTTGCCGCAGTCCACGACGTGCCTGGCCTGGTGCTGGTCAATCCCGGCCTCAGCTTCTATGACAGGCGGGTGAAGTACGTGGGCGCCCTGAAGTATGTCATGCGGACCACCACCCCCATTGTGGAGGACTCACCGGCGCCGGAGACCGATGAGACGGGCGACTACTCCAAGACTCCCTTGAAATCAGTGCACGAGTTGAAGAAGCTTTTCCGCGCCGCGACCCGTGGCCTGCCGGAAGTGCAGGCACCTGCATTGGTATTCAAATCGGCGGTGGATGGCGTCATCCCTCCAAGTTCCGTGGCCACCATCGAACGGCACATCGCTTCCTCGCGCCTGAAGGTCGTGACGCTTCCCCATAGCGGGCACGTAGCCACCCTGGATGTGGACGCGCCCACCATTTTCGAAGAATCCGCCAGGTTTTTCCGTCAGCACGCCTACGACAGAGTAGCCTCAGAGTCATCATGAACATGCTTCCGGATTTCTCGCCGTTCTCCAGCCAGTGGAACGGGATCGGGCCACGCGTTGGCGTTGTGATGTCCCATGGCTTCACCGGCAGCCCGCACAGCGTCAGGCCGTGGGCTGAACACCTGGCCGCTGCAGGCTACGCTGTCCGCCTGCCCCTGCTTCCGGGCCACGGCACCACCTGGCAGGACATGGCCACCCGTTCCTGGCGGGAATGGCACCGGGCAGTTGACGATGCATACCTCGAACTGGCGGCCGAGTGCGACTACGTCTTCGCTGCAGGCTTGTCCATGGGCGGTACCCTGGCCCTGCGGATCGCGGCCACCCGACCCGTAGCCGGAACTATCGTGGTCAACCCGGGACTGGTCCTCGATGACCCGCGTGCAGTGGTCGTAGCGGCGTTGAAGTATGTGGTGAAGTCGACTCCGGCCATCGCCAACGACATCCTCAAGCCGGACCAGGATGAAGGTGCCTACACCCGAACGCCGGTGGCTGCAGCCCATCAACTCAAGAAGATGTACAAGGACACTGCTGCCCTTCTCCCCCGCATCAATGCTCCTGTTCGTGTCTACAAATCAACAGTGGACAACGTCATCTCGAAGGCAAGCCTGGAACTCCTTCGTTCCCGCTCCAGCGCCCCTGTCGACATCCACTACCTGGCCAACAGCTACCACGTGGCCACGCTCGATAACGATGCCCCCGAGATCTTCCAGGGCACGGTGGACTTCATCCAAAAAACCGTTGCGAACCTGGCCGGACACGGAGCTTCCCCCGAAAAGGACACCGCCCATGAACAGGCCTGATCCCAACTCCGCCGATCAAAGCGCGAACAAGGATGACGACGCCGTATGGCTGGACCTCGTGGCCAGGCTGGAGGCCACGCCCTCGTCGTCCACGGAACACTCGGACCCACCACGTGAGGAGCCCGAGCCCGGCGACGGCGGACGGCCACAGCGGGGTACCGGCAAGGCGTTCAAGGACTTTGATCCGCTGGGACTAACGACGCCCGCTACTGAACCTTCGCCCGACGCGTCCGCGGTCCCGGACACGGGTGAGGGTGCAGGCCGGCCTTTGGGCCCCCGCGATTTTGAGGTCGAGGACCTGGACGATGCCTTTGTCCCCGAAGAGCCACCCAGTTTGGCGGGCACCGAGCCCTTGATCATGCTGGCATGGGTCGGCGCAGTGGGAGGTCCTTTGGCACTGCTGTTCACGGCCATGTTCTGGCGGTCCGCGCCACTGACCGCGGTGATGGGGATCGTCGCGGCCTTCGTGGTCTCGGTCGTCTACCTCATCATGCGGCTTCCCCAGGAAAAGAATGAGGACGACGACGGCGCCCGCCTCTAGGTGCCTACGCCCCCCCTTTTGTCCTACGTCCCCTTTGGTCCTGCGGACTTAGCTGTGCGCGCGTCCGCTGACCCGCGATAGGTCTGCAGCACCGATCATTCCGGCCCGCGGACCGAGGGCAGCCAGGTCAATCCTGGCCATGGGGCGGAATCCGCGCCCGGTAAGGTTCTTGGCGAACGATTCCCGCGCCGGGCCAGCGAGCAACTCCCCTGCATCGCACAGTCCTCCGCCGATTACGAACGTTCCGGGGTCGAGGGCAGCTGCGAGATTGGCCAGGCCAAGTCCCAACCATTCTCCCTGGTCTGCCAGAAGCTCCCGGGAGGTGGCGTCGCCGGCCAGGGCCAGGGATGTGACGGTGGCCCCGGTCATGTTCTCGGCCGTGCCACCTGCCCTTTCCAGGAGCGCCCGCCCCTCGGGAGAGTTCGTCCGGACCAGTTGCCGGGCTTCCCTTCCCAGGGCGTTGCCTGAGGCATACTGCTCCCAGCACCCTCGGTTACCGCATTCGCATCGGTGCCCTCCGGGGAAAATGATCTGGTGGCCGAATTCGCCGGCCACGCCATATCGGCCGCGCTCCACCTTGCCATCCATCACCATGGCACCACCAATACCTGTACCCAAGGTGATGCACACCAAGCGGCTCTCGCCGCGTCCTGCACCGAAGCGCCACTCTGCCCAGGCCGCCGCGTCGGCGTCGTTGGTCAGCAGTACCGGCCGCCGGAGCAGTTTTTGCAGGCTGTCCCGCAGGGGCTCATTGCGCCAGGCCAGATGGGGGCTGAAGAGGACCGTGCCGCCGTCGAGGTCCATCCACCCTGCGGCACCGATTCCCACCGAAGCGACACGGTGCCCGGCGCTGAGCTCGTCAACGAGCTCCACAATGGTCTGTTCCACAGCCCGCGGGTCGGACCCTGGGGTCGAGCGCCGGGCTTCAGCGAGGACGCGCCCCTCCGCGTCCACCACGCCGGCCGCCACCTTGGTGCCGCCTATGTCGATCCCGATCGCCAGCCCCCGCCGGCCCATGTGGCTGCGGCGCGCACCCCAGGGAACATCCTTGAAGACCGGCGCTGGAGGCCTGAGTCGGGCACGGGAGCTGGACCTAAATGCGGGCATCCCCTCATCCTATTCGCCAGCCCCCGCACTACGGGAACCGGGCGCCCCCAAAGGGCCCGAGTTGCTTGAAATGACGGGTAATCCGTAAAGTTACTCGCCAGTAGGTGAAATAGAACACACCTCCATGAGCGGGCATACTAGAGTGAAAGCAGCCCCTCGTGGCCCGTGCATATCAAAGGAGCTAGCGTGCGTGAAATCAGTGTTCCTCCCCTCGTGAGCATCGCTCCGGAAACCAACATCACGGACTTCGTGATTCGGGCAGCGGAGAAGGCATCCAACCCTGCACTGTTTTCCAAGCTGGACAGCAACGCCCAGTGGCAGGACATTCGCGCCAAGGATTTCCTCGCGGACGTGCAGGCCCTTGCCAAAGGCCTGATTGCCAGTGGAGTAGGGCAGGGCGACCGAATCGGAATCATGTCCAGGACCCGGTACGAATGGTCCCTCGTAGACTTCGCCATCTGGTTTGCCGGCGCAGTCTCGGTGCCCATCTATGAAACGTCCTCTCCCTCGCAGGTGGCGTGGAACCTGGGCGATTCCGGCGCAGTGGCGGCCTTTGGCGAAGCAGCCCACCACGAGGACATCATCCGCCAGGCGGTTGCCGCGGAAGATATCAGCTCGGTAGCCAACGTGTGGCAGCTTGAGGGTACGGGACTGGATGCACTCCGCGCTGCCGGCGCGGGAGTATCCGATGACGAACTTGAATCACGACGTTCCGCCGCGGGGCTGGCTGACCTTGCCACCATTATCTACACGTCAGGCACCACGGGCCGTCCGAAAGGGTGCGAACTGACCCATGGCAACTTCGTGGAGCTTTCAGAGAACGCCCGTGCGTCCCTCCCGGGAATCATCAACGAAGATGGCAAGACCATCATGTTCCTGCCCCTGGCCCACGTCTTTGCCCGCTTCATCTCGGTCCTGGCCGTGGCCGGTGGAGTCAAGGTGGCCCACACCCCCGATATCAAGAACCTGCTGGCCGATCTGCAAAGCTTCCAGCCCACCTTCATCCTTGCTGTCCCCCGCGTCTTTGAGAAGGTTTACAACTCAGCGCTGACCAAGGCGGAGGACGGCGGTAAGGGTGCGATCTTCCACCGGGCCGTGGACACGGCGATCGCCTACTCCAAAGCCCGCCAGTCCGGGTCACTGGGGCTCGGGCTGAAGATCAAGCATGCCGTGTTCGACAAACTCGTCTACGGAAAGCTCCGGGATGCCATGGGCGGCCACGTGGCCCATGCCGTGTCCGGTGGCGGTCCCTTGGGGGAACGCCTGGGCCACTTCTTCCAGGGCATTGGGCTCCAGATCCTGGAAGGGTACGGGCTCACGGAGACCACTGCCCCGATTTCGGTCAATACACCCTCCATGATCAAGATCGGCACAGTGGGCGCTCCCCTGCCCGGTAACTCCGTGAAGATCGCTGACGACGGCGAAATCCTTGCCAAGGGTGTATGTGTGATGCGCGGCTACTTCAACCGGCCGGACCTGACTGAAGAGACCTTCACTGATGGATGGTTCCGCACGGGCGACATCGGCGAACTGGACAGCAACGGGTTCCTGAAGATCACTGGCCGGAAGAAGGAAATCATCGTCACCGCCGGCGGCAAGAACGTGGTTCCGGCCCTCCTTGAGGACCAGATCCGCGCCGATGCGCTGGTCTCACAGGTCCTGGTGGTTGGCGACAACCGTCCCTTCATCGGCGCTCTGGTCACCTTGGACGAAGAGGCCCTGCCGGGGTGGCTGGAACGTCACGGACTCCCCGCTAAAACCTCACTCGACGAGGCTGCCGGGCACGCAGTGGTCAAGGCCGCCGTGCAGGAACTGGTCAGCAAGGCCAACCAGTCTGTTTCCCAGGCCGAGGCGATCAAGTCCTTCCGGATCGTCACCGCCGACTTTACGGAAGCCTCAGGGCACCTCACCCCCTCCCTGAAGGTCAAGCGCGCCCAGGTCATGAAGGACTTTGACGCGATCATCGAGGAGATGTACTCAGCGCCCCGCGCCTCCTAGCGAACGCAGCCCACGGCGAACAAAAAAGTACCCCGTCCCACAGTGACCAAGTCAATGCGGACGGGGTACTTTTTTGGCCGATTGCTAGCCGATCACCAGCAGCAGATCGCCACCTTGGACCTGCTCCACCGAAGAAATGGCGAGCCGCGAAACCGTGCCTGCCACCGGCGTCGTAATTGACGCTTCCATCTTCATGGCCTCAATGGTGGCAACGGTGTCGCCTGCGTTGACGACGTCCCCTGCCTTGACCGTGACAGTGACGGCACCGGCGAACGGAGCGGCTACCTGGCCCGGCTGGGCGGGGTCGGCCTTCTCCGCAGCCTTGACGTTGCTGACCACGGATCGGTCCCGGACAACCACGGGGCGGGACTGGCCGTTGAGGGTACACATGACGGTGCGCATGCCCTTCTCATCGGCCTCGGACACGGCTTCCAGCTGTGCGATGAGGCGCACGCCCTTCTCCAGCTCGATGACGTGCTCTTCGCCGTGCTGGAACCCATACAGGTAGTCACGGGTATCGAGCACCGAGATGTTTCCGAAGCTTTCAACACTCTTCAGGTAGTCCTTGGTGGGCCCTGCGAACAGGAGCCGGTTCAGTGTGTGCTGTCGGGTCTTGGAGTCACCCTTGAGGGCTGCACTGTCCTCGGCGCTGATCTCCACGTCGCGGACCTTGACGCTGCGTCCCTGGAGGGCCTTGGTGCGGAACGGCTCGGGCCAACCTCCCGGAGGACTACCGAGTTCGCCCGACAGGAAGCCGATCACGGAGTCCGGGATGTCGTAGTTCTGCGGATTCTCGTTGAAGTCCGCGGGATCTGCGTTCAGTCCTACCAGGTGCAGTGCGAGGTCGCCCACCACCTTGGAGGACGGCGTCACCTTGACCAACCGGCCGAGGATCCGGTCAGCTGCGGTGTACATATCCTCGATGGCTTCGAACTGCTCCCCCAGGCCAAGGGCAATCGCCTGCTGGCGGAGGTTGGACAACTGGCCACCAGGGATCTCGTGCTGGTAGACACGGCCTGTGGGACCCGGCAATCCTGACTCAAAGGGAGCGTAGACCCTGCGGACCGCTTCCCAGTAGGGCTCCAGGGCACCCACATTGTCCAGGCTCAATCCGGTGTCACGGGGAGTGTTGGCCAAGGCCGCAACCAGTGCGGACGCTGCGGGCTGGCTGGTGGTTCCCGCCAGGGAAGCTGCAGCTACGTCAACGGCGTCCACGCCTGCGTCCACGGCCGCCAGGAGGGTTGCCAGCTGGCCGCCCGCGGTGTCGTGCGTGTGCAGATGGACCGGAAGGTCGAACCGCTCACGCAGCGCCGACACCAGCTTCGCGGCGGCTGCGGGACGCAACAAGCCGGCCATGTCCTTGATCGCAAGGATGTGCGCGCCGGCGTCGACGATCTTTTGCGCGAGGTCCAGGTAGTAGTCAAGCGTGTACAGGTCCTCGTTGGGATCAAGGAGGTTACCCGTGTAACACAAGGCCACTTCGGCCACAGCCGTACCGGTCGCACGCACAGCGCGGATGGCCGGCGCCATCTGGTTCACGTCATTGAGGGCGTCGAAGATACGGAAGATGTCGATGCCCGTGGCGGCGGCTTCGTTGACGAATGCCTCCGTCACTTCTTCCGGGTAGGGGGTGTAACCGACGGTGTTGCGTCCGCGGAGCAGCATCTGGATACAGGTATTCGGCAAAGCCTGCCGCAGAGCGGCCAAACGGTCCCAGGGGTCTTCGCCAAGGAAGCGGAGCGCGACGTCGTACGTCGCTCCACCCCATGCTTCGACGGAAAGAAGTTCCGGCATCAGGGCCGTCACAGCGGGGCCCGCAGCCACCAGGTCCCGCGTACGGACGCGGGTGGCCAGCAAGGACTGGTGGGCGTCCCGGAACGTGGTGTCCGTAACCGCCAGTGCCTGCTGTTCACGCAGCGCCTTCGCGAAGCCTTCCGGCCCCAGTTCCTGCAGTTTCTGGCGCGAGCCGGAGGTGGGAACCGGACCTTCAATGGCCGGAAGTTTGCTGGCCGGGTCGGTGTGGACCTTCAGCTCGCCGTTGGGCTTGTTCACCGTGACGTCAGCGAGCCAGGTGAGGAGCTTGGTTCCACGGTCTGCTGAGATGTGGGACTTGAGGAGTTCGGGGCGCTTGTCGATGAAGTCCGTAGCCACGTTGCCCGCGTTGAAGTCGGGATCGGCGAGAACTGCCTGGAGGAAGGGAATGTTCGTGGAAACGCCGCGGATGCGGAACTCCGCCAGCGCCCGTCGTGCGCGGGCTACAGCAGCGCCATAGTCCCGGCCACGGCAGGTGAGTTTGACCAGCATGGAGTCGAAGTGCGGGCTGATCTCAGCACCCGAGTAGACGGTACCGCCGTCGAGCCTGACTCCAGCGCCGCCAGCGGAGCGGTATCCGGTAATCTTTCCGACATCCGGGCGGAAGCCATTGGCCGGGTCCTCCGTGGTAATGCGGCACTGAATAGCCGCTCCCTTGATGGAGACCGAGTCCTGGCTCAGTCCGAGATCCACGAGGGTTTCCCCCGAAGCAATCCGCATCTGGGCCTGCACGAGGTCGACGTCCGTGATCTCTTCGGTCACCGTGTGTTCCACCTGGATACGGGGGTTCATTTCGATGAAGACGTGCTGGCCGGCCCGTTCACCCTCGGTGTCCACCAGGAACTCGACCGTTCCGGCATTGACGTAGTTGAGGGCTTTCGCGAAAGCGACAGCATCGCGGTACAGCGCCTGGCGGATGTTCTCGTCCAGGTTTGGCGCAGGAGCGATCTCCACTACCTTCTGGTGGCGTCGCTGGAGTGAACAGTCACGTTCAAAGAGGTGCATGACGTTGCCCTCGGCGTCGGCCAGGATCTGCACCTCGATGTGGCGGGGGCGCAGCACGGCCTGCTCAAGGAACATCGTGGGATCGCCAAAGGCGGCGTCGGCCTCGCGCATGGCGGACTGCAAAGCCTCGGGCAATGCCTCGCGTGTTTCCACGCGCCGCATTCCACGGCCGCCACCACCAGCGACGGCCTTGGCGAAGATGGGGAAGCCGATCTCGTCTGCGGCGGCAATGAGCTCATCAAGGTCCTTGGAAGGCTTGCTCGACTTCAGGACCGGGACGCCGGCTTTGCGTGCCGCTTCCAGGGCTGCAACCTTGTTGCCTGCCAACTCCAGCACCTCGGCCGGAGGACCAACGAAGGTGATTCCGGCGGCTTTGGCAGCACGCGCCAGATCCGGGTTTTCCGAGAGGAAACCATAGCCGGGGTAGATGGCGTCAGCGCCGGCTTCCTTGGCGACGCGGACAACCTCCTCCACGTCCAGGTACGCGCGGACGGGATGGCCCACCTCGCCGATCAAATAAGCTTCGTCGGCCTTTTGCCGGTGGATCGAGTTGCGATCCTCATGCGGAAAGACGGCTACGGTCTTGGCGCCCAGTTCATAACCAGCGCGAAACGCCCTGATCGCGATTTCGCCGCGATTGGCCACCAGAATTTTCGAAAACATACTTCTCCTGCATCATTGCGGGTGGATCGGTCGGTGGTCACAGTGTGTAGTGCCGCCAGCATCAAACACAAATCTTTGTGGCAACCATCACAAAGGAATCGTCATGTGGGCTGTATATGCGTGCGCGCGACCCGACGCCGTGCTATCGGGATAGGTTCCGTTGGCTGCCCTGGCGCGTAGAAAGCGGGAATCCGTGGCGATGCACCATATGATGTTGAGGGGGTTCGGCAAACCCCGGCTCCGGTGCGTCCGGAGCCGAATCAGCGCGATACGGCAACCGGCGTTAGGTTTTGGTTTTTCAAGTGCAAGTAGTCAGCATCAGCAGCCTCAAAGGTGGCGTCGGAAAGACGTCCGTGACCACTGGCCTGGCGTCCGCGGCCCTCGCAGCCGGCATCCCCACCCTGGTGGTGGACCTCGACCCGCACGCCGACGCCACGACGGCCCTTGGCGTGCAGCCGGGCTCGCAACTGGACATCGGCAGGATGCTGAAGAGCCCCCGCAAAGCCAAAATCCAGGAGAACGTTGCCAGCAGCAGCTGGGTTTCCAACGGCTCCAGCAACGGCACGTTGGATGTCGCCGTCGGCTCGGCCTTCACTGGAATCTATGACCGCCCGGACCTGGGGCGCCGCGATCTTCGCAGGCTGTCCACGGTGCTGGCGGGTACTGCCGCCTACGAACTTGTCCTTGTGGATTGCCCTCCGTCGCTCAATGGCCTGACGCGCATGGCCTGGAGCGCCAGTGACCGCGTGGTCCTGGTCGCTGAGCCGGGCCTGTTCTCCGTGGCCGGCACCGAGCGCACCATGCGCGCCATCCAGCTGTTCCGCCAGGAGTTCGCGCCCAACCTGGCCCCCGCCGGCATCGTTGCCAACCGGGTACGCACGGGATCGGCTGAGCACACGTTCCGCTTGGCCGAGATGGAATCCATGTTCGGGGAACTGCTTTTGACGCCCCACATCCCCGAACAGGCCAACTGGCAGCAGATCCAGGGTGCCGCGCATTCGGTCCACCACTGGCCCGGCGACTCGGCCAAGAATTCCGCCAAGCTCTTCGACGCCCTGCTCCAAAACCTCGTGGAAGGCCAATCCGCCGTGCGGGACCGCCGTCAGCGGTAGCCTCCCCGCTCCTACGCAACACAAAAAGGGCCTCTCCCCTGTGGGGAAGAGGCCCTTTCTGTGTCCTGCGAATTCTTTGTGGTTGGTTCCTAGCCGATACGGCGCGCTACCCGGCGCTTGCTCAATTCGTCGTCCGGAAAGGACTGCTCGGCGGCGTGCTCGCTCGGAAGAGCGGCCAGGCTTCCCTCAACTTCCCGCCATACGCGCCCCACGGCGATACCGAACACACCCTGTCCGCCCTGCACCAGATCAATGACTTCATCAGCGGACGTACATTCATACACGCTGGCGCCATCGCTCATCAGGGTGATTTGGGCGAGGTCCTCGACGCCGCGCTCCCGCAGGTGCTCCACCGCGGTCCGGATCTGCTGAAGTGAGACTCCAGTGTCGAGCAGGCGCTTCACCACTTTGAGGACCAGGATGTCCCGGAAGCCATACAAACGCTGCGAACCGGAGCCGGCGGCCCCGCGGACTGCAGGTTCAACCAGGCCCGTACGCGCCCAGTAGTCGAGTTGCCGGTACGTGATGCCTGCGGCTTTACAAGCGGTGGGGCCGCGGTAGCCCGCGTCCTCGTCCAGCACAGGAAGGTCCTCTGTGAAGAGCAAACCTTGGGCGCCGGATGCGGGCGCAGCAATGCTGGCAGAGGACTGCTTCAGCTCGCCTGCTTCGCCTTTCGGACTCACGTGACCTCCTTGTTCTCAGTTCCCTTGGGGACGGTGCACACACCCATACAACACCGAAATGCAGCATTGTAATTCCCACAAGACGGCACCTTCCAGTGTGACTTGCGTGGGCAGCGGATGCAACGGGAACTTGATACCTTCGACGTTAGGCCCGCGGAGGTCCGAAATCAAAGACCTTGGGCCCGAATTCACATCGTGTCGAAAGTTTCACCCTCAACTTTAGGCTTAGGGTGCCGTCAGCCCTCGAAATCCTCGGGCTCAACGTCATCGAGGAACTCACGGAAGCGGCGCATCTCACGCTCTTCGTCCACCGTTGGATCCGGTTCCGAGTCTTCGCCTTCGTCGTGTTCGGTAATGCGGACGCCGGCTTCTTCCATCACGGCATCGGCACACCAGATACGGCATTTGGCCCGCAAGGCAAGTGCCAACGCATCCGACGCGCGCGAACTGACTACCGTGCCGTCGTCGAACTGCAGTTGTCCGTAAAAGATGTTGTCCTCTACAGCGACAATGTTGACGCTGATAATCGAATGTCCCAACGACTCCACCACGTCCACCAGGAGATCATGGGTCATGGGCCGTGGAGGGACGACGCCCTGCTGGGCAAGGGCAATGGCGCTGGCCTCAGGGGTACCTATCCAAATGGGAACATGACGCTCGCCATTGAGTTCCCGCAGGAGGACCAGCGGCTGGTTGGACGGCAGTTCGATCCGGACGCCGACGATTTCGACCTCGATCATCAGCCGTCCATCCGGGAAATATGTCCGTGGACCAAGGCCCTGTGAAGAGTCAGGCAGAGGTCACTGATCTCGCGGGCGGCCTCGGCTGCCCGCGCTTGGGACGCCGCGTCGCGGCGGGATGTCAACGGAGCGACGGCCCGTTCGACCAACCCAAATTCGCGTTCCGCAGCAGCCTGGAAAGGACGGAGGTGACGCGGTTCCAGTCCATGGCTCTCCAGTTGGACACATGCCCTGGCGACCTGAAGGGCGTGTTCATCGAACCTCCCGCCGCTATGGCTGATCAGTCCGAAACTCAGGAGCGACTCCAACAACGGCACGCTGGCGCCGGACTCGGCACGCAATTGTTCCTCCGTCAGGGCGCGGGCACGCCCCTGCACGTCTGCCGCCATCTCGGCGGAGACCACCCGGGGAGAAACCGTGACGCCCGGCGGGAGGTTTTCGGGGCGCTCTCCACGGTCGATGGAGTCGAGGTAGTCCTTGATGACTTTGAGCGGCAAGTACTGGTCCCGCTGCAGGGCCAGCACAAAACGGAGCCGCTCCACGTCGTGATCGGCGTACTGCCTGTAGCCGGCAGGAGTCCTCTTCGGGTTAATAAGGCCCTTTTCCTCGAGGAAACGGATCTTGGACGCAGACATCCCCGGAAAGTCGTCGCTCAGCTGAGCAAGGACTTCCCCGATGTTAAGGACCTGCGGTCCGCGGCGGTCCGGCTGGGCAATAGCCACAGGCAGATACCCCGTCAGACTTGGCCTGCAGCGCGGACAGGGCTCAGGTAGTAGGTCAACCGGAACTTGCCGATCTGGACCTCGTTGCCGCTCTTGAGCTGCACGCGGTCCACGCGGTCGTGGTTGACGTACGTTCCGTTGAGGCTGCCCATGTCCACCAGCTCAAAACCGGTAGCCGTCCGGAGGAACTGGACATGCTTCCGGGACACGGTGACATCGTCAAGGAAGATGTCCGCATCGGGATGGCGTCCAGCCGTGGTGGTGTCTGCATCGAGCAGGAACCTGGCACCGGCGTTAGGGCCGCTGTGCGCGATCAGCAACGCCGAGTTCGGCGGCAGGGCGTCAACCGACGCCCGCTCCTCGGCACCCAGCTGGGGTGCGATGCTGGGCTCATCCCACGTTGGCGTGATGCTGATCGAGGTGGTCTCCGACGTAGGCTGCTCCTCCGCGCCGTTCCCGACATTGGCTTGATTCTGTTCGCCGCCAACCATGGAATTTCCTCCTCATCCGCTGGCATTTCCAAACCTGCCAGCACTTCCGCATCCCGGTACCGCCGGGCAAATCGGTTCCCGGCCCGCCGTACCCCCTCCCACAAGGGGAAACGGCCTGACGGGCCAGATAACTTTAGCCTACCTGTTGTTCGTACTCCGATGCACTGAGCAGGGAATCCACGGCATCTGCCTCGGCCAGTTTTACTTCGATCAGCCAACCTTCGCCGTAAGGGTCGGAGTTGATGAGGGCA
This sequence comes from Paenarthrobacter sp. CAP02, assembly GCF_040137855.1. Classification (NCBI taxonomy): domain Bacteria; kingdom Bacillati; phylum Actinomycetota; class Actinomycetes; order Micrococcales; family Micrococcaceae; genus Paenarthrobacter; species Paenarthrobacter sp. CAP02. Next base: position 30,320 of record NZ_JBEEII010000012.1, on the reverse strand, counting down.
GGATCAGTATCAAGGGCGTCATTGCGGTTGATGACTTCTCCCGTCACCGGAGCGTAGATGTCACTGACACTCTTGGTCGACTCGACCTCCCCCACCACTTGGTTTCCGGTGACTTTGGTGCCCGGTTCGGGCATCTGGGCGTATACGACATCGCCCAGCGCGTCCTGGGCGAAGTCCGTGATGCCAATCCGCACCACCCCTTCGGAGTCCGGGGCGGATACCCATTCGTGTTCCGCGGTGTAGGACAGGTCTGCTGGAATATTGCTCACGGGTGGCCTTTCATCGGGATATTGACGAATCTCGACGGCGGCCCGCAATGCTGGCCACCGCTGAAAGTATAGGCACATTTCCCCTGCACCCAAGGGGGTCTCTGCCATGATTGACCCATGACTGAACAAGCACAAGTACCAGCTCGGAAAAAGGGCAATGCGGGGGTCAAAGCCATTCTGGTACTGGTGGCACTGCTTGTCGCCACGGGCGCCTGCTTTATCCTCGGCGCAGTGCGGCAGAGTCTTGGAGCGAGCGTCCCGGCCGGGATGTTTTAGAGCTTCGTCTTCACCTTCTGTCAAAACCCGCCACGGAATAGTCCGTGGCGGGTTTACTTTTTGCCGGGTGGCTGAGCCTCAGGCGACAGTCGCCCGGCGTGGTTCGCGCTCGACGTCGGACGCTGCAGCAGGTGCCGGGACTCCCCCGCGCCTGGCTGTGGCTGCAGCAATGACCATGACCACAAGTGCTGCGACAGTGATGCCCGCGCCGGCCCAGATGGGAGAGGTGTAGCCGAGACCGGCTGTGATGGTGACCCCACCAAGCCAGGCCCCCAGCGCATTGCCCAGGTTGAAGGCACCGATGTTCGCACCGGACGCCAACGTGGGCGCTGTGGAGGCGAAGTGCATGACCCGCATCTGCAGGCCCGGAACTGTCGCGAACCCAAACCCGCCCATCAACGCCAGGGATACCAGGGTGGCTATGCTGTTGGACGCAGTGAGGGCGAAGAACACCAGTACGAGGACCAGCCCCGCAAGAATTACGATGAGCGTCTTATCCAAGGCTTTGTCAGCTGCCTTGCCGCCCAGGAAGTTCCCCACAAAGAGTCCGGCTCCGAACAGCACCAGGAGCCACGGCACCGCACTGGACTCGAAACCGGAGACTTCGGTCAGGGTGAAAGCAATGTAGGTGAAAGCGCCGAACATTCCGCCGAAGCCCAGGATGGTGACCAGGATGGAGAGCCAGACTTGACCGGACTTGAAGGCACCCAGTTCGCTGCGAAGGCCCTTGGTGGGTTCCGTGCTGGCCTTGGGGACCATGAGCGCGATGCCGAGGAGGGCGATGACGCCAATCGCAGTGATCGCCCAAAACGTGGAGCGCCAGCCGAAGTTCTGGCCCAGGAGGGTTCCAAAGGGCACGCCCAGCACATTGGCGGCGGTGAGGCCGGTGAACATGATGGCGATGGCTCCGGCCTTCTTGTGGGGCGCGACCAGACTTGCGGCCACTACTGACCCGATACCGAAGAAGGCTCCGTGGCATAGCGCGGCGATGATGCGTCCAATCACCATGGCCGTGTAGCTGTCAGCGATGGCCGACAGGAAATTGCCCGCGATGAAGAGGACCAGCAACCCCATAAGGACGGGTTTGCGTGGCAGGCGGGTTACCGCAGCCGTCACCAGCAGGGCACCGACGGTGACGCTCAGGGCGTAGCCGGAAATGAACCATCCGGCAGATGCCTCGCTGACGTGGAAGTCGGCAGCAACCTCCGGCAGGAGGCCCATGATCACGAATTCGGTTAATCCGATGCCGAATCCGCCTAGGGCGAGGGCAATCAACCCTGCAGGCATGTAAAGCTCCTTATCTGGGTGGCTCCCGGGAAGTGGAAGTGCGCCGCCGGGAACCGTAGAATAATAGTTGCAGACGCTCTATATATAGTTGCACACGCTAGATACTTGCGCAAGCAACTACATTTGGGTGAGTCTGTCGGAGGCCGGCTAAACAACGGAGGAGCACAGCAAACATGGGCATCAAGGATGACGCCGTCGAGGTTCGGGCACAGGGCTGGCGGACCCTTGCGGCCCTGCATGGAAGCATCGAAGCGGAACTGGAGAAGGCACTCCAGGCTGCTAGCGAGTTGTCCGTCGTCGAATACACGGTCCTGGACGCCTTGAGCCGCCAGGACGGCTGGCACATGCGGATGCAGCAACTGGCCCGCGCCACGGCCCTGTCCAGCAGCGCCACTACCCGCCTGGTCAATCGGCTTGAAGATCGCGGACTCCTCACCCGCATTCTGTGCGCAGACGACCGCCGGGGCATCTACACCGAACTGACAGGGGCCGGGCAGAAGCTTCTCGAGGCAGCCAAGCCGGTCCATGACGACACCTTGGCAGCTGCATTGGATGCCGCCGAGGCCATGCCGGAGCTTGAACCCCTCGTCCGGGCGCTCGGCGCGCTGCAGAAGGCCTAGCCAGGTCCCGGTCTTGTATGTTTCCCCCGGGCGTTGAACACAGGGATTAGCGGACAAGCCCGGGTGAACTTGGCTTGTTAACGACCAAAGGCCGGAATCAACGCGTTTCCGCGTGATTCCGGCCTTTATGGTCGGGCTGACAGGATTTGAACCTGCGACCCCTTGACCCCCAGTCAAGTGCGCTACCAAGCTGCGCTACAGCCCGCTGGTTCCACCGTTCTCCGCCTAAGTTTTCCTCCGAAGAGTCCCACCTAAGCAGTCCGGCCGAACCACCTCCAAAAGCTTACACGAAGTTGGAGGGTGCCAACGCCATCTCAGCCAAACTCGGCTGTGATGCCCGTCTCACTCAGCGCTTCTTGCCACGCTTCTCGCGGACGCGCATGTTGACTTCGATGGGCGTGCCCTCGAAACCGAACGTTTCGCGGAGGCGGCGGGTAATGAAACGGCGGTATCCCGGGTCCAGGAAGCCGGTGGTGAACAGTACGAACTTCGGCGGGCGGCTGGATGCCTGGGTGCCGAAGAGGATGCGCGGCTGCTTGCCACCACGGACGGGGTGCGGATGCGCAGCGACCAGCTCGCCCAGGAACGCGTTCAGGCGTCCCGTGGGAATGCGGCGGTCCCAGCTCTCCAAGGCCGTGTCCAGGGCAGGGACCAGGCGGTCCTTGTGCCAGCCGGTCTTGGCTGAGATGTTGACGCGCGGCGCCCACTCGACGTGTGCCAGGTCCTGCTCGATTTCGCGCTCAAGGTACCGGCGGCGTTCGTCATCCAGCAGGTCCCACTTGTTGAACGCGAGAACCAGCGCACGGCCGGACTCGATAGCCAACTGGAGTATGCGGACATCCTGTTCACTGAGGACTTCGTCGACGGCAAGAAGCACGACGGCGACCTCCGCCTTTTCGAGCGCAGCCTGCGTACGCAAGGAGGCGTAGAAGTCAGCACCCTGCGCCATGTGCTGGCGACGGCGGATACCGGCAGTATCCACGAAGCGCCAGGTGCGGTCGCCGAGTTCGATGAACTCGTCAACCGGGTCACGCGTAGTACCGGCCAAGGTGTCAACCACTACGCGCTCGGAGCCCGCAAGCTTGTTCAGGAGCGAGGACTTGCCCACGTTCGGGCGGCCGATCAGTGCGATACGACGAGGTCCGCCCGTGCGGTCCACGCCTTCAACCAGGGAATATTCGGGCAGCGTGTCCATGACGTGGTCAAGGAGGTCGGCGACACCACGGCCGTGGAGCGCGGAAACGGGGTACGGCTCGCCAAAGCCAAGGCCCCACAGGGTAGCCGTATCGGCTTCCTGGGCGAAGTCGTCAACCTTGTTGGCCACCATGATGACCGGCTTCTTGCTCTTGCGGAGCATCTTCATGACGCCCTCGTCCGTGGCGGTCGCGCCCACGGCGGAGTCCACCACGAAGAGCACGGCGTCGGCGAGTTCCACAGCCATCTCGGCCTGCTCGGCGACCCGGGCGTGGATGCCCTTGGCGTCGTGCTCCCATCCACCGGTGTCCACGAGGGTGAAGTTGCGGCCGTTCCAGTGGGCCGAGTACATCACGCGGTCGCGGGTCACACCGGGGGTGTCTTCCACGACGGCTTCACGGCGGCCCAGGATGCGGTTGACCAGGGTGGACTTCCCCACGTTCGGTCGACCGATGATAGCAAGGACGGGGTCCAGCTTCAGGGGGCCTTCGTCGCCCTCGTCGCCGTACTCGCCACTGAGCAGTGCCGCATCTTCTTCATCGAGCTCGTAATCGTCCAGGCCCGCCCGGAGCGACGCGGCGCGGAGTTCGGCCTCCTCGTCATCCAGGGCAGCCAGGTTCTCCGCCACCTGGTCGGTGCCGGTGGGCGTGTATTCGTCGTCGCCGGCTCCGTGGAGTCCGGATTTTTGAGTCGTATCGCTCATTGCACTTTCCTTAGGGGTGGTCTGCCGGCGTCCCGGCTACTGCTGTTTGGCGGTGCTGCGAAGTGGGCGCTTCGGGCGCAGGCTCGCTGGGGAGGTCCTGGCCCGTGGCCCGGATGGCGTCCTGGACGTGTTCAGCCAGGGCCTCGCGGATGTCCGCAGCCGCCCTGTCCATTGAAACACGCCCGGGTTCGCCCTTCCGGCGCTTCACCGTGACTGGTTCGCCGAAGCTGACATAGAGCTTCCGGCGTGGTTTGGGGATATGGTCCCGATGCTCATCGCCCTGGCGGGTTCCAAGAATGGCGACCGGAATGACTGTCGCGGCGGAGTTCAGTGCCAGCCAGGCAACTCCGCTGCTGATGCTTTCCGCGGATCCGCTCCCCCGGCTTCCTTCCGGGAGAATACCGACGCAGTGACCGGCGTCGAGCAGTTTCTTGCCCGAATGCAGGGCCGCGCGGTCGCCGGAACGGTCCACGGGGATCTGCCCGGAGCCCCTGAGGACCTTGCCGAGGATACCCGTGAACATCTCCTTCTTGACCAGAATGTGCATGGGACGGGGCGAAGCACCGAACATGACCGGGCCATCGAGGAAGCTGATGTGGTTGGCGGCGAAAACCACCGGGCCTGCCGCGGGCACGTTGCTTTTGCCTGTGACTACTGTCCGGTAGACAACATGGTCAATGATCCATCCGATGGGTCGGCTCCACAGCCGGCTCCATTGCGCGGGGAGCTGGTTCTTAGTCGCCATAGATGACCTTGCTGACGATAGCCAAGGCGGTATCCACCGTCTCCTCGAAGTCCAGGTCCGAAGAATCAAGTGTCACTACGCCGTCGGCTGCCTGCGTGAAGTTCACTACCGTGGAGTCCTTGGCATCCCGCTGGATGACCTGGGCGGCAAGTTGTTCCTTGCTTTGCGTACCGCCCAACTGGATCCCACGACGCCGGAGCCTGGCTTCCTCGCTGGCTGTCAGCAGCATGCGGACCTCGGCATTGGGTACCACGACGGTGGTGATGTCGCGCCCCTCCACCACCATGCGGTGGTGGTGCTGTCCGATGAGCTCCCGCTGCCGGCGAATGAGTTCCGTGCGCGCACCAAGGGTGGTGGCGACCGCACTCACGGAAGAAGAAATCAGGGGGTCCCGGATCTCTTCCGTGATGTCCGTTCCGTCCACGGCTACATACTCCGTGGCTGTGGACGTGCTGATTTCCAACGGAATCTTCTTGGAGGCGTCCTCCACCGCTGCGCCGTCGTGAAGGTCCACACCGGTCTTGAGGCAGTACCACGTCAAGGCGCGGTACATGGCGCCGGTGTCGAGGTACGCCAGCTTCAAACGCCGGGCCACCTCTTTGCTGACGCTGGACTTCCCCGAACCTGACGGGCCATCGATGGCTATCACCAAAGGCTTACCGGGGCGGGCGACCGTTTCCGGGCCAAAGAATTCTCGTGTCATTACTGGAGTACCCGCCATCCACGGTCAGTCAGAGCTTCAACAAGGAGATCGTGTTTGCTGGGAAGCACGGAGAGCTCCACCATGCCCACGTTTTGGCCCGACGAATGGTCCAGCCGGAGGTCTTCGACGTTGACACCGATTTCCCCAATCTCCGTGAGGAGGTGCGCGATCTGGCCCGGCTTGTCGTCCACCAGGATGGTGAGCCAGGAGTATGCCTGCGGGGGCCCGCCGTGCTTGCCCGGAATCCGAGCCTGCCCCGCGTTGCCCTCGCTGATGAGTTGCGCCAGGTCGAGGCGGGCACCGGGCGCCAGCGGCTCTTCCAGGGTTCCGATCAGGCGGTTCAGGTCCTCGCGGACACCATGCAGGATCGACACCACTTTCTCCGCGTTGCCACCCAGGATCTGCACCCACAGGGTGGGATCGCTGGCTGCGATGCGGGTGGTGTCCCTGAGCCCGTTGCCGGCCAGGGACAGCGCATGGAGCGGCGTCCCCTGCAGACGGCTGGCGAGCAGGGATGACATGATCTGCGGCAAATGCGACACCAGGGCAACGGCTTCATCGTGCTCGTCCGCGGTGAACTGCGAAACAGTCGCACCGAGGTCCCCCGCCAGCGAACGGGCTACCTGCAGGGCCGCGCTTCCGGTCTCCTCCGTGGGGCAAACAACCCACGGCATGGACGTAAAAAGCTCACCGCGCGCTGCGACTGGACCGGACTTTTCACGGCCGGCCATGGGATGGGTACCCACGTACCGGGTGAGATCGACGCTCCGCTCCCGGAGTTCACCCTGGATGCCGGCTTTAACGCTGGCGATATCGACGACGACGGCGGACGGGTAGTCCACCAGCGCCTTCTCCACCACATCGGCCGTGACGTCAGGCGGTGCGGCAACCACGACAAGCTGAGGCTGCTGGTCCAGCTCCGCCAACGGGCGGCCCGCGCCGATATCCACGGCGACCGCCTGGTTGGTCGGTGACGGATCAAAAAGGAACACGGGAACCCCGCGCCCGCGCAGGCCCAGGCCTATGCTGGCCCCAAGCAGGCCTGTACCGAGAACGACGACCGGGCCATCGAGATGGCCCCGGCCGTGCGTACCGAATGCCGACATGCCCTAGAGCCCTACGGATGCCAGGAGGTGTCCGACTTCCTGCCTGCCAAGGTTGCGGATGCTGCCCTGTCGCTGGTCGCCCAAACCGATGGGGCCAACCTTGACGCGGACCAGCCGCTCCACCGGGAAGCCGACGGCGTCGAACATGCGGCGCACAATACGGTTCTTGCCGGAGTGGAGGACAACCTCGATCAGGACGTGGCCGGGAGTGGAATCGACCAGCCGGAAGGAATCCACTGCGGCGACACCGTCTTCAAGCTCGACGCCGCTCTTCAGCTTCGCGCCGACACCCTGCGGGAACGGCCCGCGGACCTGGACGAGGTACGTCTTGGGTACCTCGTAGGAAGGGTGCGTGAGGCGGTTGGCGAGTTCGCCGTCGTTCGTCAACAGCAGCAGTCCCTCGGTGGCGACGTCCAAGCGGCCCACATGGAACAGGCGTTCGCCCTTGTTCTTGTTGTTCTTGAGGAAGTCGCTGATGCAGGGACGACCCTCCGGGTCTTCCATGGTGGAAACGACGCCCTTGGGCTTGTTGAACACCATGTAGACGAGTGTTTCGTCGAGCTGGATCCGGATGCCGTCAACGTGGATCACGGCAGCCGTGGGATCCACGCGCATGCCAAGCTCGGTGGTCACTACACCGTCAACCTCGACGCGACCTTCGAGGATCATTTCCTCGCACACGCGGCGGGAGGCCACGCCGGCCTGCGCCATGACCTTCTGCAGGCGTACGCCGTCTGCGTCGTGGAGGTCAGACTGCGGGACTTCCTGGCGCGGGCCGCGGTTGCGTCCCGGCTTACGGATGGGACCCAGGTTCTGGCCGAATCGTTCGCTGCCGAACGCTTTGGAGCCGAACTGCTTGGCCTGCTTCGGTTTGGGCTTCAACGCACCCGGAGTACCGGGTGCCTTGCCAAAGCCGGGCTTGTTGGAGCCGGGCTTACGGAAAGGCTTGGCAGGCCGGGCAGCCTGGCCACGGTCGTAGTCGCCGGCCGATGTGGGGTTGTCGGGATCGAAGGGAGCCGCTTCGCGCGGCTTCGAAGCCTTGAAAGGGCGACCCTCGCCCTGGGTGAAGTTGCGCTTCCCAGCGCCGGCGCTGCCGCCGCGGCCCGAAAAGCCGCCGGCGTTGGAGCGGCCTGCGCCGCCCTTGGCCTCATTGCGTCCGGAGCTGTTGCGTCCCGAACCGTTACGTGGTGAACTCTGGCGTCCCGCCTGTGTCATGACCCGTCCTTGTGTAGTAATGGCCGGCTTTCCGTGCTGCAATCAACACTAGCCAGCCGGACAGACATCGTCTGCCCCTTGTTGCTGTGCACCTTCTTGCGGTGCTTGTATCCGTATTAAGTTCTGGTGCCGCCGTCTGTGGCCGTTGGCTACATCCGGGTGGCGTCGTAATACTCGTCGATCCCTTCCAAACCAGGAAGGTGGGGCGAGAGCTGGGGCAGTTCCGCCACCGAGCCGATACCCATGCGTTCGAGGAAGTACGAGGTTGTCCTGTACAGGACCGCCCCGGATTCGGGATCGTTTCCGGAGTCCTCGATCAAACCACGCTGGGTAAGAGTCCGGACAACGGAATCAACGTTGACGCCTCGAATCGCGGACACCCGGGCCCTGGAGACCGGTTGCCGGTAAGCAATAACCGCCAGGGTCTCAAGCGCAGCCTGAGTCAGCCTGGTGGTCTGCCCTTCAAGGACGAACCTGCCCACGATGTCGGCAAAATCCGACCGCGAATAGATCCGCCACCCTCCGGCGACGTTCCGCAATTCAAAACCCCGGGGTGCAGTGCTGGCATCGGCAAAGCCGACAGCATCCACGTCCGGGGCTTTAACAGTATAGCCGCTATACTCCCGCTGCAGGTCATGCAGCAAATCCTCGACGACGGCGACCGTCACGTTCAGTCCTGCTGCCAGTTCTTCGGTGGTGGCGGGTTCGTCGATGACCATAAGGACAGCTTCCAACGCAGCACGGGCTCCACCTGGCAGTCTTTCGAGCGCAGCCAGCCCGTCCGGCTCCATTTCCTGCTCACTCATTGTTACTGTCTCCATCGTTCCCGGATTCGTCGGCGCCTGGCATTGGCCCGTATTCCTCACTCAGGCTGGAACTGTCCCACGCGGCATCATCACCGGTCCAACGCACCGTCAGCACGGCAAGGGGCTCGGGCTGCTCGAAGGCAACCACCCGGTCCCGGAACATCTCCAGCAATGCCAGGAAGCGCGCCACCACTGTAAGGGTGCTCTCGGCATCGGCTATCAGCGCGTTGAAGGTCAGGGGTGCGCCCAGCTTCAAGCGATATCCCATGATCTCCGCCTGCTCCTTCACGCTGACCGGCGGAGCATGAAGGTGGTCCAAGCCAACTTCCGGGGCCACCGTGTCCTTGGGCTTGAGTGCCTTGGCCGCCAGTTCCGCGAACTGTCCGGGCGTGTGCCGCCACACGAGTTCCGGGAGCAATGCCGCGAAATGGCTTTCCAGGGCCACCTGCCGCGGGTAGCGGAGTGCCTCCTCTTCCAGGGTCCCGCCCAGTATCCCGGCGATTTCCTTGAAGGCCTTGTATTGCAGGAGCCGGGCGAACAAAAGGTCCCGGGCCTCGAGGAGTGCAATGTCTTCCGCGTCTTCCACCTCGCCGGCGGGAAGGAGGCGCGCCGCTTTCAGGTCCAGCAACGTTGCGGCGATGACCAGGAACTCGCTGGCTTCGTCCAACGCCCAGTCCTCGCCCAGTTCCTGCAGGCGGCGGATGTACTTGATGAACTCATCGGTGACGGTGGCCAACGCGACTTCGGTGATATCGAGCTTGTGCTTGGATATCAGGCCCAGAAGGAGGTCGAAGGGCCCAGTGAAGTTGGCCAGCCGAACCTCGAAGCCCGGCTTACGGGCCTCGGAGGTGCCGGCGTCGGACGCGGTCTCCCCTACGGCCGGTGGCGCGGCCGTGGGAGTGTCAGTCATCGGGGCGAGCGACGGTACCACCGTCGGCTACGGCGCGCCGCCGCGCGAAATCAGTTCCTTGGCGAGGCGGCGGTATGCGTCTGCGCCAATGTGGTTACCGGCGTAGCTGGTGATCGGCTCGGCCGCTACGGTGGCATCGGCGAACTTGATGGAGCGTTTGATGACGGTTTCGAAGACTTTGTCGCCGAAGGCTTCAACCAGGCGGGAGATCACTTCGCGGCTGTGCAGCGTGCGGGCGTCGTACATGGTTGCCAGGACACCGTCCACCTGCAGGCGCGGGTTGAGGCGGTCCTGCACCTTTTCGATGGTCTCCACCAGGAGTGCTACCGCGCGCAGGGCGAAGAACTCGCAGATCAACGGGATGATGACGCCGTGTGCTGCCGTCAGCGCATTGACGGTCAGGAGGCCCAGCGAAGGCTGGCAGTCGATCAGGACGACGTCGTACTCGTCTTCGACGCTCTTCAGTGCGCGGTCCAGGACCTGCTCGCGCGCTACTTCGTTCACCAACTGGACTTCGGCCGCGGAGAGGTCGATGTTGGCAGGCAGGAGGTCCACGCCTTCCACTCCGGTCTGCTGGATGGCGTCACGGATACTGACCTTGCGGTCCATGAGGACGTTATAGACGGTGAGGTCGAGCTCGTGCGGATTCGCACCCAGCCCAGCGGACAGGGCTCCCTGGGGGTCGAAGTCCACCAAAAGGACACGCCGGCCGTACTCTGCGAGCGCAGCCGCGAGATTGATGGTGGACGTGGTTTTGCCGACGCCACCCTTTTGGTTGACCATGGCGATGACTCTCGCCGGGCCGTGGGAGGCCAACGGAGCGGGTTCCGGAAATTCCCGATAAGGGCGCCCGGTGGGCCCCATGACGGCGTCTTCCAGATCGAGCCCGGTACCTTCCAGCGTTGCGGAACCCCGTTCGATGCTCACGTATCCAACCACTCTTTCGACGACGATCTTCCCTGCTGCTGCGCCCCCGGCTACAGCGCTACTACCCACCTAGGCTACAGGCCCCGACACGGTATTCCGGGGAACTTGACATTGGCCGCGTATTGAGCCTTGACCCTCTAGTTGAAGTCGAAGGTTCCGGTTCACGACGCCGGGCCGGGCCTTGGGAGCACCGAAGGCCGGCACCCCAACAGGTGCCGGCCTTCGTTTCATTGCGTGCTTCGCGGTGCGGTGCTAGACCGCTGCTTTTTCCCGGGACTCACCTTCGGGGGCAGTTTCCTCGTCGCTGCCATGGGCGATCATGGTCTGCTCGTCGAAGGGTTCGTTGCCGGAGAGGACGCGCTCCACCTGACTGTTGTCGATTTCCTTGACCCAGGTGCCGATCAGGACCGTGGCCACGGCGTTGCCCGTGAAGTTGGTCAAGGCGCGGGCTTCGGACATGAAGCGGTCGATTCCGACGATCATTCCCACGCCGCCCAGGAGCTCCGGCTTGTGTGCCTGAAGGCCGGCGGCCAGTGTTGCCAGGCCTGCACCGGTGACACCGGCAGCGCCCTTGGAGGCGATGATCATGAAGATGAGCAGGGAGATCTGGGCGCCGAGGTCCAGCGGCGTGCCCATGGCGTTGGCGACGAACAGGGATGCCATGGTCAGGTAGATGGCCGTACCGTCCAGGTTGAAGGAGTAACCCGTGGGGACCGTGACGCCAACAACCGGCTTGGAGACACCCAAGTGCTCCATCTTGGCGATGAGGCGGGGCAGGGCAGCTTCGGAGGAGGACGTGGAGAAGATGAGCAGGTATTCGCGGGCCAGGTACTTCATGAGCCGGAAGATGTTGACGCCAGCGACAACCCGGAGCAGCGTTCCCAGGATAACCACGATGAACAGTGCGCAAGTGATGTAGAAGGCCAGCATCAGGGTGAACATGCTGAAGATGGCTTGTGCACCAGTTGCACCGACGACGGCGGCGATGGCACCGAAGGCGCCGACCGGAGCCAGCCACATGATCATGATGAGGATACGGAAGACCAGCCGTTGTCCGTGGCCAATGGCCTTCAGGATGGGTGTGCCTTCCTTGCCCATCTTCTGCAGGGCGAAACCAACCAGGATGGCAGCCAGCAGGGTGGGCAGGACGGGGATGTCACCGGGGATAATTCCGAGGAGGAAGTCCGCGGTGCTGTCCGTTGCGGCCTTCTTGTTCGGGTCATAGGGGGTCAGCTTGAGTCCCTCGCCCGGGTGGATGAGGTTTCCGACGACCAGGCCGATGGCCAGGGCGAAGGTGGACATGGCCACGAAGTAGCCCAGGGCCAGTCCTCCGACCTTACCGACGGTTGCGGCCTTGGCGATCGAACCGATGCCCAGGACGATCGTGCAGAAAATGACGGGGGCGATCATCATCTTGATGAGCTTGATGAAACCGTCACCCAGGGGCTTGAGGGATTTTCCGACCTCGGGGAACAGCAGGCCGACTACGGCGCCCAGCACCACGGCCAGGATGACGGCGATATACAGGTAGTGGGACTTGTCGAGCCCCTTACGTCCACCTTTGGCAGCGACTGCCGACTCTCCTCGTTGAGAGGTCATGGGATTCTCCTTCTGGATACTGTGTAAGGCGCTGCGGTCCTGCACTGATGTCCAATCCGCTGCCCTTGTGTGATATCCATCATTGAGCCGTTGGTGACACACATCACCGTTGCGGTCATATTGGTCATGGGAGGTCCACGTGTTTCACAGCTGGAGCATCGCCCGCCGTCTGTTTGTGGCGAACCTGCTGTTCGTTCTGGCGCTGACGGCGGCTTTCGGTGCATTTTCCTTGCTGGAGGCCAGGGACCGTGCATACGGAGACGCCGGCAGCCGAATGCGTGCCATTTCGACATCCATCGCCAACAATCCGCTTGTCCTTCAGGCCGCGTCCTCGGGGGATCCCTCGGCCGTTCTTCAGCCGTATGCCCTAAAGGTCATGAGTGAGGCCGATGCGGACTTCATCACGATCATGGCTCCGGACCGGACGCGCTGGACCCATCCCCGGGCCGAGGAGCTGGGCAAGCCGTACATCGGAACCATTGAACCGGCCCTGAACGGCAACACGTTCACTGAGGTCACTGCAGGGACCCTGGGGCCCTCGGTCCGGACCATCTCACCTGTCAAAGACCAGGACGGCACGGTCAAGGCGCTCGTGGCCGCCGGGGTGACCGTGCGGACCGTGGACACTGACGTTGCCGATCGTTTGGGGGTGATCGGCGGCATTGCACTTGTGGTGCTTACCTTCGGCTCCATCGCGTCCTGGCTGCTGGGACGGTACCTGCGTTCGGTGACACGCGGCTGGGGTCCGGAACAGCTGGCCCAACTCTTCGCCTACTACGAATCCGTCCTGCACTCCGTGCGCGAGGGACTCATCCTCGTGGATACCCGTGGCAAGGCGGTGATGTACAACGACCAGGCGGCGGAACTGCTGGGCCTTGAACCGTCCGACGCCGATCGGTCCCCTGCTGCTGCCCCACGGCTGGCCGACCTGCCGTTCGATGGAAGCCTGCGGGCGCTGTTCGAGTCCGGGCGGCCGGCCCATGATGAAATCCACCTCACGGGCTCTCGGATTTTGGTGGTCAACCAGGCCCCGGCGGTGGCGCCTGTGCCTGGGCGCAGCAGGCAGAAACCGGCCGTTTACGGCACGGTGGCGACCATCCGCGACCGCACCGAGATTGAGTCCTTGGGCACTGAGCTGCAGACCATGAAGACGTTGTCCGATGCCTTGCGGGCCCAGACCCACGAACACGCAAACCGGCTGCACATGATCGTCTCGCTGCTGGAGTTGGGCCGCACTCCGCAGGCCTTGGATTTCGCCACGAAGGACCTCGAGTTGAGCCAGCAACTCACCGATGACATGGTGGCGTCCGTTGACGAACCGGTCATGAGTGCCCTGGTCATGGGTAAGGCTGCAGAAGCCCATGAGCGCGGGGTGGAACTGGTGGTCCGCACCTCCGGAAGCTCCGGTGTCCGCGGGCTTGAGATCCAGGACCTGGTAACCATCCTCGGCAACCTGCTGGACAACGCGATCGACGCCGCTGCCGCCGGTGAGTCCCCGCGTTCGGTGGAGCTGGTCGTGGAAGCGGGCGCTGCCGCCGTCGAATTTACGGTGCGGGATACCGGCAGTGGCATCAATCCCGATTCCATTGACGACGTGCTCCAGTACGGCTTCAGCACCAAATCGCCGGCAGCAAGTACGGGAGGAGCCCATGGCCGCGGGGTCGGGCTGGCCTTGGTCAGGCAGGCTGTGCAGCGACTGAACGGTACGATGACCATCAGCAATCCCGGCGGTGCACAGTTCCATGTTGTGCTTCCTGTGCCGGATCCCGAGGAAGAGCAGGCATGACAGACATCCGCGTCCTGGTGGTTGAGGACGAGCCGATAGCGTCCGATGCCCATTCCGTCTATATCGGCCGCCTCGACGGTTTCACCTTGGTGGGCACCGCACCGGATGGACAGTCGGCCCTGCGGATCCTGGGCGAATTCGCGGCATCCGGCGAACCGGTGGACCTGGTGCTGCTGGACATGAACCTGCCTGACCTGCACGGCCTGGACGTGGCCCGCCGCATGCGGTCGGCGGGCGTATTTGCCGACATCATCGCCATTACGGCTGTCCGGGAATTGAACATCGTGCGCAGCGCCGTGTCGATCGGCGTCGTGCAGTACCTCATCAAGCCTTTCACTTACGCGACATTCGCCGACAAGCTGGGCAGCTACCGGACGTTCCGTGACCAGCTGGCAGGTTCCCTGTCCGGGATTTCCAAGGCCGGGGCGTCCCAGAGCGACGTGGACCAGGCGTTCGCGAGCCTTCGCGCCCCCACGGAATTGCCCTTGCCCAAGGGGCTCTCCGGCTCGACACTGGAGTCCGTGAAGGACCTGGTGAGGTCGCGGCAACAGCCGGTCTCGGCCAGCGAAGTCATGGAGGCGCTAGGAATGTCCCGCGTCACCGCCCGCCGGTACCTGGAGTACTTGGCTGTCGCCGGGACGGTTACCAGGGCAGCGCGGTACGGCACCCCGGGGCGCCCCGAAAACGAATACGGCTGGAACCGAAGCTAGTTTCTGTATACACAAAGAGCTGAAAACCATCCAACTGTCGCTTTGACACCAAGCTATGTATACACTGATGCTATGCGCGCCAGTGACCGGGCCTACACTGCCCTCAGGGAAGACATCATCGAATGGCGCCTTCGGCCGGGCACGGTCCTGGCGGAGGTGGAGCAGTCCGAGCGCCTCGGCGTGTCCCGCACGCCGGTCCGCGAGGCGCTGGGCCGGCTCACCGCTGAAGGATTGACGACGGCGGCAGGAGGCCGCGGCGTCGTCGTTACCGATATCTCACTGGAGAACATCGACGAACTGTTTGAGTTGCGCGAGACCCTCGAAGTGCGGGCCGCGGGCCTGGCCGCCGAACGCGGCGAACCCGGGATCTTCGCCGAACTCCACGCCCAATTGCTGCTGGCTCCCGGACTCCTCAACGAAAACGACCCCACACGGCATGACTACTACGGGCTGGTTGGCCGGCTGGACGATGCCATAGACGCCGCCATTTCGAACACGTATATGGCCCACGCCATGCGCAGCCTCCGCGTCCACCTGGTCAGGGTCCGCCGCCTGGCAGCCGACGACTCCGCCCGGCTTCACGCGGCCGCAGCAGAACACGCCGCCATCGCAGAAGCCATCGCCGCCGGCAACCCCCGGCTGGCCGAAGCCGCAACCACACTTCATTTGCACCGAAGCCTTACCCACGTCAAAGCCACCCACACGCCTGCCTAGAAACACCACTGCCTAGAAGGAGCACCATGGTTAAGAACAATCACGTCCGTGTCTACAAGAGCGAAGAGAACCTCCCTCGCGAGGAACAACTGGCCCACAAGATCGCCGTGGTCGCCGCCGACCCCGTTGACGTTACGCCCGAGGTCACCGACATGGTGATCAACCGGATCATCGACAACGCCTCAGTGGCCATCGCCTCGCTGAACAGGGCACCGATCGTCGCTGCCCGCGCCCAGGCCCTGACCCACGGCCCGTCCGCCAACGGCAAAGGCGCCCACATTTTCGGTATCAGCGAGCAGGTCTCCCCCGAGTGGGCGGCGTGGGCCAACGGCGTGGCTGTGCGCGAACTGGACTACCACGACACCTTCCTGGCTGCGGATTACTCCCACCCGGGCGACAACATCCCGCCGATCCTGGCAGTCGCCCAGCACGTGGGCTCCAACGGCGCCGACCTGATCCGTGCCATCGCCACCGGTTACGAGATCCAAGTGAACCTGGTCAAGGCGATCTGCCTGCACAAGCATAAGATCGACCACGTTGCCCACCTCGGCCCGTCCGCCGCCGCCGGTATCGGCACGTTGTTGGGTTTGGATGTTGAGACGATTTTCCAGTCCGTGGGACAGGCCCTGCACACCACCACCGCCACCCGGCAGTCCCGCAAGGGCGAAATCTCCACCTGGAAGGCCCACGCTCCCGCGTTCGCAGGGAAGATGGCAGTAGAGGCCGTGGACCGCTCCATGCGCGGGCAGACTTCCCCCGTGCCGATCTACGAAGGCGAAGACGGCGTGATCGCCTGGATGCTGGACGGCCCGGACGCTTCCTACGAGGTCCCCCTGCCGCTGCCCGGCGAAGCCAAGCGCGCCATCCTGGACACCTACACCAAGGAACACTCCGCTGAGTACCAGGCCCAGGCGTGGATCGACCTCGCCCGCAAGCTGAACCGCGAGCACCCCGAAACCACGGACCCGGCCAATGTAAAGTCCGTGCTGATCAAGACCAGCCACCACACCCACTACGTGATCGGTTCCGGGGCAAACGATCCCCAGAAGTACTCCCCCACCGCATCCCGCGAAACCCTGGACCACTCCATCCCGTACATCTTCACCGTCGCACTCCAGGACGGCGCATGGCACCACGTGGACTCCTACGCCCCCGAACGGGCCGCCCGCCCGGACACCGTGGAACTCTGGCACAAAGTCACCACGGTGGAGGACCCGGAGTGGACCCGGCGTTACCACTCCCTGGACATCGCTGAGAAGGCCTTCGGCGGGTCCGTGGAAATCACGCTGACCGATGGAACAGTCATCACGGATGAGATCGCCGTGGCGGACGCGCACCCCCTTGGCGCCCGGCCTTTTGCCCGTGAGCAATACATCAACAAGTTCCGCACACTCGCTGCCGGGCTCGTGGAGGACGCCGAAATCGAAAGGTTCCTCACCGCCGTCGAACGCGTCACTGAACTCGGAGCCGGTGAACTGGACCAACTCAACATCACCGCCGCCCCCGGCGTGATCAACCTCGACGCAGCCCCGAAGGGACTGTTCTAAATGCTGTACTCCACAACGACTCCGGAGCAGAAGAGGGTCAGGCTCCGCGAGCTGCTCAGCTCGGGGACCGTGCAGCAGTTTCCGGGCGCTTTCAACCCACTCTCGGCACGGCTGATCGAGGAAAAGGGCTTCGCCGGGGTCTATATCTCCGGCGCCGTCCTGGCCAACGACCTCGGCCTTCCCGACATCGGCCTGACCACCCTCACCGAGGTGGCCACCCGCGCAGGACAGATCGCCCGTATGACGGACCTGCCCTCACTGGTGGATGCCGATACCGGTTTCGGTGAACCCATGAACGTGGCACGGTCCATCCAGGAACTCGAAAACGCAGGCCTGGCCGGCTGCCACATCGAGGATCAGTTCAACCCGAAGCGCTGCGGACACCTGGACGGCAAGAACGTCGTTGACATCGACACCGCTGCCAAGCGCATCCGCGCCGCCGCAGACGCCCGCCGGGACCCGAACTTCCTCATCATGGCGCGCACCGACATCCGCGCAGTCGAAGGAATCGAGGCTGCACAGGACCGCGCCCGCGCTCTTGTGGACGCAGGCGCCGACGCCATCTTCCCCGAAGCCATGCGTGACCTGGGCGAGTTCCAGGCCATCCGTGACGCCGTGGATGTGCCCATCCTGGCCAACATGACGGAGTTCGGAAAAAGCGACCTTTTCACCGTCGACCAACTCCAAAGCGTTGGCGTGAACATGGTCATCTACCCCGTGACGCTCCTCCGCATTGCGATGGGCGCTGCAGAGCGTACTCTGGAATCGATCAAGGCTGCGGGGACCCAAGAGGCTGAAGTGGAGAACATGCTCACGCGTGCCCGCCTCTACGAACTCGTGGACTATGAGGCATACAACCAGTTCGATACCGGCGTATTCAACTTCAAGGTTCCTGGCATCCGCTAGGTTCCAGTTTCATCAAGGGGAACGCAGGGTCCCATCACCGGGCCCTGCATCATGAACGAAGGAGTTCAGCATGGCAGCTGAAGACATCAAAAAGGGCCTTGCCGGCGTCGTGGTGGACTACACCGCCGTCTCGAAGGTCAACCCGGACACGAACTCGCTGCTGTACCGCGGGTATCCCGTCCAGGAACTCGCCGCCAAATGCAGCTTCGAAGAAGTTGCCTACCTGCTGTGGAACGGCGAACTGCCCAACGAATCGCAGCTCGCCGAATTCACGGCCCGCGAACGCGCAGGACGTGCCCTCGATCCCGTCGTCCGGACGGTCATTGATACCCTGCCCACCACGGCACATCCCATGGACGTCTGCCGTACGGCAGCGTCCGTGCTTGGCGCCAGGCACGAACTGGCCGAGGATTCCTCACCCGAAGCCAACATGAAGAAGGCCATCGACCTCTGGGCTGCCATGCCTGCTGTCGTGGCGTACGACCAGCGTCGCCGGCGCGGCCAGGACGTCGTGGAACCACGCGAAGACCTCGACTACTCGGCGAACTTCCTGTGGATGACGTTCGGCGAAGAACAGGTTCCCGAAGTGGTTGAGGCGTTCAACGTCTCGATGATCCTCTACGCAGAACACTCCTTCAACGCCTCCACCTTCACAGCCCGCGTGGTCACCTCCACCCTCGCGGACCTGCACTCGGCCGTGACCGCCGCGATCGGCGCCCTCAAGGGACCCCTGCACGGAGGCGCCAACGAAGCCGTCATGCATACCTTCGATGAGATCGGCATCCGCAGCGAAGAATCGCTGGAGGAAGCAGCATCCCGGGCGAAGACCTGGATGGAAAACGCCTTGGCACAGAAAAAGAAGGTGATGGGCTTCGGGCACCGCGTGTACAAGCACGGCGACTCCCGGGTACCCACTATGAAGGCCGCGCTGGACAAGATGATTGCGCACTACGGCCGGCCCGAACTCCTGGGCCTCTACAACGGCCTTGAACAGGCCATGGATGAGGCGAAGGCGATCAAGCCCAACCTTGACTACCCGGCCGGCCCCACGTACCACCTCATGGGCTTCGACACGCAGGCGTTCACTCCCCTGTTCGTGGCCAGCCGCATCACGGGATGGACCGCGCACATCATGGAGCAAGTAGCTTCGAACTCCCTCATCCGCCCGTTGAGCGAATACAACGGCCCGGAAGAGCGGCACGTGCCCTAGGTTTACGACCTTAAAGCGGAAAAGTACGACGGCGGTCCGGTCACCTTGAGGTGACCGGACCGCCGTCGTCCGAGGTACTAAACCGGACCCACCCAAGTCTCGGTGCGGACGTCCGCCACGTTTTCGTTGTCGGCGGCCAAGGCGACGCGCACCGCGATGCGCTGCCCGGAAATCATGGCCGGCAACCAGTGCTCAGCGTCTGCCCACATACGTTCCACAGGGAGGCGGTCAACAGGGAACCAGGCGGGCGCGATCTCAACGCTTTCGATGGGCTCCCCGTCCCAAGCGCGGGTGAGGAACACGGTAGTGGCCATGTTCCACTCGGGCCTGGCAGGAAAAACAAAATCAACTGTCCCTGCAGGAACAAGGTCCTCCGGTGCCACGACTACGCTAATTTCCTCCATGACCTCACGACAGGCAGCCTGCTCTGCAGTTTCGCCCTTTTCCAGGTGTCCTCCGACGCCCACCACCTTGCCGCGGCCGAAGCCTGTCTTCTTGGTGCCGAGCAGCACGTACTCACCGTCCGCGGCGTCACGAAGGAGGAAGCACAAAGTCACCTGGGCTGCAGTCATGGTGACTACCTTAACCTGTACTCCCCTAGCCATGGCCGCCATTGCTACAGTGAGCCCATGAGCGAAGGTGGGGGTGAGGTGAGCGCTGTCGTGGGCGACGTCGATGAGGTACCTGAGGCGTCCAGCAAAGGCGGGGCCCCTGCCGGGACACGAGGCACCGCTACGACAGAACGCGACAGCTGGCTTCCGCAATGGCTTGTGGCGCGACCACTCTACGCGGGCTGGGCCTGGACGGTCTTCTGGGCCGGCCTCATTGTCCTGGACGAAGTGGTGGATCTGGCTGGCTGGACCTGGTACCTGCTGGTCCTCGCGGCCGCACTGCCCACCCTGATCTCAACTTTGGTGGTACTTCATGCCACGCCACGCCGACACCTCAGGGCAGTGGACGCGACGGTCCTGGGGCATTTCTTTGTCCGTTTCCTGGCGCTCGTCGCAGCCTTCATGGTCTGGGCGGCTTCGGTGGTCATGAGCGCATCGATCTCCACCACCGTGCAGTCCGTGATCGGTGACTCGGAGAAGGAAGTCACGGCGCTCGGGTTCAACCTGATGCTTGCTGCCGTTCCGCTGGTTCTCTCCGTGCTCTGGATGGCGTTCATTGTCAGGTGTGCATGGTTCCTTCGGCGGCTCCGCGGCTGGCGGCAAACACCGGTCAAGACCCGGGTGCCCAAGAAGTTCCTCAAGGGACGCCCCAGGCTCAAGCGGGTAGTGGTTGGCCTGGCCCACCCCGGGCTGTTGCTGGTCGCGGGTCTGGGGACCTCGGTGCTGGCCCTGTTTATCGGGGCCGCGGAGTTCACGCTCAACGTCATCGGTTAGGCGCGGCGCCGGAATGATGTAGGCGGCGGAATGGTGTACTAGCCCAGTGCCCTTGGGTGGGCCGCTGCGTAGATTTCACGCAAAGTGTCCGCTGTGACCAACGTGTAGACCTGCGTGGTGGTCACTGACGCGTGCCCCAGGAGTTCCTGCACCACCCTGACGTCCGCTCCCCCTTCAAGCAGGTGGGTGGCGAAGGAGTGCCGCAGGGTGTGTGGTGAAACATCCTTGGTGATGTTGGCTTTCTCGGCCGCTGCTTTGAGGATGGTCCAGGCGCTCTGCCTGCTGATCCGCCCTCCACGGGCATTGAGGAACAGCGCCGGAGTCCCTTTGCCTTTGGCTGCCAGTACGGGCCTGCCCCTGACGACGTACGCACCAACAGCCCGGGCGCCGTAGGAACCCATGGGCACCAAGCGCTCCTTGGAACCCTTGCCGAACAACCTGACGATCGCGGGTCCACCCCCGGAGTCTTCGAGGGATACGTCGTCCACGTCCAGGCCGACGGCTTCGCTGATGCGGGCACCCGTGGAATAGAGGAACTCAAGGAGCGCGCGGTCCCTGAGTCCGGTGGGCGTGTCCGTGCCGGCGGCCTCCAGTATCCGCGTGACTTCGCCTACGCTGATCGCTTTCGGGAGCCTCTTTCCCGGCATCGGTGGGTGGACATCGCTGGCGGGGTCCGTCGTCGTGGTTTCTTCCAGCGCCCAAAACTTATGCAGGCCGCGGACGGCCACCACTGTCCGCGCTGCGGAGCGGACGCCCAGCGCCGCTGCGCCGTCCGAGCCATCGGACAATGCCTGGACGAATGCCGTGACGTGATGGCGCGTGATATTGCCGGGACGCTCGATCCCTTGCGCCGCCAGGAAGTTCGAGTACCTTGCGAGGTCGCGACGGTACGCGGCCAACGTGTTCGCTGCCAGCCCCTTTTCCACGCCGACGTGCTGCAGGTAATCGGTGACTGCCCGGTCAATGGCAGTGAGGGTGCGGGCAGGCGCCTCCGCCATGCTCAGCGCTGGCTCGGATGTGCGGGCCAGGGCGCGTTCGCAGGACGGAGCTTGGTGAATCCATCGGCCTTCGCTGCTGCGGCCGCAAGGATGCCCAGCACCGCCGAAGGGTTGTGCAGCCGGCCCTCGAGGACGGCTTGGACGGCATCTTCCAGCGGGACCCACTGAAGCTCGATCTCGGCCTCTTCGTCAGTCCTGACGTGCCTGTCCGCTTCCGGAACGTCCGTGATCCCGCGGGCCAGGTAAATCCGTACCGCTTCGCTGGAAGAGCCCGGTGAATTGAAGAAGTCCACCAGGACATTCCAGGTAGCCGCAACCAGGTCCGCTTCCTCGGCCAACTCCCGCGCTGCACCGACCACGAAATCTTCGCCTTCGACATCCAGCAACCCGGCCGGGATTTCCCACAGGTCCATGCCCACCGGATGCCGGTACTGCTTGAGCAGCAGGATCTCGCCGTCCACGTTCATGGGAAGGACAGCGACGGCGCCCGGATGGTCAACGTAGTCACGGACCAGGGTGTCCGTGTCTTCGCTGAGCTGGAACGAGTCACTGACCACGTCCCAAATGCGGCCTTCGTAAACCTTGTTGGTAGACAAAAGACGGCGCGGGCTAGGCATGTCCGAAACCTGCCTTGATGTGCGGGGGGTCTCAGAGATACCGGGCATCGCGCCGTCCTTCGCTAGTACGTTTATTTACTTGGCCGCTACCGCGCGGGCACCGGTCTTCGTTGCCACCGGTGCGCCTTCGCGACGCTCCAGGGCAGCCTTGACCAGGCCTGCGAACAGCGGATGCGGGCGCGTGGGCCGGGAGCTGAGCTCCGGATGCGCCTGCGTCGCAACATAGTACGGGTGCACTTCGCGGGGAAGCTCCACGTACTCCACGAGCTTGCCATCGGGAGAGGTTCCGGAGAACACCAGGCCCTCGGCCGCAATCTGCTCGCGGTACTTGTTGTTGACCTCGTAGCGGTGCCGGTGGCGTTCGCTGACCGTGGTGGTGCCGTACGTCTCGGCAATGACCGAGCCTTCGTCCAGTTTGGCTTCGTAGAGGCCCAGACGCATGGTGCCGCCAAGGTCTCCCTTGCCGTCCACAATGTCCAGCTGCTCTTCCATGGTGGCAATGACCGGGTACTTGGAATCGGGCTCGAACTCGCTGGAGGAAGCCCCTTCCAGGCCAACCACGTTGCGGGCATACTCGATCACCATGCACTGCAGGCCCAGGCACAGGCCAAGGACGGGAAGCTTGGATTCGCGGGCGAACTTCAAAGCACCAAGCTTGCCTTCGAGGCCACGGATCCCGAAGCCGCCGGGAACGCAGATGGCGTCCACGCCGGCCAGGGACTTGGTGGCACCCTCAAGGGTTTCGCACTCGTCCGAAGGCACCCAACGGATCTTGACCTTCGCTTCGTTGGCGAAGCCGCCGGCACGAAGGGCTTCAGTCACCGAAAGGTATGCATCCGGAAGGTCGATGTACTTGCCCACCAGGGCAATCTCGACCTCGTGCTTGGGGTTGTGGACAGCTTCAAGCAGCTTGTCCCACTTGCTCCAGTCGACGTCCTTGAACGGCAGGTCCAGTGCACGGACGATGTAGGAGTCCAGGCCCTGCGAGTGCAGTGTCTTGGGAATGTCGTAGATGCTGGGAGCGTCAGCGGCGTTGACCACGGCGTCGATGTCGACGTCGCACATGCGGCCGATCTTCTCGCGCATGGCCTCAGGCACCTCGCGGTCCGAACGGATCACGATGGCTTCCGGCTGGATACCAATGGAGCGGAGGGCTGCCACGGAGTGCTGCGTCGGCTTGGTCTTCAGTTCCTGCGAAGGGCCAATGTACGGCACCAGCGAAACGTGAAGGAAGAACACGTTGTTGCGGCCCACGTCCTGGCGGACCTGGCGGGCCGACTCAAGGAACGGCTGCGACTCGATGTCGCCCACGGTGCCACCGATTTCGGTGATGATGACGTCCGGAGCGTTCTTGCCTTCGGCGGGCAGGCGCATGCGGCGCTTGATTTCATCGGTGATGTGCGGAATGACCTGCACCGTGTCTCCGAGGTATTCGCCGCGACGTTCCTTGGCGATGACCGTGGAGTAGATCTGGCCGGTTGTGACGTTGGCCGAACCTTCGAGGTTTTCATCGAGGAAGCGCTCGTAGTGTCCGATGTCGAGGTCGGTTTCGGCGCCATCATCCGTCACGAATACTTCGCCGTGCTGGAAGGGGTTCATCGTGCCCGGATCCACGTTCAAGTAGGGATCGAGCTTCTGCATTGTTACAGACAAACCGCGTGCCCGCAGGAGGTGGCCGAGGCTGGAAGCCGTCAGACCCTTACCGAGCGAGGACGCCACACCACCGGTGACGAAGATGTGTTTGGTCGTCTTGGACGAGCCCGGGAACCGGGAATTTACACGGGAATTTGATCGCTGCACCACGGAATTCGAGCTTATCATCAATTACGCCTTCCAAGCGTCTGTTCGGATTCCCCAAATGGTCAATAGTTGCCCAGGACTGCCGGGCAATCAAGAGCCACCGGGGTTTGGAGAGCGGCGATGTGATGGTGCTCGCACTGCCCGTCGCGGTGTTCAAGCCCGCTGCGGCAGGAGTTTCGCGTCGTCCAACAATTCCTGGGCATGTGCCTGCGCGGACTCGGAGTCTTCTTGCCCGGCCAGCATCCGGGCAAGTTCCTTAACCCGTTCCTCCTCGCTGAGCAACTGAACGTCACTGGAGGTGAACCCGGTGGTGGTCTTCCCGTCAGATCCCCGCACGGAGGTTTTGGTGACACGGATGTGCTGATCGGCGAATGCCGCCACCTGCGGCAGGTGGGTCACCACCAGCACCTGGACGTGGCGGGCCAGCATGGCCAGCCTGCGTCCAATCTCGACGGCGGCACGGCCACCCACGCCTGCGTCCACCTCATCGAAAACAAAGGTCGGAACAGGGTCCACTGCCGCCAGCACTACTTCGATGGCCAGCATGACCCGCGAGAGTTCACCACCGGACGCTCCCTTACCCAGCGGCCGGGCAGGGGCGCCCGAATGCGGCTGGAGGAGGAAAGCGATCTCATCGGTACCCCACGGGCCCAACACGCCGCTGCCGTCCACCTCGATGACCAAGGTAGCGTCTGCCATGGCCAAGGCCTTCAGTTCGGCGCTGACGCGCCCTGAGAGGTCCTTGGCAGCCTTGAGGCGGGCTTTGCTGATTGCTGCTGCCTGCTTCCGGAGGGTGGCCTCCGCGGATGCCACCTCTGCGTCCAGGGACTCGATCCGGCTTGAGTCGTCCTGAAGCTCATCCAGCCGCGTCCGCGCCGTGGCAGCCCACTCCAGCACCTCGTCAATGCTCGGGGCATATTTACGGATCAGCTTGGCCAGCGCCGCCCTGCGGTCCTCGATTTCGGACAGCCGTTCGGGCCCTTCCGTATCCAATGCGGCCTGGTAGCTGGACAGGTCCGCGGCAATGTCATTGAGCAGGAACCCGACCTCCGCCAGCCTTGCAGCGGCAGATCTCAGCTCCTCATCATGATCAGCGACGTTCTCCAACGTTCGCTTGGCTGCGTCAACCATGGACGTGGCGTCCCCAGCGTCACCGAATTCCTCGGCGATGAGGGATTCATGGGCGGCCGCGGCCGCCAACCGGAGTTCTTCGACATTCGCCAGCTTCACAGCCTCGGCCTTAAGGGTTTCGTCCTCGCCAGGCTGCGGATCAACGTCATCTATTTCCGTGAGGGCAGCGTCCAGGGACTCCGCCTCACGGTGCCGTTCACGGGCCTCGCTGCGCAAGGTATCAAGTTCGGCCTGGATCGCTTTCCAGTGGTTGTACAGCTCCTGGTACTCCCCCAGGCTCTTTGCCAGGGGCGCACCGGCAAAGCGGTCCAATGCATGGCGTTGGGCTGAAGCACTCTTGAGCCGGATCTGGTCCGACTGCCCGTGGACCACCACCAGGCTCTCCCCCAGCTCGGCCAGCACCCCCACAGGTGCCGCGCGCCCGCCAACGTAGGCCCGGCTGCGGCCGTCGGCACCAACGGTACGGGCCAGCAACAGTTCCGCCACGCCGTCGAACTCCTCAGCCTCACCGCCGGCCTCTTTGGCGCGCTCCACGGCGCTGTGCGCCGGATCAAGCTTCAGTACGGCCTCGGCGGACGCGGACTTGGCGCCGCTGCGAACAGCCCCGGCGTCAGACCGGGCACCGAGAAGAAGCCCGACGGCGGTCACCACCATGGTTTTACCGGCGCCGGTTTCGCCCGTCACGACGCTCAGGCCGGGGCCCAACGGCAGGGCGGCGTCGGTGATGACGCCGAGGTCACGGATTCGGAGTTCTTCAAGCATGGTTCACTTCGCATTCGTGGGTTCGGAGGGTTCACCGTGCCCTGGATCCCGCGGGCTGGGCAAAGGTGCCGGTGACAGCGTCCTGATCACCGGGATGGGGCCGGTGTGGACTTCGCCCCTGCGGGGAGCCGGGCCACGCCAGCCATGGATGGGAAGCTCGAACTTGCGCACGAGCCGGGCCGAGAACGGAGTCTTGTGTGTGCGGGCGAGCCGCACCGGAGTAGCTGAGCGCGTCACTTCCACGCGCGCACCCGGAGGCAGATCCACAGAGCGTCGCCCATCGCACCAGAGCACCCCCAACGCATCCGTCCGGTTCATGATTTCGACGGCCAGCTTGGAACGCGGCGAAACCACCAAGGGCTTGGCGAAGAGGGCGTGCGCGCTGATCGGAACGATGACCAGGGCTTCAACCTCCGGCCACACCACGGGACCACCCGAAGAGAACGCATAGGCTGTGGAACCCGTAGGAGTCGCCATGACCACGCCATCACAGCCGAACGACGTCAAGGGCCGCTCATCCACCTCCGTGACAACCTCCAACATGCGTTCGCGGTTGGCTTTTTCGATGGCGGCCTCATTCAAAGCCCACGTGTGCCAAATCTTCTGGCCCTTGATCCAGACCTGGACGTCGATGGTCATGCGTTCTTCCACCGTGTACTGCCGGCTGGCGATCCACTCGACCGTTTGGGCGAGGTCGGCCCGTTCACTTTCGGCCAGGAAGCCCACGTGCCCCAGGTTGACCCCAAGCAACGGCACATCGACCTCCCGGACCAGCTCGGCCGCGCGAAGGATGGTGCCGTCACCGCCCAAGACCATGACCAACTCCACGTCCTCCAGGCTGACGTGGTCATTAAGGATCTCGATCGGTGTATCCAGGGCGCCGAAGAACCGCTCGATATCGGCAAGCTCAGACTTTTGGAGCACGGGAACCAAGCCTGACGAGTGCAGCTGCGTACACGCATCCCACGCTGCGCGGAGCGATTCCTCCCGCCCTGTGTGGGCAAGGACCAGTACACGCCTGCTCATCGGGTTCTGCTTTCTAGTGGTTCGGCCAGAGTTTCTCGATCAACGCGGCAACGGCTGCGTCCCGCTCTTCGATCTTAGGCAACACCGCAGACATCCTGCGTTTCATCCACAGGAAGTATTCAACATTTCCGTCCTGGCCAGGCAATGGACTGGCCGCCAGGTCCTGCAAATCCAGCCCGGCGTCCACCGCAGCACGGGCCACCTGGGCAACCGCCCGGCGTCGTTCATTCTCCGAGGTGACCACTCCCGACCGGCTCAGCCGCTCCTTGCCAACCTCGAACTGCGGCTTCACCATCAGGACCATGTCGCCACCGGGTTCAGTGCATTGGGCAAGGGGGTAGACCACCAACGTCAACGAAATGAAGGACAGGTCCGCGACCGTCAGTTGTGACGGTCCGCCGATCTGTTCGGGCGTCATGTACCGGACGTTAAGGCCCTCATGGACGTCAACGCGGGGGTCCTCGCGCAGGTACGGGACCAACTGGCCGTGCCCGACGTCCACAGCCACCACCCGCGCGGCCCCTTGCCTCAGCAGCACGTCAGTGAACCCGCCGGTGGAGGCACCGGCGTCGAGACACCGCTTGCCGGCAACCACGACGGCGGGAAACGCCTTAAGCGCGCCGTCCAGCTTATGGCCGGCGCGGCTGGCGTAGATGTCCTCGAGGTGGGCTTCGACAATGAGTTCCGTTGCCGCGTCGACGTGGAGGGCAGCTTTAGCCAGGACAGTGCCGCCGGAACTGACCTTCCCGTCGCTGATGAGCTTGGCAGCGTGGGTCCGGGACCTCGCCAGCCCACGGGAGACGAGTTCCTGATCAAGTCGTGCCATGTGCTAGCTGTCGCCTTCCGGGCGGTTGTTCGAAGGTGCTGAAGGCAGACCTGGTTCAGCATCCAGGGCTTCCAAGAGGGAGTCGTGGATGCCGGCGTACAGCTCGCCATGCTCAGAAACCGGCGACTCCGCAACGTCCGCCAACAGGCCGAGGGCTCTGTCCACCAATGCGTCACCTGTCGGCGTCGTGTCGGCGGGCCACGGGACTACCGCATCCGCCTCAGGCACGGGGGCATTGCTGGGTTCGGTCATCGCACCAGTCTAGTGACTTTGCCATTCCAGCTTTGGAGCCTTCGCCACGTCGGACTCCGGAACGGCAGCCCACCAAGCGGCACACGCCGCCCGCCAAGCATCGATGTCCGCTTCGTCCCCGGTAACAGTGACCGTGCCGTCCACTGCAACTGCGGACGCTGCACCGCAACGGAACGCACCGTCCTCGCTCAGGACCTCCGGGTAAGGGACATAGAGCCCTTCCAGGTCCGCCAACAGGTAGTCGGGGCGCTCATCCGTGCGCGCAGCCAGGATGGTGTGCGTGGTATCCACGCCGGTGAGGACAGCCGCCGTCGCAAATCCTGCGCGGTTGCCGCCCAAAATGTCCGTATCCAAGCGGTCGCCCACCACCAGGGGACGATCCGCGTTAAGCCGCTTCGCGGCAGCATGGAAGAGCGGCGCCTCGGGTTTGCCGGCCACCAAAGGCGTCTTGCCCGTAGCGGCAGCTACCGCGGCGACGAGGGTTCCGTTGCCCGGCGCCATGCCCCGGGCCTGCGGAATCGACATGTCAGTGTTGGTCGCGAACCACATGGCTCCGCCGGCCACCACATACGAGGCCTCGGCCAGATCCTTCCAACCGATCTCCGGATTGAAGCCCTGCACCACAGCTACAGGGTCCTCGTCTGCGCTGTGCACGGGCTTGAGGCCAACCAGCTCGATCTCATGGGCCAGTGCTGCGCTGCCTGTTATCAGGACATGCGCCCCCGCAGGCAGCATGGAAGCAAGAAGCTCCCCTGCTGCCTGGGAGGAACTGACCACTTGATGGTCCTCAGCCGGAGCGCCCAGCTCACGCAAATGCGCGGCGACCTGGGCGGGGGTCCGTGAAGCGTTGTTCGTGACGTAGCCCAGTCCAACACCCACGGTCTCGAGACGCTTCAACGACTCCACGGCTCCCGGGATGGCGTGCGGTCCTGCATAGACCACGCCATCCAAATCAGAGAGGACAGCATCAAAGGATGAGATCAGCGAATCAGCCATTCCGGGAGTCGGCGTTCTCGTCGTCAGACTCTTCGTTGCCAGTCTCGTCAGTCTGGTCCGCCTCGTCCGCCTCGTCCGCCTCCGCGGAATCGATATCCGACTCGGCATCGTTGGACTCAAAGTAGTCCGACTCCGCGTCATCGAGTTCGACCTCGTCGTGCTCAACGTCCGCTGCCGCCGCCTCGACGGTGACCGTCTCAGTCTCAGGCTTCACGACGTCGGCGTCCCGGGCCGGCTTCTCGAAGCGCGGCTTACGCGCGGCTTCTTCTTCCCGCTCGTCCCAGCCCAGGTCAACGATTTCAGGTTCAGCGAAGTCCCCAACGCCAAGCGCATTCTCAGCAACCAAGGCCTGGCGGGCCCACTTCTCGGACTCCTTAGTGCGGCCCACTGCGGCCAAAGCCTCTGCGTAGGCGCGGAAAAGGCGCGGGCTGTACGAGAACGCCCTGTTAATGTCCAGCTGCGGGATCTCCAGTTCGCTGACAGCAGCGTCCAGCTGGTCCAGGTCCGCACGGGCGCCCGATGCCACAATGGCAAGCTCCACCTTGCCCGGAGCGTCAAGGTCCTGCGCCTCAGGAGAGCGAACCATATCCAGGGCACGGTCCGGACGGCCCAGGCCACGCTCACAGTCAGCCATCACCGGAAGGTGGACGTTCGAACCACTGATGCGGCGGTAGGTGCGGAATTCACGCAGAGCCTCACCATAGTGGCCGGCAGCGTAGGCCGTCAGCCCGACAGCTTCACGGACCACAGAGAGACGTCCACCGCGACGGCTTGCAGCCAACGCGTGCTGGAAAGCAAGCTCAGGCTCAATGTCGATCAGGCGGCCAGCCATGACCAGGTGCTTTGCAACCCAGCCCGCGCTCTGCTCCTCGAGGGTCTTGATCTGGTGGCCGGTGGCGCGGTCAAGTTCTTTGCCCGTAACGTCGTCGTCGATCTCCGGAGAGCGTTCGCGGTCAGGGCGGTTTGCGCTGCGGATGTCCTTGGCGTTCGGAACCCGGGCAGGACGCTCTTCCCAGGAGTTGCCGCGGTCGCTTCGTTCACTGCCGAACGAGCGGCGGTCACCATCACGGGCCGGGCGGTCGCCGCGGTCGTTGTTGAAGGGGCGGCGGTCGCCACCGTCGCGGCGGGGGCCGTCGAAGTTCCGCGGGCCGCGCTCAGGACGATCACCGAACGGCTTACGGTCACCACGGTCGTTGTTGAACGGACGGCGGTCGCCACCGTCGCGGCGGGGACCATCGAAGTTCCGCGGGCCGCGCTCAGGACGATCACCGAACGGCTTACGGTCACCACGGTC
>NZ_JBEEII010000011.1:0-125350 GCF_040137855.1 Paenarthrobacter sp. CAP02 | reverse complement strand
CCGGCGGAACGTGAGAGAGCGTCGGTCTGAAACAGGCGGAACGTGAGAGAGCGTCCACCCGAAACGAAAGCCACGGGGCTTTAACACAAAAAAGGCCGGCAACCATAACGGTTGCCGGCCCTTTTCGAGCTGGATTGCTGAATGGATTTAGGCGGAAACCTCAATCGTGGCGAGGTTCTTTTTCCCGCGTCGCAGCAGCAGGTACCGGCCGTGAAGCAGTTGGTCCTGGCCGATGACGGCGTCGGGATCCGAAACCTTGGCGTTGTTCACGTAGGCACCGCCTTCGCCCACAGTCCGACGGGCTGCGGACTTGCTGTCCGAGAGACCCGAGGCAACCAAGAGGTCGATGATCCCCAAGCCGTCTGTGCCGATGGTTGCCGAGGGAAGTTCCGCAGTGGCGGCTTCCAGGGTGCGTTCGTCCAGAACCGTGAGGTCGCCGTTGCCGAAAAGTGCAGCCGAAGCGGCAATCACTTTCTCGGTTGCGTCTACGCCGTGTACCAGCGAGGTGACTTCGTAGGCGAGCTTCTTCTGGCCTTCCCGGGCGAAGGGACGTTCCGCCACGGACTCCCCCAGCGCCTCGATCTCTGCACGCGAAAGGAAGGTGAACACCTTGAGCCGGTCCACGACGTCGGCATCCGCGGTGTTCAGCCAGAACTGGTAGAACGTGTACGGGCTGCACATTTCGGGATCGAGCCAGATGGCGTTGCCCTCGCTCTTGCCGAACTTGGTGCCGTCCGAGTTGGTGATGAGCGGTGTGCCTAGGGCATGCACGCTCTTGCCCTCCACCTTGCGGATGAGTTCCGTGCCGCTGGTGAGATTGCCCCACTGGTCCGAGCCGCCGGTCTGCAGGGCACAGCCGTAGTCGCGGAACAGCTGGAGGTAGTCCATGCCCTGCAGGATCTGGTAGCTGAATTCGGTGTAGCTGATGCCCTCGTCCGAGTTCAGTCGTGAGGCGACAGCGTCCTTGCGGAGCATGGTGCCCACACGGAAGTGCTTTCCAATTTCACGCAGGAAGTCGATGGCGCTCAGCGGGGCGGTCCAATCAAGGTTATTGACCATCCGGGCCGGGTTTTCGCCCTCGAAGCTCAGGAAACGGCGGACCTGGCCCTGAAGGTAGCCGACCCACTCTGCAACGGTGTCCTTGGTGTTCAGGGTGCGTTCCGCCGTCGGGCGTGGGTCACCGATCAGGCCGGTGGATCCGCCCACCAGGCCGAGCGGCTTGTGTCCGGCCAGCTGAAGGCGACGCATCACCAGCAACTGCACGAGGTTGCCAAGGTGCAGTGACGGTGCGGTGGGATCGAAGCCACAGTAATACGTGATCGGGTCCCCGGCGAGCAGCTTTTCCAGTTCCGTTTCATCAGTGGAAACGTGGACAAGGCCGCGCCATTTGAGCTCCTGCCAGACGTTGGCAAAGGCGGGATCGTTGTGCTGGGACTCGAGGTTGTTTACGTGTGACACGAGATCTAAGTTAGCAGGATTGCAGCCCGTGAATTTCCTAGCGCTCGATGCCCGCCGGTACCGGAGCAGCGGCGATGAGGCGCAGGCGCTGCGTGGCACGGGTCATGGCCACGTAGAGGTCCCCCACCTTGCCGTGTTCATGGTTCAGCATGGCAGCCGGTTCCAGGACTACAACACCGTCGAATTCCAGGCCCTTTGCTTCCTTGGGGCTGATCACGACGATGTCCTGCTCGTAGCTTCCGGCACCCGTGCCGATACGCGATCCATAGACCTTCCGCAGTGCAGCGGTGGCCTGGGGAAGCAGGGGCCCGTCGGCTATGACTGCCAGCAGACCGCCGTCGAGCGCTTCCACCTCCTCCGGCAGGACCTCAACCAGGTGCGGGACAATTCCGTCGGCCTCTACGTGATCGACAATGGGCGACCATTTGCCCTCGCGGACAGCCTTGGGGGCCGAGACCACAAGGCCCGCCCGATTAGCCATCCGGACGGCAGCCTCGGCGATCTGCGACGGAGTGCGGTAGTTGACCGTGAGTTCTTCAAGCCTCCAGCGGTCACCGAACGACGGCGCCAGGGCACTTTGCCACGAATTGGCACCGGCCGCTGCGCTCGTCTGGGCAATATCGCCCACGATCGTGAAGGACTTGAGCGGGCAGCGCCGCACCAGGAGCCGCCACTGCATGGGTGAAAGCTCCTGGGCTTCGTCAACCACAATGTGGCCAAAGGCCCATGAACGGTCGCTGGTGGCACGCTCGGCTGCCGTGAGGCGGCCCTCGCGCTCCTGGTTCTGCTCAGCAAGCTCCTCTGCGGTCACCAGGACGTCCACGCCCATGGCTTCCATGTTGGCAAGGGTCTGCTTGGCGTTGGCAAGGTCGCGGGCACGATCTGCTTCTTGCTGGGCCAATCCCCTGCCGGCGGCCGGGTCAAGTTCGCCCAGCAGCTCGGCTGCTTCGTCCAGCAAAGGAACGTCCGCTTCGGTCCACGGGGCGTCAACGGGCCGCTGCAGGAGTGCGCGCTGGTCCGGCGTAAGGTTCGGCGTGCAGGCCTCAAGGATGGCGGGCTTGCTGAACAGCTCGGAGATGAGTTTCTCCGGCGTCATCGGCATCCAGCAAAGATTCAAGGCGATACGGACGTCGCGCGCGGAGCGGACGTCTTCGGCGAGGTAGGCGCGATCAGCGTTGTTGCCGATGTTCGATTCTTCGACAAGGTCCGTCAACTGCTCAGTGAGCTCGCGGAGGAGGATCTTGACGAAAGTGAGCCTGGCTTCGTTATGCGGCTTGCCCGTTGCACGCGCTTTCTCCCGGGCACGCCGTACCTGGCGGACCGTAAGGGTGAGTTTCCGCGAATCAACTTCCAGGATGCGGTCTTCGGCGGGGGTCCGCTGCCGGTTGGCAACAGCGTTGGCAACAACTTTGGCCATGTCCAGCTTGCCCTTGAGGGCAGCAACGTCCGCGTCTTCCTCGGGAACGGCGTTGATGCCCGGCATCAAGCGGCCCAGGCTGGCCATCACCACGCCGGTTTCACCCAGCGAGGGCAGCACGCGTTCGATGTAGTGCATGAACGACGACGACGGGCCAACCAGCAGGACGCCGGCGCTCTTGAGCCGATCCCGGTGCGTGTACAGCAGGTAGGCAGCACGGTGCAGGGCGACGGCAGTCTTACCGGTACCCGGTCCGCCCTGAACCACAAGCGCTCCGGAAATGGAGGAACGGATGATCCTGTCCTGCTCCGACTGGATGGTACCTACGATGTCGGACATGCGGCCCGTGCGCTTTGAGTTCAGCGCCGCCAGGAGGGCACCCTCGCCCTGAAGGGACTCGTCGTCGGCCAGCAGACCGGCGTCCAGGACGTCGTCTTCGATCGCCTTTACTTCCCGGCCCTGCAGAATCAGGTGCCGACGACGGCGCACACCTTGGCGATCGAAGGCGGTCGCCTGGTAGAAGTGGCCTGCCTCGGGAGCACGCCAGTCGACCATGAGCCGTTGAAGGTCGGCAGTGGACAGGCCGATGCGACCGATGTACTGGGCTTCTCCGGAGTCCAGATCCAGCCGGCCGAACACCAGGCGGTCGTCGACGGCGTCGAGCTGGGCCAGGCGGTCTTCGTACAGTGCCGCGAAGGCGTCACGTTCGGAAACGTTCTGCATGGTTCCCACTGCGCCGGTCTTGCGCACTTGCGCCAGCTGCTCGCGCTTTTCTGCGCGCAGCTCATCGAGCCGGGCGTACAGCCCAGCCACATATTCCTGCTCGTGGACCAAATCAGCGTCGTGCATCGAACCGTAACCCCTATCGCAAAAGACAGACCTACCATTCTACAGCGATTTCGGTAAACGTGTGGGGCTGGAGTCATGTGGCGGATGACGTCATGTGGCGGGCGTGCGGTTTCGGGCCTTTGCCGCTTTATAACGCGACACCGTGGGGTCATCTTCGATCCAGAAACGCCACGGATAGTCAGTGCTTCCTCCCGGTCCGGCAACCCCCACTCGCGGGCCGCTCGCCACCGCTGCCGCCGGGGTCCTGGGCAACCAGAGGCTGAACGGTTCCGCGAGCGCGTCACGTCCGGTGTCCGCCGTCGTAAGTCCCAACGCCGAAGCGAGCCTGGCAGGTCCGCTGGCCAAGTCTTTGTGAGCCTTGGACGCCGGCCTCCGGAGGGCTGCCAGCCCTTCTCCTTCCACAATTTCGCCTGCCCGCAGGAGCAGCGCGGAAGCAGCGCCGTCGGGACCGCAGACGATGTTGGCACAGTAATGCATGCCGTAGGTGAAGTAGACGTACAGAAACCCCGCAGGGCCGAACATGGGTGCGTTCCGTGGCGTGGGGCCGCCAAAGGTGTGCGATCCGGGATCCGGGTGTTCCGAACCCCGTGGGCCCATGTACGCCTCCACCTCCGTAAGCCTGACCGAAACAGGACCGGCTTCGGAGTGGTGCGTCAGGACGCCGCCGAGGATCAACGGAGCGATGGCACGCGGATCTCCCGCGAGGAATTCGCGGACCTTGGCTGGCTCGAGAAGGTAGTTCTCCACGGACTGGCTCATGCCCAGACCCTAGCAAAGTCGCCCGAACGGCTATGTCCGATTTCCGCTAGCAGTCGCCCAGTTCCGCTGGCAGGATGGAGCCATGGACTTCTGGCAGCGCTACAGGGCAATTGACGCCCGCGACATCCGGTTCGACGGTCAATTCTTTACTGCTGTCAGCTCCACCGGCATCTATTGCCGACCGTCGTGCCCCGCCCGGACGCCGAAGGCCGAAAACGTCACGTTCTATGAGACCTCGGCTGCAGCGCACGAGGCCGGCTACCGCGCGTGCAAACGCTGCCTCCCTGAGGCAGTCCCTGGAACGCCGGCGTGGAACATCCGCTCAGACATCGCCGGCCGGGCAATGCGGCTGATCAACGACGGCGTCATCACGCGCGAGGGCGTGGACGGCCTTGCCCACCGTCTGGGCTACTCGGCACGGCAGCTCAACCGCATCCTCAGCCAGGAACTGGGCGCCGGTCCACTCTCACTGGCCCGCGCAAGCAGGGCGCAGACAGCCAGGACGCTGCTGGTCTCCACGGACATGCTGCTCGCGGATGTGGCGTTTGCGTCCGGCTTCAACAGCGTGCGGCAATTCAACGACACGATCGGCGAAGTATTCGCGATGACCCCGACGGCGTTACGCGCCACCGGCGCAAAGTCCGTGCAACGCTGGCGTGCTGGGACGTCGCCGGTCGGAGCTCCCGCGGCACTGACGTTGAACCTGCCCTACAGGGAACCGTTCGATCCCGGGATTTTCGACTTTCTGGCGGTTCGTGCCATTCCCGGCATCGAATATGCCAGCACCTCCGAGGACGGAACCAGGACCTATGGACGCACCCTGCGCCTCCCCCGAAGTACCGCGTCGTTCTCGGTTTCCTACAAGCCGTCCCTCCCCGCCAAGCTGTTGCTCAACGTCAGCGCCGTAGACCTCCATGACCTCCCCACCCTGCTGAGCCGTGTCCGGAGGCTGTTCGACCTGGACGCTGATCCACGGGCGATCGATGATGCCCTCGCAGCGGACCCCCGACTCGCGTCCAGCGTCACAACGATCCCCGGTATCCGGATGCCTGGAGCTGTCGACCCCGAGGAACTCCTGGTGAGGGCAATGATCGGTCAACAGATCACTGTGGCTGCCGCCCGCACCGCGCTGACCCAGCTCTCCGCGGCCGGCTCCACCATCGAAGGGGCCGGGCCAGGACTGGAGAGGCTGTTTCCGACGACGGCGGAACTCGCCGACAAGGGTCGGGCACTGCTGCGCGGGCCCCAGCGCCGGATCGACTCGATCATGTACGCCAGTGAAGCCATGGCCACAGGGAAACTCGATTTTGGGTACGGCGACGACTTTGAAAGCCTGGAACGCAAATTGCTCCCGCTCCCCGGCGTGGGGCCATGGACGGTTGGGTATGTTGCCATGCGTGTGCTGGGCGCCCCTGATGTCTTCCTTGCCAACGACGCCGCCGTCCGGAACGGGTTGAAAGTCCTGCCGGTCCTTTCGGGGCTCAGCCCCGACTTCACGGAAGTCAGCCCGTGGCGCTCCTACGCCACCATGCACCTGTGGCGGGCCGCGGCCAAGCGTCCGGCCCAAACGTCCGGGACGTGAGTGAGCGACCGGCCCAAACGTCCGGGACGTGAGAGAGCGTCCGCCCCAAACGTCCGGGACGTGAGAGAGCGTCCGGCCCAAACGTCCGGGACGTGAGAGAGCGTCCGCCCCAAGCGTCCGGGACGTGAGAGAGCGTCAGCGGTTAGCGGGTGGCTGGCTGGGCCGCGGGCCAGGGCAGGAGCTCAGGTAGTTCTACGCCGTCGGCGGCTGCGGTGGCACGCAGGCTTCCGAGGCTGGGTTCGCGGCCGGCTAGCCACGCGGCGATGTCCGTCAGCATTCCGGTGATGGCGATGGAGGTGCTGCCACTGCCGATGCTCATCTGGGGAAGGCCCGTGGGTTGAAGTACCAGCTTGTACTCTCCCGGAACACGGGCCGCCAGGAACCCGATGAGGTGTTCGCAGAACGGCCGGCTCCACGTCTCTGGTCCAAAGCCGAGCCCCAGGTCCGAGGCATGGATGGTCAGTTCGCGCCACAGTGCCAGTCCGCCGTCGAGCACTGTCCCGTCACGGTAGGTGATGGGCGCTTGCCAATCGTCGGGTTCCAAGGCATCGAACGACGCAACCGCGGACTCCACCGCCTTGGTAACTGACTCCGTGTGCTGGGCCACGCTGTGTCCCGCCGCAAGTTCGATTGCCTTGTTACGGCCGTCCATGCCGCCGTCGTACAGTTCGATCTTCTCGCCGCGCCGTGCGTAGTCGAGTTGGCGGGCCATCGCGTTGGCGATTCCGGTGATGTGCGCCAGCACGTGGCCGCGGGTCCAACCGGGGAGCTGGGATGGGCCAGCGACGGAGGCGTCGTCCAGTTTGGCGAGGAGGCGGGTGACGGTGCCGGCGGCTTTGTGAAGCTCTGCGGGCAACGCCCCAGGGGTGATCTGAGTCATAGCGCCATGCTAACGCACGCTTAAACACCTGTGGGACGGCACATGATG
Organism: Paenarthrobacter sp. CAP02; assembly: GCF_040137855.1. Taxonomy (NCBI): domain Bacteria; kingdom Bacillati; phylum Actinomycetota; class Actinomycetes; order Micrococcales; family Micrococcaceae; genus Paenarthrobacter; species Paenarthrobacter sp. CAP02. The sequence goes on along the minus strand of NZ_JBEEII010000011.1, from coordinate 118,357 downwards.
TGCCATCCCACAGGGGTGTTCAAGGTCCAGCTGTACTAGCCTGCGTAAGAACGGGCTGCGTCCAGTTCCGCTTCCAGTGCCGCCAGTTGGCGTTCGACGGCGGCTGGTGCCGTGCCGCCCTGGGAGTTCCGGCTGTTGAGCGAGCCTTCGGTGCTGAGCACGCTGCGGACCTCGGGAGTAAGGTGCTCGGAGATCGCCGCGTATTCCTCGTCCGTCAGGTCCCACAGCTCAACGCCACGGCTTTCGGCCTGCTTGACGGCAGCACCAGACAGCTCGTGGGCTTCACGGAAGGGCACGCCCTGGCGGACCAGCCATTCTGCGATGTCCGTGGCCAGCGCAAAGCCCTGGGGAGCCAAGGATTCCATCCGGTCAGTGTTGAACTTCAGGGTGGCGATCATGCCGGACACGGCCGGGAGCAGCAGCTCAAGGGTGTCGGCAGCGTCGAACACAGGCTCCTTGTCCTCCTGAAGGTCACGGTTGTAGGCAAGAGGCAAGCCCTTGAGCGTCGCCAGCAACCCGGTCAGGTTGCCAATGAGGCGGCCGGCCTTGCCACGTGCGAGCTCGGCAACGTCCGGGTTCTTCTTCTGCGGCATGATCGATGACCCGGTGGAGTACGAGTCATGCAGCGTGACGAAGGAGAACTCCTTGGTGGCCCAGAAGATGACTTCCTCGGAGATCCGGGACAGGTCCACGCCGATCATGGAGCAGACCCAGGCGAACTCGGCGAAGACGTCGCGGGAAGCGGTGCCGTCGATCGAGTTGTGCACGGCCGAGAAGAACCCCAGGTCCGCGGCAACAGCCTCAGGGTCCAGGCCCAGCGACGAACCGGCCAACGCACCCGAACCGTACGGCGAAACACCGGCCCGCTTGTCCCAGTCCTGGACGCGCTGCACATCGCGCAGCAAAGCCCAGGCGTGCGCCAGCAAGTGATGGCTCAAAAGGACCGGCTGGGCGTGCTGCAGGTGCGTGCGGCCAGGCATGGCGACACCGTGGTGGGCCTTCGCCTGCTCAACCAGTGCGTCAACCGTGGCCAGCACTCCCTGGGCAATAATGCGCGCGTGGTCCCGAAGGAACATGCGGCCAAGGGTAGCCACCTGGTCGTTCCTCGAACGGCCGGCGCGAAGCTTGCCGCCCAACTGGGTGCCGGCACGCTCGATCAGCCCACGCTCCAGTGAACCGTGCACGTCCTCGTCGCTCTCAGCGGGAAGGTAGGCGCCACTGGCGACGTCCTCGTCCAGCTGGGTAAGGGCAGCGAGCATGCCTTCAAGCTCAGCGTCATCCAGCAGTCCGGCCTTGGCGAGCACGCGTGCGTGCGCCTTGGAACCGGCGATATCGTAGCGGGCCAGCCGCCAGTCAAAGTGCGTGGACTTGCTCAGTGCGGCCAGCGCATCCGCAGGGCCGCCGGCGAACCGCCCACCCCACAGTGCGCCTTCGTTTGTTGCCGACGTCATTACTCGCCCGCAACCCGCAGGTCGCGGCCGGAAGCAACCTTGGAGGACATGCCCCACAGCTCGATGAAGCCGCGTGCCATGGACTGGTCGAAGGTGTCGCCGGTGTCGTAGGTGGCGAGGTCGAAGTCGTACAGCGACGTCTCGGAGCGGCGACCGTTAACGATTGCCTGGCCACCGTGCAGGACCATACGGATGTCACCGGAAACGTACTTCTGGGTGTCCTCGATGAAGGCATCCAGGGAGCGCTTCAGCGGGGAGAACCACTGGCCGTCGTAGACCAGCTCTGCCCAGCGCTGGCCAACGGTGGCCTTGAAACGGGCCTGCTCGCGTTCGATGGTGATGTCTTCAAGGTGCTTGTGGGCGGTGATCAGCGCCATGGCACCCGGGGCTTCATAGATCTCGCGGGACTTGATGCCAACCAGGCGGTCCTCGACGACGTCGATGCGGCCAACGCCCTGGGCGCCTGCACGGCGGTTCAGTTCCTGGATGGCCTGCAGCGGGGTGACCTTCACGCCGTCGATCGCTACCGGCACGCCGGCCTGGAAGGAGATGATGACCTCATCCGGTGCCGGCGGGAATTCCGGGGTGGCCGTGTAGTCGTAAATGTCCTTGGTGGGCGCGTTCCAGATGTCCTCAAGGTAGCCGGTTTCGACGGCGCGTCCCCAGACGTTCTGGTCGATTGAGTACGGGTTCTTCTTGGTGGTCTCGATCGGCAGGCCCTTTTCCTCGGCGAAGGCAATGGCCTTGTCGCGGGTCAGCGCGAGGTCGCGGACGGGTGCGATGCACTTCAGGTCCGGGCCGAGGGTCTGGATGCCCACTTCGAAGCGGACCTGGTCGTTGCCCTTGCCGGTGCAGCCGTGGGCAACGGTGGTGGCGCCGAACTCGCGGGCAGCCTTCACGAGGTGCTTGACGATGACCGGACGCGAGATCGCCGAAACCAGCGGGTAGTGACCCTGGTAGAGGGCGTTGGCCTTCAGCGTGGGCATGGCGTACTCGTTGGCGAACTCGTCGCGGGCATCAGCGACGTAAGCCTCGACGGCGCCGCAACCGAGGGCGCGCTGGCGGATGGTCTCCAGGGACTCGCCGCCCTGTCCAACGTCGACGGCCACAGCGATGACCTCGGCGCCGGTGGCTTCACCGATCCAGCCAATGGCTACGGACGTATCAAGGCCACCGGAGTAGGCCAGAACAATGCGCTCAGTCACGAGTGTGCTCCTTTGTTGTTGCTTGGTTCATTCGAATCAATGCTGTGTGAATTAGGTGCTGCTGAATCAATACTGTGTAAAGCAGTTAGTTGCCCGGGCCGGCTTCTTCGGCCATCCGCAGGAATCGGGCTGCCAGTTCTGCCCCGCCGTCGGGGTCCCGTGCGACCAGCAGCAAAGTGTCGTCGCCTGCGATCGTACCCAATACGGACGGCATCACGGAGTGGTCGACGGCGAGTGCCAGGAAGTTCGCCGCACCCGGAGGCGTGCGCAGGACGACGATGTTGCCCGATGCTTCCGCCGTCACCAGCAGTTCCCCGCAGAGCCTGGAGAGCCGTGCATCAAGGATTTCCTGGGTGACCCCGCTCTTGGCGTTGCGGTCGCCGCCTTCGCCCGGCACTGCGTAGACCAATGCGCCATCCTTTCCACGCACCCGCACGGCACCCAGTTCCACAAGGTCGCGGGACAGAGTGGCCTGGGTGACCTGGACGCCGTCGTCCGCCAACAGAGCTGCAAGCTCTGCCTGGGAACGCACGGACTCACCCGTCAGGATCGCGGTGATACGCGCCTGGCGGGCAGTCTTGGTGGCTGGGCTTGCGCCCGGCACGGACGGATTGGTGGACACTAGAACGTGCTCTCCCCGGTGCCTTCAACCGGCGAAAGACCCTCGACGAAGGCAAGCCCCGAGCGGTGCATCAGCCACGCCATGAGTGCCTTCTGGGCGTGCAGGCGGTTCTCGGCCTCGTCCCACACGATCGACTGCGGGCCATCGATGACGCCGGCAGAAATCTCGTAGCCGCGGTAAGCAGGAAGGCAGTGAAGAACGACGGCGTCCGGCGCGGCTTGCGCCATGGCAGCTTCATCCACGGAGTAGTCGCGGAACAGCTGCAAGCGGGCTTCCTTTTCGGCTTCCTGGCCCATGGAAACCCACGTGTCCGTCGCCACGACGTCGGCGCCCTTGAGGGCTTCGGCGGCATCGCTGGTGATCAGGACGGAACCACCGGTCTCCGCGGCGCGTTCCTCGGCTGCTGCCACGATTTCCGGAGCCGGCAGGTAGCCTTCGGGGCCGGAGATGCGGACGTGCATACCGGCCGTCACGCCGGCCAGCAGGTAGGAGTTGGCCATGTTGTTGGCTGCGTCCCCCAGGTAGGCCATGGTCAGTCCGGCCAGTTCGCCCTTGTGCTCCTTCACGGTCAGGAGATCTGCAAGGAGTTGGCACGGGTGGTAATCGTCGCAGAGGGCATTGATGACGGGAACCTTGGAGTTTTCCGCCATGGCCACGAGGCCTGAATGGGCGCCGGTACGCCACACGATGGTGGAGACCATGCGCTCCAGGACCTTCGCGGTGTCTTCCACGGATTCCTTGTGGCCAATCTGCGCTTCACCCGGATTGATGATCAGGGCGTTGCCGCCCATGTCCGCAATGCCTGTGGCGAAGGAGACGCGCGTGCGGGTGGAGGTCTTGTCGAAGATCACGGCCACGGTCTTGCGGCCGTTGCTCTCCGCGGCGAAGGGCTGCACGCTGTACGGCGCTGCCTTCATCCTGACGGCGAGGTCCAGGACCTCGGCCTGCTCGGCAGGGCTCAGGTCCGTGTCCTTGAGGAAGTGGCGGGTGGTTGACGTGCTCACTGTGCGTCCTTAGCGGTTTGGGCGGTAGCCGTGGCGATCAAGGCGGGCAAAGCTGACAGGAATCGGTCGGCCTGCCCGGTGGTCAGGATCAGCGGAGGTGCGAGGCGGATGGTCCGTGGTCCTGGACTGTTGATGATGAAGCCGGCATCCAAAGCTGCCGTCACCATGGCGGGTGCGATGTCGGCGTTCACATCGAAGCCGATCAGCAGGCCCTCGCCGCGGACATCGGTGACGGCCTCCACGGCGGCCAGGCCCTCGCGCAGGTGTGCCCCGACGGCCAGCACGTTCTGCAAGACGCCCTGGCTTTCGATCGCGTGCAGCGTGGCGAGCGCGGCGGCCGTGGCCACCGGGTTCCCACCGAAAGTGGTGCCGTGCTGTCCTGCGGTGAGCAGGGCCGACGTCGTACTTCCGAAAGTGATCAAGGCACCCACCGGGAAGCCGCCACCGAGGCCCTTGGCGAGCGTGACGGCGTCGGGCACGATGCCCGCATCCTCGCTGGCCAGCCACTTGCCGGTGCGGCCGATGCCGGTCTGGACCTCATCCAGGATGAGCAACGCCCCAGCGGCCGCGGTGGCCTCACGGGCCGCCTGCAGGTAGTCGGCGCTGAGGGGCCGGACGCCCGCTTCGCCCTGGATGGGTTCCAGAAAAACGGCTGCGGTGGAATCGTCGACGGCGGCACGCAACGCCTCGATGTCATCGAACGGAATGTGGACCACGCCACCGGGCAGTGGTTCAAACGGGGCGCGGTACGCTTCCTTGGCCGTGAGCGCCAAAGCGCCCATGGTGCGTCCGTGGAAAGCACCTTCGAGTGCGATGATCTTGGTGCGCTTGCCGTCGGAGTTGTTCCGGCGGGCGAGCTTGAACGCGGCCTCGTTGGCCTCCGTGCCGGAGTTCGCGAAGAACACCTTGGAACCCGCGGGAGCGTTGGAGATCGCCAGGAGCTTCTCGGCGAGCGCGATCTGCGTTGGGCTTGTAAAGAAGTTGGACACATGGCCAAGAGTGGCGAGCTGGCTTGAAATGACCGACGTGACGAACGGGTGGGCGTGGCCCAGCGCGTTGACGGCGATGCCGCCGAGGAGGTCAAGGTATTCCTTGCCGTCGGCGTCCCACACCAGGCAGCCGGCGCCGCGCACCAGGACACGCTGCGGGGTGCCGAAGACGCCCATGAGCGAGGACGAGTAACGGGCAAGCCAGTCAGCTCCCGAGCTCTGGGTAACGAGGGTGGTTGCGGCAGCCTCCGCAGCGATGGGGGCCCCGCCCGCTTCGCGGTGCCCAACCACACCCGGCCCCCCATGGCTGCTGCGGCTTTCGGCGGAATGGCTCAGTTCGGTACTCATGCGTTCACTTCCTCGTCGGGGACAACCTGGGTGCCGATACCCGCGGTCGTAAAGGTTTCCAGCAGCATCGAGTGCGCGAGGCGCCCGTCCACGATGTGGGCGCGCTGCACGCCTTCGTCGATTGCTTTGAGGCAGGCGGCCATTTTAGGGATCATTCCGGACTCCAGGCGAGGCAGCATTTCACGGAGCTCGGTGGCCGTCAGCGAGGAGATCAGCGAGGACTTGTCCGGCCAGTTGGCGTAGAGGCCCTCGACGTCGGTCAGGATGACGAGCTTGGTGGCGCCCAGTGCGGAAGCAACGGCTGCGGCGGCGGTGTCCGCGTTGACGTTGAGCACCTGGCCGGTGGTGGAGCCGGTACCGTCTCCCGTGTCCAGGATTTCGGGAGCGACGGTCGAAATCACGGGGATGCGCCCGGCGTCGAGGATGTCCTTGATACCTGCGGGGTCAACCCCTACAACCTCTCCTACCAGGCCAAGGTCCACTTCCTCGCCATCAACAACGGTGCCGGTGCGTACGGCGCGCAACAAGCCGCCATCCTCGCCGGACATGCCGACGGCGTACGGTCCGTGGGAGTTGATGAGGCCGACGAGTTCGCGGCCTACCTGGCCGGTGAGGACCATGCGGACTACGTCCATGGCCTCGGGCGTGGTGACCCGGAGGCCTCCCTTGAACTCGGATTCAATGCCAAGCCGGCTGAGCATGGAGTTGATTTGGGGGCCGCCGCCGTGAACCACCACGGGGTGGATGCCCACGTGGTGGAGGAACACGATGTCCTCAGCGAAGGCACGGCGCAGCTCGTCATTGACCATGGCGTTTCCGCCATACTTGATCACCATGGTGGTCCCGGCGAAGCGTTGGATCCACGGCAACGCTTCGATCAGTGTCCCGGCCTTGTCCTGGGCGTCGCTCATTGACGTGGTCTCCCGAGTGTGCGCAGTCATCGTTTTCCGCTCAGCTTGAGTAGGCGCTGTTCTCATGCACGTAATCGTGCGTGAGGTCATTGGTCCAGATTGTCGCCTCGGCCTCGCCGGCCTGCAGGTCGATTTCGACCAGAACTTCGCGCGGCTCAAGGTCCACCAGGTTGCGGTCCTCGCCAATGCTGCCGTTCCGGCAGATCTGGACGCCGTTCATGGCGACGTTGAGTTGATCGGCTTCGAACACGGCGTCCGTTGTTCCCACAGCGGAGAGGACACGGCCCCAGTTGGGGTCCTTGCCGAAGATGGCGGCCTTGAAAAGGTTGGACCGGGCGACGGACCGGCTGACGGTTTCGGCGTCCCGTTCGCTGGCAGCGTTGAAGGTGCGGATGGCGATGTCGTGGCTGGCGCCCTCGGCGTCGCCGATGAGCTTGCGGGCCAGCTCGGCGCAGACCCGAGTCACGGCTTCGCTCAACTGCTCGGTGGAAGGCAGGGCTTCGGAGGCCCCGGATGCCAGCAGCACCACAGTGTCGTTCGTGGACATACAGCCGTCCGAGTCGGCACGGTCAAAGGTGACGCGCGTTGCGTCGCGGAGGACGACGTCGAGCTCGTCAGCAGGCACCTCGGCGTCCGTAGTCAGGACCACCAGCATGGTTGCCAAGCCTGGTGCCAACATGCCGGCACCTTTGGCAATGCCACCCACGGTGAACTGCTTGCCTTCAGCATCGGTTCCCGTGAAAACCGCTTCCTTGGAAACGCTGTCCGTGGTCATGATGGCCGTGGCCGCAGCGGGACCGCCGTCCTCGCTGAGCTCTTTGGCGGCCGCTTCGACGCCCGGGAGGATTTTGTCCATGGGCAGTTGCTCGCCGATCAGGCCAGTAGAGCAAACCACGACGTCGGAAGCTGAGACTCCCAGCACGTCAGCCACTTTCTCCGCGGTTGCGTGGGTGTTCTGGAAACCCTGCGGTCCGGTGCAGGCGTTGGCACCCCCGGAGTTCAGAACGACGGCGTCCACACGGCCGTCGCTGACCACCTGGCGGGACCAGTGCACGGGAGCGGCCGCTACGCGGTTGGAGGTGAACACAGCAGCGGCTGCCTTCGACGGTCCGTCGTTGACGACCAGGGCGAGGTCCGGGTTGCCTGATGCCTTGATGCCGGCTGTGACGCCAGCGGCGCGGAATCCCTTGGGGGCGGTAATGGTCACGGTGCTACTCCCTGCAGGTTCAGGCCGGCCGTTTCATCCAGGCCGAGGGCAATGTTCATGGACTGCACGGCGCCGCCAGCGGTCCCCTTGGTGAGGTTGTCGATAGCGCAGGTCACGATCACGCGGCCTGTGTGCTGGTCAAACGCCAGTTGCATGACGGCATGGTTGGAACCCTGCACCGATTTGGTGGTGGGCCACTGGCCCTCTGGCAGCAGGTGGACGAACGGCTCGTCGTCGTAGGCATCTGCCCAGGCCTGCCGGAGTTCGGCGTACGTCACGCCGTGCCCGGCCTTTGCGGTCGCCGTCGTGAGGATGCCCCTGCTCATCGGGGCGAGGGTGGGCGTGAAGGACACCGTGACCGGCTCGCCCGCGGCATTGGACAGGCCCTGTTCGATTTCCGGCGTGTGGCGATGACCGCCACCCACGCCATACGGGCTCATGGAACCCATGACTTCACTGCCAATGAGGTTGACTTTGGCTGCCTTGCCGGCGCCCGAGGTGCCTGAGGCGGCGACAATGACGACGTCGTCCGTCAGGAGGAGATTTTTGGCGAACCCGGGCGTCAAGGCGAGCAGGGCCGACGTCGGGTAGCAGCCCGGGACTGCGATGCGGGTGGCGCCCTTGAGCGCCTCACGCTGCCCCGGCAGTTCCGGCAGGCCGTAAGGCCAGGTGCCCGCGTGGTCCGAGCCGTAGAACTTTTCCCACGCCGCGGCGTCCTGGAGGCGGTGGTCCGCGCCGGCGTCGATCACTACGGTGCCTTCAGGCAGCTGGGCGGCGATCTCTGCGGAAGCGCCATGGGGAAGGGCCAGGAACACCACATCGTGGCCGGACAGGTTTTCCACCGTGGTGTCTTCAAGGATCCGGCTGGCCAAACCATGGAGATGCGGCTGCAACTCCCCTAGTCTGGAACCGGCGTTGCTGTGCGCCGTGATCGCACCGATGGTGACGTTCGGATGGCCCGCGAGCAAGCGCAGCACTTCTCCCCCGGCGTAGCCGCTGGCACCGGAGACGGCAACAGAAATAGTCATGACTCCACTATACAGCAAGAATATTCACGCTGTCCGATATTTATGCATGCCTAATGTGAGCTGTCACATTTGTTAGGACATTGCGCGTATGCTTAGTGGAGGGTGATCCAGACCGTGCAGTCCGAACGTCGGCTGCAGCGTTGCCCGTTAGTGATACGGGGCATATAAATGGCACCCACGTCCACCGCTGAGCGCCCCAAAGCACGCGCAATTCAGCCAAATCCCGTCGTTCAGAGCTACTCAGAGCTCCTCAAGAGCGTCAAGTCCGCAGGACTCCTCGAGCGCCGCAGCGGCTTCTATATCTGGGTTTTCGTAGCCCTGATACTGCTCATGGCCGGCACCTGGCTCGGCTTCGCCCTCATTGGCGAATCCTGGTACCAGCTCCTCATTGCCGCGGCCGTCGGCATTCTCTGCACGCAGTTGAGCTTCCTGGCCCACGAAGCCGGACACAAGCAGATCTTTGCCTCCCGCCGCGCCAACGATTGGTCGGCGCGTCTCCTGGCCACAGGCGTTGCGGGCATCAGCTACTCATGGTGGGAACAGAAACACGGCGCCCACCACAATCACCCCAACGTCATTTCCAAGGACCCCGACATCCGGAACAACGCATTGGTGTTCTACGAGGACGCCGCGGCCGAGCGCAAGGGCCGCCTGGCATTCCTCACGCGCCGGCAGGGCTGGTTCTTCTTCCCGCTGTTGACCTTGCTTGGCCTGAGCCTGCAGTTCGATTCCATCCGCTTTGTCTTCGGCAAGCAGAAGGTCCGGCACCGCTGGGTGGAAACCCCCATCCTCGTGGCACGCCTGACGGCGTTGCCGGTGCTGGCTTTCACCTTCCTGCCCATCGGAATGGCGTTCGCTTTCCTCGGCGTCCAGATCATGGTTTACGGCTTCTACATGGGCGCATCCTTCGCCCCCAACCATAAGGGCATGCCCGTGCTTCCCAAGGACAGCCGCGTGGACTTCCTTAACCGCCAGATCCTGACCTCCCGCAACATCTCCGGCGGTCGCTTCATGGACTTCCTCTTGGGCGGACTCAACCGGCAGGTAGAGCACCACTTGTTCCCGGACATGGCACGTCCGCACCTTCACAAGGCCGCCGGCATCGTGAAGGAATTCTGCGCCAAGCACTCGATCCCATACACCGAAACCACGCTCATGCAGTCGTACGGGATCGTGGTCAGCTACCTCAACGAGGTGGGCCTCGCAGCAGGCCGCGGCTTCGACTGTCCCGTGGCTTCGACGCACGGACGCCGCTAGCCGTTCGACATGGAAGGCCCCAACCTCCCTAGGATGGATTCTGAAACCGGGCACCGGAAGGACCGCCCCGGAGTGAGGAGCCACCATGACGCACGCCATTGTCGCAAAGCAGCCCGGAGGACCTGAAGTCCTCGAATACGCCTCTGTGGAAGCACCAGCCCCCGGTCCCGGCCAGTTGCTGATCAAGGTCGCAGCTGCCGGGGTGAACTTCATCGAAACCTACCAGCGCAACGGAACCTACAAGGTTGACTACCCCTTCACCCCCGGCGCAGAAGCCGCCGGCACGGTGGAGGCGGTGGGTGAGGGCGTGGAGGACATTGCCGTTGGCGACCGTATTGCCACGGCTGAAGGGTCCCGCACCTACGCCGACTACACTCTCGTGGATGCTGCGAAAGCGCTTCCGGTTCCGGACGGCGTCGACGACCACACTGCAGCTGCCCTTCCGCTGCAAGGGATCACAGCGCATTACCTGATGAACTCCTCCTTCCGGGTGGAGCCGGGACACACCGTCCTGCTGCACGCGGGGGCCGGAGGCGTTGGCCTCCTGCTGACCCAGCTGTTGAAGGCCCGCGGGGCACGCGTGCTTACCACCGTCTCCTCCGACGAAAAGGCCGAGCTGTCCAGGCTGGCCGGAGCTGACGAGGTCCTCCGCTACGACGGTTTCGCCCACAAGGTCCGTGAACTGACCGACGGCGAAGGCGTCAACGTGGTGTACGACGGCGTCGGTAAAGACACCTTTGACGAATCCCTCAAGAGCCTGCGCATCCGGGGAGCCATGGTGCTCTTTGGTGCCGCGTCCGGGCCGGTGCCGCCATTCGATCCCCAGCGCCTGAACGCCGGAGGCTCCTTGACCTTGACCAGGCCAACCATGGCCCACTTCGTGCAGAATACACACGAGCGCCGGTGGCGCTCGGCCGAGATTTTCGACGCCGCCGCCAACGGAACGCTCTCGGTCAGGGTCGGCGCAACCTACCCCTTGGCCGAAGCTGCCCAGGCCCACCGTGACCTGGAAGGCCGCCGGACCACCGGCAAAGTCCTGCTTCTGCCGTAACTCCAAAGCCCGGCTCCCGAACAACTGGCGACCTACAGGCAAACAGTGGTGCAAGAAAATGTGACGAACAGGAAACGACAGACACCTTTTGTTCACCTTTCTGCGCAAAGCTAGGCCTGTGAGCACAGAACATCCCGTGGGGGCCGGGCCGGCACCCGCCCTGACCACCTACCGCCCCCAGTTGCCGGGCGGCACCGCTGCACCAGCCGAGCGCACGCTGGTGGACATTCTGGAAGAGACCGCAGCGTCCTTCCCCGAGGCTTCGGCTCTGGATGACGGGCAAAAATCACTCAGCTACACCGAACTCCTCAGGGCGGTCAGGGCCTTCGCCGCACGATTGAACGCTGCGGGCCTGGGTCGTGGTGACAAGCTCGGCATCCGCATCCCTTCCGGCACGAACGAGTTGTATATCGCCATCCTGGGAATCCTCATGGCCGGCGCCGCGTACGTTCCGGTTGATGCCGACGATCCCGAGGAACGGGCACGCCTCGTGTTCGGGGAAGCCAAGGTTGCCGCGGTGGTAGGGGCGGGACTTGATATCCGAGCCGCCGGTGCCGCACGGGAGCCTGTATCGGAACCTTCAAAACCGGGGCTGGATGACGACTCCTGGATCATCTTCACCTCGGGATCCACTGGTACGCCCAAGGGTGTTGCAGTTAAACATCGATCTTCCGCCGCCTTCGTTGACGCTGAAGCACGGATTTTCCTCCAAGCCGATCCCATCGGTCCCCAGGACAGAGTGCTGGCGGGCCTGTCGGTAGCCTTCGATGCTTCCTGCGAAGAGATGTGGCTCGCCTGGCGCCACGGTGCCTGCCTCGTCCCGGCTCCGCGGGCGTTGGTGCGGACCGGCATGGACCTGGGTCCCTGGCTGATCAACCACGGCATCACCGTGGTTTCCACGGTGCCCACCCTTGCTGCGTTGTGGCCGACAGAGTCCCTCGAAAACGTCCGCCTCCTCATCTTCGGCGGCGAGGCATGCCCGCCGGAGCTGGCCGAACGGCTCGCCGTCGATGGCCGCGAAGTCTGGAACACTTACGGACCCACCGAGGCCACCGTCGTCGCCTGCGCCGCACCGTTGGGCCGACCCGGCCCGGTTCGGATCGGGCTGCCGTTGGACGGCTGGGACCTCGCCGTCGTCGATTCTGATGGTGTCCCGGTCGCGGAAGGCGGGATCGGTGAACTGATCATCGGCGGCGTCGGGCTGGCCCGCTATCTCGATCCCGCCAAGGATGCCGAGAAGTATGCACCCATGGCCACGCTGGCTTGGGACCGTGCCTACCGTTCCGGGGACCTCGTCCGCTTCGAACCGGAGGGCCTGATCTTCATGGGTCGCGCCGACGAACAGGTCAAGCTGGGTGGACGGCGCATCGAACTGGGCGAGGTGGACGCGGCGCTGCAGGCACTCCCGGGAGTTGCCGGCGCTGCCGCCGCAGTTCAGACCACTGCTGCCGGCAACCAGATCCTGGTGGGCTATCTCGCCCCCGTTGACGGCCACGAGCTAAATCTGGAGCAGGCCCGCCGCCTGCTGGGCGAAAGCCTTCCGGCAGCATTGATCCCCCTGCTCACCGTGGTGGATTCGCTGCCCACCAAGACCAGCGGGAAGGTGGACCGGCATGCCCTCCCCTGGCCGCTTGCGGGAACCAGCGCTGCTGAGGCCAACAACGCGCCCCTGAACCTACCCGACGACGCCCGTTGGGTGGTGGACCAGTGGGAGTCGGTGCTGGGCAGTCCCGTGAGCTCCCTCGACGCGGATTTCTTCGCCTACGGCGGCGGGTCCCTGGCCGCAGCCCAGCTCGTCTCTGCCCTCCGGGTCCGGTACCCCACCATCACTGTCGCTGACATCTACGCGACCCCGCGTGTCGGAGCCCTGATCGATGCCGCCCGGCAATCACTGCCCGACGGCGGTGCGGCAGGTCCGCCTGTCGAGCGCACCGTGCGTCCCACAGCCTTGAAGTCGCAGATCTTCCAGGTCCTCATGGGCGTGCCCCTTCACATCCTGGTGGGAATGCGTTGGCTCACCTACCTGATGGCCGCGAACAGGTTACTGGCAGACTTTGCCGGATTCGCCGCAGCTCCTGTGGTGTCCTGGTGGTGGATCGCGGCATCCTGGCTGGTCTTCGTCAGCCCGCTGGGCCGTATGACCATTTCGGTAATAGCGGCACGCGTGCTGCTCGGCAAGATCGAGCCTGGCACCTACCCCAGGTCCGGCAAAACCCACCTTCGCTTGTGGCTCGCCGAACAAATACAAGACCTCTCCGGGGCCATCGGCCTCGCCAGCGCCCCGTTCGTGCCCTACTACGCGCGCGCCCTCGGTGCCAGGATCGGCCGGGATGTGCACCTGCATTCCCTGCCGCCTGTCACCGGTCTGCTGTCATTGGGCAATGGTGCCAACATCGAGCCGGAAGTCGATCTCTCCGGCTGGTGGGTGGACGGCGACTCGGTCCATATCGGCCAGATACACGTGGGAGCCGGTGCCGTGGTCGGTGCGCGAAGCACCCTCATGCCCGGTGCCACCATTGGTGCAGGCGCACACGTAGACGCCGGATCCGCGGTCCTGGGCAAAGTGAAGGCCGGGCACTTCGTGGCTGGATCCCCGGCCGAACGACGCGGCAAGGCAAAACACGACTGGCCTGAGTCCCCCGCCCGACCTTCCGCTGTGGACCGGCTGTGGTTCACCGCTTTTGCCGGCGCTTCTGCGCTTCTGGCCCTGATACCGTACATCTCCGCTTTCGCTGCTGCGATGCTTTTTATGGCGTTCATCCAAGGCCACGATTCATTGGAGAGCGCGTTCCCCCAGATATCCATGGCCCTGCCACTCGCGGCGTTGACGTGGTTCTTCGGAAACCTGGTGCTCATCCTCGTTGTTGCCCGGCTCCTTGGCCTCGGACTCAAAGAGGGGTATTACCGTGTCCGCAGCCGGATCGGCTGGCAGGTGTGGGCCACGGAACGCCTGCTGGACATGGCACGTGACCTCCTCTTCCCCGTCTATGCCAGCCTGTTCACGCCTGTTTGGCTGCGCTTGCTCGGAGCCAAGGTGGGCAAGAACGTGGAAGCCTCCACAGTGCTGCTGGTGCCCAGGATGACGACCATCGGCGACGGCGCGTTCCTGGCTGACGACACCATGGTGGCATCCTACGAACTCGGCGGTGGCTGGATGAAAATCGCTCCGGCCAAGATCGGAAAACGGTCATTCCTCGGTAACTCCGGCATGACGGCCGCCGGGCGGAATGTACCAAAGAATTCCCTCGTGGCCGTCCTGTCGGCCACTCCTGCCAAGGCGAAGTCGGGCACGTCGTGGCTGGGCAGTCCCCCGGTCAGGTTGCGACGCACCGCCGTCGACGCGGACCAGACACGGACATTCCAACCGCCCCTTAAGCTCAAAATCGCGCGTGCACTGTGGGAATTGTGCCGTTTGGTTCCTGTCATCCTGACGGTTACCATCGCCGTCGGCGTCATGCTGGTCCTCGATTGGCTGGCCCGTGGATGGGGCTACTGGATCGCGGCGATCCTCGGCGGCGTCGTGATGTTGGCAGCCGGAGGCGTCGCAGCACTCAGCGCCATCGTCGCCAAGTGGGTCCTGGTGGGAACCATTCGCGCCGGCGAGCACCCCCTGTGGAGTTCGTTTATTTGGCGCAACGAGGTTGTGGATACGTTTATCGAAATGGTCAGTGCGCCGTGGTTCGCCAGGTCCGCTGCGGGCACGCCCGCCCTGGTGTGGTGGCTGCGCGGGCTCGGCGCCAGGATCGGCCGCGGTACCTGGTGTGAAAGCTACTGGCTCCCCGAAGTCGACCTCGTGACACTCGGCGAGAACTCCACCGTCAACCGCGGCTGCGTGGTCCAGACACATCTGTTCCACGACCGCGTCATGAGCCTGGACACCGTGACGCTCGGGAACGGAGCCACCATGGGCCCCCACGGCGTCATCCTCCCTGCGGCCAGCATCGGCGACGGTGGAACCGTGGGCCCGGCGTCGTTGGTCATGCGTGGCGAAACTGTCCCAGCCGGGACGTACTGGATGGGCAACCCGGTGAGCCCATGGGTGGGTCCGTCTGCACAAGCGCCCCGTCTCAAGTAGATTGGGCAGATCATGACCGCACCCATCACCACCCCCATGACCGAAGCCGACCCGTACACCCTGGACCACGGCAGCACCAGCTACCGTGTGGACCGGTATGAGTTGGACCTCGACGTCAGGCTGGGCAGCAACAAGCTGATCGGCAAGGCGGTCCTGCGGTGCACGGCATTGGAACGGACAGCGCAGATAGTCCTGGACCTGGTGGGATTGCGGGCCACCAAGGTCCAGCTGGATGGCAAGAAGCTCCAGAAACTCAGCCACAGGGCCCAGCACCTGGTCCTGGCTCCCCCGTCCGCGCTCAAGCCCGGCCAACAGTTCTCACTGGAGATCCGCTACGACGGCAATCCGCAACCCCGCCGCGGATTGTGGGGAGATGTTGGCTGGGAGGAATTGAACGACGGCGTACTGGTGGCCGGCCAGCCGAACGGCGCAGCGTCCTGGTTCCCTTGCAATGACCACCCCCGCTACAAGTCGAGCTTCCTCATCTCGGTGACCACCGATGACAACTACCGTCCGGTATGCAACGGACGGCTCGTATCGCACTCCCGGAAGTCCAGCAGGGAAACCTGGGTCTACGAGCAACCCGAGCCGATGGCGACGTACCTGGCTACCGTGCAGATCGGCCGCTACACCAAGGTTCCCTTGCAGGCCGACGATACCCACCACCGGGTGCCCCAGTTCGTTGCCGTTACCCCCGAAATGGCAGCCGACGCCCTGCGGGGTCTGGAACGCCAGCCGGACATGATGCGTACTTTCGAGGATTGCTTCGGACCGTACCCATTCACCGATTACACGTCCGTGGTCACCGAAGACGAGCTGGAAATCCCCTTGGAAGCCCAAACGGTCTCCATTTTCGGTCGCAACCATATGCGCGACGCCTGGGAATCCCAGCGGCTGATCGCCCACGAACTTTCCCACCAGTGGTTCGGGAACTCCCTGACCGTCAACAGCTGGAAAGATATCTGGCTGCACGAAGGCTTCGCTTGTTACGCCGAGTGGTTGTGGTCCGAGGAATCCGGGACCATGACTGTCGCAGCGCGGGCTACGGCCGCGTGGAAGAGGCTCGACGCCGGGCCGCAGGACCTGCTGGTTGGCGACCCCGGCCCGGAGCTGATGTTCGATGACCGGGTCTACAAACGTGGGGCTTTGGCGGTTCACGCCATGCGAATGGCGGCCGGCGACGAGGCATTCTTCGGTTTCCTCCACCATTGGACAGCCAGGAACCGGCACGGGTCAGTGTCCACGGAAGCGTTCATCGTAGCCGCGAACGCATTCATTCCGGGATTGGATGCCGCTGCCGTTCTCCGGCCGTGGCTGTACGAGGCAGCACTTCCCGCGCTGCCGTCACCACGCTAGCCGATCGCCAAGGCGGCCACCAGGCCGTCCGGCAGCGCCCGGCCGCCGACGGTGTGCAGGTCCTGCACACCGCGGCGCTCCAGCACATCCAACTCCGCCGGGTTGTGCCGCAGGCCTTCCCCAGTCATCTTTAGCCAAGCCTCTTTGCGCGCCCACAGGCGGGCGCGCTGACTATCTCGTTCCTTATCCGGGATGGTGGACAGGAAGCGTTTCTCGGTTGCGGTCAGCGCGACGTCGTCGAAGCCTTCGAAGGTTGCTGTGCCAGTCGATTCAAGATCCACTCCCAACCGTAGTTCTTCGGGAGCATGGGCGACGCCGGCCAGTAGTAGCCAGCCCGACGCCCGGGACGCGCTGAGCGCGAGAGGTGCGGGGCCGCCGTCGAGCAGGAACCCGGGACGGCCGTGGTCCTGGCCTTGCCCGCACTGCGGGCAGTGATAGTTCGCCACGAGCTGCTGGGGTTCCACGTTGAGGAGCGTTGCAGCGAACAGCTGCAGCGAAATCCGGGCCGCAACGAATTCGTCCCGGTCCTTGGCGCTGGCAAACCTGGAGGCCCGACGCCTTGCGGGTTGTCCCAGGTCCGGTGGGTGCTCAGCAGAAGCCAGCATGCCATCGAGCCGGTGCACCTCAAGCAAAAGCTTGTCGATCATGCCTTTTCCACGACCCTGATTGATTCCACAAACAAGGGAAGCAACGGGTTGGTGCTCCCCCGAAGCCAGGCAACGCCAATGTCCCAGCTCGCGGAATTCAGATCGATCTTTACCAGGTGCACACCGTCGGGGATGATGGCCGAGGCGCTTGCGGGAACTACTGCCGGGCCCGCTCCGGCGGCTACGAGTGCCACCACCGTCAGCAGGTCGGACGTTTCGTACACCGTGGTGGGACTGCACCCCAAATCCATAAACAACTCGCTTGTTTGAGCGGCCAATCCCGGCCCACGGGCGGGGACGAGGCGTACCAAGGCCTGGTCCTGGAGCCAAGCCCGCAGACTCTTTCGACCGGTCCCGGGAACAGGCTCACCCGCAGGGATGGCGAGTGCCAGATGATCCCGCCGAATCACCCGGGCGGCAATGTCCTGCGGAGCAGGCATGCGAACAAACCCCACGCTGAGCGTGCCGTCACGGAGTGCGTCGAACTGCCGGGAGGAGGACATGTCTTCGAGCTTGATGTCGATTCCGGGGTGCCGCGCACGGAAAGCCGCGACAGTCTGGGGCGCTACATCGATCGTCGACATCCCGAATCCCACGTTGAGAATACCCTCAGCCCCCGCTGCTACCCGCTCCATGCGGCGGGCCAAGGCATCCGCCCTGCGCACCAGGTCGACCGCGTCGACGAGCAACGCCTCGCCGCCAGGCGTCAGCGCTGCACCGTGGCGCCCCCGGGTGAACAGCGTGGTCCCTGCCTGCCGTTCCAGGACCTGGATCTGCTTGGTCAGGGCGGGCTGGGTTGTGGACAGCGCTTTGGCAGCAGCCCCGAAGTTTTGGTTCGCGGCAACCGCGATAAACGACCGCAAAAGGCGTAGTTCCATTTCATAACACTATCGACAGGACCAGTCCCGCTCACATACTGCGGTGCGGCACGCAGACACCCAACAATTCCATTCCAAAACAGAATGAATAAGGCCAAATTTTTCATTAGACAGAATGGGTCATCGCAAGAAGCATGGGAGAGACAAACCCAAGGAGAACCCATGCCCGATAATCCACAGACCATACTTCGCGCCTCGACAGTCCAGTTCGAAGCAATCCCGGACCGTCCGGACCTCAACCTCGAGACCATTCGCCGGCTCGCCACCGCTGCAGCCATGGATGGTTCGCAACTGGTCGTGTTCCCGGAAATGTGCTTGCTCGGCTACTGGCACCTTCGAAGGCACACGCCCCAACGTTTGCATCAACTTGCCGAGACGGAGGGCGGCCCCAGCATCCTCGCCGTCCAGAACCTCGCCCAAGAGCTGGGCGTAGGCATCGGCGTCGGATATCTCGAGGCAGACAGCGACGGAAGACTCTACAACTCATACGCGGTATGCCTCCCCGACGGAGCACGGCACACCCACCGGAAGATCCATGCCTTTGAACACGAGGCGATCGACAGCGGATCCCGGTTCACGGTCTTTGACACCCCCTGGGGCGTCAAAGCCGGAATCCTGATCTGCTGGGACAACAACTTGGTCGAAAACGTCCGGGCGACAGCACTACTGGGCGCGACAGTGCTCTTGGCCCCTCATCAAACCGGTGGCACCAACTCCCGGAGTCCCAGGGGAATGAAGCCCATTCCCAGCACCTTGTGGGAAAACCGTGCAGCAGATCCTGCAGCCATTGAAGCGGCCTTCCGTGGACCCCACGGGCGCGGGTGGCTCATGCGCTGGCTGCCTTCCCGCGCCCACGACAACGGCCTTTTCATCATCTTCAGCAACGGTGTCGGCCCTGACGATGACGAGATCCGCACGGGTAACGCCATGATCATCGACCCCTATGGGGCGATCATCGCAGAAACCTGGAGTGCAGGCGAAGCAATCGTTACGTCCGAGCTGGACCTCGGCCTGGTGCCTCTCTCAACCGGCCGGCGGTGGATACGGGGCCGCCGACCGGAACTCTACGCCTCCCTCAGCCAGCCACAGGGCAATGAGCTCGACGCCCGAGCCGCGCGCTTCTCGCCCCACCCGGTCGAGCTCCCGTAGCTTCTCACTTCACCGAGGTCAGGTAATTCGCCAGGGTGGGCGTGATGCGGGTACCGGAGTTGGTGCTGCCACCGTTGGTGTGGATGGCGACAATGGTGTTGGAGCTGTTGTATACGGGTGCTCCACTCTGGCCGCCGAAGGTGTCCATCTTGTAGTAGACCTTTTCGGTTGCGGAACTGTCGATGGTGCCCGTCATGGACCACATGGTTCCAAATGCCTTGTCGCCCGGGTAGCCGCGCACTGTTGCGGTGGTTCCGTTCAGGCTGGCCGTCGCACCGGTGTAATTGAGCCACCCGGTGGTGTTGCCAATGGTGCAGTCGAGTTTAATGACGCCCCAGTCGGCGTTGGTGTTGGCTGAGTCGATCCAACGCTGGTCCGTGAGGAGTTGGGTAGCACCGCAGGTACCGTAAGGATCCGTCGATCCATTCCGGCCAGGGGCCACTTTGACGCCCCAGGAGTAATCCGCCGTCGAACCCGTGCCGCCCGTGTGGACACAGTGCCCGGCCGTCAGCACGGTGTCGTCGGAGATGAGGGAACCGGAACAGATGTAACCGCCATTGAATTCAATCTGCACGATGGAGCGGTTGGGTGCAGCCGTGGTGTTGGTGATACGGACCCGGCCGTCAGCGCCGATGACTGAATCCGTGGAGGCGCCCCCCTTCTTGGTGGGTGCGGCGATGGAATAACGGTCGGCCAACGGGGACGCGGCGGAGCCGGACGTCTGGGATTTATCCACGGTGTGGGACACGGGCTGGACCTCGGCGGACGCTGGTTGCGGCGTCGGCTCTGACGCCATGGCAGCTCCTCCAAGCGAGGACGTCAAAGCCATTACCGCAGCCCCGACAAGCACAGCAACATTCTGCTTTTTCATGGGTACCTTTCAAGGGACGGCCCTTGGAGAGCCGTGCGAGGGATGTGATACACATGTTTCACATGTGTATGACAAAACTGTCATACATGTGTGAATAGTCTGTCAATATGCTGGGAGTGGAATCTCGATAAAACGAAAATCCCCGGAACCGAGGAGGTTCCGGGGATTTAGCGTGCAAATGCGGGATCAGCGCTGGACAGCACCGAAGCGTTCAGCGGCGACTGCGACAGCCGAGGCCCGAGCTTCTGACGCTTCGTCGGCAGTCAGTGTGCGGTCGTTGGCACGGAAACGCAGTCCGAAGGCCAGCGACTTCTTCCCCTCTTCGATGCCCGGACCCACGTAAACGTCGAACAAGGCGACATCCTCAAGGAGTTCACCTGCACCTTCGCGCAGGGCAGCCAAAACCTGGTCTGCTGGTACATCCTGCGGAACCACCAGCGCAACGTCCTGCGTCGCAACAGGGAACCCGGAGATGTGCTTGGCAACAATCACATCAGCAGCAGCTTCGAACAGTGCTTCAACATTGACCTCGAAAGCCACAGATCGGGCAGGCATGTCGTGTGCTGCCAGGAGCTTCGGGTGGAGCTCTCCCGCGTAACCGACAACATCGCCGTTCCGCAGGGAAAGCTCAGCGGCACGCCCTGGGTGGAACGCCTGGTGGCTACCCTGGCTGACAACCAGTTCAACCCCAAGAACGTCGGAAATGAGGCGGGCAACGTCCAGGGCGTCTGCCCAATCCCAGGCGCGGGGCTGGTGCGTCGCGGCAGCCGGCGAGTCGTGGCCGGTCAGGACAGCGCCGACGTGCAGCGGCTGGTGCGGGACGCCGTCGTACAACGCATCAAGCACCTCATCTGAAGGCCTGACGCCCAACGGCGGGATGGACTCCGTACCAAGCTTGTCGCCCGGAAGGAAGACCGAACCCACTTCGTACAGTGCCAGGTCGCGGAAACCGCGTGAGTGGTTGCGGCGTGCTACCTCAATGAGGCCAGGGAGGATGGACGTACGGAGGTAGCCGTTCTCCTCGCTGATCGGGTTAGCCAGCTTCAATGCCGGACGTTCCGCGCCTTCCTCCGCAACACCGAAGGTGTCGTTGGCGGCTTTGGAAACGAACGGGTATGACAGCACCTCGGTGAGCCCTGCATCAGCCAAGGCCTGGACAACACGACGCTTCTGCTGCTGGCTGCGGGTCAAGCCACGGCCCGGAGGCGCTACCGGGAGGGTTGAGGGGATGTTGTCGTAGCCGACCAACCGCGCGATTTCCTCAGAGAGGTCCTCCTTGGTTTCGAGGTCATTGCGCCAACTCGGAGCAGTCACCCGGTAGCCGGCGGCAGTCTTCTCCACCACGGCACCCAGATCCTCAAGTGAGGTAGTAATCTGCTCGTCGGTGAAGTCGATACCGATCCGGGCAGCAGCGAACTCAGCGGGCAGCTCGATGGTGACGGGATCAGGGGCGGTTCCGACGTCGGTCCCCGCCTCGTCTGCCGTACCGCCGGCCAGCTCTACCAAAAGGTCCACGACGCGCTGGGCGGCAATGTTGGCCACGTGCCAGTCGACGCCGCGCTCGAAGCGCTTGGACGCTTCGGACGGCAGCTTGTGGCGGCGACGCGACCGGGCAATGGATACCTCGTCGAAGTGCGCGGCTTCAACCAGGATGTTGGTCGTGGAATCCGACACCTCAGTGTGGGCGCCACCCATGACACCGGCGATGCCAATGGCGCCGGAGCCATCAGTGATCAGCAGGTCCTCGACGTCGAGCGTACGCTCCTTGCCATCGAGGGTGGTGATCTTCTCCCCCGTGACGGCACGCCGGACCACGATGTCGCCTGAGAGCTTATCGAGGTCGTAGCAGTGGTTCGGCTGGCCGAGCTCCAGCATCACGTAGTTGGAGATATCCACGGGCAAGGAGATGGAGCGTACTCCGGCCAGGCGAAGGCGCGAGGACATCCACGGCGGGGTGGGACGCGAAGCATCCACGCCGCGGACTGTCCTGGCCACGAAGCGATCGCAGCCCGGCTTGCCGTAGATGGGTGCGTCGTCGTTGAGCTTGACTCCGTAGCCGCCCTGGAGGGAGGCCGGCGCGTTGACCCTCGACGCCGGATCTACGAACGATGTTCCCGTTGCGTGGGCATACTCCCGCGCAACACCGCGGATGGAGAACGCATATCCGCGGTCCGGGGTGACGTTGATTTCCGCTGCCTGGTCATAAAGGCCCAGGAGTTCCATCGCGTCGGTGCCGATTTCGGGATCCAAGCCAATGCTGGACAGCACCAGGATGCCATCGTGGTCATCGCCAATGCCCAGTTCACGGACGGAAGCGATCATGCCTGCGGACAAGTGGCCGTAGGTCTTGCGCGCGGAAATCTGGAAGTTTCCCGGCAGCACAGCACCGGGCAGGGTGACAACTACTTTGTCGCCCTCAACAAAGTTGTGCGCACCGCAGATGATGCCCTGCACGCCAGAAGGATCAATGCCCTTGCCGGTGAGTGTCTGCTCTTGTCCTTCGGGAACGACGCGGACCTGGCACCAGTTGATGGTCTTGCCGTTGGATTGCGGCTCCTTGACCAGGCTCAGGACCTGGCCTACGACGATCGGGCCGCTGAGTTCATCCGTGGGACGGTGGACTGCTTCTTCTTCAAAGCCGACCTTGACCAGGTCAGCCATGACGTCTTCGGCCGTTGCATCGGCCGGGACCTGCGCGAATTCACGCAGCCAGGAAAGTGGGATACGCACTGTTAGATCTCCATCCCGAAGTGCTCGCTGAAACGTACGTCGCCTTCGATCATGTCGCGCATATCGCCGACCTCGTTGCGGAACATGAGCGTGCGCTCAATGCCCATGCCGAAGGCAAAACCTGAATAGATGTCCGGATCGATGCCGGCTGCCCGGAGGACGTTGGGATTGACCATGCCGCAGCCACCCCATTCGATCCAACGTGGGCCGCCCTTTGCTCCGGGGTGCCAGATGTCCAACTCCGCGGACGGTTCCGTGAACGGGAAGTAGTTGGGGCGCAGGCGGATGGACGCTTCGTCGCCGAACATCTGCCGGGCGAAGTGCTCCAACGTGCCGCGAAGGTCCGCCATGCTGAGGTCCTTGTCGATCGCAAGGCCCTCGAACTGGTGGAAGACAGGGGTGTGGGTAGCATCGAGTTCATCGGTGCGGAATACCTTGCCGGGGCACAGCACGTAGATGGGCACTTCGCGTTCCAGCATGGAGCGGACCTGCACCGGCGAGGTGTGGGTACGCATGAGCAGGTGCGCCTCGGGGGGTTCCACGAAGAACGTGTCCTGCATTTCGCGGGCGGGGTGGTCCGGCTTGAAGTTCAGGGCATCGAAGTTGAACCATTCCGACTCGACCTCGGGGCCTTCGGCGATTTCCCAACCCATGCCCACGAAGATGTCCGACACGCGATCCTGAAGCGTGGACAACGGGTGGCGTGCACCGGCACGGCGACGTCGCGGAGCGGCAGTGACATCCACAGTTTCCTCGACGAGGATCCGGGCATCGTTCTCTGCCTCCAACACCTCGGTCCGGGCTGCGAGCGCCTGATTGACCCGGCCGCGGGAGGACCCCATGAGCTTGCCTGCAGCAGCTTTGTGTTCCTTGGCCAAGCCGCCAATTTCACGGTTGGCTAGGCTCAGGGGCGACTTCTCGCCGGTGTGGGCGAGGCGGACAGCCTTGAGTTCTTCGAGGGAGGAAGCTGCCGCGATGGCTGCGAGCGCGTCCTCGACGGCGGCGGTGATGGCGGCTTCATCCAGCGGATTCGGGCTGGCAGCGCCTGGCAAAGTGTCAGTCATCTACTGTTCTTAGCTACGAGTAGGGAGCGGCCGGCAATGCTGGCCTGGAAAACGAAAAAGGGCAGTGCTCGCCGCGGACGGCTGGCACTAACGTCCAGTCTAGTTGAACGTCATGGACCTGATTTAACGCCTGTCTCCCGTCCGGCCTCCGCAGGACCCACGGGTCTAGCATGGCTTCATGACTCCCGCGCAGCGCCTGAGGCAGATCGCAAATGTCATCAACCTGTCCACGCCGTTGGGACTTGGGGTGGCGGTGGCGTCGCGCTCCCGCCTGTCGCACGGTCCCCGCGGCCTGGTGATCGCTGCCGGGTACCGCTGGAAATTGCCCCATGCGGGAGCGTTCACCGTGGGGAATGTGATTCTTTACCGGGCACCCCATGGCCTGGCAGGCAGCAACGCCACCCTCCTGGGGCACGAGGAGCGGCACAGCACCCAGTATGCGTATTGCCTTGGCCTGCCCTTTTTCGCCTTCTACGGGATCGCCGCCGGGTGGTCACTGCTGCGCAGCGGAGACCCGGCGTCGATGAACTTCTTTGAGCGCCAGGCCGGCCTCGCCGCCGGCGGCTACGTTGACAACCACAAGCGTCGGCAGGGCGGACCAGCCGACCAACGAATCGAGGCTTAAGAATGAAGCGAACCATCACCGTCACCGGCACCGGCAGCGCCAAGGCCGCCCCCGACCTGGCCACTCTGACTCTCGGCGTGGAAACCCGCCGCGAGACTGCGGGAAAGGCATATGACGACGCCGGAAAGGCGGCTTCCGCTGTCGCTACGGCTTTGCATGAAGCCGGCGTGGCCGGCGTTGACATGCGAACGAGTGGCTTGAACCTCCGTGCCGACGTCGCATGGGTGGAAGGGCAGGGCCAAAAGGTGACCGCCTACGTCGCATCCACCACATTGCAGGTGGGCATCCGCACCCAGGCAGATGCTCCGGCTGCCATCGCTGCCGCGATTGCCGCCGGTGGGGACGACATCAGAATCAACGGTATCGAGCAAGGCTTCGCGGATACGGCTCCCATCAATGCACAGGCACAGGAGGCGGCGTGGCAGGACGCCTTGGCCAGGGCGGAGCAGTACGCCGGTCTGGCAGGCGCGCGGCTTGGAGCCGTTCGATCCATTTCCCAACAACCAGTTCCAGGCTCCCCCATTCCCATGGGCGGGCTGGTCAGGGCCTCCTTTTCCGCGGAAGCGCTCCCGGTGGAGGCCGGCGAATCGTCAGTCTCCGCTTCTGTCACGGTGGAGTGGGAACTCCTTTAGTGGACTGCTCCTGTTTAGTGGATTGCTCCTGCGGGCAGCTGTATGTCCGTTGTGGTTCCAAGCGCCGTGCGGACAACCGAGGCAACGCCTTCGGCCATCACTTCAAGGGGCATGGACGGAGTGGCAGCGGCCGGTGGCAATTGCTCGGGAAGGTAGGGGACGTGGATGAAGCCCCCGCGGACCCCGGGCCTGGACGCCAGCGCGTGCATGAGCGCATAGAAGACGTGGTTGCAGACGTACGTGCCGGCTGATTGTGAGACTTCGCCCTTGATGCCGGCGATCTGGAGGTTCCGGAGTGCTGCTTTGATCGGCAGGCTGGAGAAGTAGGCAGCTGGTCCGCCCTTGATAACTTCCTGGTCGATGGGCCGTTGGCCGGCGTTGTCCGGAATCCTGGCGTCATCGCAATTGATGGCGACACGTTCCAGCGATACGCGCTCACGCCCGCCTGCCAGGCCCACGCAAACCACCACGTCAGGAACCAGCCGATCCATGGCCGCGTTCAGGGCGGCAGCCGACCTGCCAAAAACGCACGGCAGTTCGAGTGCTTCCACCGCGTGGCCCTCGTTCCGGAGGATGTCCCTGGCACGTTGCACGGCTAGCCACGACGGATTGACCGCATCCTCGCCAAAGGGTTCGAAGCCAGTCAGGAGAATCATGGGCCAACCCTAGCAACACCGCCATCCGCGTGTTCGGACTGCCCGCCGAAGCCTTGACATTTATTCGAACATAACTTCGAATAGAGACCATGAGATGGGACGCACAAGCACTTTCACCGGCACGTGGGTTGGCGTCCGATAACAGTGGCAACACGCCTTCCGGCCCTGCCCCGGCCATGGAGGCCCTGCTGCCGCTTGCCGGGCTTGTGCGTTCCGCCTCGACACCCGAATTCTCCGGAGTCACCTTCCATGAGGTCACCGCAAAGTCAGTGCTCAACAAGGTGCCTTCCGGTTCGGCCATGCCCTTTGAATGGACGGTGAATCCCTATCGGGGCTGCAGCCACGCCTGCGTCTACTGCTTTGCCCGCAAGAGCCACACCTACCTGGAATTCGACGCCGGCCGGGACTTCGATTCGCAGGTGGTGGTCAAGATCAACGCTGCGGAGGTCCTGCGCAAGGAGTTGGCCAAGCCCTCCTGGCAGCGACACCAGGTTGCCCTCGGCACCAATACGGACCCTTACCAGAGGGCCGAAGGCCGGTATGCGCTCATGCCGGGAATCATCCGGGCACTGGCGGACTCAGGAACACCCTTCTCCATCCTGACCAAAGGCACATTGCTGGCCCGGGACATCCCCTTGCTCAAGCATGCGGCAACCCAGGTTCCCGTGGACCTCGGCATCTCGCTTGCCATGACCAACGAAGACCTCGCAGAGCTCATTGAGCCCGGGACCCCATCCCCCCGTGCGAGGTTGAAGCTCATAGCCCGACTCCGTGACGCCGGCCTGGGATGCGGGGTCATGGCAATGCCCATCCTGCCGTGGCTCACGGATTCCGATGAAGCCCTCGACGCCTTGTTCACCGAACTGGCCAAGGCGGGTGCCACGGGAGTCACCGCCGGGGCCCTGTACCTCAAGCCCGGGACCAGGGAATGGTATATGAGTTGGCTCGCTGCCCAGCATCCGGAATTGGTGGGCAAGTACCGCCGACTGTACGGCCAGGGTTCCTATGCCTCGAAGGAATACCGGAGCTGGTTGGCAGGCAGGATCAGTTTCTTTAAGGCCAAGCACGGCTTCACTGGAAGCTCCGGTTTCAGCCACCGCAATGCCCGCCGCACCGACGGTTCAGGAGCCCCTTCGGAGGCCACAGCTGCAGCACCCTTGCCGGGACAAGAGCCGCTGTTCTGAGGCGCCCTGCGGGGCTGTGAACAAGTCGCTGGGGAGCTTACTCGCCGGCAGCCACCCGATCAAGCAGGGCCTGGACAATCGGCAGGTCCGCCGGAATCCATGCAAGTCCGAGAACGTCGTCAAGGCCGTCCAACGACATCCAGCGCAGTTCGTCGTGATCTTCCAGTGGGCGGGGCTCCCCTGCGGTCAGCTCCGCGAACCATACCCGCATGGATGCACGCTCGTTTAGAGTCCACCCGGCGCTCTTTCCGGATTCAAGCTCCTGGCCCAAACGGACCTCAACCCCCAGCTCTTCGGCGAGTTCCCGGTGCAGTGCGGCCTCTGCCGTTTCGCCCGTTTCCACCTTGCCACCGGGGAACTCCCACATCCCTGCGAACTGGGGAGGGGCTGTGCGGCGTGCAGCGAGAAGACGGGTGGGTGCTTCCAGGGAGTCCACGACGGCGGCGCCAACAACGTTAATGAGTCCAGTCACCCGAACAGTCTATGGCCGGCTCGTCCATGGGCATCGTCACATGCTGACGTCACCTCGCCTGAGCGCGACTAAACTTGTTATCGGATTTTCTCCGCGTTTCCCGGCCGATCAGGCACCCCTCAAGAAGCAGGCTTATGACTACCACCGTGTCCCCGTCCGCCACAGCGAAAGCTACCAAGCGCCACCTTGGCATGGCCATCCTGGCCCTGGCAATGGGCGGGTTTGCCATCGGTACCACCGAGTTCGCCATGATGGGCCTCCTGAAGGAAATCGAGGAAGGGCTGCATATCAGCACCCCTGAGGCAGGCGGCCTCATCTCCGCCTACGCTCTGGGCGTCGTCATCGGCGCGCCGATCTTTGCAGCCTTCGGCGCAAAACTTCCCAAGAAGCACCTTGCCTTGGGTCTCATGCTTTTCCTGTCCGTGGCAAACCTGACGTCCTTCATCGCCCCGGACTACGGTTCCATGCTGCTCTCCCGCTTCGCCTCCGGGCTCCCCCACGGCGCCTTCTTCGGAGTGGCAGCTGTTATCGCGGCGGGCCTGGTGGCTCCCACAAAGCGCGGCTGGGCGATTTCCATGGTGATGGCCGGCCTGACGGTGTCCAATGTCATCGGCGTGCCTTTAGCCACCTGGGTGGGACAAACTTTCGGTTGGCGGCTGCTGTTCATCATTGTCGGCGCCATCGGACTTCTCACCGTTGTCATGGTGTGGAAGTTCGTCCCGTTCGAAGCCGCCCACCCGGACGCCAGCATCCGGCGTGAGCTGGGAGCCCTCAAACGCCTCCAGGTGTGGCTGGCGCTGTTGATCGGCATCATCGGCTTCGGCGGCTTCTTTGCCGTCTACACCTACATCGCCCACACGATGACGTCCGTGGCCGGTATGCCCGAGAGCCTTATCCCCGCCGTCGTGGCCCTTTATGGCCTCGGCATGGTGGCCGGCAACATCATTGGCGGAAGAATCGCGGACAAGTCCGTCATGGGGACCATCTACTGGGTCATGCCCGGAATCGCCGTGGCCCTGGTGGTTTACGCTATCGCGGCGCACTGGGCATGGGCAGCCTTCATCATGGCCTTCGTCGTTGGCGGCGTGGGATCCATGCTGACCCCCGCACTGCAGACACGCCTGCTGGATGCCGCTCCGGGCGCAGCTTCCCTTGCCTCCTCCTTGAACCACTCGGCCCTGAACATTGCCAACGCACTGGGCGCTTTCCTCGGGGGCACAGTCATCGCGTGGGGTTGGGGTTATGTGGCTCCGGCACTCGTGGGTGCGGTCCTGGCCATCCTGGGCCTCGGCGTTGCCGTTGTGAGCGGCCTGCTGGAACGCAGGAAGCCGCTGGCAAGCTGACAGCCGCTGGCCGGCGCGTACAGCGCGCAGCCAGCCAACAAAGGACCCCTAAACGACGAATGGCTCCGCCGGTGCGGAGCCATTCTTCGTTTAAGTCCTAGGCCTGCTGCGCCTGGACCCGCTCAATGTCCGGTTCAAGGTAGATGACCCGCGCAATCGGAACAGCGGCCCGGATCCGCTGCTCGGCGTCGTCGATGCCCTTGGCGATCTCCTGGCCAGTCTCGGAGGCACCCATGGAAATCTTGGCGGCCACCAGCAACTCCTCCGGTCCCAGGTGCATGGTCTTAAGGTGGATGATGTGGGTTCCGCCCGCCTCCAGGGCTTCGGTGATCCGCTGCACGTCCTCCTTGGTTGCAGACTCGCCCAGAAGAAGAGACTTGGTCTCCATGGCCAGCACGATGGCGATGGCTACCAGCAGCAAACCAATCATGGCCGTGCCGAAGGCGTCCCAGATACCGTCACCGGTAACCAGGGTCATGCTCACGCCAAAGAGGGCGAACACCAAGCCGAGCAGGGCGCCGAAGTCCTCCAGGAGGATCACAGGCAATTCAGGCTGTTTGGCGTTTCGGACGAACTTTACCCAGGTCTGCTTGCCGCGGATGTGGTTCGACTCGATGATGGCGGTCCGGAAGGAGAACCCCTCGGCGATGATGGCACCTACGAGGACGGCCAGCGGAACCCACCAGAAGTCGCCTTCGATGCCGTGCGGGTGCTGGAACTTCTCAAAGGCCTCGTAGAGGGCAAACAGGCCACCGACACTGAAGAGAACGATCGAGACGATGAAGGCGTAGATGTACCGCTCACGTCCGTAGCCGAACGGGTGTTCCGGGCTCGCAGCACGTTTGGCACGCTTGCCGCCCACCAGGAGCAGGAGCTGGTTGCCGGAGTCGGCAACGGAGTGTATTGCCTCCGCGAGCATTGACGATGACGCCGTCAGGAAGAACGCAATGAACTTCAATACAGCGATAGTCAGATTGGCGGCGAGAGCCGCCACGATCGCTTTGGTACCGCCACCTGCAGCCACGAAAGCTTCACCTCTTCGGGTTCGGGAAATGGTTGGAAAGGGTCAAGAAGAATCGTCATTGCCTGCCCCTGCAAGCATTACCGTACCCGGCGACGGGCTAATTATGCATTCCCCACCCTGACGCCCTGCTGGGAGCGTGCGCTGGCGTAAAGGCAGACGGTGGCCGCCGTACCAAGATTGAGGCTCTCCGCGGCCCCATAGACGGGCACAGCGACGCGATGATCGGCAAGGGCCAGTTCCGCGTCGGACAAGCCCTGGGCTTCGTTCCCGAATAACCAGGCCGTCGGCCCCTCAAGGGCGTACTCGGACGCCACTGTATCGTTACCGAGCCTCCGCGCCGCGTTTTCGTCCTGGAGTTTATCCAGATTGACCGTCCCATAGCCGTCTGCGGCCAGGACACCGATGCCCAACTCGCGGCACCGTGCAACCAGCTCCTCAACCTCCACCCCCAGGACCACGGGCAGATGGAACAAGGAACCTGCGGTTGAACGGACTGCTTTGGGATTGTAGATGTCCACGCTGGATTCGGTCAGGACCACGGCGTCCGCGCCGGCAGCATCAGCGGCACGCAGGACCGTGCCGGCATTTCCGGGGTCACGTACCTGGCACATCACGGCAATGAGGCGGGGACCGGCGTCGAGAACTGACTCCAGGCTGACGTCGAGAAAACTGCAGACGGCCACAATCCCCTGCGGGTTGACGGTGTCCGCCATCGCTGCCAGGACTTCATCACTGGCGAGCCGGAGCTGGGTGCCCTGTGCGAGGTCGGCAAGTTCGGGAAGCCGCTCCAGGCACGCTTCACTGGCGAAAACTTCATGCACGACGGCGGCGCCACCTGCCGCTGTCCGGTCACGGTGCAGGCTTAGCGCCTCCCGTACGGCCTGCGGCCCCTCAGCCAGGAAGCGCCCGCGCTTTAAACGCGCCGGGCGCCCGGCAAGCTTGGCGACATCCCTCACCCGATCAGCTCGGGGGTTGGTCATCGAAAAGTCTTGCGGGCGCCCGGTTTCGTTCATATAAGAACTTTAGTGGCTGTTGCGACTAGTTCTTGATCTGCTGGCGGGCTTCGCCGCCGGCCGGCTCAAAGCCAGCAGCCTTTGCAGCCTCAACCGTGGAGAACCAGTATTCGGCAGCAGTGGTGTTGTACCAGGTGGAACCCGGCACGTGGTACTTCTTGGACTCGGCGTTGCCCTTGATGGCGTAGCCTTCCGGAGCTTCGTCGCCATCAGCAGCAACTGCGCCGTCGATGGCCGGCTTCTCGGAGACAACAGCCTTGACAGCCGTAGCCGTAGCGGCAGCCGGAGCAACCTTTGCAGCCTTGGGGGCAGCTTCAGCCTTTGCAGCCGGAGCAGACGTGTCAGCCGGCAGGGCAGCCTTGGCAACGTTCACCAGTGCAGCGAAAGCGTTGGCGTCGGAAACGGCCAGGTCGGCCAGCATGCGGCGGTCAACCTCAACCTCAGCGGCCTTCAGGCCCTGGATCAGACGGGTGTAGGTGAGGCCGTTGGCGCGGGATGCAGCGTTGATGCGCTGGATCCAGAGGCGACGGAAGTCACCCTTCTTCTTGCGGCGGTCACCGTAGCTGTACACAAACGAGTGCAGCAGCTGCTCTTTTGCCTTACGGTACAAGCGCGAACGCTGACCGCGGTAACCCTTGGCGCGTTCGAGGACAACCCGGCGCTTCTTGTGGGCGTTTACCGCCCGCTTCACACGTGCCACGTGCGTACTCCTTCAGAAATCTTTATCCCAAGCTGCTACTGCCGGAAATCCGGCGGGCCTGAGAAGGCTTTTGGTGTAGTCGGTTCCTGCCGGTTGGCGGGACCCAGAGAACTTGGAACTTAGACGCCGAGCATCTTCTTGATGACCTTGGCATCGCCCTTGAAGACGATCTTGTCGCCGGCAAGGCGACGGGTCAACGTGGAGGACTTGTGCTCCAGGTAGTGGCGGCGGTTGGCCTGCTGACGCTTCAGCTTGCCGGTACCGGTCAGCTTGAAGCGCTTCTTAGCACCGCTGTGGGTCTTCATCTTCGGCATGGGAACCGATCTCCTTACGTATCCACGGACGAGTCCGCGATTCTTTCGCGCAGCCGGCCTACAGGGGGCCAGCGTGCTGGTTGCTTGCCGATGGAGGACAGGCCTCCGCGGCGTTGAACTAGTTGGTCTTGCGTGCAGCAGGCTTCGGCGTGGCCTTGGGGGCCGCGGGCCGAGCTGCCGGCTTGGGAGCTGCCGGCTTGGCGACAGGCTTCGGAGCCGCAGGAACTGCCGGCTTCGGAGCTGCTGCGGGTACAGCCGGCTTCGGAGCTGCCGGAGCAGGTGCCGATTCCGTCTTGGCCGGTGCGGCCTTGGCTGCCGGAGCCTTTTCGGCCACAGCTTCCTTGGCTGCCGGCGCGGGAGCTTCCTGGGCTACAGGAGCTTCCTCAACAACGGGAGCTTCTTCAACAACCGCGGGCTCGCTGGCTGCCGGGGCTTCTTCAGCTGCGGGAGCCTCGACCTCGGGAGCTTCAACAGTTTCCTGCGTGGGCTCTGCTTCGCTTACCTGAAAGCCCTCGGGAAGAAGGTCAGCCAGGCTCTGCGTGAGCGGCGCCTGCTCCCCCGTGGTGTCCACACGGCCTGCAGCCTTGGCCTCGTTCTGGGCCTTGGCTTCTGCACGCTGCGAAGCACGGCGGGCTTCAGCCTTGGCTTCTGCCTTGTTCTTCAGCGGTCCGATCACCATGACCATGTTGCGGCCATCGATGCGCGGGCTGGACTCAATGATGCCAACCTCAGCAACATCTTCTGCGAAGCGCTGCAGCAGGCGGATGCCCATTTCGGGACGCTGCTGCTCACGGCCACGGAACTGGATCATGGCCTTGACCTTGTCGCCAGCGCCGAGGAAGCGAAGTGCGTGTCCGCGCTTGGTCTCGTAGTCGTGCTTGTCGATCTTGAGTCGGAAGCGGATTTCCTTCAGAACCGTGTTGGTCTGGTTCTTGCGCGCTTCACGTGCCTTGACGGCGGCCTCGTACTTGTACTTGCCGAAGTCCATCAGCTTGCAAACAGGGGGCTTGGCCTGCGGCGCAACT
This sequence comes from Paenarthrobacter sp. CAP02, assembly GCF_040137855.1. Taxonomy (NCBI): domain Bacteria; kingdom Bacillati; phylum Actinomycetota; class Actinomycetes; order Micrococcales; family Micrococcaceae; genus Paenarthrobacter; species Paenarthrobacter sp. CAP02. The sequence continues at coordinate 85,526 of NZ_JBEEII010000011.1, read as the reverse complement.
TCAACGAGATCGAGATCGGATTCGGCAGCAAGACGCAGGGCGTCCTCAATGCGGACAATTCCTACCTGTTCGCCGGCAGGGCCGACCAACCGCACCTCGGGGACGCGGATACGCTCATTGATTCTTGGCTCGCTAATGTTAAAGCTCCTGTGGTTGTGGTGATGTCACCGGCAAATAGAGAAGGCCCCCAATTGCTGGCGCAATCGAAGGCCTCGAAGATCGGGGGCACTCCCCTAAGGGAAGTACGCACTTCAGGGTTCACACCCTCAAAGTGTCCGACCAGGTACCCGGCAACCTCTTGTCCTTTTACGGAATCCTGTCCCCTGGGGGAAACGGCTGACGCGGGTGGGAGAGAACTCCGCTTGCTAACTGAAAGACAATTCTACAGAAACAACCCGCCAAGCGCACATTGCGGGCGGCGGGATCGTTTGACTGCAAATAACGACTTCCAGTCGGTCTGTGACAAGCTTACCAGTATGAGCACTGAAGACAGCAATTCCCGCAACTCCTTTGGCGGAGACGCCGCCCCGGCCGCTGACGCCGGCGTCTCCCAGCAGATCCGCGACATCGCGGAAGTACCTGCCGTGGAGGTCATCACCACCGGCGCCGTCCACCTGATGAGTGCGGCGGCCGTAAAAGTCGGCCTGGCCGACGACCCCAACGCCGAGGACCTCAAGGACCTGGATGAGGCCCGCAAGCTGATCACGGCCCTCGCCGGACTGGTATCGGCCGCCGCCCCGGAAATCGGCTCCCAGCACGCAGGACCTTTGCGCGACGGCCTTCGCTCGCTGCAACTGGCCTTCCGCGAGGCTTCACTTATCCCCGACGCCCCTGGCAAGGGCCCGGGTGAGAAGTTCACCGGACCAGTGAACTAGCCCCAACAGCCTCAAGAACCGACGACGGCGACCCCACCACATCCGGTGGGGTCGCCGTCGTCGTTTGAAATCTTTACACGCGGGCGGATCTCCGACGCATCGACATCAGGGCCAGGCCGGCAAGGCACAGGACGACTCCCGCAGCACCGATGGCCGCGAAACCGGCCGACGGGCCGACGTTATCGATGAAGATGCCTGCCAGCGGCGCGCCGAGGGCAACACCGGCAGTGAGCGCAGAACCGTACCAGCCCATGGCCTCGCCACGGCGTTCCTCATCCACGAGGTCGGCCACCTTCTCCGACGATGCCGACAACACAGGAGCGCAGAGCAGTCCCGGAAGAATCGACAGGAAGGCGAGGGTCCACGTGTCGTGGGCGAAACCCATCGGAATGGTCAACGCGGCCATGCCCAGCAGCAAAAGCATCGGCGAAATCTGCCGCTTCATGGAACCGTAGATGAGCCCGCCAATAACGGACGCTGCGCACCAGAAGAAGAACACGATGCCGATCTGGTTCTGGTGGCCACCCCTTTCGAGCAGGCCCACGATGCTCACATCTGAACCGCTAAGGACCATGCCCGATCCGGCCGCCACCGCAAAGAGCGCTGCAACCGAAACGGTAAACCAGCTGAAGTTCCGCGCCACCTTGCTGCGGATCGCCGCCGTACGGGACGTGGCGGGCGCCATCTCCGAGGCAGCCTCCTGGACGTGGGCCGGGGCGGACGCCACCATGGCAGCCTCGGCGGCTGCCAGGTCTGCTGCAGCCCGGTCGGCGGACTCTTTCGGCGTACAGGCGACATCGCTGCGTGTTGGCGGGTTGAACCACATGAGGAAAAGCCCCGCGACCGAAACCGAGATCCCCACCGCGGTCAGGCCCACCGCCGAGAATCCGGCAGTGGCCACGACGGCGCCGACAGCCGGGCCGATCATGAAGACCAGTTCCGTCGCGATGGAATCGAGGGCGAAGGCCGAACGGCGCTGCTCACCGTCCACCATGACACCCAACGACTGTCGGACCACGCTGAAGATGGGCAGCGTGAAGAGGCCACCAACAAAAACCAAGGGCAGCAGCCACTCATAGGACACGTGCGGAACGATCGTCCAGATGACCGTTTCGGAAACAACGGAAGGGATCAAAGCCCGCCGCAGGCCCACGGTATCCACTCGACGGCCACGCCATGGAGCGCCAACGGCAATGCCGATCGTCATGACAGCGGCAGCAGCACCCGCCGCGGCATATCCCTGCCCCAGAGTCAGGACAATATGCAACGTCAGGAGCACGCCGGCCGCCGAATGCGGGATACGGGCAATCATGCCCACCACCAACAGACGCCGGACAGGACGGATGGACAGCATCTCTTTGTAGAGAGCGAAATTCACTGGCAAATCCTCTTGTTCCCCCGGGGCAGCCCGGAGGGACCGGTACTGCCGTTAGTGCCGCCCAGGCTCCTGTGCTGCACGCTGCAATTTCACTTCAATGGAGTCAACACTTTCGGCAAAGGTTTCCATCCGCGCCCACGCTTCATGCAGGCCACCAACAAGCGCCTGGACATCCGCGGCACCGAGTCCGTCCTCGAGGTAGAGCACCACCTGGAGTTCCGGGCCAGGACCTCCGCCGGCAACCGTGCTGCCATCCGCCGTCAGCGTGGACACACCGCCGCCGGGCCGTGTTTCAAGTCGGCGCACGGCCGGAAATTCCAGGGCCGCTGAAGCGAGAGCAGACTCCAGTTGATCATCAAGGTATGACGGCGTCCAGTCCCGCTGCTGGGCCAAAGCCCACATAGCCGGCCGCCGCACAACGAACGTGTACTGGGAACCGGGGTCCAGCACCAACAGTTGGGCATCTTCCGAAACTGCGGACAGGGCCGCCCGCGCGGCATAGACAGCCACCGGACGGGCTTCAGAATGCCACGCCTCCAAAGCCGCCGCGGACGTGAAGACGGGCATCGCCGTGCGGCCATCGGGGGCCTTGAGTGTGATCAACGCCATATCGGCCTGCTTGTCCGCATGCAGGCCGTCGACGCCGTCGGCTTCTTCAGCGAGTTGCGCGACAACCGGAACGAAAACCCTCGCGGTGGCAAGAGCTTCCACCACGCCGGCCTCAGTCCCGGTGCCAGCGATGAGTGCAGCGATGGCCGCGGTGTAGCCGGGATCAGCCGTACCGTCGTCGTCCTCGAAGTTGTGGATCTTGGCGTCGTCCCCGCTGAGGCTCCGACCTGCCCAAGGGCGTCCCGCCGAATCAGTTGCTCCCCCGGCACCCTTCAAAGCAGCGGCGATGTGTCCTGGGAGCTGACGCCCTCCGTGGCCTTGTTCTTCGTGCTGGTGTCCAGCCTCGTGCGGCATCAGCGTCGACCGGCGACGTCCAGGGCCTCAGGCAACGTAAAGGCACCGGCATACAGGGCTTTGCCCACGATTGCCCCTTCGACGCCCAACGGCACGAGTTCGCGCAGGACGCGGAGATCTTCGAGGCTTGAGATGCCGCCCGAGGCCACCACGGGCTTGCCCGTCTTCTCAACCATCTGGCGCAGCAACTCCACATTGGGACCCTGCAGCGTTCCGTCCTTGGTGACATCCGTGACCACGTAACGGGCGCACCCGGCGTCCTCGAGGCGTGCAAGTACCTCCCAAAGGTCGCCGCCTTCCTTGGTCCAGCCACGACCAGCCAGGGTGGTGCCCCGGACATCAAGTCCGACGGCGATTTGGTCGCCGAAGCGCTCAATGGCCCGGCGGGTCCAGTCCGGGTTCTCCAGCGCGGCGGTGCCAAGGTTTACCCGTGCCACGCCCAGTTCCAGCGCCCGCTCCAACGACTCGTCGTCCCGCAGGCCGCCGGACAACTCCACTTTGACGTTGAGCTGCGAGACGACCTCACTGATGAGCGCGGCGTTGTTCCCCCGGCCGAAGGCCGCGTCCAGGTCCACCATGTGCACCCACTCGGCACCTGCGTCCTGCCAGTTCAAGGCAGCTTCGAGCGGCGTTCCATAGCTGGTTTCCGAACCCGCTTCACCCTGCAGGAGGCGAACCGCCTGGCCATCGACAATATCGACGGCGGGAAGGAGTTCCAGAACGGACTGGGTGGAGGTGGTCATGAGTGTCCTTGAAATCGTGGGGGCGCGGATTAGTTACCGGGCAGCGTCAGGAGGTATGCGGCCAGCAGGGACATCCCTGCCAGCACGTAGAAAGAAACTGAAACCCAAGTGGGCTTCTTTTGCTGATGGAAGGAAATTCCGCCTCCCACCAGCACGCCGGCGAGGCCCATGAGGACAACCGACCACATCTAGGCGGCACCGCTTTCAGGGGTTTCCGCTGTTGACGCAGGCTTGCGCAGGCCGTCCACCCAGTTGCGGAGGAGCCGGGCTCCGGCATCACCGGACTTTTCGGGGTGGAATTGGGTAGCGCAGAGGGGCCCGTTCTCAACGGCGGCGATGAAGCGCGCGCCGTGCTCAGACCACGTCACCATGGGAGGCGCCATGCGAGGCTGGACGACGTCAAAGTTCCATTCCTGGACGCCGTAGGAGTGCACGAAGTAGAAGCGCTCCTGCTCGACTCCGGCGAAGAGCTTGGAGCCCTCCGGGACGTCCACGGTGTTCCACCCCATGTGCGGCACAACGGCTGCGGGGAGCAACTCCACCTTGCCGGGCCATTCGGCCATGCCTTCGGACTCCGTACCGTGTTCGACACCTGCCTCGAAGAGGACCTGCAGTCCAACGCAGATAGCGAGCACGGGCCGGCCACCGGCCACCCGGCGGCCGATCATGCGGATGGCGTCGACGGCCTTAAGTTCCTTCATGACAGTCTCGTAAGCACCGACGCCGGGAACGACCAGGCCGTCGGCGTTGAGAACATCCTCGGGCTTGGCGCTCAACAACACGTGGGCACCGGCACGTTCCAGTGCGCGGACCGCCGAACGGACGTTGCCCGAGCCGTAGTCCAGCACCGTCACGGTGGGCTTACCTTCAGGTGAGGACGGCTTGATGGCGGCCACGGTATCGGTAACCGCGCCGTCCTTGAGGACCTGGCTGCTCATAGCGCTCCCTTCGTTGAGGGGATTCCCTCGACCCTCGGGTCTGATTCAACTGCAGCGCGAAGTGCCCGTGCGAACGCCTTGAACTGGGCTTCCACGATGTGGTGCGGGTCTCGCCCCGCGAGCACCCGCATATGCAGGCAGATACCCGCGTGCAGGGTAATGGCTTCAAAAACGTGACGGGTCAGCGAGCCCGTGAAGTGTCCGCCAATGAGGTGGTATTCCTGGCCCGCAGGCTCACCGCCATGCACCAGGTAGGGGCGTCCCGAAACATCAACCACCGCGTGGGCGAGGGCTTCGTCCAACGGAACGGTTGCCTCACCGAAGCGACGGATCCCGGCCTTGTTTCCCAGCGCAGTCCGCAGGACCTCGCCGAAGGTAATGGCTACGTCCTCCACGGTGTGGTGGGCGTCGATGTGGGTATCGCCCGTGGCCTTGACAGTCATATCAATCAGGGAGTGCTTGCACAGCGCCGTCAACATGTGGTCATAGAAGGGAACCGAGGTGCTGATGTCCGAGACACCGGAGCCGTCCAGGTTGATCTCCACCAGGACGGAGGATTCGCTGGTGGTGCGCTCCATGCGCGCGGTGCGGGCAGCGGACGGCGTGGCGCCGGTTTCGCTCATTGGGACGTCCTTCTACACGGAAGTTGGATGGGGTCTATTGACAAGTTTAGGCGGGCCGTGATGCTTGGCTGTCCAAAAGGCCTTCCAAGGCGACAAGGAAGGCCGTGGTTTCCGGCTCAGTCCCGGCAGTCACCCGCAAGTGGCCCGGAATTCCTACGTCACGGATCAGCACTCCGGCATCGAGCAAGCCCTGCCAAATGGTCTGCGGATCCTCCAGCCCGCCAAAAAAGACGTAATTGGAGTCCGATGCAGCAGGCTTGAGGCCCATCCGCAGCAACTCGGTGACGATGCGGTCGCGTTGCACTTTGATGTCCTCAACATCGGCCATCAGCGCTTCCCTGTGGCTCAGCGCCGCGAGTGCGGTTGCCTGCGTAATGGCCGAGAGGTGGTACGGAAGCCGGACCAGCCTGATCGCATCCGTAACCTCCGGCGCAGCGGCCATGTAACCCAGGCGCGCGCCGGCCAAGGCAAAGGCTTTGCTCATGGTCCGCGAGACGATCAGCCGTTCCCTGCCGGGCAGCAAGGTCAGCGCGCTGGGCGTGTTGTCGTGGGCAAACTCGTGGTACGCCTCGTCGACGATCACGATCGCCCGGCTCGCTTCCCCGGCTTCATAGACAGCCTCGACAACATCCAGCCCGAGCCCTGTCCCGGTGGGGTTGTTCGGTGAGCACAGGAAAACAATGTTGGCCCCGGTCTCCCGAACCTGGGCGGCAGCCGACTGGGCATCCAATCCGTAGTCGTCAGCCCGGACTCCCCGGACATATTCCGTGTCCGTGCCGCTGGCGAGCAGCGGGTACATGGAATACGTGGGAGGAAAACCCAACGCCTTGCGACCAGGCCCACCAAATGCCTGGAGTATCTGCTGGAGGACTTCGTTCGATCCATTGGCAGCCCAGATGTTGTCACGGGAGAGACCGTGACCCAAGTACTCGGCCAGGGATTCGCGAAGCTCGGTGAACTCGCGGTCGGGATAGCGGTTCAGACCGGTGGCAGCAGCGGCGACGGCCTTCGTAATGGCGGCCTGCACATCCGCCGGGACCCCATGGGTGTTCTCGTTGACGTTCAGCAAAATGGGGACATCAAGCTGCGGTGCGCCGTAGGGGCTCAGTCCACGCAGGTTGGTCCGGAGGGGAAGTCGGTCAAGTCGCTCAAGCTGCTCACTCACCCAGTCAGTTTAAGGGGCCGCTGCGACTGCCAACTAACTGTGACGCCGGGCCACCCCTGTTTCGCGCAGGGTCCGACACTTAGTTGGCGGGTACGAAGAGCTGCTGACCGGGCTGGATGCGGCCGCCACGAAGGTCATTGAGCTGGATGATTTCCGAGATGACATCGCGGGGGTCCCGCTCAGGGGCTGCCGCTCCTGCAATACCCCACAGGGACTGGCCGGGCTGGACAGTGACTGTAACGGCGACTGGGGGTCGAAGCTGTGACTGCGAGTCGGAGGCCTTTGCGGGCGCGGTGATGAAACCGGCAAGGCTCAGCAGCGCAGCCACCAGCAACATGGCGGGGATGCCGAAGAACACAATCCGCCCCCGCCGGGTCAGGCGCAGGCGAGCGGGAGCCTGGGTGGTGCGGAAATCAGCGAACGTAGTGATTGCGGACATGAGCTGAGCCCTTCTGAGCTATTGCCAATGTGCCGGATGCCCGGCGCCTGGCTGCCAATTCTTGGTGTTCTCCTGTGCCGGCCCTTGGATGTTCGAACACTTTCTTCGAACATCGGGACTCAGCATCAGGTTTATAGAACACATATTCGAACCTTGCTATGACATTTTTAGCACTTATCAACGAACGGTGTCGAGACTCGCTAGAACAAATGTTTGATAAACGCCTGTGGCTGCCCTACGTTTGAGTGAAGAAACAGCACTGTTTCAGTGGAACAGGAGGGTCTGACATTTTGCGGGCCCCACTTCCCCGGACGCACTCCGGGGACGGAATGGAAAGGCATTGGCGAACATGGCAGCGAAAGCCACGGGCGGCGCGGTACCCCTGCGGAGCCAACAGCCTCAAAAGAGCCCCAAGAGCCTGACCGTCCGTCAGAAGAAGATCCTGGAAACCATCCAGAGGTCCGTGAATGACAACGGATACCCGCCCAGCATGCGTGAGATCGGCGACACCGTCGGCCTTGCCAGCCTCTCGAGCGTCACCCACCAGTTGTCCCAATTGGAAAAGCTCGGGTACCTCCGCCGCGATCCGAAGCGGCCCCGGGCCATGGAAGTCCTGATGCCCTTGACCCTGGACGGCGGTCCTATCCCCGGCGTCGAAGCACCCACGGCGCTTCGCAGCACGGGCGGACTCGCTGTGACGGAACTGGCCAGCGCCAGCGATACAGCGATGGTTCCGCTGGTGGGCCGCATCGCCGCCGGTGGTCCCATCCTGGCCGACCAGACCGTGGAGGACGTTCTCCCCCTCCCGCGGCAACTCGTGGGGCATGGCGAACTGTTCATGCTCAAGGTCGCCGGAGATTCCATGATTGACGCGGCCATCTGCGACGGAGACTGGGTAGTGGTGCGCCGCCAGAACGACGCCATCAACGGAGACATCGTTGCCGCCCTCCTGGACGACGAAGCAACCGTGAAAACCTTCCGGCAGCGCGACGGACATACGTGGCTGCTCCCCCAGAACACCCAGTACGAGCCCATCCTTGGCGACCAGGCCACCATCATGGGCAAAGTCGTCTCGGTACTGCGCTCCCTCTAGCCCTCACGCGGGTCCTGAGAACCCCTCTGGGAGGTAGGTGGCCTTTGCCGACCCCAGCCGCTCCAGGACACCACGGACTACTTTGCGGTCGGTTGTGGCCCAAAATGGCGGCAGGGCAGCCCGAAGGAACCCGCCGTAGCGTTCTGTGGAGAGCCTGGAGTCAAGTACCGCCACCACACCCTTGTCACCGGTTGATCGGATCAGGCGCCCAGCTCCCTGGGCCAACCGAATGGCCGCGTGGGTGGCCGACACGGCCATGAAGCCGTTTCCGCCGGACTGCGCGACCGCCCGTGAACGGGCGGTCATCAGGGGGTCGTCCGGACGTGGGAACGGAATGCGGTCTATGACCACCAGTCGGCAGGAGCCGCCCGGAACGTCCACCCCCTGCCACAGGGACATGGTGCCGAACAGGCAAGTGTCCGGCTCATCAGCGAACTGCTTGACCAGCGCAGCCATGGTGGACTCGCCCTGGCAAAGGATGTCGACGTCAAGGCGGAGCCGCATGGCATCCGCCGCTTCCTCGGCTGCCCTCCGTGAAGAGAACAAGCAGAGCGCTCCCCCACCCGAGGCCCTGATGAGGTCTTCCAACTCGTCAAGGGCTTCCGGCGATGTACCCCGACCAGGCTTGGGCAGGTGCTTGGCCACATAGAGCACACCCTGCTTGGGGTAGTCGAAAGGCGACCCCACATCGATGCCCGTCCAGCTCGGGGCGCCGTCACCGATCAGGCCCAAGCCACCGGCGGCAGGTTCAAAAGCCGCGCCTATGGCTAGCGTGGCGGAGGTAAGGACCACCGTGTGGCCGGCAAAAAGCCCTTCACGCAAGCGGCCTGCGACGCTCAACGGCGCAATGTTAATGAGGGCGGGTGCTGTTTCATCAGGCTGGGAGTAGCCCTGCTGGGGGTCGAAGTTGCTGTTTCGCGAGAACCACACCACTTCCCTGTTCTCCTTGGCGGCGAGCAGGCGTTCGCACAATTCCAGGATGAGCATGAGCCGTGAGCGCGCCAGTTGCCGACCGCCGTCGACCGCGTTTGAAGAGTCCGTCTTCGAATCCGAGAGTGCCGCGCGTGTGGCGTCGCGCAACTGGTCAAGGCAGTCGAGCTGTTCTTCGTTGAGTCCGTTGGGCAACAAGCCATTGGGCGCGCCTGCGATGGCCATATCCAGCCGGTCAGCCGCAGCGTTGAGGGCATCCACAGTAATGGCCGTGTGCTTGCGCGCACTGGACGCTGCAGCATGGACCATGGCCACGGACAACTGACCGGACACGGCTCCGGTCACGCGATCCTGAAGTTCGTGGGCCTCATCGACCACCACGACGTCGTACTCGGGGAGCACGGCCAGGCCCTCAAACGCACTCACGGCCAACATCGCGTGATTCGTGACGACGACATCCGCTTCCGCTGCGCGGGACCTTGCGAGTTCACTGAAGCATTCCTCGGCCATGGGGCATTTTTGCGCCCCGAGGCACTCCATGGATGTGACCGAAACCTGCCGCCATGCACGGTCGGTGACCCCCGGCATGAGTTCGTCGCGATCGCCGGTGGACGTCTTCCCGGCCCACTCACGAAGCCGGACCACTTCCTTGCCGAGCTGCGATTGCGGCCCGCCCATGGACGCAGCAAAGTGCGGAACGCTGGTGTCCTCGCCCAGTGAGAACAGTTGTCCCTCGGAGGGCTCCTCGCTGGGGAAACCCCCCTCAAGTTTCTGCAGGCAGACGTAGTTTGCCCGCCCCTTCACCAACGCCACATTGACGGGGCGCTTAAGAGCGGGGTTGATGCTTTCCAGCAGCCGGGGAAGGTCCCGGCCTACGATCTGGGTCTGCAGTGCCAAGGTGGCGGTGGACACGAGAGTTGGTTTATTGCTGTCCATCGAATGCGCGATCAACGGAATCAGGTACGCCAACGACTTACCTGTTCCGGTCCCCGCCTGGACCAGCAGATGCTCCCCGGTCTCGATTGCCCGGGCAACGTGTTTGGCCATCTCGTGCTGGCCGGCACGGCTTTGTCCGCCCATGCCGGCAACAGCCCGGTCCAACAATTCGAGGGTGGCCTGTTCGCCCACCGACTCGACGGCGTCCGCCGCCACCTTCTCAACCATTGCTGACGAATGACTCCAGCTCGGCTGCCAGTCCTTCGCGGACCATGACAACCACGTGCGTCCCGGATTCCTCGTGGTCAAGGCTCAGGATTTCCGAGTCGGAGCTGTGCAGCTTGCTGATCATGTCTCCGCGGTCGTAGGGAATCAGCAGCTCAAGGCGTACACCCGGCCGTGGAATGGACCGGCTGATATCCTCCAGCAGTTCCGCGATGCCCTGGCCCGTGCGGGTTGAAACCACCGCATGGCGGGGCTCCTTTTGCTTCAGTCGCTCAACGACGAAGGGATCGGCGACATCGACCTTGTTCAGGACAATGATTTCCGGGACCTTCCGGGCATCGACTTCCGTGAACACGGACCGCACTGCGGCGATCTGTCCCTCGGGATCCGGGTGCGAAGCGTCGACGACATGAAGGATCAAGTCCGCATCCGCCACTTCCTCCAGCGTGGACCTGAAGGCTTCGATCAGCTGGGTGGGCAGCGAACGGACAAACCCCACGGTATCGGCAAGCGTGTACCCGATGCCGTCCGGGGTCTGGGCCTTGCGGACTGTGGGATCCAAGGTGGCGAACAAAGCGTTCTCCACTAGGACACCCGCGTCCGTCAGGCGGTTGAGCAGCGAGGACTTGCCTGCGTTGGTGTACCCGGCAATAGCGACGGACGGAACGGCATTGCGACGGCGGTTGGCACGTTTGGTCTCGCGCGCCGGCTTCATCGCGGCGATTTCACGCCGCAGCTTGGCCATGCGCGTGCGGATTCGACGGCGGTCCAGTTCGATCTTGGTTTCACCAGGACCACGCGAACCCATACCGGCTCCGGCTCCACCCACCTGGCCACCTGCCTGGCGGGACATGGAGTCGCCCCAACCACGAAGACGCGGCAGGAGGTATTCAAGCTGGGCCAGCTCAACCTGGGCCTTGCCCTCGCGGCTCTTGGCGTGCTGGGCGAAGATGTCGAGGATCAGTGTGGTGCGGTCCACCACCTTGACCTTGACGATGTCTTCGAGTCCACGTCGCTGCGAAGGTGCCAGTTCGGTGTCGACCACCACGGTGTCGGCACCCGTGGCTGCCACGATGTCCTTCAGCTCCTGGGCCTTACCTGATCCCAGGAAAGTCCCGGGGTCCGGCTTGGTACGGCGCTGGACCAAGCCATCCAGAACCTCCGATCCGGCGGTCTCGGCCAAAGCAGCCAGCTCGCGCAGCGAGTTCTCTGCGTCTGCGAGCGTTCCCTCAGTCCACAGGCCGGCAAGGACGACGCGCTCAAGGCGCAACTGCCGGTATTCGACCTCGGTGACGTCTTCGAGTTCCGTGGAAAGCCCGGCCGTGCGACGCAGGGCCCGGCGTTCAGCCAGATCTTCCTGGTCGCCGTCGTAAATGCTGTGTTCCTGGTCCAGCGTCGAGATCGCCTGCGCCTTGCCGAACACACTGCCGGCCTCGTTGTCATTGGATGCCTGCGCAGGTACATCCTTGGAAAGAATCCGGTCGATGACGGCCTGGATTTGTTCAGGACTCATGTCCTGGGCGTCGGAATCGGATCCGGAGTGCTTCTGGGTGGTCATGGTCTCCTTAGACTGTTCGGCTATTCCAGAATAGTGCTGTTTGCTTGCTGATGGGGCGCTATTCGCGCTGGGCTGACGGGCTTGGGCCAAAGGGGCCTCCTGTGTGCTGCGCGGCCGTGCCTCCAAGGCAGGGAAGGCCGCTGCGATTCAAACGAAATAGGGTCCGCGCGGAGGTCCGGGGCAACCAAGGAATTTGACATCCGTTCTTCCTGGCAGCCGTCGTCAACGGTTACGCCAAGGCACTGGATGGTGTGATCTTCTTCAGTGTCAGTCAGCTGCGCCGTGCATTGGCTGACTTTGCCAGGTGGGACCTGCCGGGCGGAAAGGCCGTGCGCTTGGCTCGGGGCCAAGCGGACCTGCATCGCGGGCGGTGCCGTGTTTCGGCAGACTACTCAAAGATCAAGAACATGACTTCCACTTTAGCAGCCGCTGTCAACCCATCAGCGGGATGCGGCAGTTTCCCATGTCGCCGTCGGCCCACTAATCTGGCAAATTATGGAGTCTGCACACTATTTCACTGCCCAGCCAGCTGGACCCTTCACCCGCAAACCACTCACGGTGGAGCTAGCCGGCGCTACCCGCCACCTGCAGACCTCCTCGGGTATCTTCAGCCCCGACGGCGTGGACAAGGGCACTGCGATCCTCTTCTCGGAAGTTCCGCCCCCGGCACCGCAGGGCAACCTTCTGGATGTCGGTTGCGGATGGGGCCCCATAGCCCTGACCCTCGGATTGAAGGCTCCCCATGCACGGGTTTACGCCGTGGACGTCAATGAGCGATGCGTGACCCTGACCAACGAGAATGCTGCGGCGCTTGGCCTGGACAACGTAACGGCCAGCCTTCCCGACCAAGTGGATCCCGACCTGGAGTTCGACACCATTTGGTCGAACCCGCCCATCCGGATCGGCAAGGCGGAACTTCACACGCTGCTCTTGACCTGGCTCCCGCGCCTGGCACCGGGGGGCAACGCCTGGCTGGTGGTCCAGAAAAACCTGGGGTCGGACTCGCTCCAACGCTGGCTAGCCGAAGAACTGGACAGCACCTTCACGGTGTCCCGTGAAAGCACGTCCAAGTCCTTCAGGATCATCAGGGTCAGGAAAGCGTCCCAGTAGCTACGATCACGGCGGGACCGCTGAGCTCAACGTGCTCACGGCCGCCGGCACCCGGGAAGAACTTCACACCCACGACGCCGCCCGGTACCTTGACGTGCCAGTCGTTCGGGGCCGTACTGCCGGCCCAGTGACGGATCGCCACCGCTGCGGCGCAGGCTCCCGTGCCGCACGACTGCGTCTCCCCCACGCCACGTTCGTGGACACGCATGGTGATGGTTCCCACACCGTCTTCAACCAGCGGTTCGGCGGGAACGACGAATTCGACATTGGTGCCATTGGCAGGCTTGGGATCCACGACAGGAGGCTTGAACAGCTGCGTGGCCGTCAGCTCGCTGAGCTCCGCCAGTGCGACCACTGTGTGGGGGTTTCCCATACTGACTGAGAGGCCCGGCCGGGCGACTTCGAGGCCGTCCGCGCTGACCAGAGCATCCATGGCCTTGCTGGTGGCTTCCTTGGGGAAAATGAACTCCCAAGGCCCCATGTCCACGGCATAACCCGTGGCGGTGCGCACGATCTTCTTGACGCCGCCACGGGTGCCAATGGTCAAAGTCTCGCCTGGGCCCAGTTCCACCAGCTTTTCGGCGATGAGGAAATGGACGAAGACCCGAACTCCGTTGCCGCACATCTCCGACAGGGAACCGTCACCGTTGCGGTAGTCCATGAACCACTCGGCGGCAGGGTCCTGTTCAAGCAGGGCGCGGCCTTCGGGAAGGAACCTCGAGGGCACCGCACGGATCAGGCCATCTCCCCCAACGCCGAGGTGCCGGTCGCATAGCTGGGCGACCTGCTCCGGGGTGATCTCGTGGGCGTCGCCTGGGTCCGCAATGAGGACGAAGTCATTACCCGTTCCGTGGCCCTTGGAAAACGCCAGCCCGGACAGATTGGCAGCGGTTACGGAAGCGCCGGCAGCAGCGGGCTGCTCGGCGGAAAGGGAAGCGGTTTCGTCCATGGCACTAGGCTACCTGCCACGGCTCGCCGGTCCGAAATTCGTCAGGCCGCAGCTGCTGCCTTGGCCACGAGCCCGGGGTCTTGCCAGTCCAACCACGTGATCCGCGGATCCGCCCGGAACCACGTCAACTGACGCCGGGCGAACTGCCGCGTAGCAACGATGGTCTCTTCAGCGGCAGCGGGGACGTCAGCCCCGCCGTCGAGCACTTTGAGGAATTGGGCGTATCCCAAGGCCCGGGAGGCTGTCTTGCCGTTCCTCAAACCGGCGGCATCGAGGCGCTCCACTTCATCCTGAAGCCCGGCTGCAACCATCCGATGCACCCTTTGGGCGAGTCTTTCCCGGAGGACCTCACGGTCCACCGACAGGCCAATTTGTACAGCGGGCTGGAAATACTCACGCTGAGGCATGAAGGAGCTGAACGGACGGCCCGTTATCCGGTGGACCTCAAGTGCCCGGATCACGCGGCGGGCATCCCCTAACCGCGCTGCAGACACGGGATCGACCGCTTCCAGCCTGGTCCTCAGCGGCGCCAACCCATGTGCTTCGCATTCCTGCTCGAGTTCCTGCCGAACCGATGGATCGGTCCCCGGGAACTCCAGTACGTCCAGCGCCGCCCGGACGTAGAGCCCGGAACCTCCCACGAGGATGGCACGCTTGCCACGGGAATGGATCTCCTGGATGGCGGCGCGACACTCCGCCTGGAAGTCCGCGACACTGGCCTCCTCGGTGACATCCATGGTGTCAAGAAGGTGATGGGGAACGCCTTTGCGTTCTTCCACGGTGATCTTGGCCGTTCCGATGTCCATACCGCGGTAGAACTGCAGGGCATCCGCGTTGATCACTTCACCGTCCAAAGCCAGGGCAAGATCGACCCCGAGATCCGATTTGCCGGATCCGGTCGGTCCAACCACGGCAATGACGGGAGGCTGCGGTTCAGGGTGGGAGAACGACACGTCGCGCTGCCCGCCCTAGGAGCGGCGTACGGGCAGCGATGGCATGCCCAGGGACACGCCACCCTTTGCGGAGAGTGAGCCGGGTGCAGGAACACCGCAGGAATCTGCCTGCGCCCGGTCCCATGCGTCGCCCGCACGGGATCTCCGCAGCACGTAGTCCTCCGTGGTGGCAGGATCCGCCACAAGGTGGAATGCCGCGGCTTCGGTGATGGTCACCGTGACAAAATCACCCGGACGAGGCGTTTCAGCCCCCGCTGGGACGGAGAAGTGAACCAACCGCTGGTCCTTGGATCGGCCAGACAGCCGATGCGTTTCCTCGGCCTTGCGACCGGACTGGGCGGTCACCAGAACTTCCACCTGCCGGCCACGTTGGTTTGCATTCTCCTCGGCGGCGATGCGGTCCTGCAGGGCGGTGAGGCGCTCGAACCGTTCCTGGACAACGGCCTTGGGGAGCTGGTCCGGCAAATCGGCAGCAGGTGTGCCGGGACGCTTGGAGTATTGGAAGGTGAAGGCCGAGGAAAAGCGTGACTTTTCCACGACATCAAGCGTTGCCTGGAAGTCTTCTTCAGTCTCACCGGGGAAGCCAACAATAATGTCGGTGGTGATCGCGGCGTTGGGGATGCGCTCCCGGACCTTGTCCAGGATTCCCAGGAACTTGCTGGAGCGGTAGGAACGGCGCATGTCCTTAAGGACCTTGTCCGAGCCCGACTGCAGCGGCATGTGCAGCTGGGGCATGACATTGTGCGTCTCGGCCATGGCGTCAATGACGTCGTCGGTGAACGCAGCCGGGTGCGGACTCGTGAAACGCACGCGCTCCAGTCCTTCGATGTCCCCGCAGGCCCTGAGCAATTTGGAGAACGCCTGCCGGTCCCCGAACTCCACCCCGTATGAGTTCACGTTCTGCCCAAGCAACGTCACCTCGACTGCGCCATCATCCACCAGGGCCTGGATCTCTGCCAGGATCTCCCCGGGACGGCGGTCCCTTTCCTTGCCCCTCAGCGAGGGAACGATGCAGAACGTACAGGTGTTGTTGCAGCCGACAGAAATGGACACCCAGCCGGAGTACACCGAGTCCCTCTTGGTGGGGAGCGTTGACGGGAACACATCCAGCGATTCGAGGATCTCAAGCTGTGCCTCGTTGTTGTGACGAGCACGGTTCAGGAGGGCCGGAAGGGCACCAACGTTGTGGGTGCCGAAAACGGCGTCCACCCATGGCGCCTTCTTCACGATGGTCTCGCGGTCCTTCTGGGCCAGGCAGCCACCAACGGCAATCTGCATTCCGGGGTGCGCTTCCTTGACCTGCCGCAGCTGGCCCAGGTTGCCGTAGAGCTTGTTATCCGCATTTTCCCGAACAGCGCAGGTGTTGAAAACCACGACGTCGGCGATGTCACCGTCAGCCGGTACGTAGCCCGCGTCCTCGAGGAGTCCGGCCATCCGCTCGGAATCGTGGACATTCATCTGGCAGCCAAAGGTCCGGACCTGGTAAGTCCGGGGCGCGGCCGAAGGATTGGCGGAAGCTGCTGGGGAAGGAATGGTCAAACTCACTACTCAAGAGTACCGGCTTCTGCCAGCACCTCACCGACGATCCTGAAGGCCAAGGAGGGCGCGTAGCCCTTGCGTGCGAGCATCGAGGCAAGACGACGTGTGTACTTGTCCCGCTCCGCGCGATCGGCCAAGTCAATGCCAGGCCGCAGCTTGCGTTGAACGAGCTCACGCGCTGCCAGTTCCTCGTCCTGATCGCTGAGCTGGGAGAGCGCCTCTTCTGCGTCTTCCAGCTCAATGCCTTTGTCTGAAAGTTCGCGGCGAAGTGCGCCCTTGGCGAGCTTCTTGCTTTGCGACCGGCTACGGACCCACATCCTGGCGAACTCGGCGTCGTCGATCAGCTGAACCTCTTCGAACCGGTCCAGGACAGCCTCGGCCACGTCTTCAGGGACATTCCGCTCGGCCAGTTTCCGGGACAGCTGCAGCCGGCTCCGCGGCGCCATCGTCAATTGCCTCAGGACGATGGCGCGCGCCACGGACTCGGGATCTGGTTCAGGGTCAGCCGCAACTGAAGAGTCCGGGTCCGGACCTCTCCTAGCCGTCAACGGCCTTCAGCTTCGGCGAGTCTTCCTCCGGCTTGACACCTACGCCGAGCTTTTCCTTGATCAGGCGCTCCAACTCCTGAGCCAGCTCAGGGTTATCGCGCAGGAATCGACGCGAGTTCTCCATGCCCTGGCCAAGCTGGTCACCGTCATAGGTGAACCACGAGCCGGACTTCTTGATGATGCCGTGCTCGACACCCATGTCGATGATCCCGCCCTCGCGGGAAATGCCCTGCCCGTAGATGATGTCGAACTCGGCTATCTTGAACGGCGGAGCCATCTTGTTCTTGACGATCTTTGCCTTGGTGCGGTTACCCACGGAATCCGCACCTTCCTTCAGGGTTTGGATGCGCCGGACATCGATGCGCACGGAAGCGTAGAACTTCAACGCCTTACCACCGGTGGTGGTTTCCGGGGAGCCGAAGAAGACACCGATCTTTTCACGCAACTGGTTGATGAAAATGGCGGTGGTCTTGGTCTGGCTCAAGCGGCCGGTGATCTTACGCAGGGCCTGGCTCATGAGGCGAGCCTGGAGGCCAACGTGGGAGTCACCCATTTCGCCTTCAATTTCGGCGCGCGGAACCAAAGCTGCAACGGAGTCGATGACGATGATGTCCAGCGAGCCGGAGCCCACCAGCATGTCCATGATTTCCAGGGCCTGCTCGCCGGTGTCCGGCTGCGAGACCAGGAGCGCGTCGGTGTCCACGCCCAGCTTTGCTGCGTAGTCTGGGTCGAGCGCGTGCTCGGCATCGATGAAGGCCGCAATACCGCCGGCGCGCTGCGCGTTGGCTACCGCGTGGAGGGCAACGGTGGTCTTACCCGAGGATTCCGGGCCATAGATCTCCACGACACGCCCGCGCGGCAGTCCGCCAATGCCCAGGGCTACGTCCAAGGCAATAGACCCGGTAGGAATGACCTCGATGGGCGCACGGGTGTCGTCACCCAGGCGCATGATAGAGCCTTTGCCGAACTGCTTGTCGATCTGGGCAAGCGCTGCTTCGAGCGCCTTCTCACGATCCGGGGCTGCCGCCATGGTTCACACCTCTGATGCTTTCTCGCTGTGGAGTGGCCCGAAGGGCCGCTTTCCTGTCATGACCGACGCTATTACGGTGCCCGGACATTTTTACAAGCCGACCCCTGCTATGTGGATAAACGGGACCGCTGGATGCCGTGGAATGCGTCTTTCAGGATCAATTTTCCTCTTCCGTGAGCATATCCCCATCCGAACAGATATTCGAACAATGGGTCGGCGTGTCACGCCGCGGAGACCTCAACGTACTTAGCTGGAGGCCGGCTTGATGTCCTTGCCCAACCTGCGTTCGAGGGGGACATCCTGGACGTCGCACAGGGCCAACCACACTTCGCGGGGCTGGTACCCGGCCGCCAGGGCCTCCACCGCAGTGCGTCCACCGACGCCGGCAAGCACCAGGGAGGTGGCCAGAACCCGGGAGTAGCCGGCCCCGAATTCGTCGTCCATCAATCGCCAAAAGTCACTTGCCCTCACGGATAGAGTCTCTCATGCCGCCGGACTCTAGAATGGTTGCCATGAGCAATCCTCTCCAGAGCGCGCCCGACACGGTCCCTGCAGGCGACGCCGTGGACGACGCCCTCCAGCAGGTGGAACACCAGCTGAGCCTGCTCTGGCGCCGCGCCCGTTCAATCTCCCACCAATTGTCCCGACAGGTCCATCCGGACATGGAGCCGGCTGCCTACGGACTCCTTACCGTCATACGGAGGGAAGGTCCCATCCGGCTCACCGAGCTCGCTACGTGCATCGGGGTGGGCAAGCCCTCTGTCAGCCGCCAAATCGCCTTCCTGGAAAGCATTGGCCTCGTGTACAAGGAAGCCGATCCGCAGGACGGCCGCGCCCAGTCCATCCGACTGACGGAGAAGGGCGAAGAGAAGATGCACCAGGTCCAGGACGCCCGCCGGCAGGTGTTCCGGGAACGGCTCGGTGAGTGGCCGCTGGAGGACGTCCAGACGCTGGCGGACTACATGGGCCGACTCAACGCCATCTACGGCGATGGCGTATTGAGGGATGTCACTCTTAAGGAAAACACTCCGGCCGACCCAGCCTAGGTTGCGCACGGGCCGGCGCCCCCCCATCAAGGAACAAAGTGCCCACAATCACCGAATACAGCAAGGAAGGGCCCCAGCCGACGGCTGGGGCCCTTCCTTCATTCCTGTGTAACGGTTACCGGGCTCCGGAGAGCATTCCCTGCGGGAAGTCGTCCGTGAGGTCCAGGTCGCGACCGTAACGCTGTGAAAATTCCTGCGGAACGGTGTCCGGCACGGACACGCCTTCAGCAACGGCTACGCGGTCGCTGACTTCGCGGAGCATGTGGGACAACGGAACATCCAGGGCTGTGCAGATTGAGGACAGGAGCTCGGAGGAAGCCTCCTTCTGGCCGCGTTCAACTTCACTCAAGTAACCGAGTGAGACACGGGCGCTGTGCGAAACCTCGCGGAGGGTACGGCCCTGACGCTGGCGGACATCGCGCAGTACATCACCGATCTCGTGGCGTAGTACAACCATTTTGCGCTCCTTCTGTTCGCTCTGTGTCTGATCAGCCAAGCCCACATCCTTCCAGCGGACAACGCCGTTCACGGATACGGGCTGCTTTACCATCTGTATCGCCTTGCTCCCTCGTTCATCCGGTTCGCTGGCTGGCGGACCGGGTTGGTTTCTACATCCTAGGCGCCCCGGCTCTTCCGAAGCGACACAATGACACAACTATTGGCAATCTGTTTTTGTTCCCGGCTACTTTACGAACGGTAACCAACGTCACTTAGCGCGGCAAGGAGACGCACCATTGCGGCCTCGCAGGCCTGCTCCCGGATGGCCTGCCGATCCCCCGAAAACCGGTACTCGAACGCGGAAACCGATGTTGGCGTTGCCACACCGATAAAGACTGTTCCCACTGCTTTGCCGTCATGGGGCTCCGGTCCGGCTACTCCGGTGGTGGAAATCCCGACGTCCGACCCGCAGGCGCGCCGCGCGCCGTCGGCCATTGCCTCGGCGACACCGCCGTCGACGGACCCAACGGCAGCAAGCAAGTGGGCCGGTACCCCCAGGACATCTGCTTTGACTGAATTCTGGTAGGCCACCACGCCGCCCTGGAGCATCCCGGATGCTCCGGGTGTGTTGGCGAGGGTGGCAGCTACCAAACCGGCCGTAAGCGACTCGGCCGTGGCCACCGTCAGGTGCCGTTCGATTGCCGCCGCAACTGCCGCCGTCGCGGTTTGGGCGCCGCCGGACCCTGAGGCGTGAGTACTCACGCGCGGCGTCCGGCTGCCCGAAGCCGCATGGCCTGGACAACGTATTCGACGCCGGTCCACAGCGTGATGGCCAGGGCCACCATCATGACCCAGAAAGCAACGTCTCCCAGCCACGGCGCGATCGCCTTCAGCGGCAGGACGTACAGGAAGATGGCCACCGTCTGGATGACCGTCTTGAGTTTGCCACCCCGGGAAGCCGGCATCACTCCGTAGCGGATCACAACGAATCGCAGGGCGGTGATGCCCCATTCCCTGACAAGGATCAGGATGGTGACCCACCAGGGCAGCTCCCCCAGTATGGACAGCAGCACCAGCGCGGAACCGATGAGGAGCTTGTCGGCTATGGGGTCGGCAATCTTGCCGAAGTTGGTAATGAGGCCCCGCGCCCTGGCGATGTCGCCGTCGAGCTTGTCCGTGTAGATGGCGACTGCGAAAGCAACCACCGCGGCCCAGCGCCAAATCCCGTTGTTGCCGTTGTCGGCCACAAGGAACCAGACGAAGAACGGCACCAGGACAATGCGGAGCATCGTGAGGATGTTGGGCAGGTTCCAGATGTCGGAGCTGCTGGACGTTGCATTATCACCCTCGGCTGTAGTCACCCCTCTAGGCTACCGTCTCAGGCACCGTCGTCCGGAGCGTTACCGTCCCGTGAGGGACCAGGCGTCTTCGCCGCCTTCTTCGTCATCGGGACCGTCAGCCCCGTCGTAGTACTCAATGGCCTGCGTCCGGTTGTCCAGGTCCGCCTGGACCAGGTCTTCCGCATAACCGCCGACGGCGATGTTCGAGTTCGCGTTGTCGCTCAGGGCCGCAGTGTGGGCATCGGGCGCAGCCGGTGACTCCTGCCCCTTCATCGCTGCCAGGACGGCGGCGAGGTCGTCGGGCTTGACCAGGACATCGCGGGCCTTTGAACCCTCGGAAGGGCCTACGACGCCGCGGGACTCCAAAAGGTCCATCAGGCGACCGGCCTTGGCGAAGCCCACACGAAGCTTGCGCTGCAGCATGGAAGTTGAACCGAACTGCGTAGTGACCACAAGCTCTGTGGCCTGCAGCAGCACGTCGAGGTCGTCTCCGATGTCGTCGTCAATCTGCTTCTTCGGGGCCTCGGCGGCAACGTCGTCACGGTAGACGGCCTGCAACTGGCCCTTGACGTGCTCCACTACCTTATGGATCTCGGATTCGGTCACCCAAGCACCCTGGACGCGCATCGCCTTGGAAGCACCCATCGGCAGGAACAGCGCATCACCTTGGCCAATGAGCTTCTCCGCACCCGGCTGGTCCAGGACCACGCGGGAGTCCGTCACGGAGGACGTTGCGAACGCCATGCGGGATGGGACGTTTGCCTTGATCAGGCCCGTGACGACATCCACCGACGGGCGCTGCGTAGCCAACACGAGGTGGATACCGGCAGCACGGGCCAGCTGGGTGATCCTGACGATAGAGTCTTCAACATCACGTGGGGCCACCATCATGAGGTCGGCGAGCTCATCGACGATCACCAACAGGTACGGGTACGGCTTGATGACCCGCTTGGAGTCGACCGGGGGCACCACTTTGCCGGCCCGCACAGCCTTGTTGAAATCGTCAATGTGCTTGTAGCCGTAGTTGGCGAGGTCGTCGTAGCGTGCGTCCATCTCCCGGACGACCCACTGCAACGCTTCGGCAGCCTTCTTGGGATTGGTGATGATGGGCGTGATCAGGTGCGGGACGCCCTCATAGGCCGTGAGTTCCACGCGCTTGGGGTCAACCATGACCATGCGCACTTCATCCGGTGTGGCCCGCATGAGGATGGAGGTGATCATCGAGTTCACGAAGCTGGACTTACCGGCACCGGTGGCACCGGCAACGAGCAAGTGCGGCATCTTGGCCAGGTTGGCCACCACGTAGCCGCCTTCGACGTCCTTGCCGACGCCCATGACCATGGGGTGGTCCGTGCGCCGCGCGTTCTGGCTCCGCAGCACATCACCCAGGGAGACGGTTTCGCGGTCCGTGTTGGGAATTTCGATGCCGATGGCCGACTTGCCGGGAATCGGGCTCAGGATCCGCACGTCGCTGGACGCCACGGCATAGGAAATGTTCTTTGACAGGGCGGTGACCCGCTCCACTTTGGTTCCCGGAGACAGCTCGATTTCATAGCGCGTCACGGTCGGACCGCGGCTGAAGCCTGTCACCGACGCATCGACGTTGAACTGAGTGAGGGTGTCAGTCAGGGCAGCGACGACGGCGTCGTTGGCTTCCGTGCGCTCCTTCGGGATGGAACCCGGGGTCAAGTAGTCCGAAGCCGGAAGCGTGTAAGTAACATCGCCAGCCAAGGACAACTGCTCCGTGCGCTGGGGAATGGGTGTTTGCGGAAGCGGCGCCCCTGCCGGTTTCGCAGGCACCTGGGCGATTGCAGGTGCAGGCGCCGTCATCTCCGGGGTCAGGACGGGAATGGCTTCGGTGGGGTTATCGATACCCGGCGTTGCGCCCGCGAGTCCCTGGGCGGCCTTGATTTTCCCGACAGCGATCTCGGCCTGGGTCGGACGCCGCACGCCCGGCGGTACGCGAGGTTCGGACGGACCCGGAGTTTCGTCGTCGTCCACTATGGCGTGCTCAAAGGCCTCGTCCCCGACGTAACCTTCCAGGCCGGCGTCGGTTTCCTCGTCCTTGCCGAAGAGGCGCACCCGCTTCTTCTTCCGCGGCTTGGGTGCTTCATTCTCGTACAGATAGCTGCGGTCGTGGTCGTCCTTGCCGGAACCGTCCATCAGGTCGACGCCCATGAGGTGGTTGTAGGCCCCGCGGATACGGGACGGGATGGCACCGAACGGCGTCGCCGTCACGATCAGCACCGAGACGAAAGCCAGCAGGCTGTAAAGGAGCACAGGGATAGCTGGATGGATGGCGGCGAAGGGAGCGGCGGCCAGGAAGCCCAGCATGCCGCCCGCCCTGCGCAGGCCGTCGAAGCCGTCCGCCACGGAAGGCAAGCCACCAATGACGTGGGCCAGCGCCGATCCTGCGACGGTCATGATCATGAAGCCGATACCTACACGGTTGTTGCCGCGGCCATCCTGCGGCTTCCGGAACAGCCGGAAGGCGCAGATGAACAGCATGAACGGCAGGACCAGGGACATCCAGCCGAACGTTCCGTTCACAACGCTGTAGACGATGTCAGGCAGCCAGCCTGTGAGGCCCCACCAGGCGAAGGTGGCAATCGCTACGCCCAACACCAGATTGAACAACGCGGCACCGTCGCGACGGTCCTCGGGATCGAGGTCGCTGACGTCGTGGCCGATACGCCGGACACCGGCACCCACCACGTGCCCAATGCCCTGCCACGCGCCTGCCAGCAGGCGCAGCGGGAGCGGAGCCTGGGGCTCGACGGCGGCAGCTTGCTTGGTGCGCGCAGTGCTGCCCCGGCCGCTTTTCGCCGCCGTTGCACCGCTTTTGGGGGCAGCCGCGCCTCGGCCTGTGCCGCCGGATTTACTGCTGGAGCTGCCTCGTGGCGTGGAGGTAGTACGGGTCGCCATAAGTGCCACGCTACCCCAAGGGGGCCTGAAATCCGCGGATTTCAGGCCCCCTTGGGCATGCATGTTGCTGGCTGTGGCAGCTTAGGCTTCCAGGACCACCGGGATGATCATGGGCCGGCGGCGAAGCTTGCGGTTGACCCAGGTGCCGATAATCCTCCGCACCACTTGCTGCAACTGGTGGTTGGTGTGATCGGCGTTGTTCAACACGGCATCTTCCAGCGCGGCATTGATCTTGGGAATGATCTCGTCAAAGACGGAATCATCCTCGGCAACGCCGCGGGCATGGATCTCCGGACCCGAAACAATCTTGCCCGTGGTGCGGTTGATCACCGTGATGATGGAAATGAATCCCTCATCGCCCAGGATGCGTCGGTCCTTCAAATCGGCATCGGTGATTTCGCCGACGCTGGAGCCGTCAACGTAGACAAACCCGACCTCCACCTGGCCAACAACGTCAGCCTTGTGGTCCTTGAGGTCGATGACGGTTCCGTTATCGCTCAGGATGATGCCTTCTGAAGGCACCCCCGACTCCAGGGCAATGTTGCCGTTGGCGATCAAGTGGCGGGTCTCGCCGTGCACCGGCATGGCATTGAGCGGCTCGAGGATGTTGTAGCAGTACAGCAGTTCGCCGGCGGCGGCGTGCCCCGAGACGTGGACCTTTGCCGTGCCCTTATGGATGACGTCGGCCCCGAGCTTGAGGAGACCGTTGATGATGCGGAAGACGGCATTCTCGTTGCCCGGAATGAGGCTGGACGCGAGAATGACAGTGTCACCCTTGCCGACGACCACCCGGTGGTCACCGTTGGCCATGCGGGAAAGGGCTGCCATGGGCTCGCCCTGCGAACCTGTGGACATCAGGACCACGCGGTCATCGGGCATGTTATCGATGTTCTTGATGTCCACCAGGATGTCGTTCGGGACATCGAGGTACCCAAGCTTGGCGGCAATCGCCATGTTCCGGACCATGGACCGGCCCACGAAAGCCACCTTGCGGCCGTGTTTGGCCGCAGCGTCGAGAACCTGCTGGACGCGGTGGACATGCGAAGAGAAAGAAGCCACGATGATGCGCTTCTTGGCCTGACCGAACAGACGGTCAAGGGTGGGGCCGATTTCCTTCTCGGCCGTCGTGAACCCAGGAACGTCCGCGTTGGTGGAATCGGCCATGAACAGGTCCACGCCTTCTTCGCCCAGGCGCGCGAAGTGCCTGAGGTCCGTGATTCGGCCGTCCAGCGGCAACTGGTCCATCTTGAAGTCACCCGTGTGGAGGACGGTGCCGCCCTCGGTGCGGATGAAGACTGCAAGGGCATCCGGGATGGAGTGGTTGACGGCTACGAATTCACACTCGAAGGGACCGAACTGCTCCACCTGGCCCTCGGTGACGGTGAGGGTGTACGGCTTGATCCGGTGTTCCTGGAGCTTCGCTTCCACCAGGGCAAGCGTCAGCTGGGAACCGATCAGCGGAATGTCTGCTTTGAGGCGCAGCAGATAGGGAACGGCACCAATGTGGTCCTCGTGTCCGTGGGTCAGCACGACACCCACGACGTCCTGGAGCCGGTCCTCAATGTAGGAGAAATCGGGCAGGATCAAATCGACGCCGGGCTGGGTCTCCTCGGGGAAGAGCACGCCGCAGTCAACGACCAGCAGCTTGCCGTCGATTTCGAAGACGGCCATGTTGCGGCCGATCTCTCCCAGTCCACCGAGCGGAACAATCCGCAGCGTGCCCTTGGGCAATTTCGGCGGAGTAACCAGTCCGGGAAGGGCGGTTTGGGTCATATTTTGCTACTTTCCGGCGGAACCGTCCTGGACGTCGAAGTCCATTCCGGCTTCCGCCAAATCCCCGCGGATGATGTCGATCTCGGCCGCGTCCGGCTCCACGAGGGGCAAACGGACAACCGAGTTGGGCAGGACTCCCTGCCACTTGAGAATCTGCTTGGCGGCTACTGCGCCTTGGACCCGCGTCATGGTTCCACGAACCACGGGTTCCAGTTCAAAGTTGATGGCCCTTGCCGTGGCAAGGTCGTTGGCGTTGACGGCGTCAATCAATTCGCGGAAGCGGCGCGTGGCCACATGCGTGGTGACACCCACCAGCCCGACGGCGCCGAGCGCCATCCACTGAAGGGTCAGGCCGTCGTCGCCGGAGTAGAAGACGAGGTCGGTTTCAGCCATGACGCGTGTCGCGGCAGCAAAATCGGCCTTTGCGTCCTTCACGGCCACGATGTTCTGGTGCTTCGCCAGGCCGATCATGGTCTCCGGGGCGATCGCGATGGAGGAGCGGCCCGGGATGTCATAGAGCATGACGGGCAGGTCCGTGGAGGAGGCAATCGTCTCGAAGTGGGCGCGGACGCCAGCCTGGCTGGGCTTGTTGTAGTAGGGGGTGACGATCAGCAGGCCGTCAACGCCTACCTCTGCTGCACGCTGTGAAAGGTGCACGGAGTGGGCGGTGTCGTTGGTGCCGGTCCCGGCAATAATGGCTGCCTTGCCACCGACGGCTTCTTTGACGGCACGGAACATGCCAAGGTTTTCATCGTCGGTGAGGGTGGAGGTCTCGCCAGTGGTGCCGGTGACGACGAGGCCGTCGCAACCATCCTGGACAAGCTTCTCTGCCAATGCTGCGGCTTGGTCGTAGTCAACCTTGCCGTCCTCGGTGAACGGGGTGACCATGGCGGTCAGCAGGGTACCAAGGGCGGGATTGTGGGCGCGCAAGTCAGACATAAGAAAAACGTTACCCTGTCAGCGGCTTGTTACAAGAATGGGTTCCGCGTGATGGTCCTCATGCACCAGGGCCGGACCTGTAGCCATCCAAGCTGGAGCGGACCGGGAGGCCAGGTGCAGTCCCAGGCGCAATTCCTCGCCGGATACGTACAGGGCTGACACTGCGTAGACGTCGGCCCCTGACTCTGCGGCAACCGCGGCGTGGGACGGTTGGGCGGCGTCGGCGCATACGGCAAGAGCCACCCGCCACCCGTCTACTTCCAGGATTTCGGGGCCGTTCCCGGCGACGAACAGCTCATGCTCCGCGCCATGCAGATGGGTCTTGAAGGCCGGTCGCAGGGAGTCATCCGGCCCGATGATGAGTGATGCCAACCGTGGAGTGCCGTCAGCTTCCCGCCAGCCTGCACCGATCACTGCCGTGGTCCCGGTATGGGCACAGGCGTCCCGAAGCGGCTGGAGCCTTGTATCGCCGTCAGTCAGCCAGGCCGAAGGCTCACCCGCATGCTCCGGGGCATCGAATGAGTCCAACTCATAGCCCGTCAAGGAGAGCTCTGGAAACAGCACCAGCCGTGCGCCGTCAGCGTGGGCCTTTTCGATAAGCTCCACGTGGGCGGCGACGTTCCGGGCGACAGCCGCTCCCCCACTGCCCGTTCCCAGCGCTTCGTACTGAACGACGGCGGCCAGCAGCGTTGCTGACGCTGGCGCAGGCCCGGCGGGTCGCGGCATGGTCGATGGGGACGGTGATTGGGGGTGCGCTTGGGTCACCGGGCCATCCTATTCCGGCGAACAGCCGCACCGGCAGCCTAGGCGGACCGGCAACGTCAGGCGGATCCGGGCGTCCGGGCCGGCTGCTCCGAACAATACTGCGCCACAGCCCGCTCCTTGAGTTGCTCCGCCCAGGCCACCAGCCTCTGGGAGGCCCGCACGTACTCGAAGAGTTCAATGGGCGTGAGCGAATCAAGATCCGTATCCGCCAGCCGGCGGGCGAGCTCAGCTCCCGGCATCTGCTCGGCCAGGACCGTCCCTTCGCTCCGCCACTGGGTGTCCTCCGGTGGTTCGCCGGTGACAAGCTGCCTGAACAGGAAGTCGACCACACCGGGGCTCATTGCCTTCATGGGTCCACACAGGCGGTCCTGCGGCTTTGGAACATCGTTCATGCCGTAATGCTATTCGAACATATATTCGAAGACAAGGGCCGCTCTTCGCCAGCTGCTCCGTGCCGGGTTGCCGCCCAGCAGCCTATGAGACGATCGCTGCATGACTTCGCACGGGACGGCGCCACGACAGGAGGCCCACGGGGCCAGCCCGGCGTCCGCCCGGCTCCAGGGGATCGATGCCGCCCGGGGTGCGGCATTGCTGGGAATGATGTCCACCCATCTGATCCCGACGTACGGTCCTTCCCCCCAGTGGGAACCGACCTTCGTGGGATTGGTCTTTTCGGGTCGGTCCTCGGCCCTTTTCGCAGTGCTGGCCGGCGTCGGATTGGCCCTCAGCACGGGCAAGCAGCAGCCGCCCAGCGGCGCTGGGGTGTGGTCGGCGAGAGGCGGAGTGGCCATGCGCGCCTTGGTGATTGCCGTCGTCGGATTCGTCCTGGGTGGGCTTGATGTCAACATCGCGGTGATCCTGGTCCACTACGCTGTCTTGTTCCTCTGCGTCCTGCCGTTCCTGGGCCTGCGCCTGAAAGCCCTCTGCTTCCTGGCGTTGGGCTGGATCCTGGCCTCGCCGGTCCTGGCGTACCTGGTCCGCCCCCTGCTGCTCGACACGACCCCTCCCCTCCAGTTGGGCCACAACCCAAAGGTTGAGGACCTGGAGACACCGGGACGGCTTCTGGCCGATCTCTTCTTTACCGGCTACTACCCCGTGTTCCAGTGGCTTTCGTACCTGCTGCTGGGGCTTGCCATAGGCCGCCTGGCGCTCACGACGGCGAAGGTACAGGTCCTGCTGTTGGCCGGCGGAAGCGCTGTAGCCGTCCTTGCGAAAGCGGTGGGCTTCCTGGCCATGGAATCGTGGGGTGGAAGGTCCGCCTTGGAGGCGCTCCCCGGCACCCGCGGGTACCCCTTGGAGAGCATGCTGCAGGTCAACCTGGCGGGCCTTCAGCAAGTGGATTCATGGTGGTGGCTGGCCACCGCCTCCCCGCACGCGGGCACCACCTTGGACCTGCTGCACACCGGGGGCACGGCTGCCGCCGTCGTAGGATTGTTCCTGCTGCTGGGCACAGTGGCTGAGCGGGCAAAGGTCAACTTCCTGGTCCTGCTCAGCGGTCCGGGAGCCATGACACTGAGCCTCTACTCAGCGCATGTATGGGTGGTCTCCGGGTTCACCGACAGGCCACTGCCGGCCGGCTGGACCCCGGAAGGGATGTACTGGACCCAGGCGATCAACGCGATCATCATCGGCGTCTGTTTCGCCCTGCTCCGACGGCGGGGGCCACTTGAGTGGGTGGCCCACCAAGCGTCCAGGCTGGGCAGCTACCGTCCGGCGGCAGTCGGCTGAGAACGGAAGAGTTTTACCGCGTCCCGCATGGAAGCGCGGGCCCGCTTGCGGTCACCGGAGGCGTCGTAGGCGCAGCTCAACCGGAACCAGGAGCGCCAATCTTCGGGGGCAGCTTCGGCTTCTGCCCGGTACTTTTCGAACTCTTCGTCCGCTGCCGACCGGACAATCCTGCCGCCGGGCGTTCGGGGAAGCGTGTCCTCCGGCAACCCGCCTTCGGCTTCCAGGACCTTGGCCATCTGCTCAGTGCGGGCACCAAAAAGCAGTTCCCGGATGAGCGCCCACGCACCCACTACGGGCAGGACCAGGTAGGCGGCCCCTATGCCCTTGGCCACCAGGTTGGGATCGCCAAGCAGGAGGAAGGAGCGTTGGACGGACACCACCAGGTACAGCACCAGCAACAAGGTGATGGCACCTACCCAGATCTTGGTGCGGTTCTTCTTCAGTGCTGTCCAGAAATTTCCCATGTCCTAGAGCCCCAGATCCAGGTAGCCGTCCAAGCCGACCGTGAGGCCGGGGTTGGCTGCCACCTTCCGCAGTCCAAGAAGGACGCCGGGCATGAAAGAGGCCCGGTCGAAGGAATCGTGGCGCAACGTCAGCTGTTCGCCGGGACCGCCAAAGAGGACCTCCTGGTGGGCAACAAGGCCGCGAAGGCGGACACTGTGGACCCGTACCCCGTCCACGTCGCAACCACGCGCACCGTCCAATGCCGTCTCGGTGGCGTCCGGGCTGGCCGGCACGCCTGCTTCCTGGCGGGCTTCGGCGATCAGCTGGGCCGTGCGCACAGCCGTGCCGGAAGGAGCATCCACCTTGTTGGGGTGGTGCAGCTCAATGATTTCAACAGATTCGAAGTACTGCGAGGCCTTGGCAGCAAAGGCCGATGCCAGCACCGAGCCAAGGGCGAAGTTTGGGGCAATCAACACGCCTGTTTCCGGTTTCGACTCCAGCAGTCCGCGGAGGGATTCCAACCTGTCTGCGTTCCAGCCTGTGGTGCCCACGACGGCGTGGATGCCGTGCTCGACGGCGAACCGGACGTTGGTCTCGGTGATGTCCGGGACGGTGAGATCAACAACATACTGCGCACCGGCGTCGAGCAGTTTGTCCAGGGAATCGCCGCGGCCCAAAGCGGCCACCAGCTTCATGTCTTCGGCTGCTTCAACAGCCTTAACGGCTTCAATTCCCATACGCCCGTTGGCGCCCAGCACTGCAACAGCAAGTTGTTCGGTCATGCGTTTAACCCTACCGCCGGGCCGGGCACGGGCGGGAACCGTTACCTTGCGCCTACTCCCCTGCGCCGACCCATTCCACAGTGCCATCACTGAAGAACTGCTCTTTCCAAATGGGAACCTGCTCCTTGACCCGGTCCACCAGTTCCGAGCAGACGGCGAACGCCTGGCCCCGGTGGGCAGCCGCAACTGCACACACCAACGCGGGATCACCGATCTCCAGCATGCCGATCCGGTGCGCGGCCCAGATGCGCACGGGTTGATTGGCTTCGCCGGAGTGCTCCGCGACCAACTGAGCCACCACGTCCGACATGACCTGGTGGGCCGTGGGGTGCGCGCTGTAGCTCAGTCGATCAACAGCTTTGCCGCCGTCGTGGTTACGCACGACGCCGCTGAAACTGACCACCGCACCCGCAGTTTCCGATTCCACTGCCCTGATGGCTTGGTCCACGGAAATCGGCTCGGCGCTGAGGACAGCGCTGACAACCTCGAAGTCTGTTTCAGTGCCCATGGTTTCCTTCCAACTGCTCACAGAGATGCCCGATCACGGGGTCCAGGACCGCCAGCCCATCCATGACCCCTTTGGGGGAACCGGGAAGATTGATGACGAACGATTTTCCCGCCGCTCCTGCATGGCCGCGGCTCAGCATGGCCATGGGCGTCTTCGCAGCACCTGCGCGCCGGATGCCTTCCATGATGCCCGGTATTTCGCGGTCAAGGAGTGGCAGCGTCATCTCCGGCGTGCGGTCGTCCGGGCTGAGGCCCGTGCCACCGCTGGTGATGACAACTGCGGGTTCCTGCGTCAGGAGGGCACGCAGGGCAGCACCTACAGGTTCACCGTCCGGCACCACCATGGTGGGAAAAGTGTCGAATCCGTGCTCGTTCAGCCAGTCCAGGATGATCGGCCCGGTCTCGTCCGTGTAGATTCCTGCGGCGGCACGGGTGGACGCGATCACGACGCCGGCCTTCCGCGGTCCGTGCGCGTTGGGCTCGCAGGCGCTCATGCTCCGGCCTCCCCGTGCCGTGGTTCGGAGGAAACGTCCCAGTCGCCGCTCTTTCCGCCGCTCTTGGCGAGCACCCGGATATCGTCCAGGACGGCATGTTTGTCGACGGCCTTGATCATGTCGTAGACGCTGAGCGCCGCAACCGACGCGGCGGTCAGGGCTTCCATTTCGACCCCGGTGACGCCCCTTGTCTTGACCGTTGCCAGGACTTCCACCGATTCAGCGCCCAGCTCAAAGTCCACGGTGACCTTGGAGATCGGCAAGGGATGGCACAGCGGAATCAGTTCGGGGGTCTTCTTTGCCGCCATGATGCCCGCTACCCTCGCCACGGCGAGCGCGTCGCCCTTGGGAAGTTCGCCGGCGCCCAACAAGGCGAGGACTTCGGCGGTGCTGCGGACAGTGGCCGTGGCGGTGGCCTCACGCGTGGTGACGGCTTTCCCGGAGACGTCCACCATCTGCGCGGTGCCGTCCTGCCTGAGATGCGTCAGGCCCGCGGGGCCGTCTGGGTTATCGGGAGTGTGGTTCACAGCATCCATACTTCCACTTCGTCACCCTTGGCGAGTTCCGTGACGTGGGCGGGGATCTGGACCAGGGCATTGGCACGGGCCAGTGCGTGGACAAGGTGGGAGCCTGCCCCGCCTTCCATGCGCACTGTGCCATCGGTGTCCACGCTGCCGCGCCGGACCTGGTGCTTTCCGTCGGGCGAGGTCAGTGGTCCGGCGAGGCGGGCCGTCTGCACGGGCCGGGGCGCAGGTGTTCCCTGGACCTGGGAAAGTGCGGGCCTGAGGAACATCTCGAAGGAGACGAGGCAGCTGACGGGGTTTCCGGGGAAGCCCAGGAAGGGTGTGTCTTCGAAGGTTCCCAGGCCCTGCGGGCCGCCTGGCTGCATGGCGACCGGCAGGAAATCCACTGGCTGGCCGGACATCGCTTGGCGGACTACCTCGTAGGCGCCTTTGCTCACGCCACCGGTGGTGACGATGATGTCCACCGGGTTCCGGGGATCCTGGGTGTAGCGGTGGAGGACTGACAGGAGGGTTTCGGGGTTGTCGTCGGAGATGCCCGTCCGCGTCACTTCCACGCCCGCTTGCCGCATGGAGGCTTCAAGCAGCGTGCCGTTGGAATCGTAGATCTTGCCGGGCGCCAGTTCCTGCCCGGGCTCCACCACTTCGTCGCCAGTGGTGACCAGCAGCGCACGGAACGGTTCACGGACCTCCACAGTGTCCAGGCCCAAGGCGGCCAGCAAGCCAAGTTGGGCAGGCCCCAGGAGCGTACCGGCGGCCAGCGCCAAGTCGCCTGATTCGATGTCGCTGCCGCTGTGTCGAACATAGGTTCCGGAAGCCACCGGTGGGAGCCGGACGGTAGCGTCTTCGGCGGCCGGCTGGGGAAAGACATTCGGCGTTGCCTTTTCAATGGGCACGACGGCGTCGGACCCTTCCGGGATCATGGCACCGGTCATGATGGGGGCGGCGAAGCCGGCCTTCAGTGGCGCTGGCGCGGCACCTGCCGGGACGGGCGCCGCGACCCTGAGCTCCGCACCGCCGTCGGGAATCCCTGCGGAATGAACGGCGAATCCGTCCATTTGGGAGTTGGGGAACGGCGGCAGTGAGAGGGGTGCGTAGACGTCACCGGCGAGCGCTTGTCCCAGTGCTTCGAGCAAGGGCAGGCGGAGGTTGCCCTTGGCAGCCCTCGCAGTGGTCAGCAGTTCCACCACGGCCTGCCGATGGGCTGCAACAGATCGGGGCACGGACATCCTCCTGTGTGGATACTTTGGCGTACGGAAATTACCCGGACGTACCCAGACTAGGTCCTCAGCCCACCTTGACGCTGATTGTGTGGTAGCCGGTGGCACCATCCGGGGCTACGGGAGCCTTGTCTTCTGTCTGGGGTTCACCGGTGGAATCCGTGGCCCGCACCTGGACTTCGTAGTCGCCGGCTGTGAGGTCGATGCCGAGCTGCCACTGGTACCAGGTGTCGGTGGAGATACCGTTTCCCAGGGTGGCTTGTTGCCACGGACCCCGGTTAACGCGCAGCTCCACCCGTTTGATGCCCCGGTGCTGGGCCCAGGCCACGCCGCCGAACTGCACCTTGCCTGCCTTAACTGTCCGGCCGTTGCGGGGTACGTCGATTCGCGATTGGGTTTTGATGGGTCCGTGGTCGCTCCAGCCGCGGGGGGTCCAATACCCGATGTCGTCGGCGAACCGGGTGACTTTCAGTTCGGTCAGCCATTTGGTGGCGGACACATATCCGTAGAGTCCGGGCACGATCATGCGTACGGGGAAGCCGTGCTCCAGCGGCAACGGTTCACCGTTCATGCCAATGGCCAGCAGTGCATCCCTGCCGTCCGTGAGTGCCTCCAGGGGCGTACCGGCAGTCCAGCCGTCGTTGCTGGTGGACAGCACCATGTCCGCGCCGGCTTTGGGACCCGCCATGGCGAGGAGTTCGCGGACCGGCCAGCCCAGCCAGAGTGCGTTGCCGATGAGGTCTCCGCCGACGTTGTTGGACACGCAGGCGATGGTGATGTGCCGCTCGGTCATGGGCTTGGTGAGGAGGGCCGCGAAATCCAGTTCGATTTCCCGGTCCACCATTCCAGTGACCTTCAACTTCCACGAGGGTGGGTCGATGGCAGGAACCGTCAGGGCGGTGTCAATCCTGTAGAAGTCGGCATTGGGCGTCACCAGGGGGCTGATCCCGTCCACGGCCAGTGCCGCGCCGTTGGGGATGGCTTGGCGGGGTGTCGTGGGCTGTGGGAGCTTCAAAGTACTGCGGAAACCAGATGCGGCCGCTGTGGCACGCGTCAGGACAGCGGTCACCGTTCCGGCCACGACGGCGGCGATGGACGTCCCGGCGAGCGCGTTGAGGAAGCTGCGCCGGGCCAGGGGCGCGGGATCCGCCTCGTCCTGCCCGGGTGTCCCCCGGGAGGGGGCCCAGGTGGTCAATCTACGGATCAGGGTGCGCAACAGCAGCATGGTGACCACGGCCGCAACGATGGGCGCGAGGGCAGCCTGCGGTCCTGCTTGCGCGCGGGTAACGACGGCGGTCAGCCCCGCCGCACCTGCCAGCCCTGCCAGTGCCAGGCCCCATCCGGTCCTGCGGTGCTCCAGGACTCCGGCCAGAGCGGCAAGGATCCCGGCGACCAGTCCGATGGAAGCGATGAGCACGATCTTGTCGGCCGTTCCGAACCATTCGACGGCCAGGTCTTTGACGCCGGGCGGCACAGCATCGATGACAGCGCCACCCAGGGCGGTCACTGGAGAGACCAGGGGGCTTGCCAGGCCCGCGGTGAGTTCCCCCGCTGCTATCCCGGCTGCCCCTGCGGCCACACCGGCCGCCGCAGCCCACAGGCGGGGGTGCACACGGCCTCGTCGCGGCAGGGACGTTACGGGATCCGGTGGGTCCACGTGCGGGCTGGGTTTGTTCATGCTGCCGGGCATGCTCATGATGCGCCTCCTGGGCGATATTCAGCTGAAGTCCGGGTGGTGGCCGACGGGCTACCATCGCGGGTGGATCCGGCGGGGAGTGACAGCGCAAAGCGGCAACCGCCGTCGAGGTTGGTGACGCCCACCGTTCCTCCGTGGGCCTTGACGATTCCGGCCACCATGCTCAGGCCAATGCCGGCACCGCTGTAGCTACCCTGCAACTCCGCGGTGGTTCCGCGCGCCGGGTTCTTCTGCCAGCCGGTTTCAAACAGATGGGGAAGGTCGGCATCGGGAATACCGCCGCACTGGTCCTGCACAGCGACCACGGCATTCCCGTTGTCCCGCCCGACGCTCACATCCACGTCGCTGTCCGGACGGCTGTAGATGATGGCGTTCACCAGGATGTTCCGTATGGCCCTCGCCAGGCTTGGCCCGTCGGCGACGGCCATGCACTCACGGTCCCCACCGCCGTCGAGCTTGATGCCCCGCTTCGCCGCCAACGGGGCCAGGTCCGAGAGGGCATCGCTGACGAGGTCGTAGAGGTCCAGTGGTTCGGCGCGAAGCTGCAGGCTGCCCGCCTGGATCTTGGACAATTCCAGGAGGTCATTGACCATGGCCGTCATTTGTTCGGTTTGCCCGATGATCTTCCGGTAGTAGCCGGGGACATCGGCCGCCATGCCGTCCTCCAAGGCTTCGGTCATGGCGCGCATGCTGGCCAGCGGTGTGCGGAGGTCGTGCGAAATCCAGGACACGAGTTCGCGCCTGGCCGTTTCGATGGCGGCCTCGCGTTCCCTGGACTCGGCAAGGCTACGGCTGCTTGCTTCCAGTTCCTGGGCAAGTTCGGCGAGCTCGGAGGTCACGGCGGGAGCCCTCCCCCGGCGGGCGTCCATGGTGTTGTCCAGGGTCTCGCCCCGCCCCAGCCGGCGGGCCGCATCCACCAACCGTGCCGCGTTACGGGACACCCCCGCGCCGAGCATCAGGGAGAGTGCAACGGCAACAGCCGAGGCGGTGGCGAGGATGTACCACATCACCTCAAGGTCCCTGGCGGAAATGAACATGGCGTTGAAGGCGCTGACCATCCCGGCCACCAGGACAGCTACGGTTGCCACCACCACCAGGCAGATCTGTGTGAGCACGGAGGCACGGCGGAGCAACCGCAGGAGCACCAATGTGGTGGCACCGATGAGGACGGCCCACAACAGGACCCAGGCGAGGATGGTCCACAGTTCACTGCCTCCCATGCCCACCTCCTGTGTCATCGAAACGGTAACCAACGCCCCAGACCGTCTTGATCAGTTCGGGCGTGGTGGGATTTGCTTCGATCTTCTCCCGCAAGCGCCGGACATGCACGGTGACGGTGGAGAGGTCTCCGAAGTCCCAACCCCAGACGGCTTTGATCAGTTCCTCGCGGCTGAACACCTGGTTTGGCCTGCGCATCAGGAACGCCAGGAGGTCGAATTCACGGACCGTCAGCGCCAACGGGTTGCCGTTGTGGGTGACCGTCCTGGACGCCGGATCGAGTTCGAGTCCGGCGGCCTCCACCGATGGTTCCGGGGCAAACTCCTTGACGCTGCGGCGGAGGACCGACTTGACCCGAAGAACCAGTTCCCTGGGCGAAAAGGGCTTGGTGACGTAGTCGTCCGCGCCCATCTCCAAGCCGAGGATCCGGTCATCTTCGGTTCCCAGGGCCGTGACCATGATGACAGGCACACTCATGGTTTGGCGCAGCCGCCTGCAGACCTCGACACCGTCCAGTCCGGGCAGCATGCGGTCCAGGATCACCAGGTCCGGCTGCCGGGACGCTGCAACCTTGAGAGCCGTGAAGCCATCCGCAGCCATGTCCACCTGGAAGCCTGCCTTCAGCAGGTAGTCGCGGACAACATCGGCGATGGTCTGTTCGTCCTCTACCAGCAGGACCCGGCGGTTTCCCGGGTCCATTGCTGATGCCGTATTTGTGGTCACGCTTTCAGCATAGGTTTGCCGGCGGCACCCGGCACCCGATCGTGGCGTCGGCGGGGGAAGCGTATTGAATCCGTAAGAACTCTGTGACTGTAACTGGTGTCACTGATCCGGCCGGGGTGGCGTAGCCTGAATTTATGACTGTTCAGCTGGGCATGCCGGTGCCCCCGTCGGGTGCCGCCACAGGCAGCACGGAAAGTGGCGTGGGGGTTCCGCCGCCACGTCCCGCAGGCACGCCCGCAGGGTTGTGGGACCGTTACGGGCGGCGCGCCACGGACATGCGCCTGTCACTGACGGACAAGTGCAACCTGCGCTGCACCTACTGCATGCCCGCCGAGGGCCTGGAGTGGTTGTCCAAGCAGGCCGTAATGACCAAGGATGAAATCATCCGCATTGTGCGCGTCGGGGTCACGGCCCTGGGTGTGCGGGAACTCCGCCTTACCGGCGGTGAGCCCTTGGTGCGCGCCGACCTGGTGGACATTATCTCCGGCATTCGAAGCAATCATCCCGACCTCCCCATCTCCATGACCACCAACGGCGTCGGACTGGACAAGAAAGCCGCAGCGTTGAAGGCCGCAGGGCTCACCCGGATCAACGTCTCGCTGGATTCCCTTCACGAAGAAACGTTCACCAAGCTCACCCGCCGTCCATTCCTGGATCGCGTCCTGGCCGGCGTCGATGCTGCCTGGGCGGCCGGCCTGGGCCCCGTGAAACTGAACGCCGTGCTGATGCGCGGCATCAACGACGCCGAATCGCCGGACCTCCTGGCCTGGGCGTTGGGTCGCGGTTACGAACTTCGCTTCATCGAGCAGATGCCCTTGGATGCCGATCACGGCTGGACCCGGCGCAACATGATCACGGCTGCGGAGATCCGGACGCTGTTGTCACGCGATTACGTCCTGGACCACGACCCCCGCGAACGGGACGGCGCCCCCGCGGAACGCTTTGAAGTACGACGCCGGGACACGGCTTCCGGTCTTGCCACCGGTCCGGTCCTCGGTACCGTGGGCATCATCGCCTCGGTCACGGAGCCGTTCTGCTCCGACTGCCGGCGTACGCGCATCACCGCCGAAGGCAAAATCATGAGCTGTCTCTTCTCCCGCGAGGAATTCGACCTCCTGGGCCTCCTTCGTGGAGGAGC
Source organism: Paenarthrobacter sp. CAP02 (assembly GCF_040137855.1). Lineage (NCBI taxonomy): Bacteria > Bacillati > Actinomycetota > Actinomycetes > Micrococcales > Micrococcaceae > Paenarthrobacter > Paenarthrobacter sp. CAP02. Next base: position 47,834 of record NZ_JBEEII010000011.1, on the reverse strand, counting down.
CACCGACGAGGAGCTTGCGCAACGCTGGCAGGACGCCATGTGGGTCAAGCCCAAGGCGCACGGAATGGACCACACCGGTCTCGGCGCAGCGGACTTCGTCCAGCCGGACCGCAGCATGAGTGCAATCGGAGGCTGAAACCTTGCTTGTCCGCTACTTCGCTGCCGCACGCTCGGCCGCAGGAGTCGAAGAAGAAGTCCACCACCTGCCGGAAGGCACCAGCCTGGAGGCGCTGCTGGAAGCCGCCCTCGCCGTCGAACGTCCCGTGCCCCCGGACGGCACGCCGACCCTCGCACGCATCGTTGCACGCAGCAGCTTCCTCCGCAACGAAGTGGCTGTGCGCGACCGTTCGGCCCCGCTGAGCCCGCACGACGTCATCGACGTCCTGCCACCTTTCGCCGGGGGCTAGGCGTCAGGCGTTGATTCCCTCCGGAAGACGCTTTTCAGCAAGGGACTGAAGCTCGAGGTACCTTCGAGCCGCAGATCGGCTGTGTGCACCAGTACCCCGTCCTCGACGCGGAACGTGTGCCTGGCCACGCCGTCGGCAGTGCGCCGGTCCAGCGTCAGAGTCCCCGCGTTCCACGAACCCCTGACGGGACTGGCCGGCGGCCGGCCCATGCTGTCCACGTAGTACCAAAGCGTTTCACCGTGTTCGCGGTCCACAGTGAACATGCCATGCCCTTCGAAGTGTGTCCCATCCGCTTCACGGTGCCGGTAACTCTGCACGACGGCGTAGCCGCTGGCAGCCCTGCTGAACACCACCTCGGCCTCGGCAGTCCGCGCACTCCCCCACGGTGATGGGGCGATCTCCGTGACTCCACGCCAATGGCCAAGGAAATCCTGCAGCATCTCCGCGGCGTGGCCGCGTGGGGGCAGTTCCATCACATCTCCAACGTCAACAGGGCAGCATCATCACTGTGTGATCATGCTGCCCTGCCGGGAGTGTGCGAGTCCAGAGTCGGAATCTGTCTTGAGTCAGAGGCCGAACGTCTCGGTTTCCTCAAAGGGGCCTACCACCGTGATGGTGCGCGGAGCGGCCGCGAGTTCGCGGGCGAGCTCCTGGACGTCGCCCACAGTGACGGCCTGGATCCGGGCCAAGGTCTCATCTATGTCCTGGAACTCTCCGGACACCAGTTCCGCCCGGCCCAACCTGGACATCCGTGAGCCCGTGTCCTCAAGGGCCAACACGATGCCACCGCTGAGCTGGCCCACGGCCTTCCTGAGCTCTTCTTCGGTAATGCCGTCCTTGGCGAGCTTATCCAGCTCCACGCCCAGCAGTTCCAGCACCTGGCGGACCTTGGACGGGGTACAGCCGGCGTACATGCCGAAGTACCCGGCGTCGGCGTAAGCGGCGGTGAAGGAGTACGTGGAGTAGACCAGGCCCCGCTTCTCGCGGATCTCCTGGAAGAGCCTGGAGGACATGCCACCGCCCAGGACTGCGTTGAGCACGCTCATGACGAAGCGGCGGTCATCCGTGGCGACGATCGTCGGGCAACCCATGATGATGTTTGCCTGCTCCACAGGACGCTTCACGACGTGGAGGCCGGCGGTGCCAGTGATGACGGCACGCTCCGTCCCACGGCGTTCCACGGGTGCTGCCTCGGGATCCAGTTGCCAACCGGCAGCTTTCAACGCATCAAGGACAAGTTCACATACGACGTCGTGGTCCAGGCCGCCCGCTGCGGTGATGACCAGTTCCTCTGGGCGGTAGTAGCGCTGGTAGTGCTCCCACACAGAGTCCCTGGCCACAGCCTTGATGGCATCCGGGGTTCCGCCAATGGGCCGGGCCAGCGGGTGGCTCCCGAGCACTGCCGCCACGAATTTCTCGTGGGCCACGTCCGTGGGGTCGTCGCTGTCCATGGCGATTTCCTCGAGGATGACATCGCGCTCCTGCTCCAGTTCGGCAGGGTCCAGGACGGCGCCGGTGATCATGTCGGCGATGACGTCAATGGCCATGGGAAGATCCGTATCGAGGACCCGTGCGAAGTAGCAGGTGCTTTCCTTGGCGGTGGCTGCGTTGGATTCGCCGCCTACCTCGTCGAACGCAGACGCTATCTCCAGCGCTGTGCGCCTCTTGGTGCCCTTGAACAGCAGGTGTTCAAGGAAGTGTGTGGAACCATGCTGGCCGTCCGCTTCGTCGCGCGAACCCACTGCCACCCAGAAACCTATGGTGGCCGAACGCTGCCCGGGCATCGCCTCGGTCAGGACGCGCACGCCGCCGGGAAGCACGGAGCGCCGCACGACGGAACCGCCCTCGGCACCATGGATCAGTTCGCCGCCGGGAAGGGTTTGCTCCAGCGGCAAGGGTACGACAGTCATTAAGGCCTTTCAGGGTTAAGGCCGGAAGGGCCGGTGGAGCTTTTTCAAGCCCACCGGCCCCGCCGGGTGTACTGCTTACAGACTACTCTGCAGACTCTTCAACGACCTCGGCCGGAGCGTCCTCGGAAGCTGCGCCTTCTTCGTCGGCAACAACCGGCGAGAGGGAGAGCTTTCCACGGTCGTCGATCTTGGTGATCTCGACCTGGACCTTCTGGCCCACGGAGACGACGTCATCAACGTTGTCCACGCGCTTGCCATTGGCCAGCTTGCGGAGCTCGGAGATGTGCAGCAGGCCGTCCTTGCCCGGCGTCAGGGAAACGAAGGCGCCAAAGGTGGTGGTCTTGACGACCGTACCCAGGTAGCGCTCACCGATTTCCGGAACCTGCGGGTTGGCGATGGCGTTGATGGCGGAACGTGCTGCGTCGGCAGACGGGCCGTTGGTGGCGCCAATGTAGACCGTGCCGTCATCTTCGATCGAGATGTCCGCGCCCGTGTCTTCCTGGATCTGGTTGATCATCTTGCCCTTGGGGCCGATGACCTCGCCGATCTTGTCCACGGGGATCTTGACGGCGATGACGCGCGGAGCGAACTCGGACAGCTCATCCGGGGTGTCGATCGCTGCGTTGATGACCTCGAGGATGTGGAGGCGGGCTTCGCGGGCCTGCTTCAGGGCTGCTGCCAGCACTGAGGCGGGGATACCGTCGAGCTTGGTGTCCAGCTGGATGGCCGTGACGAACTCGGACGTACCGGCAACCTTGAAGTCCATGTCGCCGAAAGCGTCTTCGGCGCCGAGGATGTCAGTCAATGCTGCGTAACGGGTCTGGCCGTCAACCTGGTCGGAAACCAGGCCCATGGCGATACCGGCAACAGCTGCCTTCAGCGGCACACCGGCGTTGAGCAAGGAGAGCGTCGAGGCACACACCGAACCCATGGACGTCGAACCGTTGGAACCGAGGGCCTCGGATACCTGGCGGATGGCGTACGGGAACTCTTCACGGGTAGGCAGAACCGGAACCAGCGCGCGCTCTGCGAGGGCACCGTGGCCGATTTCGCGGCGCTTCGGGGAACCGACGCGGCCGGTCTCACCGGTGGAGTACGGCGGGAAGTTGTAGTTGTGCATGTAGCGCTTGCGCGTTACCGGCGACAACGAGTCGATCTGCTGCTCCATCTTGAGCATGTTCAGCGTGGTGACACCCATGATCTGGGTCTCGCCGCGCTCGAAGATGGCCGAACCGTGAACGCGGGGCAGAACCTCTACCTCTGCGGTCAGCTGGCGGATGTCCGTCAGGCCACGGCCGTCGATGCGGACCTGGTCCTTGAGGATGCGCTGGCGCACGACGTGCTTGGTGACCGAGCGGAACGCTGCTGAGAGTTCCTTCTCGCGGCCCTCGAACTCGCCCGCAAGTGAGCCCAGGACTTCGTCCTTGAGTTCGTCGGAAGCGGCGTCGCGCTCCTGCTTGTCAGCGATCTGGAAGACCTTGGCCAGCTTGTCGGCGGCAGCAGCCTCGACGGCGGCGTAAACGTCGTCCTGGTAGTCCAGGAAGACAGGGAATTCAACGGTCGGCTTCGCAGCGCGGGCCGCGAGGTCTGCCTGTGCGTCGCAGAGAGCCTTGATGAATGGCTTTGCCGCTTCGAGGCCCTCGGAAACTACCTCTTCGGTGGGAGCGGTTGCGCCCTGTTCCTTGATGAGGTTCCAGGAGTTGTCGGTCGCTTCGGCTTCAACCATCATGATGGCGACGTCGTCACCGGCGACACGGCCGGCAACAACCATGTTGAAGACGGCGTTCTCAAGCTGGGAGTGCTTGGGGAAAGCGACCCACTGCGAACCGTGTTCGTCGGCGATGAGGGCGACGCGGACGCCACCGATCGGGCCGGAGAACGGGAGGCCGGAAAGCTGCGTGGACATCGAGGACGCGTTGATGGCGACGACGTCGTAGAGCTCGTCCGGGTTGATCGCCAGGACAGTGACGACGATCTGGACTTCGTTGCGCAGGCCCTTGACGAACGCGGGGCGCAGCGGACGGTCCATGAGGCGGCAGGCCAGGATGGCTTCCGTGGACGGGCGGCCTTCGCGGCGGAAGAACGAGCCCGGGATACGGCCGGCGGCGTACATGCGCTCTTCGACGTCCACCGTCAGCGGGAAGAAGTCGAAACCTTCGCGCGGCTGCTTGCCGGCGGTGGTTGCGGAGAGCAGTGCGGTGTCGTCGTCGATGTAGACCATCGAGGCGCCGGCGGCCTGCTTGGCAAGGCGGCCGGTTTCGAAGCGAATGACGCGCTTGCCAAAACGGCCGTTGTCGATGATGGCTTCGGAGAACTGGATTTCGGGACCCTCCATAGAGAGTCACCTCCGTTTCTGTTAGCGGAAATCCGCCGCATCAACCCAGGCCTCTTCTTTATTTCTGGCCTGTACTACACCCGGTCATCGATCGAGATCCACGGGCGTCATCACCACTGGTGAACTTCCCGGGAATCACTACCGAGGACCGCGAATGCGCGATGCGGTTGATTCCTGTTTTTAGTTGTTGGTAAAGAAGGCGGCCCGTTCCGAAAGGAGCGGGCCGCCCCTAAAGGCAGACTAGCGGCGCAGGCCGAGGCGCTCGATGAGCGAACGGTAGCGGGCGATGTCGGTGTTCTTCAGGTAGGAAAGCATGCGCTTGCGACGACCAACCATGGCCAGCAGACCGCGCTGGGTGTGGAAGTCGTGCTTGTGCTCCTTCATGTGCTCAGTCAGATCCTTGATCCGCTGGGTCAGGACAGCAACCTGAACCTCGGGCGAACCGGTGTCGCCTTCAGAGGTTGCGTATTCCTTGATGATGGACTGCTTTACAGCGGCGTCAAGTGCCACGTGAACTCCTAGAGTTGTGCCGTGCGTCCCGGTGCAGCGCTGCGCTGACGGGTTGCCCTTGGTGCGTTGCCGCACACAAAAACAGGTCCAGCTGCCACGGACTGCGGCCGGATCCGTCATCAGTTTACCGGCAGGTCAGCGGTGTTGTCGAAATCCGCCTAGTGCCGGGTCAGCAGCTCGTGTGCCTGGGCTACGTCCAAGCACATCTGCTCCACCAGCGCCTCCGGCCCACGGTAGGCAACCATGCCGCGCAGGCGCTGGGTGAATTCGACGGCGACTGTCTGTCCGTAGAGGTCGAAGTCCTCCACTTTTTCCTCGGGACGATCGATCACGTGGGCCTCCACCTGGCGGCTCACGCCGTCGAAGGTGGGGTTGGAACCAACGGAAATAGCGGCGGGCCACCGTGTGCCGGACTGGTCGATCAACCACCCTGCGTAGATGCCGTCCGCAGGAACATACCCTGTGGAGTCGTGGGCGAGGTTGGCTGTGGGAAAACCGAGATCGCGTCCGCGGGCTGCGCCGTGCACCACTTCGCCACGCATGCGGTGCGGGCGGCCAAGCACCGCGGCAGCCGTCACGACGTCGCCCTCGGACAGGGCTTCCCGCACCCAGGTGGAAGAGCAGCGGCGGTCGGCATCGCCGTCGTCGTGTACCGGAGAGCCTCCGGCGCCGTACTCGTTGACCACCTGCACGCCGAACCCAAGCTCCTCGCCCAGTTGCTGCATGGTGACCACGTCCCCCACGTTCCCGGCACCAAAGCGGAGGTCGTGGCCTACGACGACGTGCGCGGCGCGAAGTCCGTCAAGGATGACATCGCGGACGAACTCGACCGGTGTCATCGCCGCCAGGTCCAGGGTGTACTTCATGACCAGCACGGCATCGACGCCGGTGTCCCCGAGGGCGTCGAGCTTGTCCTGGAGGCCCATGATCAGCTCGGGAGCGGAATCGGGCCTGTGGACCTGGGCCGGATGCGGATCAAAAGTCACTGCAACCGAGGGAATGTTGTGCCGCTTGGCGGTGCCCGTCAGCTGCGACAGGACATGCTGGTGCCCGCGATGGACGCCGTCAAAGTTCCCAATGGTAACGACAGTAGGTCCGAAGTCCTTGGGGACTTCGGTGGGATCGTTCCAGATGTGGACCATCAACCTCGCCTTTTACTGCAGATGTTCGGTGCGCCCGGCAACCTTCCGGCGCCGGAACATTCTAAGGTTACCCGCCAGGGCGGTTGAGTCAGGACGGGCGGCGCTTGTTCAGCCAGAGGAGCCCAAGGATGGGCAGGATAAGGGGGACGAAACCGTAGCCACGGCCGAACAGCGACCATACGGTATCGTGCGGGAACGCCACGGGGTCGAAGAGGCTGATGGCACCCACCACCAGCACGCCAATGAGCTCCGTCAGCACGGCGGCCACGGAAACCTTGAACCAGGTGCGTCCCGGCTTGGCCAGCGAGATGGTCGCCACGATATAGACGACGGCGGCAAAGGCCGAGAGGATATGCGCCAGCGGTGCTTCGGCGAACTTCGTAGCGATCTGATATCCGGCACGCGCGGTCGCGGAGAGGGCGAAAACGGCGTACACCGCGATCAGGAGGCGGCCAGGCCCGGTGTTCCGGGTATCTTTCTTCGGCTGCGGGGTTGCCGGATTGGTCTCAGTTCCAGTCACGATGGGTTCTTCTTTCAAGGTCAGTACCAAATCTGGTTCATGCGTGCGCCCATGACGAGGACTGTGACGCCTACCGCAGCGAGGACGAAGTTGCTCCAGCGGGTGCGTTCGAGGATGGCCCAGTACACCGCACCCAGCGGGATCATCAGGGCCGTGATCAGGTAGCCCCAGAATTCCCAGGCTTCCCCGGCAATCTGCTCGCCCAGGGCAACCCGGATGATTGAACCCACCAGGTAGACCACCAGGACCAGTTCAACCGCGAGGACCGAGTAGATGGTGAGATCATTCGGGGCCTTTTTCATCAGCCCGGCCACCACGCACATGATGGTCGAAACCAGTCCGACAATCAGGAGGGCATAGAAATATCCGTCCATGGCTACTTCGCCTCCCCCGAACCGGTTCCCGGAGCGAACACCAACACGGGCTTGGCAAAGCTCCCCGTGTCAGCCAGCAACGCCACCAATTCGCCCGATGGTGCGAAGGCAGCTGCGGGATTTTCTGCCGTGGCAGCCTCGTCGGTGCCTGCTCCCGGCCCCGCGGCGATGCGGCGGCCGAACGAGATCTCCGTTGTTTCGTCCTCGCTGAGCTCGCGGTTTGGCATCAAGGAGCGGGCAGCGAGGGACATGTCCAGCACGTTGAGCTCTTCGGCCAGTTCCTCCAGCGTCCTTGCCTGCTCGAGCGTATACGGCCCCACCTGCGTCCGGCGAAGGGCCGTGAGGTGCCCACCGACGCCCAAGCCTTTTCCAAGGTCGCGGGCCAAGGCCCGGATGTATGTCCCGGAAGAACACTCCACGGTGACGTCCACGTCAACTACCCTGCCGCCGTCGAGCCTGTTGATCGCGTGCACCTCGAAGCGGTGGATCGTCACGGGGCGCGCTGCGAGCTTCACTTCCTCCCCGGAGCGGACCCGGGCGTAAGAGCGTTCGCCGTTGACCTTGATGGCGCTCACGCTGCTGGGCACCTGCTGGATAGGGCCAGTGAGCGCGGCAACCCCGGCCGCGATGGCGTCATCGGTGACGTCCGCGGCGCTCCGGGCCTCCGTGACGTCGCCCTCGGCGTCGTCCGTGATGGTGGTCTCGCCGAGCCTGATGGTGGCGGTGTAAGTCTTGGACGTACCCACGATGTACGTCAGAAGGCGCGTCGCCTTATTGATGCCCAGCACCAGGACACCGGTAGCCATGGGATCCAGCGTCCCCGCATGCCCCACTTTCCGGGTACCAGCCAGCCGCCGCATCCGGCCAACCACATCGTGGCTGGTCCATCCCTGCGGTTTGTCAACGATTACCAGTCCAGAAAGCACGCTTACCAGTATATGGGTGGCTAGGATGGCTCCCATGCCTGAGCTTGCCTTGCACGTCCGCGACGTCCCCGTGAACCAGATCCGCGAAATCACCGAGGCCGCGTGGGCCACCCCCGGCGCGATCGTCCTGAGCATCGGCGAGCCCGGGTTTGCGCTGCCACGGCACGTCCTCGACGCCGGCATTGCCTGCCTGGACCGGGATGAGACCAACTACACACCCAACGCCGGGATACCCGCGCTCCGTGAAGCGTTCGCCGCCCGCTTCCGCGAACAACAGGGCGTCGACATCGGCGCTGAACGCGTCTATGTGGTGGACGGCGCCCAACAGGGCCTGCATTTCGCCATGAGCCTTCTCCTCTCCCCCGGCGACGAGATCCTGATCCCGAACCCCGGCTACCCCACGTTCGCCATGACCAGCCGCCTGCTTCACGCCGTGCCAGTGCAGTATCCGTTGTATCCGGAGAACGACTTCCAGCCGCACATCGAGGACATCGAAGCCCTCATCACGCCTCGGACCCGTGTCCTGGTACTGAATTCGCCATCCAACCCGCTTGGGGCGGTCATCAGTGAAGAAGCCACCCGGGAACTGCTGGAACTCGCCGTACGGCACGACCTCTGGATCATCTCGGACGAATGCTACGAAGCGTTCACCTTTGACGTCCCACACGTCAGTCCGGCGCGCTTCGACAGCGACGTCCCTGGGGAAGCCCGTGTGTTCACGTCCCTGACCCTGTCCAAGACGTACGGGCTGACAGGCCTGCGCATCGGGGCGTTGATCTGCCCTCCGGGGATTGAGCAGAAGATGAACAACGTCATGGAATCAATCGTGTCCTGCGTCGCGTCCCCCTCGCAGTACGCTGCCCTTGCGGCCTTGACCGGGCCACAGGACTACGTTTCCCAGGCGCGCGACCACTACCGGAACAACCGGGACGCGGCCTCGGCCGTGCTGGAAGCCAAGGGGATTCCGTTCCTCGGGGCGCAGGGCGCGTTCTATCTCTGGGCTGACGTTTCGCACGTCAGCGAAGGCGACGTCCGCACATGGGTACGCAAATTCCTGGCGGAGTCCGGCGTCTCCTTCGCACCGGGCACGGCGTTCGGGTCGATTGGCGAAGGCTGGATCAGGATCGCCCTCTGTGGCGGCCACCAGGACCTGCTCGACGGCGTCAATCGCCTTCCAGCGAAGGTTTAACTGCCGCCGGACCTAGTATGTAGTCCGGCGCGTATGGTGCTTCCAGGCCTCGAACGGGTCCTCCGCCGCTGCCAACTGCGCGTGCTCCACGGGGAGAAGTTCCGGCCTGCTGCCGGCGAAGTACTCATAGAACACTGCGTCGTCGAAGCCGGCCCGCGCCGCGCCGTGCCTGTCCGCGGCAAAATAGACGGCACCGATCCTGGCCCAAAGCGTCGCCGAAAGGCACAACGGACAAGGCTCGCAGCTTGCGTAGAGAACGGAGCCGCTGAGGTCGAACTTCCTCAGCTCGGCAGCCGCACGACGAATGGCCACCACTTCCGCGTGCGCCGTGGGATCGTGGTCGCGTGTAACCCGGTTGACCCCCTCATGGACGGTTCCGTCCGCGGTGACCACGACGGCGCCGAAAGGGCCGCCGCCGTCGAAAACGTTTTGCACCGCCAACCGAATGGCCCGGTTCAAATATTCATCCCGCTGCTGAGCATCGTGCGCCGACATGCTCCGATCCTAACCAGTTTGGGGACAGAAAATGCCCCTAAGAGGGTCTCTTAGGGGCACTATCCGGACAAAAATCCGCAGGTTCAGCGGTTGGCGTCTTCGTCGAGTTCGTCGTCGCCGGAGAGGTCGATGTCCTCTTCGTCGAAGTCGTCTTCGTCGATGTCAGCCGGAGTGTCGCTCTTGTACGGATCGGCCTCGCCTGCCGGCTTGGCGCCGGCCGCCAAGGCAGCAACCTCGGCGTCGCGGCGCTTGGCCTCGCGCAACAGTTCCTCAAGGTTCGAGGCGTTGACCGGAATCTGGTCCGCGACGAACTCAAGCGTCGGGGTCAGCCGGACGGTGATGTTGCGGCCAACTTCCTGGCGCAGCACACCCTTGGCCTTTTCCAGCGCCTTGGCAGCGTCGGTGTGGGCCACTTCATCGCCAAAGACGGTGTAGTAGATGGTTGCGTGCTGAAGGTCGTTGGTGACGCGGGCGTCGGTGACCGTAATGGACTCGACGCGCGGATCCTTGACCCGGCGACCGAGGGCCTCAGCGACGACGACCTTTATCCGCTGTGCCAATTTGGCGGCGCGTGCGGGATCAGCCATGACTTCCTCCTGGAAAGTAGAAACGGGTACGGAACGGGTCCGCCGGGGCTACCCGACGGACCCGCTCCACATGGAACCTAGACGCGCGGCTTTTCGCGCATCTCGAAGGTCTCGATGATGTCGCCTTCGCTGATGTCGTTGAAGGAACCAAGACCGATACCACACTCGAAGTCGGTACGGACTTCGGTGGCATCATCCTTGAAGCGCTTGAGCGTCTCAACGGTGAGGTTGTCACCGATGACCTTGCCGTCGCGGCTGACACGTGCCTTGGAGTTACGGCGGATGATGCCCGTGCGGACGATCGAACCTGCGATGTTGCCGAACTTGGAGGAACGGAAGACTTCGCGGACCTCGGCGGTACCGAGCTGGACTTCCTCGTACTCCGGCTTGAGCATGCCCTTGAGAGCCATCTCAATGTCATCGATTGCTGCGTAGATGACCGAGTAGAAGCGCATGTCCACGCCTTCACGGTCAGCAAGTTCAGCAACGCGCTCGGCCGGCTTCACGTTGAAGCCGATGATGATGGCGTTGTCCACCGTGGCCAGGTTGACGTCGTTCTGCGTGATGGCACCCACACCGCGGTGGATGACACGGAGCTGAACGTCGTCGTCTCCGACGTCGATCTTGAGCAGGGCGTCTTCGAGGGCTTCCACGGCACCGGACACGTCACCCTTGAGGATGAGGTTGAGGGTGTCGATCTTGCCTTCGGCAACGGCCTGGTCGAAGTCTTCCAGGCTGATGCGCTTGCGACGCTTGGCCAGTGCAGCGTTGCGGTCGGCAGCTTCACGCTTCTCAGCGATCTGGCGGGCCGTACGCTCGTCAGGGGTCACCAGGAAGGTGTCACCTGCACGCGGCACGTTGGACAGGCCAAGGACCTGGACCGGACGGGACGGGAGTGCGACATCGAGTGCCTCGCCGTTCTCGTCGAACATGGCACGGACGCGGCCATGAGCCGTACCGGCCACGATCGTGTCACCAACGGCCAAGGTACCGGACTGGACCAGGACGGTAGCAACAGCACCGCGGCCCTTGTCCAGGTTCGCTTCGATGGCAATGCCTCGAGCGTCCTTGTCCGGGTTGGCGCGCAGGTCCAGGGCAGCGTCGGCCGTCAGCAGGACAGCGTCGATCAGTTCGTCGATGTTGAGGTTCTGGCGTGCAGAAACCTCAACGAACATGGTGTCGCCACCGTATTCTTCGGGAACCAGGCCGTACTCGGTCAGCTGGCCCTTGACCTTGTCAGGGTTGGCGCCTTCCTTGTCGATCTTGTTCACTGCGACGACGATCGGCACGTTGGCTGCCTGTGCGTGGTTGAGTGCTTCCACCGTCTGCGGCATAACACCGTCGTCGGCTGCGACAACCAGGATCGCGATGTCAGTGACCTTGGCACCACGGGCACGCATGGCCGTGAAGGCCTCGTGACCGGGGGTGTCAATGAAGGTGATGTCGCGGGGCTTGCCCTCGTGGACGTGGCTGATCTGGTAAGCACCGATGTGCTGGGTGATTCCACCGTGCTCGCCGGCCACAACGTTGGAGTTGCGGATGGCGTCAAGCAGGCGGGTCTTACCGTGGTCAACGTGACCCATGACGGTGACAACCGGTGCACGGGGCTCAAGGACGTCGTCGCCTTCGGCGTCGAGTTCGTCCTGGATGTTGATGTCGAACTGGTCGAGGAGCTCGCGCTCTTCGTCTTCCGGCGAAACAACCTGGAGCTTGTAGCCAAGTTCAGCACCGAGCAGGCCAAAGGTGTCTTCGTCCAGGGACTGCGTAGCCGTGGCCATTTCACCGAGGTGGAACAGCACGGTCACGAGCGATGCGGGGTTCGCATCGATCTTCTCGGCAAAGTCCGTGATGGACGAGCCACGACGCAGGCGGATGATGGTCTCGCCATCGCCGCGGGGTACCGATACGCCACCCAGCGACGGAGCGCTCATCTGCTCAAGTTCCTGGCGCTTTGCACGCTTCGACTTGCGCTGTTTGCCACGACCGGCGCCGCCCTTGCCGAAGGCACCCTGGGTACCGCCGCGACCGCGACCACCCTTGCCGAAGCCACCGCCGGCGGGAGCTCCGCCACCGGTACCTGTACCAGGTGCGCCACCGGGACGACCGGGTCCGCCACCAGGACGGCCTGCGCCACCGGGACGGCCAGCGCCACCCGGAGCCGGACGCTCAGTGCGGTTGGGCATCATGCCCGGAGTAGGACGGTTTCCGCCACCGGGACCACCGGCGGGACGCGGAGCGCCCGGACGGGGTGCACCCGGACGCGGAGCCCCCGGACGGGGACCACCGGTACCTGCTGCGGGACGGGGTCCACCGGCACCAGCTGCCGGACGGGGACCACCGGGGCGTTCGCCATCGTTGCGACGCTCGCCACGGGGCATGCCCTGCGACGGAGCGAACGGGTTGTTGCCCGGACGCGGCGGACGGTCACCATCGCCACCACGGCCGCGGGGCATGCCCTGGGACGTAGCAAACGGGTTGTTGCCCGGACGGGGACCGCCGGGACGCGGAGCCTGGCCACCTTGGCGTGCCGGAGCCGGGGTCTCTGCCTTGGGGGCAGGACGGGCACCGGGCTTGGCCGAAACCGGGGTGGATGCAGCAGGCGCGGCAGGGGCTGCCGGGGCAGGTGCCGCGGGAGCCGGAGCTGCCGGTGCAGGCGCTGCCGACGACGGGGCTGCCGACGATGGAGCTGAAGGCGCCGGGGCCGGAGCCTTCGGTGCTGCCGGGCCCGGTGCCGGAGCAGCCGGGCGGGATGCTGCCGGACGGGTTGCCGCGGGAGCGGCTGCGGGGGCGGCGGACTTTGCAGCGCCGGCACCCGGGTAGGCGTCGCGAAGCTTCTTCACGACGGGGGCCTCAATGGTGGAAGAGGCGGAGCGAACGAATTCGCCCAATTCCTGCAGTTTTGTCACTGCATCTTTGGAAGTAATACCGAGCTCTTTGGCGAGCTCATGTACGCGGACCTTGGCCACATTTCTCCTGTCTCGGTCCGCACCGAGCCAGGCACGAACCGTCTACTTCTTTATGCGGGCCTCAGCCGTTTGCACGGCGGAAAGGCCCATTGCAGAGCGCAACAAAGTTGTCATCGTTACGCACTCATCGCTGGGAACTCATCGGGTTTCCATCAGTTTTCTGACCCGCTTTCAGGTTTGGACGGTTTGCCAGTGGAAGCGTGGGCCTCCACGAGTGGCGCGCCCGGCATCAGGTAGCGTTCGACGGCGGTTGTCTCGGAAGCGCCCGCGAGGGCCCTGCCGAAAGCGCGCCGTTTGATCGCCAATGCCAAGCACTTTTCGCTGGGGTGCAGCCACGCACCCCTGCCGGCCATCCGGCGTCGTTCATCCACCACGACGGTGGAAGAACTGCCGCCTTGGGCGACCAGCCGGACAAGCTCGGACCGGGAGCCTTGCTTCCGGCATCCGATACACGTGCGAACAGGCCCGTGGCCGTGCTCAAGCAGTTCAGCCACGATGTGTCCAACCTGCCTTACGCTTCTGGCACCCGACGGGCCCCGGTCCTGCGAATGCAGCTGAGGCACGCCAAGGCGCGCGGATACCGGACGTAAGCCCGGTTCCTTCTAGTCTAGCCCCCGGCTACGGACTCCCGAAACCGGGCACACCGCAGGTGCGGCATTGAACCGACCCCGGCGGCGGCGCTATTCGGACTTGGCCGGTGCTGCGTCGGAGACGATGTCGATCCGCCAACCGGTCAGCTTGGCCGCAAGGCGTGCGTTCTGGCCTTCCTTACCGATCGCCAGCGAAAGCTGGTAATCCGGTACCACTACGCGGGCCGAGCGGGTCGACTCGTCGGTGATAGTGACCGAATTCACGCGCGACGGCGACAACGAGTTGGCAATGAACGTCGCGGGGTCGTCGCTGAAGTCGACGATGTCGATCTTTTCGTCATTCAGTTCCGTCATGACTGCGCGGACACGCGAGCCCATCTCACCGATGCAGGCACCCTTGGCATTGACGCCGGGGATGTTTGCCTTAACGGCGATCTTGGTACGGTGGCCGGCTTCGCGGGCAAGCGCGACGATCTCCACGGAGTGGTCCGCGATCTCCGGAACTTCCATTTCGAAAAGTTTGCGGACCAGGCCCGGGTGCGAACGGGACAGCGTAATGGACGGGCCTTTGGCGCCACGGTGGACGTCCACCACGAAGGCGCGCAGGCGGCTGCCGTGGAGGTACTTCTCACCGGGAACCTGCTCGGGCGGCGGCAGCAGGGCCTCGACAGCTCCAAGGTTGACCTGGATCATGTGCGGGTTGTTTCCCTGCTGGATCATGCCGGCAACGAGTTCGCCTTCACGGCCTTTGAACTCGCCCAGCACGTTGTCGTCCTCGACGTCGCGAAGACGCTGGAGGATGATCTGCCGTGCGGTGCTCGCGGCGATACGGCCGAAACCGGCAGGAGTGTCCTCGAATTCGCCGATCGGTTCGCCGTCGTCGTCGATTTCAGTGGCCCAGATGGTCACGTGGCCGCTCTTGCGATCCAGCTCAGCGCGGGCCTTTTCAAAGGCGCCGGGCGTCTTGTGGTACGCCACCAGCAGTGCCTGCTCGATGGTGGGAATCAGGAGATCCAGCGGGATTTCACGCTCACGCTCCAGGAGTCTCAGTGCGCTCATGTCAATATCCATTAGGCCTCCTCGGAAGGTCCATTGTGTTCGTCTTCCAGCGCAGCCTCGTGGAGGTGGCTGAATTCAATCTCGACTTTTCCTTGGCGGATCCTGTCGAAAGGAATAGTGATGGGGTCACCCTGCTTGGGCTTCATGCCCTTCTTGACCTCGTGCTCCGGGATCAGCGTCACGGCGTCATCGCCCACTGAGGCGATCCGGCCCAGGAGGTTGTCGCCCTGGATGACGTTGACCCTGACCATGCGTCCGCGGGCACGGTGCCAATGGCGCGGTTCCGTCAGTGGACGCCCGACTCCGGGCGAGGAGACCTCAAGGTCGTACGGGCGGCCGTCGTCCTGGGGATCGTTGTCCAGAATATCGGACAGTCCGCGCGAGACATCGGCTATGGCGTCCAGGCTGACGCCTCCGGTCTCTTCCTGCGGCAGGTCCACTACGACGTGAACCGTCCGGTGTGAGCCGGCCACGTGGATGGAAACATCCTCGAGGTAGAGCCTGCTGGCAAGGACGGCCGGTTCGAGCAGCGCTTTGAGCCTGCTCTCTTCCGGGTTGTGGATGGTGGCCGTTGAGTTCGATTCAGAACGGTCCGGTGAAGTCGTGGCTTCCGAGTCACTCACGTTGCCCGCCGCCTCCCGATAGATGTTGTTGTGACTACTAGCCTAACGATTTTCGCGGGAACTTGCGTGCACGGACTTCGCCGCCCACATGACACCATGGTCTGTTGTGGACGAGCAGAGAACCAAAAAGCGACGAGTACCAGCGTGGGGCCGGCTCGTGCTCATTTCTGTGGTGGCCCTGCTGGTTGTTGGCACCGGCATGGTGCTTATTCCGCGTGATTCCGGGACTCCCCCACCACGTTCCTTCTCCGAAAATGCCCGCCTTGCGGCGTTGGAAGACACCCTGCTGCTCCGTGATTCGGCCGTTGCGCTGGCTGACGCCCCTGGACCGGATGCCGGAAAACCTGGCGCCGACGACGCTGTGACTTTGCTGACAACCCATGCCCGCGCCCTGCTGGACCCCACCCGCCGGCTCCCCACGTCCCCGGCCGCTGCGTCACCAACCGCCACTGCTTCGTCCCCGAAAGCGACGCCGTCCGCATTCGTCACGGAGCTGTCCCGGAGCGGACAGCAGCGCCTCACCGACGCCCACGAGTCCGACGGCGGCATGGCACGCCTGCTCGCCGCCGTCGGATCCGCCCAGCTGCTGTCCGCCGAGAAGCTGGCCGCCGCGTGGAAACTGCCTGCCCCCACACTGCCCACCACCAGCAGGGTTCCCGCCACTGCGCCTGCCGCCGGATCCTGCCCTTCGGCCAGCCCGAGCCCGGACGCGGATGCCGCAACCACCGACACTGCCTTGGCGTCGTTGGTCCGCGCCCAGCACGAGGCGGTCTACGTCTATCAGGTAGCGGTCAAAAAGCTCAGTGCTTCCAGCGTCCCTGCCGCCGCCCGTGACCTCGAAGTGCATGAGGTGCTGCTCCGGCAAGCCGAGGACCTGACCGGAGTGAACTGCGGGGACGTCCCGGCAGGCGAAGCGGGGTACAGGCTCCCGGCGAAGTTCGCCAAAGACCCGGCCGCGGCATTGGCGGACCTCGAATCGTCCTCCTTGCCGCGATTCGGCGACCTAGTGGCGTTGTCCACCGGTGGGACCCGTGATTGGGCCATCGATGGCCTGCTGGCCGCTTGCCGGCGCACTACCGCCTGGGGCGCCGCTTTGCCGGCACTCCCGGGCTTGGAGCTCGACGCCGGTGACTTGCCTGCCCTTCCGACGCCCGGTGACACCGCCTCCCCCACCGCAAGCATCAGATAGGGCAGCCTAGCCATGCTGGCCAAGCCCGGGCTGCGGTGCTTGGCTTAAACCATGGCTTCCACAGAAACTGCGACCATGCATGAAAACGAACCCCACCGGGACGATCTGGCGCACCGCCTGAACTGGCTTCGGGCCGGGGTCCTGGGCGCCAACGACGGCATCGTCTCCGTCGCGGCGATCGTGGTGGGAGTGGCGGGAGCCACCACCAACTCAGGGAGCATCCTCGCCGCAGGCACGGCCGGCCTGGTGGGCGGTGCCATCTCCATGGCGTTGGGCGAGTACGTCTCAGTGAGCAGCCAGAGCGACACCCAGCGGGCCTTGATCGAAAAGGAACGCCGCGAGCTTGCCGAGGAACCCGAGGAAGAGCTCAACGAGCTGGCGGCTATCTATGAGTCAAAAGGCCTCAGCCCCAAGACTGCCCGGATAGTGGCCGAAGAACTGACGGAGCACGACGCACTGGCCGCACACCTTTCTGCCGAGCTGAACATCCACGAAGACGACATCGTCAGCCCGTGGAATGCAGCACTGGCCTCGGCGGTGGCCTTCACGCTGGGCGCGGTACTGCCCATGCTGGCCATCCTGCTTCCACCACCCGAAATGCGGGTGCCGCTCACCTTCGCGGCGGTCTTGCTGGCCCTGGCGATTACCGGCGCAGTGGGGGCCTGGATCGGCGGTGCTCCCCGGTTCCGCGCCGCAGCACGGGTGGTTGTTGGCGGCGCGCTTGCCTTGGCGGCGACGTTCTCCATCGGAACGCTCTTGGGTGCCAGCGGCGTTTTCTAGATAGCTGGCGCGGCAGCGGCGTTAGGCTGATCGCGTGACCCTTCACGCGATGATTCCGATGCCAGGCGACCTCCACGCCCGGTATAACCGTGACTCTGCGGGCCGAGACTGGTTGGCCAGCCTCCCCGGCCTTATTTCCGACGCCCTGGACCGTTGGGAGCTGGCAGTAGACCTTGCTCCCGGCGCCGAGCCTTGGAACGGCCACGGAGCCTTGGTGGTGCCCGTGGTGCGGCACGGTCAGCCCGCAGCATTGAAGATCGCGTTTCCCCATGACGAAGCCCGGGTGGAGCGCCACGCACTCACTCTGTGGGGAGGCCGCGGCGCGGTCCGGCTCCTTGCCGCAGATGCCCCGAGTTGCTCCATGCTCCTGGAACGGCTGGACGCTGCCCGCTGGCTCCAGGACGCTCCGCTGGCGGAAGCACTGGATGTGTGGGGAAGCATCATGCGTGAACTGTCCATCGCGCCGGACGACCGGCCTGAATGGCGGGACCTGGACCATATTGCCGCCACTGCGGAACGGTGGAGCGACGAACTGCCAGCTGAATGGGAACGGCTGGACCGCCCGTTCCCCAGATGGCTGCTGGAGGCCGCGCTGGAGGTATGCCAGACGCGCGGCGCCGTGGGACGTCGCGCCGGAAAAGACGTCCTGGTCCACACAGACCTGCATTTCATGAACATCCTGGCCACCCTGGATGCAAACGAGGCCGGACGCGACGCCTACCTGGCCATCGATCCGCAGCCCCAGATCGGTGAGGACGAATTCGCCGTCGCACCCATCCTGTGGAACCGCATTGGCGACCTTTCACGGACTGACCCGGAGGCTGCGTTGCGCGACCGCAGCCACGAATTCAGCCTCGCCGCCGGGCTCGATCCCGAGGCCGCCCGGCAATGGAGTATCGCCCGTGAGGTGGAGAATGCTTTGTGGTACGCCGGAAAACCCGCGCACGGCGGGGACCTGGCCCGTTCCCTCTGGGTTGCCAGCACCTTGGCCGGCCGGACATTGGATGGCCTTCCGGCCCCGCACGACCTCCCCGGCCCGGGGGAATCGGCTTAGGCAGAAGCTAGCCCGCGAAGTTGTCGTTCCAGACGTCCATACCAAGCTTGATGATGAGGGCGGCCACAACAACCAGGAAGACCACGCGTACAAAGCCGCTCCCCTTGGCTACTGCCGTACGGGCGCCCAAGTAGCCGCCGGCCATATTCGCAAGGCCGAGGACAAGCCCTACGCCCCAGAGCAGGGATCCATGCGGTAGGAAGAAGATCAAGGCTCCGGCATTGGTGGCCATGTTGACGATCTTTGCCTTGGCACTGGCTTCGAGGAAGGCATAGCCCATGGCCGAGACCAGGGCGATGATCAGGAACGACCCCGTGCCAGGGCCGATCAAACCATCGTAGAAGCCGATCACCCCGCCGATCAGGCAGGCCACGACGTAGTGCTTGTGGCCATCGTGGCGGAGCGCTGTCAGCTCCCCTGCGCTGGGACGCAGGGCGGTGAAAATTGCGACGGCGATCAGGGCAGCCACGATGATGGGCTTGAAAACACTGGCTGGAAGCGACGCCGCCAGGATCGCCCCGCCAAAACTCCCGGCCAAGGCGATGACGGCCATGGGGACCGCCGTTTTCAGGTCAGGACGGACCCGCCGGTAGTACGTGACCGCACTGGTGGTGGTCCCGAAGATGGAACCCATTTTGTTGGTCGCCAAGGCCTGGACAGGCGTGATGCCGGGCACCAGCAGCAGGGCGGGGAGCTGGATCAGTCCCCCGCCACCAACCACTGCGTCCACCCAGCCGGCCGCGAAACCAGCCACCACAATCAGGATGAGGGTGGTGAGCTGGATCGATTCGAAGCCGGAGATCACCGGTTTCGTACGGCGTTGACCACGTAATCCACGGCTTTGTCCACCGGGACGTTCTCGGCATCGCCGCTGCGGCGGTCCTTGACTTCCACGACACCGTCCACGAGTCCGCGGCCAACGGCCAGGATGGTGGGTACGCCTACGAGTTCGGCGTCGCCGAACTTAACGCCGGGAGAGACCTTTGGGCGGTCATCGAGGATGACGTCCAGGCCGGCGGCCTCCAGCTCAGCGGAAAGCTTCTCGGCGGCCTCGAAAATCTCGTCACCACGGCCAACAGCCACGACGTGGACGTCCGCGGGAGCAACGGAACGTGGCCAGACAAGGCCGCGGTCGTCATGGTTCGCTTCGGCCAGGGCTGCCACGGCGCGTGTAACACCGACACCGTAGGAGCCCATGGTGACCACTACCTGCTTGCCATTCTGGTCCAGCACCTTAAGGTCCAAGGCAGCGGCGTACTTGCGGCCGAGCTGGAAGATGTGTCCCATCTCGATGCCGCGCGCCGTTTCCAGCGGGCCGGATCCGTCAGGAGCGGGATCGCCGGGTCGCACTTCGGTGCTTTCGATGACGCCGTCCCAGGTGAAGTCGCGTCCGGCGACCAGCCCAAAGACGTGCTTGCCCTCCGCGTTGGCACCGGTGACCCAGCTCGTACCCGAAACAACGCGGGGGTCCACCAAGAAGAGGACCTTGGACGATCCCTCAAGCCCCAGGACGGGCTCATCAAGTGACAGGCCGGGGCCAATGTAACCCTTGACCAGCCACGGCAGCTTCTTGAGGTCGTCCTCGTTGGCGGCCTCGAGCCCGATTTCACCGGCGATCGGCAGGAACGCGCCGATGTTCGCTTCAACGCGCTTGAGGTCAACTGCGCGGTCGCCGGGTACGCCGATCACCACGATCTGGCGTTCACCTGTGGGCAGCGTCACGGCGAGGACCACGTTCTTGAGCGTGTCAGCGGCAGCCCATGCGCCGCCGTCGGACTCGCTGCGGGGTGCCAGCTGGTTGGCTGCGTCCACCAAAGTATCGATAGTGGGAGTGTTGGGCGTGTCCAGGACCCGGGCAGCGGGCGCGTTGGTGAAGTCGATGTCGTCCGGAACTACGGTGGTGACAGCTTCGACGTTGGCGTAGTACCCACCTGCCGAGCGCACGAAGGTGTCCTCGCCGATTTCAGTGGGGAACAGGAACTCTTCACTCTTCGAGCCGCCCATGGCACCGGCGGTCGCGGCAACGGGAATGACTTCCAGGCCGAGACGGGCAAAGATCTTCAGGTACGCGGCGCGGTGGGCAGCGTAGCTGGCATCCAAGCCGGCGTCGTCGACGTCGAAGGAGTAGGAATCCTTCATGATGAACTCGCGGCCGCGGAGGAGGCCTGCCCGGGGACGGGCTTCGTCGCGGTACTTGTTCTGGATCTGGTAGAGGCTCAACGGCAGGTCTTTGTACGAGGAGTACAGGTCCTTGACCAGCAGGGTGAACATTTCCTCATGCGTCGGCGCAAGGAGGTAGTCCGCACCCTTGCGGTCCTGGAGCCGGAACAGGCCCTCGCCGTACTCGGTCCAACGGTTCGTGGCCTCGTAGGGTTCACGCGGCAGCAGCGCCGGGAAATGGACTTCCTGGGCTCCGATCGCGGACATTTCCTGGCGGATGATCTCCTCGACCTTGCGCAGGACGCTCAGGCCAAGCGGAAGCCACGTGTAGATACCGGGTGCCGCGCGGCGGATGTAGCCGGCACGCACCAACAGCTTGTGGCTGGCGACCTCGGCGTCGACGGGATCTTCACGCAGGGTGCGCAGGAACAACTGGGAAAGGCGAAGGACCACGGGTACGTATCCGTTTCTATGGCAGATGTGGCAAAAACAACTGCCTACTAATCTACCGGCTCAGCGGGCCGCGCCCGGAACAAGCGGGGCTGTCACCCCGGCGGACACAGAAGAGCCACGCCGTCGCGTGGTGGAAGCCCCTGGCCGCGGTGGGCTGGTCATCCTGCGATGGCGTGGCTCAGCGGCCGGTGGCCGCAGACTCTGTCCTGGGACTAGTTCCCCGTTCCCTCCAGCGGAGCGGGACTGCCTGCGGCTGGGACGTATTGGTCATTGCCGAACACACGGATGATGCGGGCGCACAGGGCACCCTTCAAGGTCATTGTCACGATTCCCCCTCAATCACCCGTACCCCAACGACACGGCTTGGGAAGAACCTATGTGATAGCCGACACATTTTCAAGGACTTGAGTCCCTTGACCTTTCGTTTCACCCCTTGACCCAGCGAACTGACAGTTCTATTTTAATTTCATCAACTGATGAATTACTAGCATCGCCGGAGGCCACCATGTCCCCTGCTCCAGCGGCCATCGAGGCCACGGAACTGCACGTCTCCATAGGGCGGACACACATTCTCCGCGGCCTGGACTTCACGGTCGGGCCCGGCCGGATTACCGGACTCCTGGGTCCCTCCGGCAGCGGCAAGACGACACTCATGCGTGCCATCATGGGCGTCCAGCGGGTTACCCGCGGAACCGTCACCGTCATGGGCATCCCTGCGGGCAGCGCCTCGCTAAGGCACGACGTCGGATATGTCACCCAGGGCGCCAGCGTGTACGGGGACCTCAGCGTCGAAGCGAACGTCAGGTACTTCGGAGCCATGCACGGCGCGACGGCGGCTGACGTCACCGAGGCGATTGACGCCGTCGGACTCGCCCCGCTGGCCCGGCAGAAAGCCGCAGACCTTTCCGGCGGGCAATTCAGCAGGGTTTCGCTGGCCTGCGCGCTGGTGGCCCGCCCTAAACTGCTCATCCTGGACGAACCCACCGTTGGCTTGGACCCGGTACTCCGCGCCGAACTGTGGGAGCGCTTCGCGGCGATGGCCGCGTCGGGCACGACGCTGCTGGTGTCCAGCCACGTCATGGAAGAAGCCTCCCACTGCTCCTCGCTCCTGCTGCTGCGTGAAGGGCTCCTGCTGGCACAACTCACTCCGGCCGAGCTGGCGCTCCGCGGAGGCAGCGATGACCTGGAGCGGGCGTTTCTGACCATCATCAAGGCCGCCGACCGCGGCCAGGCAGAAAGCGAGGTGGCATCATGAACCTCCGGATGACCATCGCCACAACCCGGCGTGTCCTTGAGCAACTGCGACACGACCACCGCAGCGTTGCACTGATCCTAGTGGTCCCCGCCCTGTTGCTGGCAGCGGTCTACTTCCTGTACGAAAACGAGACGCTTCCACCCGGATTCCCGCGGACCTTCGACCGTGTTGGCCTCATGATGCTGGCCATCTTTCCCTTCGTGGTGATGTTCCTGGTCACCTCCATCACCATGCTGCGCGAACGGACGTCAGGGACCCTGGAGCGGCTCCTGACGACACCCATCCACAAAGCCGACCTGCTGTTCGGATATGCACTGGCATTCTCCATCATGGCCACCCTGCAATCCCTGGTGGCCACGGCCGTTGCGTACTGGGTCTTTGGCCTCGACATCAAGGGAAGCCCCGGATTCGTAGTGATGATCGCCGTCATCAACGCCGTCCTGGGTGTCGCTTTGGGGCTGCTGTGTTCCGCGTTTGCCCGCACCGAGTTCCAGGCCGTGCAGTTCATGCCCGTCGTGGTGGTGCCGCAGATCCTGCTGTGCGGCCTCTTCGTGACCCGGGACGACATGAACCAGGTCCTCGAGGCCATCTCAGGCGTCCTGCCACTGACGTTCTCCGTGGATGCACTCCAGGAAATCGCGGGAAACGCCGACGCCACAGCGGCACTGTGGCAGGACACCTTGATCATGGGCGGAATCGTGGTGGGCGTCCTTGTCCTGGCATCGCTGACCCTGCGGAGGCAGAGCCGGTGAGCCTCCCCCAAGTGCGGCGGGGCCGACGCAACGCCAGCGACCATTCACGCGAAGCCATCCTCGCAGCAGCCCGCCACCTTTTTGCTGAGCGTGGCTTCGAGGGGACAAGCCTCCGCCAAGTCGCCAGGGATGCGGGCGTGGATCCGGCCATGGTCCACCACTTCTTCCGCGGCAAGGACGAGCTCTTTGCTGCGAGCGTTGAGTTACCCGCAGATCCTGCCGAGGTGTTGGCCGGCGTCGAAGACCTGGACCCGGCGGCGCGGGCGGAGGCGATCGTCCGTGCTGTACTTCGGCTGTGGGAAGGTCCGGCGCAGCACGGCCTGGTGGCTTTTGTCCGGGGAACCATCGGGTCCAAAGCCAAGACGGCGCTGATGCGGGAAATGGTGAACCGCACCATCCTCTCCAGGATCATGGCCGGCGTTCCCGGAACAGCCGAGGAGGTCCGGATGCGGGGCAACCTGGTGGCGACCCAAGTGGTGGGATTGATGCTGGTCCGTTACGTGATCCGGCTTGAACCCCTGGCTTCCGCCGGCCGGGACGAAGTTGTCCGGCTGACTGCGCCGAACATCCAGCGCTACCTCACTGGGGACCTTGACGCCTCCGGCTGAGCAGCGGATAGGCCTAGAAAAGAACAGTCGCGAACGTGCCCACTTGCTCGAAGCCCACCCGCTCGTAGGTGGCACGGGCTTTGGCGTTGTAGTCGTTCACGTACAGGCTGGTCACCGGAGCGAAGGTGCGGGAAAGATTAACGACGGCGGCCATGTACCCGGCGCTCTGGCCGCGCCCACGCAGTTCCGGATTCATCCACACACCCTGGATCTGGGTAACGTCCGGGGTCACGGCACCCAGCTCGGCCTTGAAGACCACCGTGCCCGTGGCATCAATGTGCACCAGCGAATGGCCCTGTCGGATGAGCCCCGCAACCCGCCTGCTGTAGAACTCCTGGCCGCCCAGGAAGGGCGAATAGCCAACTTCTTCCTCGAACATCGCCGCGCAGGCAGGCAGGATGCGATCGAAGTCTTCCATCCTGCCGAAAGTCAGCGAAGGATTGGGGCTTGTTGTCGGTGTGCCGGAAATCGTCAGGAGCGGCTGCTGGGAGCGGACTTCATGGGCGGAGTGCCCCAACTGCTCGAAACGGGAGTACAGCGCGAGCACTGTGTCGGCCGGGCCAAAGATGGACGCGTAACGTCGACCCGTCTGGTGGGCAGCGTTGGCTACGTACCCAGCCAGTCCCGGATCGAGTTGCACGGGGACCAGGTTTGCTCCCGCCCAACAGGCCCCCAGGAGGGTCGTATCGTCGAACACTCCGAAGATACTGGCACCGCCGCTGGTGGGCGCCGCCGTACCCGTACTGTCCAAGTGCGAGAGTATGAAGACGTTGGCTACAACGTCTTCGCTTGCAAGCTCGCGAAGGGCCAGGGTGTCGGCGCTGCCGAGCACCCTGACCCCCAAGCCGGTCCCGTTACGAGACGCTAACCACGGGGCTACCCTTGACAGCATCTTCGCCATCGGCCTCCCCCATCTCTTCGGCGATGCGCATGGCCTCTTCGATCAGTGTCTCAACAATTTGGCTCTCAGGCACAGTCTTGATGACCTCGCCCTTCACGAAAATCTGGCCCTTGCCGTTACCGGAAGCCACGCCAAGGTCCGCTTCGCGTGCCTCGCCGGGGCCGTTGACAACGCAGCCCATGACCGCGACACGCAGCGGGATCTCCATGCCCTCAAGGCCTGCGGTGACCTGCTCGGCCAGCGTGTAGACGTCAACCTGGGCACGGCCGCAGGATGGGCAGGACACGATCTCGAGCTTGCGGGGGCGCAGGTTCAAGGACTGCAGGATCTGGTTTCCAACCTTGATCTCTTCCACCGGCGGGGCAGACAGGGAGACCCGGATGGTGTCGCCGATACCGCGCGACAGGAGCGCACCGAAGGCCGTGGCCGACTTGATGGTGCCTTGGAAGGCAGGTCCGGCCTCGGTCACACCGAGGTGCAGGGGCCAGTCGCCCTTCTCGGCGAGCATCTCGTAGGCGGCCACCATGATGACGGGGTCGTTGTGCTTGACCGAGATCTTGAAGTCGTGGAATCCGTGCTCTTCGAAGAGGGAGGCTTCCCAGACAGCGGACTCAACAAGGGCTTCCGGGGTGGCCTTGCCGTACTTCTTCAGGATGCCGGGCTCGAGGGAGCCTGCGTTGACGCCGATCCGGATGGACGTGCCGTGATCGCGGGCCGCCGCAGCGATTTCCTTGACCTGGTCATCGAACTTACGGATATTTCCGGGGTTGACACGGACCGCTGCGCAGCCGGCCTCAATGGCCGCAAAGACGTACTTCGGCTGGAAGTGGATGTCGGCGATCACCGGGATCTGCGACTTGCGGGCAATGATGGGCAACGCTTCGGCATCATCGGCGGACGGGCAGGCGACGCGGACAATGTCACAGCCTGATGCTGTGAGCTCCGCGATTTGCTGCAGCGTGGCGTTGATGTCCGTGGTGGGCGTGGTGGTCATCGACTGAACGCTGATGGGCGAATCAGAACCAACGCCCACTGAACCGACTTTGATCTGCCGCGTCTTACGTCGCGGGGCAAGAACGGGTGGTGGGGCTGCTGGCATTCCCAGGCTGACCGAGGTCACGTGGACTCCTTGGGTTGAGGTGGGGCGGTGTAGTGGAGGACGGCCGTGTCAGGACGTGTGGGCGGCAAGGACACCGATGACCGGGGACCATTCCGTGGTTCGGATTCCGGCGATAACGCCGGCTGCAGCGAACGGATCCTCCTTGAGGAGGTCGTTGAGCTGGGTTTCATCCGCAGACTTGAAGATCAACAGGGCGCCAGCTCCGTCACCGTACGGGCCGCTGGCAAGCAACGTGCTTTCCTCGGCCAGTCCGCCGAGCCAGGCACGGTGCGCCGGCCGGGTTTCATCGCGAAGGGCTTCGGAATCGGCGGCGTATACGTACTCAACAGCGAAAACAGTCATGGAGCTAGCCTATCCCGCCCGCTTAGCCAAAGATGTTCACGGGCTTGACGATGTCTGCGTAGATCAATAGCGCACCCATGGCCATGAGCAACGCGGCCACAACGTAGGTAGCAGGCAGCAGTTTGGCGATGTCGAAGGCCCCGGGGTCCGGTTTTCCTCTCAACCTGGCCACTTGGCGGCGTGCGCCCTCGTACAGGGCGCCAGCAACGTGGCCGCCGTCCAAGGGCAGGAGCGGTATCAGGTTGAAGATCGCCAGCGCAAAGTTGAGCCCGGCCAACAAGCCCACCAAGGTTCCAATACGCGCCTGCATGGGCACCTGTTCCATGGCGGCGACTTCGCCGGCCACCCGGCCGACGCCCACTACGCTGATGGGACCGTTGGGGTCCCGGGGTTCCTCACTGAAGGCCGCTTTCGCGACGCCCACCACCCTGGCGGGCAGGTTGAAGATCACACCGGCGATCTGCTTGATGTTCTCCCCTGCCATGGGAAGGACAGCCGACGCCGGCTGGGGTACCAGTGCGCTCTGGGCGCCGATTCCCAGGAATCCGACTTCCTGGTATTTCAGGACACCGTTGGCGTCCTGCTCCGCGCGTCCGTCAGGTCCGACCACTGGCCGGGAGGAGAGTACCGGCGTCACAGTGGTCTCCACTGACGTGCCGTTGCGCTGCACGGTTATGGGGACATCCTTGCCCGCAGATGCTCGGATCCAGCTGGTCAGCTCGTCCCAGTTGGTCACTTCCTTGCCGTCGAAGGAGGTGATGGTGTCATTCGGCTGGAGCCCGGCAGCTGCGGCAGGGGTGAGCTTGCAGTCCGCGGAATCAGGGTCCACAGTCTGGCCCGCAGCGACTTGGCACTTGGAAACGTCGGCGATTGTGGTGGTTGATTGGGCCACGCCGAATCCCATCAGCAGCACCGCCAGCAGGATCAGGCCGATGATCATGTTCATGGCGGGACCGCCGAGCATGATGATGATCTTCTTCCAGACCGGCAACTTGTAGAACACGCGCTTCTCGTCGCCCGGACCCACTTCCTCATGCGCCATCGAACGCGCTTCGGTGGCCAGTGTCTGGAACATTCCTGTACTGGAAGGGCGGACGGCGCCGCCGTCCTTGTTGGGCGGGTACATGCCGATCATGGCCACATAACCACCCAGCGGAAGGGCCTTGAAGCCGTACTCCGTTTCGCCCTTTTTCCGGGACCACAATGTGGGCCCGAAGCCGATCATGTACTTGGTGACTCGGACCTTGAAGAGCTTCGCGGGCACCAGGTGGCCTACCTCGTGCAACGCGATGGAGACCGCTACGCCAATGGCGACGAAGACGACTCCGAGAATGAAGAGAAGGACGGGACTCATACCGGTGGGACTGCTTCCATAAGGGTTTGTAGGCTACAGGGCGCTGCTGCTGGCTAAACGATCGTGGGTTCGGGCGCGTGCCCACTTCTCAGCATCCAGCACGGACTCCACCGTAAGCTCCGAGGAGCCTGAATGTTCGCTGAGGACGGACTCCACAGTGTCCACGATGTCGGTGAACCTGATGCGCCCGGCATGGAAAGCTTCGACCGCTTCTTCATTGGCAGCGTTGAACACGGCCGGGAACGTACTGCCTTGCTTCGCGGCGTCCTTGGCGAGATCCACGGCTGGGAAAGCCACGGTATCAAGTGGCTCGAACGTCCAACTGGTGGCTTGGCTCCAATCGCAGGCCTGAGCGGCGCGCGGAACACGGTCAGGCCACCCCAACCCCAGGGCAATGGGCAACCGCATGTCTGGCGGCGACGCCTGGGCGATGATGGAGCCGTCCACGAACTGGACCATCGAGTGAACCACCGATTGGGGGTGGACCACCACGTCAATCCTGTCCAAGGGAACATCGAAGAGCAGGTGGGCCTCGATCACTTCCAAACCCTTGTTGACCAGGCTGGCCGAGTTGGTGGTGACCATCAGGCCCATGTCCCAGGTGGGGTGGGCAAGGGCCTCCTGCGGTGTGACGTCATGAAGCTGTGCACGCGTGCGGCCACGGAAGGGGCCACCCGAAGCGGTGAGGATCAGCTTTTCGACTTCCTGCTCAGTGCCTGAGCGCAAGCACTGCGCTATGGCCGAATGCTCGGAGTCCACGGGGACGATCTGGCCAGGGCGGGCTGCAGCCTTGACCAGCGCGCCGCCGACGATCAGTGATTCCTTGTTGGCCAGGGCCAGTGTTGCTCCCGTGCCGAGCGCGGCCAACGTCGGGGCCAACCCTATGGAGCCTGTGATGCCGTTCAGGACAACGTCGCACGCAATGGCTGCGATCCGGGTGGAGGCATCCGGGCCGACGAAGATTTCCGGAGTGAATCCTCCGATGCCCTCGGAGGCGGCAGCGGCATCGATCATCTGCCGGAGCGCCGCAGGGTCGCCGTGGGCGATCCCCACCGCTTGGGCGCGGGTATGGACGGCCTGCTGCGCAATGAGTCCAAGGTTTCCGCCGCCCGCACTGAGCGCCACCACCTCGAAGCGGTGAGGCGCGGCATCGACGACGTCAAGCGCCTGTGTGCCGATGGAACCGGTGGACCCGAGGATGACGATCTTGCGCGGCTGCATTCCTTAAGTATCCCAGCCGCGGGAGAAGGCAGCGACCGGACCTGGAGCTATGTGGAGAACCGCCGGCCGGGCGTACCGTGGAACCGTGGAGTGGCTGTCCTGGTTTGACGCCTGGGATTACGAGTTCGCGCGGCAGGTCCTGCAGCGTGGCACAGCCGGGCTGTACCTCATCGCTTTTCTCTCCACGCTGAACCAATTTCCCGCGCTTCTCGGCGAGCGCGGGTTGCTTCCCGTGCCGGCGTTTCTGGACATGGCGCGCCGGCTGGCCCGGCCCACCCTTTTTCGCTGGCGCTACTCGGACAGGCTGCTCAAAACCGTGTGCTGGACGGGTATCAGCGTGGCCGCCGTGCTGGTGGTCGGGCTCCCCCAAACGGGCCCTCCCTGGCTGCCGATGCTGGCGTTTCTGGCCCTGTGGTTCCTGTACATGTCGATCGTCAACGTCGGCCAGACGTTCTACGGTTTCGGCTGGGAGATCCTGCTCCTTGAAGCTGGGTTTACCGTGGCTTTCCTGGGGTCGGACCAGACTCCCCCGCCCACCACCATCCTGATCATGATCATCTGGCTGCTCTTCCGGCTTGAGTTCGGCGCCGGGATGATCAAGATCCGCGGGGGTCGTGAATGGCGGGACATGACCGCGATGTTTTACCACCACGAAACCCAACCGATGCCTGGCCCACTCAGCAGGCAGGCACACCTGATGCCGCGTCCCCTGCATAAAGTTGAGGTGCTGGGCAACCACTTTGCGCAGCTCGTGGTCCCCTTCTTCCTGTTCGCTCCACAGCCAGCTGCCAGTGCGGCGGCGGGCATCATCATCGTGACCCAGCTCTGGCTGGTGGCAAGCGGGAACTTTGCGTGGCTGAACTGGATTGCGATCGTCCTGGCCTTCGCCGCCGTGAGCGATCCCGTCGCACACGCGGTCGTTCCGTCCATCCCGCTGGAGTGGCACGCAGGTGCCGAAGCCCCGGCGTGGTGGCTCGCCGTCGTCGTGCTTGTTACGGCGCTGCTGCTGGTGCTCAGCTACCGTCCACTGCTGAACTTGTTCTCCCGCCGCCAACTGATGAATGCCAGTTTCAACCGTTGGCGGCTGGTCAACGCCTACGGCGCGTTCGGGACGGTGACGAAGCAGCGGGTCGAGATTGTGGTGGAGGGCACCATGGCTGAGGAGCCGGACGCACCTGATGAAAACTGGCTGGAGTACGGTTTCAAGGGCAAGCCCGGGGAGGTCCGGCGGCTCCCGCGGCAGTGGGCCCCGTACCACCTTCGCTTGGACTGGCTCATGTGGTTCCTGCCGCTGCGGACCGTCCATGAGGACTGGTTCTACGCTTTCCTGGACAGGCTGCTGGAGGCCGATAAGCCCACCCTCGGCCTGCTTCGACGGGATCCGTTCGACGGCGGCCGCCCGCGGTGGGTCCGGGCGCGAAGCTATCTTTACCGCTTCGCCAGTCGCGCGGAGTTCCGGGAAACCGGAGACCGTTGGGTGCGCGTGCTGCTGTATGAGGCCGTCCCGCCGCTGCAGCTGAACCCACGACGGCGGGACCTAGCGTAGCGCTGTTGCGCGCGGCGGCGCAGTGGACTCGCGAACAACGAGGTGGGTTGCCAGTTCCACCCTTCTGGAATCGATTTCTTCCCCCTGCATTTGGCGGAGGATGAAGTTCAAGGCTGATCGGCCTATTTCCTGCAGCGGCTGGCTCACCGACGTCAAGGGTGGGATGGACTCCTCCGCCTGGTAGGTCCCATCGAAGCCCACCAGGCTCATCTCTTCCGGAATCCGCACGTCCTGACGCCGCGCCTCAGCCAAGACGCCCAAAGCGATACTGTCGCTGCCGGCGAAGATCGCGGTGGGCGGATCCTCCAGTGCCAAGAGCGCCTTGAAGGCGGCGGCACCGTTCTCCGGCCGGAACTTCCCGGCCGAGACATACTCGTGTTCGACAGTGATGCCTTCGGCCATGAGGGCAGCCATGTAGCCATGGAGGCGGGCCTGGCTGCACTCGGCGGTGTCGGGACCGCCGATGAACGCGATCCGACGGTGCCCGAGTTCGAGGAGGTGCATGGCAGCTGCTTTGCCGCCGGCCCAGTTGCTCGCGCCCACGCTGAACAGGTTCGACGGTGGCGGGTTGAGGGGGTCGATCACCACGATCGGGATCTGGCGGCGTTGGAATGCTTCGAGCTGCGTTGCCCCGAAGGCCGAGGTGACCACGATCATCCCGCTGCGCCCCTCATCAATCATGCGCTGCGCCCGCTCCTCGGGCCCCAGGGACGGCGGAGCCTGCAAGCCCGTCACCGAGAGCACCACTTCCATGCCGGAGACGTTGGCCTGCTCCATGACGCCGTTGAGGATCTCCATGTTGTAGGCGGAATTCAACGAGTCGAAGACTGCTTCCACCGTTCGTTGCACAGGTTTGCCCTTGCGTTGGAGCGGCGTCTTATAGCCAGTCCGCTGGAGCGCTTCCAGGACCCGCGTGCGAGTTCCCTGAGCCACGTCGGCCCTCCCGTTAACCACTTTGGAGACCGTGGGGACCGACACTCCAACCTCTTGGGCCACAGCGGAAAGCGTCATTTTTGACGGTTGGTCTTCGGGGGCCATAACAGTCTGCTTTCGAAAAGTTTCGGTGTTGCTTTAGTGTGCAGCAGCGTTGGCCTCGGCGTCAATCGTGAAGCTACGGCACCAAAAATTCTGAACGGACACCCTTGACGGTGACGTAGCTCACGGCTAAATTTGGTGGGCACTTTCGAAAGAACTTCCGAAACATTTCGAAAAAGCTTTCAGGGTAACTGGCGATCGAAGTTGATCCCTCCCCCGCAGAGTGCGGCTTTTTATACGAGCAGCCGGGCCATCAGCGTCGAGCCCGTAGGACGAATGGAAAACAGCACATGAATAATCTGAAGTTGCGCACCGCCGGAATGGCGGTCTCGGCAGCCGTCTTGTCGATCTCGCTCGCAGCCTGCGGCTCCTCAGGCCCCGCCGGAACGGGAGCTTCCGCGGGTTCTGCCACCATGTGGGGCCTGACGGGCGGTGACCAACCGGTCTTCCAGGCCTCCGTGGACTCCTGGAACAAGTCACACCCCGATTCCTCCATCAAGCTCGACTTCTTCGCAAACGATGCCTACAAGACCAAGGTCCGCACGGCCGTCGGAGCCGGACAAGGTCCCACACTGGTCTACGGCTGGGGAGGCGGTGTCCTGAAGTCCTACGTCGACGCCGGCCAGGTGGATGACCTGACAGGATTCCTCAAGGAGAACCCCGACGTCCAGAGCCGCTATCTCCCGTCGATCCTGGAAAGTGGCGTCATTGATGGCAAGACCTACGCGCTGCCCAACAACAAAGTGCAGCCGGTGGTCCTCTATTACAACAAGGAAGTCTTCGACAAGATCGGCGCCGAAGCACCCAAGACCTGGGATGATCTCATGGCCCTGGTGCCCAAGTTCAAAGCCGCGGGCGTAGCTCCGTTTTCGCTGGGCGGGCAGTCCAAATGGCCGGACCTCATGTGGCTCGAATACCTCGTGGACCGTATCGGTGGACCCGAAGTCTTCGCCAAGATCGCAGCCAACAAGCCTGATGCCTGGTCCGACCCCGCCGTCATTGAAGCGCTGACCAAGATCCAGGAACTGGTGGATGCCGGTGGCTTCATCAACGGCTTCTCCTCGATTGCAGCTGACAGCAACGCCGACCAGGCCCTTCTTTACACCGGCAAGGCGGCCATGATCCTGCAGGGCAGCTGGATCTACCAGGGCATGAAGAAGGACGCCGCCGATTTCGTCAAGAGCGGCAAGCTCGGTTACACCCCCTTCCCCACCATCGACGGCGGTAAGGGAAACCCGGCAAACGTCGTGGGAAACCCCTCCAACTTCTGGTCGGTTTCCTCCAAGGCAACCGAGGAACAAAAGAAGACAGCGCTGAGCTACGTCAAGGACGGAATGTTCAATGACGACAACGTCAAGGCCCTGATCGACTCCGGCGCCGTTCCTGTGGTCACGGGCATCGAAGACAAGCTTGCTGCATCGCCGGACAAGGACTTCCTGACGTACGTCTACGGCATGGCCAAGGACGCCCCTGATTTCACGCTGTCCTGGGACCAGGCACTCAGCCCGGCGCAGGGCGATGCGATGCTGGCGAACCTTGACCAGATTTTCCTGAAGAAGATCACGCCCGAGCAGTTCGCCTCAGCCATGAACGCGACGATCGGGAAGTAATCCGGTGTCAACCACTACTGCTGCTACCCGGGAGCAGACCTCCCGGCGGGAGCAGCCGTCCCGACGGACCCTCGAAAAGGGTCCGTCGGGGTGGCTGGCAGTCCCGGCCCTCGCTTTCTTCACGCTGTTCGCGATTCTTCCCCTCCTGGGCGTCCTTTTCCTGAGCTTCACCCGCTGGGACGGGCTAGGCGAAATCAAGCTCGACGGACTCTCGAGCTGGCAAACAGTCCTGAGCGACCCTGTTACCGGAAATGCCCTGCTGGTGACGGCCAAGATCATGTTCTTCTCGTTCGTCGTCCAGGCCCCCATCAGCCTCCTGCTCGGCGTCTTCACCGCTGCCGGCCAGAAGTACCGCGCCGCTTTGGCAGTGCTCTACTTTGTGCCGCTCCTTCTTTCCTCCGCGGCTGTCGCCATCGCCTTCAAAGCGCTCCTGGATCCGAACTTCGGCCTGGGCCCTGGCTTGGGCCTGCCGTTTCTGGCCCAGGACTGGCTGGGCAACTCGGACCTGGTGCTGTTCGTGGTGGTCTTCGTGATCGCCTGGCAATTCGTGCCGTTCCACACCCTGATCTACCAAGGCGGCGTCAGGCAGATACCTACGTCGCTGTACGAAGCGGCGCAGATCGATGGCGCCGGGAGGGTCCAGCAGTTCTTCAACATCACCCTCCCCCAGTTGAAGTACACGATCATCACCTCGTCCACCCTGATGGTGGTTGGTTCCCTGGCTTACTTCGACCTGGTCTTCGTCCTCACTGCCGGCGGGCCGGGCTATTCCACCCGGTTGCTTCCGCTGCACATGTACCTCACCGGCTTCAAAGCCAACGACATGGGAGCGGCGAGCGCCTTGGGAGTGATCCTCGTGGTCATCGGCCTGGCGTTGGCGCTGTTCCTCCAACGACTCGGCGGCAAGAACCGCAATGCCAGCCAATTGGAAGGTGCGTAATGGCTTCCACCACACAGCTCCCCACGTCACCGGCAGCACCGCCGACGCCGGCCGCTACCCGCCGTCGGACTCCACAGACCGGGAGGTCGCGGCCCAACATCCTGGGCGGCCTGGGCGGCTGGGCCTGGCTGGCCGTGATCATTGTGCCGGTCTACTACGTGGTCATCACCAGCTTGAAGAACCAGGCAGGCTTCTTTACGTCCAACCCCATGCTGCCGCCCTCCGAGCCGACACTGGACAATTACAAACTGGTACTGGAAAACGACTTCGCCAAGTACTTCGCCAACAGCCTGATCGTCACCCTGGGCAGTGTTATTCCGGCTCTGTTGGTTTCCTTCATGGCGGCGTATGCAATCGTCCGGGGCAGGGGCAAATTCCTCGGCTTGACCAACAACATCTTCCTGCTGGGGCTGGCCATCCCGCTTCACGCCACGATCATCCCCATCTACTGGATGATCACCAAAGCCCACATGTACGACACTTTGTTGGCCTTGATCCTGCCCTCCATTGCCTTCGCGATTCCGATCTCCGTGCTGATCCTCTCCAACTTCCTGCGGGACGTACCCAACGAGTTGTTCGAGTCGATGCGCCTGGATGGCTGCTCTGACTGGGCCATGCTGTGGCGGCTCGCTTTGCCAATGACCAAGCCGGCCGTCATCACAGTGGGGATCTACAACGCGCTCAACGTATGGAATGGATTCCTGTTTCCGCTGATCCTCACGCAGAGCCCTGATACCCGGGTCCTGCCCCTGTCCCTGTGGACGTTCCAGGGCGAGTTCAGCGTCAACATTCCTGCGGTACTCGCATCCGTCGTCCTCGCTACCCTGCCGTTGCTTGTGGTCTATGTGGTGGCACGCCGCCAGCTGCTCAGCGGCCTGACCGCGGGCTTCAGCAAGTGACTGGCATCTGCCAGCAGAAAGGATCCCGTCATGACTGAAACGAAACCCCTGCGGGTGGGCATGGTCGGCTACGCGTTCATGGGTGCAGCGCACTCCCACGCCTGGCGGACTGCGCCGCGGTTCTTCGACTTGCCGCTCGCCCCTGAACTCACGGCAGTGGCAGGCAGGAATGCCGACGGCGTCCGCGCAGCCGCCAACAAATACGGTTGGAACAGCGTGGAGACCGATTGGCGCCGGCTGATCGAACGGGACGACATCGACCTCATCGACATCTGCACCCCGGGAAACACCCACGCCGAGATCGCCATCGCCGCCCTTGAGGCCGGCAAGCACGTCCTCTGCGAAAAGCCCCTTGCCAACACCGTGGAAGAGGCCGAGAAGATGACGGCGGTGGCCCAGGCCGCAGCCGAGCGGGGTGTGCTGTCCATGTGCGGCTTCAGCTACCGCCGGACCCCTGCACTGGCCCTGGCCAAGCGGATGGTGGATGACGGTCGCCTGGGCGACATCCGGCATGTGCGGGCGCAGTATCTCCAGGACTGGCTCAGCGACGCGGACGCGCCGTTGACCTGGCGGCTGGACAAGTCAAAGTCGGGGTCCGGTTCGTTGGGGGACATCGGTGCGCACAGCATCGACGCCGCCCAGTGGATCACCGGCCTGAATGTCACCGGCGTCTCTGCGCTCCTGGAAACGTTCGTGAAGGAACGGCCCGTGGGCGGAGACTTTGTGGGTCTTGGCGGCCGTGGCGGTTCCGACAGCCCGCGTGGTCCGGTCACCGTGGACGACGCAGCGCTGTTCACCGCCCGTTTCGAGTCAAAGCACGACGGCGGTGCTGCCGCCAGCCCTATCGGCATCTTCGAGGCCACCCGGTTCGCCTTGGGACGCAAGAACGCCATGCGCCTGGAGCTCAACGGCACCAAGGGTTCAGTGGCCTTCGATTTCGAGGACATGAACTCCCTGCACTTCTACGACGCTGCCCTGGAACCCGATGCGGGTTTCCGGAAGATCATGGTCACCGAGCCCTCCCATCCCTACACCGCCAACTGGTGGCCAACCGGCCACGGTCTGGGTTACGAGCACGGGTTTACACACCAGGTAGTGGACCTGGTGACGGCCATCGGCGCGGGCGAGCAGCCGTCGCCGTCGTTCGCTGATGCTTTGCAGGTACAAAAGGTGCTTGCCGCAGTCGAGGCGAGCGCGGACAACTCAAGCCGCTGGCAGAACGTCTGAAAGGAACATGATGAACCGACCCATCACCCTCTTCACCGGTCAGTGGGCCGACCTGCCTTTCGAGGACGTGGCGCGGCTGGCTGGAGAGTGGGGCTTTGACGGTTTGGAGATCGCCTGTTGGGGCGACCATCTGGATCCACAGCGCATTGTCGAGGATGATGCCTACCTGCAGGCAAAACTGGACATCCTGGATAAGCACCACCTCACCGTGCACGCCATCGCCAACCACCTGGCCGGACAAGCAGTGTGCGACGACCCCATCGATGAGCGGCACAGGGACATCCTTGCGCCGGCGGTGTGGGGCGACGGCGAGGCGGAAGGCGTGCGGCAACGTGCGGCCGAAACCATGAAGACCACAGCACGCGCCGCGGCAAGGCTGGGGGTCAAAACGGTCACCGGGTTCACGGGCTCGTCCATCTGGAAATGCGTGGCGATGTTTCCCCCGGCCTCTGAGGCCATGATTGAGCGCGGCTACCAGGACTTCGCCGACCGCTGGAATCCCATCATGGATGTGTTTGATGAGGTTGGCGTCCGTTTCGCGTTGGAAGTCCACCCTTCCGAGATTGCCTATGACTACTGGACTGCGAAGCGCGCCCTCGACGCGATCGGACACAGGGAAGGATTTGGACTGAACTTCGATCCCTCCCACTTCCTGTGGCAGGACCTGGACCCCGTGATGTTCCTCCAGGACTTTGCGGACAAGATCTTCCATGTCCATGTCAAGGAATCCGTCCGGCAACTCAACGGCCGCAACGGGCGCCTTGGATCCCACCTGCCGTGGGCTGATCCAAGGCGCGGATGGGACTTCGTCACTGCCGGGCACGGGGACGTTAACTGGGAGCCGATCTTCCGGACGCTCAATGCCATTGGCTACGAAGGACCCACCAGCATCGAATGGGAGGACGCCGGAATGGACCGGCTGATCGGCGCTCCCCAGGCGCTGGACATGGTTCGTCGGCTGGCCGCCATACAGCCCCCGGCAGCAGCTTTCGATGCTGCGTTTGCTACGCGCTGACAGCACCACACCCGACTCAACGACACAACGCCCCGAAATCGAAGGAAACCATGACAAGCAACAACAAGACAGCGCTGGTGGTTCGCGGCGGCTGGGACGGACACCAGCCGGTGGAAGCCACCGAGCTGTTCATCCCCTACCTGCGGGAGAACGGCTACGACGTCCGGGTGGAGGAATCCCCCAAGATCTACGCCGATCCGGACTACATGGCGGGCGTCGACCTGATCGTCCAGTGCATGACCATGACCACCATCGAGAAGGACGAGTTCGAGGGACTCCGCACCGCCGTCGAGAACGGCACGGGACTCGCGGGCTGGCACGGTGGCATCGCCGATTCCTACCGCAACAACTCGGATTACCTGCACCTGATCGGCGGCCAGTTTGCCTGCCACCCGGGCAAGCATCCTGACGAGCTGTCGGGCGAACAGTCCGACAACTACGTCCCGTACACGGTGAACATGCTTCCAGCGGCCGCCGAACACCCCATCACCCAGGGCATCGGGGACTTCGATCTCGTCACGGAGCAGTACTGGGTCCTATCCGACGACTACATCGACGTCCTGGCGACCACCACCCAGAAAGTGCGGGAGTGGGATCCGTGGAACCGTGAAGTCACTTCCCCGGCAATCTGGACCCGCCAATGGGGCAAGGGCAGGATCTTTGTCTGCACCCCCGGCCACCGCGTGGAAATCCTCCAGGACAGCAACGTCCGCACCATCATCGAAAGGGGCATGCTGTGGGCAAGCCGCTGAATGTCGGAATCATTGGCTGCGGCGCCATCATCGCGCAGTACCTGAGCAACTTCCGCAGGCTCGACACCATCAATCTGGTGGCCGTTGCCGACCTCGATCCTGCCCGCGCGCAGGCCGTCGCCGAATCCTACGACGGCGTCCGGGCCCTCACGGTGGACGAGCTCCTGGCCGCGAATGACGTTGAGCTGGTCCTCAACCTGACCATTCCCGCCGCCCACGCCGACATTGCCTTGAAGGCCATTGCCGCAGGAAAGTCCGTCTACGGTGAAAAGCCTCTGGCAGCAACAACGGCGGAGGCCCGGGAAGTACTCGATGCGGCAGCAGCTGCCGGGGTGGTGGTTGGCTGCGCGCCTGACACCGTGTTGGGCACTGGCATCCAGACTGCCCGCAAGGCGATCGACGACGGCCTGATCGGCGCGCCCATCTCCGCCACGGCCACAATGGCTACTCCGGGGCACGAGCGCTGGCATCCGAACCCCGACTTCTACTACCAGCCTGGTGGTGGGCCCCTCCTGGACATGGGTCCGTACTACGTCTCGGCACTGGTCACCCTGCTCGGACCTGTGGTTTCGGTGGTAGGCGCAGCCAGTCATACGCGTGACGAACGGACCATCGGATCGGGCCCGCGCGAAGGCCAAAAAGTGCCGGTTGCCATTGACTCGCACGTCACGGGTGTCCTGGTCCACGCCTCCGGGGCCTTGTCGACGCTCTTCATGAGCTTCGACGCGGTCAAAACCAAGAGCCCCAACATCGAAATCCACGGCGAAAAAGGTTCCTTGGTGGTGCCCGACCCCAACTACTTCGACGGCGACGTGGAGCTCTTCGCACTCGGCGCCGAGGATTGGGAGACGCTCCCGGTGTCTGCGGGCTATGTGGACTCGGGACGCGGCTTTGGCATCGCCGACCTTGCGGCCACGCCGGCAGGACAGGAGCCGCGTGCCGGTGGACAGTTGGCCTTCCATGCCCTGGAGGTCATGGAATCGGTGCTGGAATCTGCCCGCAGCGGGCAAGCCGTAGCCATCACCAGCACGGCTGCACGGCCCGCCACGGTGGAGCTGACGGAACTCTCGACGGCGGTCCGGGCTTAGGGCGCTGCGGCGCCCACGATTCCGGCCCTTGTTTGCTGTCCCCGCCGTCTAACGGTGAGTGCAGCGAACAAGGGCCGGACCCGTCGCTAGCGACCGGCCCTGCGCAGCGTCGCTTCCGCGTGCTTGAGGATGGGGCCGTCGATCATCTTCCCTTTGAACTGGAACACGCCCGTACCGGCTGCTGCGGCGGCGTCGAGCAACTCAGTGGCCGCCTCCACTGCTTCGGGTGCGGGGGCATACGCTTCCCGGACCACGGCAACCTGGTTCGGGTGGATGCAGGCCTTCGCACCGAACCCGCTGGCCACCGCATCCCGGGACTCCACGCCCAGGCCATCAAGGTCCGGGATGTTCACATAGACGGAGTCGATGGCTTCCTTGCCCGCGGCCTTGGCGGCAAGCAGCACAGCGGACCGGGAGTGCAGCGCGACAGCCCGGTACCCGCCGTCGTCGTTCCTGCTGGACAGGCCGCCGAGGGAGGCGAGCAGGTCCTCGGCGCCCCACATGAGGCCCACCACGTTTGGTTCGGCCGCAATCGCGGCAGCGTTGACGATTCCGGCGGCCGTTTCACACAGCGCTATGACCTGGTAACCCGCCAACGCCGCGAGCTGCCCGGCGCTTTCCGCCTTGGCCAGCATCACAGTGCGGTAAGGCGTTGCGGCCAAGGCTTCCAGGTCTGCCTCGAACTCAGGCGAGCCCACAGGGTTGACGCGGACGATGGTTCTGGCCGGATCCAGGCGCTCCCCCTCCGGCTGCTCGATGATCGCGTTGCGGGCGCCGGGCTTGTCGGCCGGAGCTACCGCGTCCTCCAGGTCCAGGATCACGGCATCGGACCTCTCGGCGGCCTTCCCGAAACGCTCGGGCCGGTCAGCCGGGCAGAACAAAAGGGCCGGGCCCATGGTGAAGGGAGAAGACATGCATTACCTCGCTGCTGGGGTGTGGGGGGGTGGCGTCAAGCGGAGGTCAGGACTGCGCGGCGTGCGCTTCCTTGGTCCACATGAGGCAGGTACGGGTGGCCGATGCCACCACGGTCCCGTCCTGGTTGCGGCCGGTGTGCTGCATGGTCACCACGCCCTGCCCGGGGCGGGAGGACGACAACCTTTTTCCGAGGATCACCGTCTCCGTGTACAGCGTATCCCCGTGGTACAGCGGGTGCGGAAAGGTGACGTCGGTCAGCCCCAGCTGCGCAATGATGGTGCCCTGCGTCAGCTGCGTGACGGACTGCCCCACCATGGTGGACAGCGTGAACATGGAATTCATGAGCCGCTGCCCGAAGGGCTGCCCTGCGCTCCACGCAGCATCCAAATGCAGTGCCTGCGTGTTCATGGTCATGGTGGTGAAGAGGACATTGTCCGTTTCGGTGACCGTACGCCCGGGCTTATGCGCGTAGACCACATCCTCTTCAAGCTCATCGAAATAGAGCCCACGCTGCTCGACGATCCGCGTCATACGGTCAGCTCCTGGTCTTCCTCGAACAGCTCGGCCCCCGTAGCGGCAACGACGTCGTCGAGACTGACGTTCGGGGCCAGCTCGCGCAGCACCAAACGCGGATCGCCTTCGTCCTTGACAACGTCGATCACCGCGAGGTCCGTAATGATGCGGTCCACGCAGCCTTTGCCCGTCAGCGGAAGGGTGCAGCTTTGGACGATCTTCGGCCTGCCGCTCCGGTCCACGTGCTCCATCATCACGATGACCTTCTTGGCGCCGAACACCAGGTCCATGGCGCCGCCCATCCCCTTCACCATCTTGCCCGGAATCATCCAGTTGGCGAGGTCGCCGTTGGCGGCCACCTCCATGGCGCCCAGGACAGCAACGTCCACATGCCCGCCGCGGATCATGCCGAAGGACGACGCCGAATCGAAAAACGCCGCGCCCGCGTTGGTGGTGACGGTCTCCTTGCCGGCGTTGATGAGGTCGGGGTCCACCCTGTCCTCTGCCGGGTAGGGACCGACGCCGAGGATGCCGTTCTCGGAATGGAGAATGACTTCCACACCGTCCGGAATGTAGTTGGGGATCAGGGTTGGCATCCCGATTCCCAGGTTCACATACTGGCCGTTGGCCAGCTCCTGGGCGACCCGCGCCGCCAGTTCGTTGCGGGTCCAGCCTTTGGCTTCGTGATGTTCGACGTCGGCGCGCCGGTACTCGTGACGCACGGCTTCGGGACGGGGCGGGATGTCCTGGAGACTGTTCGATTCCATGGCTAGGCTCCTGCCTGTTCTCTCGTGCCGTCGGACGCTGGTGCCCCCAAGGCGACAGTCCGCTTCTCGATCCGCTTTTCGGTAGACGGCGCCACCACCACGCGCTGCACGAAGATACCCGGCGTGTGGATGTGTTCCGGGTCCAGTTCACCGGGTTCGACGAGTTCTTCGACCTCGGCAATGG
The DNA here is from genome assembly GCF_040137855.1 of Paenarthrobacter sp. CAP02. Taxonomy (NCBI): domain Bacteria; kingdom Bacillati; phylum Actinomycetota; class Actinomycetes; order Micrococcales; family Micrococcaceae; genus Paenarthrobacter; species Paenarthrobacter sp. CAP02. The sequence continues at coordinate 6,521 of NZ_JBEEII010000011.1, read as the reverse complement.
TGGTCCTGGCCGCCATCGCGCACAGGGGATTGAAGTTCATGGCCGTCGCATGGAACACAAGGTTGCCGTGCCGGTCGCCTTTCCACGCATGGACAAGCCCGAAGTCCGGGGTCAGCGATTCTTCCAGGACGTAGTCGGCGCCGTTGAAGGTGCGGACTTCCTTGGGCGAGGAGGCGATCGCAACGTTCCCGTCGGCGTCGTACTTTTGCGGAAGTCCGCCTTCGGACACCTGGGTTCCCACACCGGCCTTGGTGAAGAACGCCGGGATACCGGCACCGCCGGCGCGAAGCTTCTCAGCCAGCGTGCCCTGCGGGGTGAGGACCACCTCCAACTCCCCTGCCAGGTATTGCCGGGCGAACTCTTTGTTTTCGCCAACATATGAGCTGATGGTGCGTCGGATGCGGCCGTCCTTGAGGAGGATGCCCAAACCCCAGTCATCCACCCCGCAGTTGTTGCTCACGGTCTCCAGGTCCGTAGTGCCTTGGCTGTGGAGCGCATCGATCAATGCCACGGGAATACCGCACAGGCCAAAACCTCCGACGGCGAGCGAGGCGCCGTCGGGGATGTCCCGCACCGCTTCCGCGGCGCTGGCAACAACCTTGTCAATCATCCTTGATCCTTCCCGTACGGTTACAGACCCAGCTCACGGGCGATCAGCATCAACTGGACCTCGGTGGTGCCCTCACCGACTTCAAGGATCTTGGAGTCGCGGTAATGGCGTGCCACCGTGAATTCGTTGATGAAGCCATAGCCGCCGAACACCTGGGTGGCGTCCCGCGCGTTGTCCATGGCTGCCTCGCCTGCGACCATCTTAGCTATGGCCGCTTCGGTCTTGAACGGCTTCCCTGCCAGCATCCTGGAGGCCGCGTCGTAGTACGCCAGGCGTGCTGTGTGGGCCCTTGCCTGCATCCGGGCAATCTTGAACTGGATGGCCTGGTACTTGCCGATGTTCTGCCCAAAAGCACTGCGTTCCTTGGCATACCTCACGGAAAGGTCCACGCAACCCTGGGCGGCTCCGGTGGCGAGGGCGGCAATGGCGATGCGTCCCTCGTCCAGGATGGACAGGAAGTTTGCGTACCCGCGGCCGCGCTCGCCCAGGAGGTTCGCTTCCGGGACGCGGACATTGTCCAAGGTGAGCGGGTGGGTGTCGGATGCGTTCCAACCCACCTTGTTGTACGGCTTTTCGGCGGTAAAACCGGGCGTGTCGGTGGGCACAAGGATGGTGGAGATCTCCTTCTTGGTGCCGCCGTCCGCCTTCTCCTGGGTGCCGGTGACGGCGGTGACCGTGACCAGGGTGGTGATGTCCGTACCGGAGTTGGTGATGAACTCCTTGCTGCCGTTGATGACCCACTCGCCGTTTTCCGTGTGCGCGTGGGTCTTGGTGCCTCCGGCATCGGAACCAGCCTCGCGCTCCGTCAAGCCAAAACCGGCCAGGGAACGCCCGGATGCCAGCTCCGGGAGCCACCTCTCCTTTTGCTCATCAGTGCCGAAGCGGTAGACAGGCATGGCACCCAAGGAAACACCCGCTTCCAAAGTGATGGCGACTGACTGGTCCACCCGGCCCAGCTGTTCCAACGCCAACGCGAGAGCAAAGTAGTCTCCGCCCATGCCGCCGAACTCTTCCGGGAACGGCAGCCCGAAGAGCCCCATCTCCCCCATCTGCTTGACGACCTCGTAGGGAAAGCTGTGCTCCTCGTCGTGCTTTGCCGAGACAGGGGCTACCACCTCGTCGGCGAACTCCCGGACGGAGTCGCTCAGGTCCTGGTATTCCTCGTTGAGTTCAAAGGTGCTCATGGCTGGACTTCCTTGTCTGTGCTGGTCTTTGCCGTGCTGCTCTTGTCTGTGTCGGCTTTGTCTGTGTCGGCCTTGTCTGTGCCGGCCTTGTCTGTGCCGGCGGCTACGTGAATGGTGGCGAGCACCTGGTCTGCTTTGACCAAGTCCCCGGGTTTGCTGCCCAGATGCACCGTCCCAGAGACCGACGCCACCAGTTGGTGCTCCATCTTCATGGCTTCGACGGCCAGGAGCACCTGGCCCTCTTCCACCAGGTCGCCATCAGCGACAGACACGGACACCACCGTTCCGGGCATCGGTGAGCGCACCTCCGGATCAGCGGCACCCTCTTCGCGCTGGATGCCGGCGAGTATCCGACGCAGCCGTTCGGCACGGTTCAGGACCTCAAAGCGGCAAGACCAGCCGTCGTTGCCTACGAACAGCTCCGGGACGGCGCCCGGCGCCACGCCCACCGCGTAGGTGAGGAGACCGCCGTCGAGCTCCAGGACGATGCAGTCGCCGCTGCGTTCCACCACAGTGGCACTGTAGGGGTCGCCGCCGTCGATCCTTGGCGTGAGGGCACCGTTGTGTTCGGTGACGGACACCGTAGCCATGGCACCTTCCCGAACACCCAACGTCGCCGTCCAGGCGGCAGGGGCGCCCACCCGCCAAGCGTCAGGAACCTTCCAGGCGTTGCCGGCCAGCGTCGCACCGGTGCGATCCATCCACAGCGTGAGGGCGGCGGCGATCAGCTCGTTCGGCCCCGCATGCCGGAACGCCATGGACGGGAGTTTCCGTTCGATCAGCCCCGTATCCAAATGCCCGGCGCGGACCTCGGAATCATTGATAAGCAGCCGCAGGTACTCGACGTTCGTATCGACACCAAGCAGCGTGTAGCGCTCCAGGGCCGCATCGAGGGTATCCAGCGCCGCCGCGCGGTCCTCGCCCCAGGCAATGACCTTGGCGAGCATGGGATCGTAGTCACCGGTGATCTCCAATCCATCACGCATGGCCGAGTCGATCCGGACGTTGGCATGCCCGTATTGCACTCCTGACACTGATGAATCATCAGCACCCTGCTCGGCCAGCGCCACGACACGCCCCATCGATGGCATGAAATTCCGCTCGGGCACCTCGGCGTAGACACGCGCCTCAACGGCGTGGCCGTTAAGCACGACGTCGGACTGTGCGACGGTGAGCACCTCACCGGCGGCGATCCGCACCTGCCATTCAACGAGGTCGACGCCCGTGACCATCTCCGTAACGGGGTGCTCCACCTGCAGCCGGGTATTCATTTCCATGAAAAAGAACTCGTCCGGGTGCTCGTCCGAGACCAGGAACTCCACTGTGCCGGCGCCGCTGTAATTGACGCTCCGCGCCGCCTGGCATGCAGCCTCACCGATCCGCTCCCGCTGCGCCTGGCCGTCAGGCAGTGCTTCGAAAAGCGCCGACGGGGCTTCCTCGATGACCTTTTGATGCCGGCGTTGCAGCGAGCATTCGCGCTCGCCGAGGTGAATGACGTTGCCATGGTTGTCCGCCAGGACCTGCACTTCAATGTGCCTGGGAGCCCGTATGAGGCGTTCCAGGAAGAGTGTGTCGTCCCCGAAGGCAGATGCAGCCACGCGCCTGGCCGTGAGGAGTGTGGCGGGCATGTCTTCCAGCCGTTCCACCACGTGCATGCCCTTGCCGCCGCCGCCCGCTGAAGGCTTGATGAGCAGGGGAAAGCCCACTCCCGGAGCAGCATCAATCAGTTCCTGGTCCGTGAGCCCGGGCTTGGCGATGCCGGGTACGCATGGGACGTCGTAGGCCATGACGTGGTTTTTCGACCGGATCTTGTCGCCCATCACCTCGATGGCACCGATCCCAGGGCCGATGAACGTAATGCCCGCGGCGTCCAAAGCTTTAGCGAATTCAACGTTCTCTGACAGGAAGCCGTAACCAGGGTGGACGGCATCGGCCCCACTGCGACGGCACGCCTCGATGATGGTGTCGATCCGAAGGTAGCTCTCTGCGGGTGCTGTACCTCCAATAGCTACCGCGGTATCGGCAAGCGTTACATGCTTTGCGTGCTTATCGGCGTCCGAATACACGGCGACGGAGCGGATGCCCATCTCCTTCAGCGTCCGGATGACCCGGCAGGCAATCTCGCCCCGGTTGGCGACCAAGACGGCATTGAAGGTGCGGGGTGCCGTTGCTTTCGCGGTTGGGTTTGCCTGCGGGGTTGGGCTTGCGTGCTGGGTCTTGGTTGATGTCGGGAGGGTCATGGTCACATCCTGAAGAGGCCGAAGGAGGTCTCGGGCAGTTGTTGGCGGGAGACGACGTCAAGTGCCAGGCCCAGGACACGGCGGGTATCGGCGGGATCGATAATGCCGTCATCCCACAGCCGGGCGGTGGAATAGTACGGACTCCCCTGGTCTTCGTACTGTTGCTTGATGGGCGCCTTGAACGCCTCTTCGTCTTCCGCGGACCATTCCTGGCCGGCAGCCTCATACTGGTCCCTTTTGACCGTCGCCAGGACGCTGGATGCCTGGTTGCCACCCATGACGGAGATACGGGCGGCGGGCCACATCCAGAGGAACCGCGGCGAGTACGCCCGGCCGCACATCGAGTAGTTGCCGGCACCAAAGGAACCGCCAATAACTACGGTCAGTTTTGGTACGCGGGCCGTTGCCACCGCGGTGACCATCTTGGCACCGTTCTTGGCGATGCCACCTTGCTCATAGTCCTTGCCCACCATGAAACCGGAGAGGTTCTGCAGGAAGATCAGTGGGATTCCCCGCTGGTCGCAGAGCTCAATGAAGTGGGCGCCCTTGAGTGAGGACTCGCTGAACAGGACACCGTTGTTGGCGACGATGCCCACGGGATGCCCATGCAAATGCGCAAACCCGGTGACCAGAGTGGTGCCGTAGTTTTTCTTGAATTCATGGAACTCGGAGCCATCCACCAGCCGGGCAATGACTTCGCGGACGTCGTACTGGGCGTTGACGTCTGTGGGAACCACACCGTAAAGCTCCGCCTGTTCGGCCAAAGGCGGCAGGACGACGTCGAGCACGTCCCACGCAGGCTGTGCCGGCTTCGGCAACGTCGCCACGATGTCCCGGACGATTTCCAGCGCATGCTGGTCGTTTTCCGCCAGGTGGTCCGTCACCCCGGAAATCCGGGAATGCACCTCACCGCCGCCCAGTTCTTCCGCCGTGACGATCTCGCCGATGGCGGCCTTAACCAGGGGCGGGCCGCCAAGGAAGATGGTCCCCTGGTTGCGGACAATCACGGTCTCGTCACTCATCGCCGGGACGTAGGCCCCACCCGCGGTGCACGAACCCATCACGGAGGCGATCTGTGGGATCTTCGCCGCGGACATCCGGGCCTGGTTGTAGAAGATCCGGCCGAAGTGTTCTTTGTCGGGGAAGACCTCGTCTTGCTTGGGCAGGAAGGCACCGCCCGAATCCACCAGGTAGATGCACGGGAGCTTGTTCTCCAGCGCGATCTCCTGGGCCCGGAGATGCTTTTTCACGGTCATCGGATAGTAGGTCCCGCCCTTGACCGTTGCGTCGTTGGAAATGACCAGGACGTGGCGGCCATGAACGAGTCCAATGCCTGCGATGACACCGGCACCGGGCGAATCGTCATTGTACATTCCATTTGCGGCCAAGGGTGCGATCTCCAGGAATGGGCTTCCCTCGTCCAACAAGTAATCGATACGTTCCCTGGGGAGAAGCTTGCCCCTCTTGATGTGGCGTTCGCGGGAGGCTGCGGGCCCGCCCAATGCCGCTGTTGCCAAGCGGTTCTTTAACTCCTCGACCAGGGCCCGCTGCGCTTCCTCGTTGGCCTCAAACGTGCCGCCGGCGGTTCCCGTCAAGCTGGCGATTGTCTCCATCGACCCCTGTTCCATTCCCGGCCCCAGGCCATTTCGGTTAGTGCCACGTAACTGAAATTTAGGTTAGTCTTTATTAACTGTGATGTCCAGCACAGCAACGCCCGCTCTGCCGGCGTGGGCGCCAAGGAGGAGAACGTGACCGTAGGCCCGGAAACAAGCACCGACGGTAGCCGCACTGCCATGACGCAACGCAGCCACGCAAAGGAGCTACGCAGGTTGGCTTTGCTGTCCGCCGCCGCAGGGCTGTTCGCGGAAAACGGCTTCAGCCGGGTGTCCCTTGAGGACCTCGGCGCAGCAGCAGGCGTCAGTGGACCCGCTGTGTACCGCCATTTTCCCGGCAAACAAGCCGTGCTTGGCGAACTGCTCCTCAGCGTTAGCCGGGACCTCCTGGACGGCGGACTGCGAGTGGTCTCGGACGCTGGAACTCCCACGGAAGCCCTGCGGGGTTTGATCCGGTTCCAAGTGGACTTTGCCCTGAGCAACCCCGACGTCATCCGTGTGCAGGACCGGGATTTCAGCAGCCTCGGCGATGCCGACCAGGCCGAAGTACGGCAGTTGCAGCGCTCCTACGTTGAGACCTGGGTGGGAGTCCTCGGGAAAATCCACACAGGCACCGACACCGCCGAGCTCCGGGTACGCGCCCATGCCGCCTTTGGCTTGATCAACTCCACCCCACATTCCGTGCGTCACCACGGCAGGAAGATCGCGGCGAAATCAGCCCGACCAATCCTGGAACAGATGGCATATGCCGCGCTAACAACGTAGGGAGGCGCCCTCACGCGAGCCGCTGGGCACGGCGCCCATTACGCCGGCACATAGTTTTCCACATAGGCCGGTTGGGGGCTGATCTGTAGGGGGTTCGGGGTGACAGGGT
>NZ_JBEEII010000010.1:2665-208745 GCF_040137855.1 Paenarthrobacter sp. CAP02 | reverse complement strand
TGGGCAGTCAACCCGCTGAGGATGTGTGAGGTCTCTTCTCCTACAGACACGTCCAGCCTCTCTTCATTGAATGTATGGGCGCTTGCTCTGTGGGGGCGCTCAAGGAATTTCGTATTGTGAGAATAAAATTCTGCAATTCGAGATTACGTCTACCGATCGGCAGCGTCAACACGGATCACCTGTCCGCAACAGTCAACTGGTAATCAAGCCGCCAGGCAACCAAATGTGACCCTGCCTACATCCGAAGCATCTTGACCGCGAGTGACCTGCGTCATAAAGTGTTTTCACTATTCAATAACTTGTTTCCGTAATGCGGAAGCAGTACGAAGTGGAGATCCACGATGCAGACGACTTCATCAGTCGGCGTCACTGAGACTCCGGACGAACCGCAGGGTGGCCCCAACCATCGTGTAGTTGGCAATACAGAATTGTGTGCAATTGCGTCCGAAGCATCAGGCCGTACCATCAGCCCCAGTCTTTACAACATCGATCTCGCCCCCACCAAGGCCAAGGGCCGCAAGTGGACCAGTTACAGCATCTTCACCCTCTGGGCCAACGACGTCCACAGCCTGGGTAACTATGCTTTCGCCATTGGTCTTTTCTCGCTCGGATTGGGCGGATGGCAGATCCTGGTGGCACTGGGAATTGGGGCCGTCCTCCTTTTTGCCCTACTGAACTTCTCGGGGTTCATGGGCCAGAAGACCGGCGTCCCCTTCCCTGTCATGAGCCGCATCAGCTTCGGCATCCGGGGTGCACAGATTGCCAGCCTGATCCGCGGCGCCGTTGCCGTGGCGTGGTTCGGAATTCAGACCTACCTGGCATCCGTGGTCCTGCGCGTCATGCTCGTTGCCATGGCGCCGGGCCTGAAGGACCTGGACAGCAACTCCATCCTGGGGCTTTCTACCTTGGGTTGGTTCTCCTTCGTCGCCCTGTGGATCGTCCAGCTGGTCATCGTGAGCTTCGGCATGGAAATGATCCGTAAGTACGAGGCGTTCGCTGGTCCCGTCATTCTGGTCACCATGGCCGCGATCGCCGTGTGGGTCTTCGTCGAAGCCGGCGGAGCCATCCAATGGTCCGGAATCAAGGGCCTCGAAGGCGGCGAAATGTGGTTGACCATCTTCGCAGGCGGAGCGCTGTGGGTATCCATTTACGGAACCTTCGTGCTGAACTTCTGCGACTTCACCCGTTCTTCCACCACCAGGAAGTCGATCGTCAAGGGCAACTTCTGGGGCATCCCCATCAACATGCTGGTCTTCGGCGCCATTGTGGTGGTCATGGCCGGCGGGCAGTACAAGATCAACGGCACGGTCATCGAAAGCCCGTCGGACATTGTCCAGAGCATCCCCAACACGCTTCTGCTGGTGTTGGCCTGCCTGGCCTTGCTCATCCTGACCGTGGCCGTGAACCTGATGGCCAACTTCGTGGCGCCGGTGTATGCGCTGACGAACCTTTTCCCGCGGCACCTGAACTTCCGTAAGGCAGCCTGGGTCAGCGGCACCATCGGCCTGGTCATCCTGCCCTGGAACCTTTACAACAACCCGATCGTGATCGTCTACTTCCTGGGCGGACTTGGCGCCTTGCTCGGCCCGCTGTTCGGAGTCATCATGGCCGACTACTGGCTGGTCCGCCGGGGCAAGGTCAACGTCCCCGAGCTGTACACGGACGATCCCAAGGGAGCCTACTTCTACAAGCGCGGCGTGAATCCCAGGGCCATCATCGCCCTGATTCCGGCCGCTGCCATCGCCGTTGCCATCGCATTCATCCCGGCACTTGCACCAGCGGCACCGTTCGCATGGTTCATCGGAGCAGGCGTCGGCGCCCTGACGTTCTTCGCCGTTGCTGACAAGAAGCAACTTCACGATTACGTGTCCGGTGAGCCGATCGCCGTCGCCAGCACCCACTAGTAAACCCAGCCCCACAGGCCAAGCCCACCCTCGCCGACAGCCGGACTTCGCTCCAGTTGCCCGGGGGTGGGCGTCGCCGTTGAGAGGATTTCCATGCGCATCCTTGTCGCAAACGTCAACACCACCCAATCCATGACAGACTCCATCGCTGCCCAGGCGCGGGCAGCGGCTGCTCCGGGCACCGAAATCATCGGCATCACACCCCGTTTCGGCGCCGATTCCTGCGAAGGAAACTTCGAAAGCTACCTTGCAGCGATCGCCGTCATGGATGCCGTGGTCAACTATCCCGAGCCCTTCGACGCCGTCATCCAGGCCGGCTATGGCGAACACGGCCGCGAAGGCCTGCAGGAACTCCTGGACGTGCCGGTCGTCGACATCACCGAAGCCGCTGCCAGTACGGCGATGTTCCTCGGCCACAAATATTCGGTGGTCACCACCCTTGATCGCGCGGTGCCGCTGATCGAGGACCGCCTCAAGCTGGCCGGCCTGGACGCCCGCTGCGCCTCTGTCCGGGCCAGTGGCATGGCGGTGCTGGAACTCGAGGAGTACCCCGAACGGGCCGTTGAAGCGATCGTTGGCCAGGCCGAAGAGGCCGTCCGGAATGACAAGGCCGAGGTCATCGTCCTTGGCTGCGGCGGGATGGCGGGGCTGGATGAGCAGATCCGACAGCGGACCGGCGTTCCCGTGGTGGATGGCGTAGCCTCGGCCGTCACCATCGCCGAGTCACTGGTCCGCCTTGGCCTGTCCACGTCCAAGGTGCGAACCTACGCCACGCCGCGCCCCAAGACTGTCATAGGCTGGCCGATAACCGCAGCCCAGCATTCAGCAGCCCAGCAAGAAGCCGCACGCTGACGCTGCCCACAGTATTTCCCGAAAGGCAACCACATGACTGACTCCAGCCTGCCCGCAGACTCAAGGGTCGCCGTCGTCACCGGGGCCGGTTCCGGTATTGGGCGGGCGGTCGCCCGTCTCATGCTCGCCGAGGGCTACCGGGTAGCGCTGGCCGGCCGTCGTGAGGCCCAGTTGATCGAAACCGCGGGCGGCCACACGGAAGCGCTGGCGGTTCCGTGCGACGTGACAGTGCCCGACGACGTCGCCCGCCTTTTCGCGGCGGTTCGCCAGCGCTGGGGCCGGGTTGATGTGCTGTTCAATAACGCAGGCATTTTTGGCCCTGCCGGCGACGTCGGCGAAATCGACGTGGACGAATGGGAAGCGACCCTGAGGGTCAATGTCACCGGTTCCATGCTGTGCGCGGCTGAAGCGGTACGCACCATGAAAGCCCAAGAACCGCAGGGCGGGCGGATCATCAACAACGGGTCCATCTCGGCCCATTCGCCCAGGCCGCGGTCCGTGGCGTACACGGTCACGAAGCACGCGATGACCGGCCTGACCAAGAGCATTGAGCTCGATGGGAGGGCTTTTGGCATCACGTGCGGGCAGATCGACATCGGCAATACCCGGACCGAGATCATGGACACCATCGGCGTGGGCTCCGGTGCCCTGCAGGCCGATGGAACCCGCAAAGTGGAACCGATGTTCCCGGTGGACGACGCAGCCCGTGCAGTGCTGATGATGGCCAACATGCCGGCGTCGGCCAGTGTTGGATCCCTGGTGGTCACGGCTGCCGGCATGCCGTTCGTGGGCCGCGGCTAGCGAGTTAGGGACGCCCGTCCGCGGCCTTCCAACCGATTGTGACTTCCATAATATGGAAACTCATTTTCCCCTTGCGGAATGATGTGACCCGGCTTACATTGAAAACATCCCCCCAAAACGAGGGGCTGTTCCCAAACTGATTGGTTCAGATCAATGAAGATCCCAGACTCCGCGGCGCTGAAGGCGAGTTCGGCCCCGCAGAAGAAAAAGCGGCTGTATCAGTCGCTCTTTTTTCAAATTCTGATCGCCGTCGTCGCAGGTGTGCTCATCGGTCATTTTTGGCCGAATATCGGGTCCGCCCTCCGGCCACTGGGTGATGGATTCATTCAACTCATCAAAATGATCATTGCCCCGCTGATTTTCCTCGTGATCGTCACGGGAATCTCGGCAGTGGGCGACGTCAAGGCGGTCGGAAGGGTTGGGGTCAAGGCGCTCCTGTACTTCACCGGTGCCACGCTTTTCGCCCTCGTTTTCGGGCTTATCGTAGGAAACATCGTCCAGCCGGGTGCCGGGCTGAACATTGATCCCTCAACGCTTTCCCAGGAGGCGCTCGACGCGAAGACCGGCCACGCAGTCCCCAAGGACGCGGCCGCCTTCATCCTGGACGTCATTCCTTCGAGCGTGATCGGTGCCTTCGCCAGCAACAGCCTGCTCCAGGTGCTGTTCTTCTCCGTCTTCTTCGGCGCTGCAATCGTCGTCATCGGCCGGGAACGGTGCCTGCCGGTCATCAGCCTCATGGAGACGGTCCTGGAGCTGATCTTCAAGATCATGTCCTGGATCATGAGGGTGGCCCCGATCGGTGCCTTCGGTGCCATGGCCTTCATCATCGGCCAGTACGGCGTGGGGACCTTGGGAACGTACGCACTGTTGATCGCATCCTGCTACGGAGCGGCGATCATCTTCATCGGTTTGCTGTTCCTGGTGGCGTGGGGCTTCGCCCGGGTTCCGCTGTGGCAGTTCCTCAAGTACACCCGCGAAGAATTCCTGCTGGCGCTTGGCACGGCATCCACTGAAGCCGTCATGCCGCGCATCATGACCAAGCTGACCAACGCCGGCTGCTCACGGGCAACCACCGGCCTGGTGGTCCCAACGGGCTACTCATTCAACCTCGACGGCGCCGCGATCTACCTTTCGATCTCGCTGCTGTTCCTGGCCCAGGCCTTCGGACACAACCTGGACCTCGGCCAGCAGTTGGCTGCCCTTGGCGTGCTGCTCCTTACCTCCAAGGGAATGGCAGGCGTACCGGGCTCGTCCTTCCTGGCACTCTCGGCAACCGCTGCGGCCTTGGGCATCTTCCCGGTGGCCGGTGTCGCTCTTCTCCTTGGAGCGGACCGCCTCATGGACTCCATGCGCGTCGTCGTGAACCTCCTCGGCAACTGTGTGGCAACGTTCGTCGTCGCCAAATGGGAGGGCCAGTTCGACCGCAGCGTCATGGTCCGCGCGTTCAACGGTGAGATCACCAATGAGGACACCGCCATCATGCTCGGCAAGGAAGATGTCTTTGAGCAACAGGAACTGGAACGCATCAGCAGCGGCCAGAACCCGTCTCCGAAATTCCGCGGCGGCCCCACCTCCGATGAGATCCCGCAATTCGAGATGAGCAAGCCGGGCAAATCACAGGACCCGATCTGCCCCGACTGACGTAATAGGTGATGCCCTCCGGAAAGCTCCGGAGGGCATCCTCCGTTTAAAGGGGCAGCAACCCGGAAAGATCGGCGCGCAAGCCGGAGGCTGTCACTTTGTGTGACGACACCGCATCCGCCCACGAGATCCGGCCCGTCACCAGCGAAAGCCAGGTGTCGGCGTCGCACTCAATGACGTTCGGGGGAGTGCCTCGCGTGTGGCGGGGCCCTTCAACGCACTGGGTCACGCCGAACGGCGGCACCCGGACCTCAACCGAATTGCCGGGCGCGCGGGCGGTGACTTCCTCCAGCGAGTATCGGACCGCCGTCGCAATCAACGTGCGCGACGGCGGCGTCCCGGCGTCGGTGGTTGTCCCACCGGCGGTTTCGGAACGTTCGACGGCGGTTTGCCAGGTTGCCAGGGCGGCGCGGCCTTCTTCGATGTTGACTCGGCGTCGTGCAACAGCCATGGGTATTTCCTTATCCTGTGCGGGTTTAGTCGAGCAGTGCGGAGACGGCATGGCCCAGGCGGATCCTGCCTACCGCACGTCCGCCGCCGAGCACCGGCTCCACTACGCGTTCCAGGACGTTGGAAACCGCGGGGATGTCCACTGCACCGCTGACGGCCAGCAGCGTCAATCCGACCAAGGTGGTGGCTCGGAGATTGCCGTCCAGAACCTTGACCGCCACGGTGGCGCCGGTGGGCGTTGCCAGGACAAGGACGCCCTCGGCGCCGATCTTCGCCAGGACCTCCAGTTCCTCCATGACCACCGTGTTGGACTCGCCCTTGCCCTGGACGGCCCAGGGGTAATCCAGCATGGACGTGGCGATGGTGGCCGCGCGGGCGTTGGAAGAGGAGTCGCCGGGCGACTTGGCCAGCTTGGAGTAGGCGCGCGCAAGACCGGTGAGCGACAACGCTGCTACCGGCGCGCCGCACCCATCGATGCCCAGATGGGAGATCGTCTCTTCGCTGTATTCCTCTATGACGGAACGAACGCGCTGCTGCAGCGGGTGGTTCGGTTCGAGGTAGCTGCGGAGGTCCCAGCCGTTCTCGGTGCAAGCCCACAGGAAGGCTGCGTGCTTGCCGGAGCAATTGAAAGCGAGCTTGGATTGGCCCCGCTCGGACCGTACCAGCCAGTTGCGTGCCGTCTCATCCTGCGGCCACGCCGTGGGGCAGTGCAGGTTTTCCTCGCGGACGCCGGCGGCCTTGAGCATCCCTTCCACCACATCCATGTGTTCCAGGGAGCCGGTGTGGCTACCGCACGCCACTGCCACCTGCGCGCCACGCAGCGGGACGCCGGACTGCATGGAAGCCAAGGCCTGGAAAGGTTTGAGGGTGGAGCGGGCGAAAACGGGGGCATCGATGTCACCCAGCCGGGTCACTACGGAACCATCACCGGCCAGGACCACGGCCGCACCAACATGCCGGGACTCGATGAAGCCGCTTCGTTCGATCACTGCCAGTTCCACTGCGGAGTCTACGTTGAAGGTTTCGTGCGAACTCATTGGCATGCAGTAAGTCTATGGGGCGCCGTGGTTACTGGGGTTCTCTCGGGGTCCGGTGCGTGACACAGCTTAGGATGCTCGCCCTTCACAAAGTACCCTTGAAGCCGTGAAGGTACTCGTCATTGGCCCAGGCGGCCGCGAACACGCCATTGTCCGCTCTCTGCTTGAAGACCCCAACGTTTCGGAGGTCCACGCGGCCCCGGGCAACGCAGGCATCAGCAAACTCGTTCCCACCCACGCGATCGACGGGAACAACCCGGAAGCCGTGTCTGCCCTCGCCACCAAGCTGGGCGTGGACCTGGTAGTCGTTGGACCCGAGGCGCCGCTGGCTGCCGGTGTTTCCGACGCTGTCCGTGAGGCCGGGATTCCGGTGTTCGGTCCCAGCAAGGAAGCGGCCCAGCTGGAGGCCTCCAAGGCTTTCGCCAAGCAGATCATGGCCGAGGCCAACGTTCCCACGGCCATGGCCCGCGTTGCCACCAACGCGGAGGAAGCCGCTGACGCCCTGGACACTTTCGGTGCGCCGCATGTGGTCAAGGACGACGGTCTGGCTGCCGGCAAGGGAGTGGTTGTCACCAACGACCGCGACGAAGCACTGGCACACGCCCAGGCGTGCTTCGACGCCGGTGGAACCGTGGTCATCGAGGAATTCCTTGACGGCCCCGAAGTTTCCCTGTTCGTCCTGTGCGACGGCCGCACCACTGTTCCGTTGTCCCCGGCGCAGGACTTCAAGCGCATCTTCGACAACGACGAAGGCCCCAACACCGGCGGCATGGGTGCATACACCCCGCTTGAGTGGGCGCCCGAGGGTCTGGTCCAGGAAGTCATCGACCGCGTGGCACAGCCCACCGTGGACGAGATGGCCCGCCGCGGCACGCCCTTCATCGGCGTGTTGTACTGCGGCCTCGCCCTGACCTCCCGTGGCACCCGCGTCATCGAATTCAACGTCCGTTTCGGCGACCCCGAAACCCAGGCAGTCCTGGCCCGCCTTAAGACCCCGCTCGGTGCGCTGCTGCTGGCAGCTGCCAAGGGCGAACTGGACACCGCCGAAGAGCTGCGCTGGTCCAAGGACACGGCAGTCGCCGTCGTCGTTGCTGCCGAAAACTATCCGGACGCGCCCCGCACGGGCGACCGGATCCGTGGCCTGAAGAAGGTTGACGAGTTGGACGGCGTCCACGTGGTCCACGCCGGCACCAGGCTGGATGATGAGGGCAAGGTGGTTTCCGCCGGCGGACGTGTCCTGGCCGTTGTTGCGCTCGGTTCCGATCTGGTGGAAGCCCGCGAAAAAGCGTACGACGGCGTGGAGCTGGTTCAGCTTGAAGGCTCGCAGTTCCGCACGGACATCGCAGGCAAAGCCGCCCGCGGCGAAATCCGGGTCCCCTACGCGGGCACCGGAACCATCCCGAAAGTGAAGGCCTGACCCATGACTGATTCCCTTCCCACGGGCGGCTTGGAAACCGAAACCCTACAGCTTCCCGGCTGGACGCACGTCTACTCCGGCAAGGTTCGTGACCTTTATGTCCCGGCCGATGAGTCCATCACCGAAAAAGTAGGCCAGGAATGCGTGCTGGTGGTCGCCAGTGACCGCATCAGCGCTTACGACCACGTCCTGAGCAGCGAAATTCCGGACAAGGGCCGGGTCCTGACCCAGCTGAGCCTGTGGTGGTTCGACCAGCTGGACGTTGAGCACCACGTCCTCGCTTCCACAGTTGAGGGTGGTGTCCCGGCCGAGGTTGAGGGCCGTGCCATGATCTGCAAGAAGCTGGACATGTTCCCGGTGGAGTGCATCGCGCGTGGCTACCTCACCGGCTCCGGCCTTGCCGAATACAAGGAATCCGGGACGGTCTGCGAGATCCCGCTGCCCGACGGACTGGTTGACGGTTCGCGTTTGGAGAAGGCGCTCTTCACTCCCTCCGCAAAGGCCGAGGTTGGCGAGCACGACGAAAACATCACCTACGACGACGTCGTGGCCATGGTGGGTGACGACATCGCAGCCCGCCTGAGCGAGCTCACGTTGAAGATCTACACCCGTGCCGAGGAGATCGCACGCGAACGCGGCATCATCCTTGCCGATACCAAGGTGGAGTTCGGGATCGACGCAGCCACTGGCATCATCACCCTGGGCGACGAAGTCCTCACCCCGGATTCGTCCCGTTTCTGGGACGCAGCAACGTACGCGCCGGGCCAGTCCCAGCCGTCGTATGACAAGCAGTACGTCCGTGACTGGCTGACCTCCGCCGAATCCGGCTGGGACAAGTCCTCGGACACCCCGCCGCCGGCTCTTCCCGCAGATGTTGTCGAGCGCACCCGCGCCCGCTACGTAGAGGCCTACGAAAAGCTCACGGGCCGCACCTTCGCGTAAACCCGGCCCAACTGAGTCGCAGTAAAGCGCGTTTTGACCGCTCAAAACGCGCTTTACTGCGACCTGTTTGGGTTAATCAGGCCTGCGAGGGCTCCGGGTGCGTTGCGGCGGCGCGACGCTCGGCCAGCCGGATCTCCAGCACCGCGTCCATGGCTTGCTGAACCCGGTCAGAGGCTCCGGCCGCACTGAAGTCGTGCTGGGCCTCCTCCAGGTAATGCAGCGCCTCGGTGGTTTCGCCTGCGGCTTTCAAGGACTTGCCGAGCAGCAGCGAGACCTCGCCTGCAGTGTGCCGGGCCAGGACTTTGCGGTCGGCATAAATTTCGCGCAGTTTCTCCACCGCAGCGAGGATGTCGCCGGTCAGGTAGAGCCAGCGGGCCCTGATGAAAGCCACTTCGAGCTGGTCTGTCTTGTTGCCGCCCACGATCGACAGGGCCAGCTCCGCACGCTCAATGGCGGACAGTGTTTCCGGCTCCACAATCCCGGAGGACAACCGCACCGCGGCCGAAGCCTTATTGAACCGGGCCCACAGCTCGATGTCGTTGGCGGGGGAGAGGAGCTTGGCTGCACGCTCGTGGTGCTTGATGCCTTCCACATAGTCGTGGCGCATGAACGCCACGTTGCCCACAACCCACGCGACCTCGCCGGCAAGCTGCGACATGGAGTGCTCGTCCATGTGCTCAATCATGGCCAGGCAGTACGTCCATGCCTCGTCCAGCTTGCCGCTCTCTGCGAGGGCACCGATCAGCGCGCGGTGCGCGCCAATGATGAGAGTTGAGCCCTTGGGCAGCTGCTCACACAGCTTGACCGCTTGCTTGGCATGTTCGACGGCGGTGGCCAGCTGACCTTGTCCGTGGCACACAGCGGCAAGCATCTGCCAGGCCCGTACTCCGAGGCCTGCGGATTCGGTGGCCATGGGATGTTCCAGGAGGTGCTCAACAATTTGCTGGCATTCCTTCAGCTGGCCTTGTTTCATCACGCACTCGGCCTGCATGTACGTCATGTTCCACCAAGCACTGTTGTTCTTGGCTTCAAGGGCGATCTGCGCTGCGGTTGCGGCGTGGCTGGCTGCGAGTTGGTAATCGCGAAGGTCCCAGGCTTGCCTGGCGTAGAGGCCGGCGAGGACGTACTCGGCGTCGCTGACGGAAACAGGTTGGCTCCACGCTTCCAAGGCCTTGGGGGCGAGCTCCAACCGCCGTGCCAGCTCTTCGATGACCTCGGCGGTGGGTTCCCGCCGTCCGGTCTCCAGGAGCGAAATGTAGCTGGGCGAATACAGGTTTTTGCCCAGCTCTGCCTGCGTTAACCCACGTTCGAGCCGTTCGGCACGTAGCTTCTCGCCGAATCCGTTTCCCACGGGTCCCCTCCTACAGGTGTCTTTTGACCAAAACCTTGACAGTCTCTGTGGAAAACATTTTACAATGTATGTCAACAGGGACCACGCAATTTCCGTAACGAATCCGACTCGCATTGGGGAAATACCATGTTCAAGAAAATCATCGCTTCAGCGGCTTTGGCAGGCGCGCTGTCGCTGGCAGTCGCGGCTCCCGCAGTCGTCTCCGCCGCTTCGGCAGGAGACTCCAGCACGGTCAGCGCAATCGGCAACTGGCCTGATCCCATGCGCGTGGCGGCGCCAACCAAGTCAGCGGACACCACGTACACGCCGATGTCCATTGGCAACTGGCCAGATCCTATGTAAATCCAGTGTAGTGAAGAAACCCCCGGGGCGTGACGAGCGAGGCCCCGGGGGTTTCTTTTTGCCATCATTTGGGCAAACAAAAATGGCGCCGATTTCTCGACGCCATTTTCGTGTTTGGTCGGGATGACAGGATTTGAACCTGCGACCTCTTCGTCCCGAACGAAGCGCGCTACCAAGCTGCGCTACATCCCGATCCGCTGCGAAAGCAACTGTTCAAGGATAGCTGAATAGCCCCGTGATGCGAAATCGAGGCCCGGGTGTCCCTCGTCACGGCTGCAACGCAACGCAAGCTACACCAGCGAGTCCCGCCACGCCCCGTGCAGTTGGGCGAACCGGCCCCCGCCGCTGATCAGTTCTGCGGGGGTTCCGTCTTCTACAATGCGGCCGTCGTGCACCACCAGTACCCTGTCAGCGGTCTCTACCGTGGACAACCGGTGGGCGATGATGATGGCAGTCCGCGCCGACTGCCCACCCACTACGCCTTCGAGCAAGTTAGCGAGCCCCTGCTGGACCATGCGTTCTGAAGGGATATCCAGGGACGACGTTGCCTCATCCAGTATCAGCACGGCGGGTGCAGCCAGGAAGGCACGGGCAAAGCCGATGAGTTGGCGTTGCCCTGAGGACACGCGTCCGCCACGCTTGTTGACGTCGGTGTCGTAGCCGTCGGGGAGGCTCATGATGAATTCGTGAGCCCCCACCGCTGCGGCCGCGGCTTCGATTTCAGCACGGGATGCTTCGGGCCGACCCAAAGCGATATTGTCGGCCACCGATCCACTGAACAGGAAAGCCTCCTGGGTGACCATCACTACGGCGCGGCGGAGATCGGTGGTGGCGAGGTCCCGAAGATCGACACCATCCAGGGTGATCGCTCCCGATGTAACGTCGTAGAAACGTGCCACGAGCTTGGCTAAGGTGGACTTTCCGGCACCGGTCTGGCCCACCAACGCCACAGTCTGTCCGGCGGGGATGTGCAGGTCCAGGCGCGGGACAACAATGCTGCCGTCGTTGTAGCCGAACTCCACCGCGTCGAAGGAGATCTCACCGCGGGGGCTCTTCAACGGCACCGGGTTCTTCGGCGGC
Organism: Paenarthrobacter sp. CAP02; assembly: GCF_040137855.1. Lineage (NCBI taxonomy): Bacteria > Bacillati > Actinomycetota > Actinomycetes > Micrococcales > Micrococcaceae > Paenarthrobacter > Paenarthrobacter sp. CAP02. The sequence goes on along the minus strand of NZ_JBEEII010000010.1, from coordinate 196,928 downwards.
CGGACGGTTGGAACTTCCTCCAACAGGCCGGACACCTTCTCCAGCGCCGCCTGGGCACTCTGGAACGAGTTGTAGAACATGGCCATCTGGTCCACCGGCTGGAAGAAGCGCTTGGTGGACAGGATCAGGGCCAGCAGGACGCCGACTGCAAGGTCACCGCTCAGCACCCTGAAGCCCCCGAAGAGCAGGACGACGGCGACGCAGACGTTGCCGATCAACACCAGGCCGGGCTGGAAAATGCCATTGAGGTTGATGGACCGGACGGTGTTCTTGCGGTAATCCTCAGCCAATTGCCCGTACTGGGCGGCATTCTCGCGCTCCTTGCGGAAGGCTTTTACGGCACGGATGCCGGTCATCGTTTCCACGAAATGCACGATCAGCCGTGCTGAAACCACTCGTGATTCGCGGAAAGCTATCTGTGAGTGCTTCTGGTACCAGCGGGCCAGGAAGAACATGGGGACGCCGGCTGCAAGCATGATCAGGCCACTGCGCCAGTCCAACGCAAAGACGGTGACGGCTGTGAAGACCATGAACAGCATGCCGGAGGCGAGAGAGCTGACACCGGAATCCAACAGTTCCCGCAGCGCCTCCAGGTCGGAGGTCTGCCGGGCGATGATGCGGCCTGAGGTGTATTTCTCGTGGAATTCCAAGCTCAAACGCTGGGTATGCCGGAACACTCGAAGCCGAAGATCGAGGAGCATCGCCTGGCTCAGCCTGGCCGTGGACGTGACATACAGTGCCGTCATTCCAGCCGTCGCAATCGCCGCTGCCAAATACAGCGAACCGGCCAGAACCAACGGTCCGTTGTCGCCGGACTGCAATGCCGGCAGCGCATGGTCGATCCCGAAAGCGATCAGCGCAGGGCCGGCCACGCGGGTGAGTTGCGAGACCACCACCATCACGATCGTCATCCAGAAACGCAACCGTACCGGGCGGATCAGCGAGGCAAGCAAGGCGAGCGACCGGCGTCGTACGGCTTTGCTGTCCGCTTTGGTGAGGTGCGTGTTGTCCTCGTTGGCGGTTCCAAAGGTCGTGGCACTCACCGGCGGGCCTCCTCAGCTTCTTCGAGCTCGTCCAGTTCGGTGTCCAGGTCCTTGGGACCGGCATCCAGGCTGGCGATGACGTAACGGTAGTGGTCGTTTTCGGCCAGCAGTTCCGTATGGGTCCCGACGGCGGTAATGGTTCCGTTTTCGAGCAACGCGACCCGGTCAGCCAGGGCCACGGTGGAAGGCCGGTGCGCGACGATCAACGTCGTAGTGTCGCGGAGGACCTCGCGCAAGCGGGCTTCCACGCGTTCCTCGGTATTCACGTCGAGCGCGGAAAGGGGGTCATCCAGGACCAACACTTTGGGTTTTGCGGCGATGGCCCGGGCCAAGGCGATGCGCTGGCGCTGGCCGCCTGACAGGCTGAGCCCTTCCTCGCCGATCAGCGTGTCCACACCGTCCGGCAACGAGTACGCGAACTGTGCCTGGGCAACGTCCAAGGCTTCATCCAGCGCTGCTTCACTGGGATCCGGAGCGCCAAGCAGCACGTTGTCCCGCACGGAGCTGGAAAACAACGTGGTGTCCTCGAAAGCAACGGCCACGATCCGTCGAAGCTCGTCAATGTCGTAATCCCGTACGTCCACGCCGTCGATGGTCACGGCGCCCTCGGTCACGTCGTACAAGCGCGGGACCAGCTGGAGCAGTGCACTCTTTCCGCTGCCTGTGATCCCCACCAGGGCCATGGTCTCACCCGGGCGGATATCAAGGGTGACATCGTGCAGCAGGCTGCCGCCGTCGTCGAACCCGAAACCCGCATGCTCAAAGCGCAAGGCGCCCTTGACGGCTTCCGGCACCACGGCTTTGTCCGGCGAGGTGATGGTGTTTTCGGTATCCATGACCTCGAAATGGCGATCCAGCGCAGTCTTGGCGGTCAATGCCATGGCCAGCAGCATCCCGGAGAATTCCACTGGCGTTGCCACCACGGCGGCGGTTGCGAAGAACGCCACCAGCGAGCCAATGCTCAGCTGCCCGCTGGCCGCCAGCATGACGCCGACCACCAGTCCAACTCCCAGCGCAAGCTCCGGCAGCAACGTAACCACCAGGGTGAACCCCGCTTGTTGCTTGGCCTTTGCGATCTCGGTCTGGCGCAGTTCCTCGGCTTGGCCGTTGAAGTTCTCCAGCGCTTCCCGGCTGCGGCCGAACGCCTTCAGCACGCGGATGCCGTGCACGGATTCTTCGACGGTGGTGGCGAGGTCGCCTGCCTGGTCCTGGCTGAGGCGCGCCACCAGGCTGAAGCGGCGTCGGAAGCGGAAGGAATTGATCATGATCGGCACAGCAGCGGCGAGGAAGATCAGGGCGAGCTGCCAGCTCATTGAGAACATGACGCCGACGCCAATGATCACGGTCAACGTCGTGACCACCAGCATGATCGCACCGAACGCCATCCAGCGGCGAAGGAAGCTGAGATCCGTCATGGCCCGCGAAAGGAGCTGGCCTGAACCCCAGCGATCGTGGAATGCGACAGTGAGCTCCTGGAGGTGCCCGTAAAGGGTCACGCGCATCCTGGTCTCAACGGTGGTGGCCGGGTTGATGACGAACTGGCGGCGCAGCGCCACCAGCCCGGCTTCGGCAATACCCAAGCCAAGGATCACGACGGCGGCAATCCAGACCGCGTCCGCGGAACCGCCGGGTTGCAGGGAGTTGTTGACGAGTACCCGCAGCACTTGCGGGATGGTCAAGGCGACAATGCTCGCGAGCAGGGCGCAGATGAGGCCCATAAGTAGTCGGGGGATGATAGGCCGCACATGGGGATACAGTCGGCCGACGGAGGTGAAAAATGACGTTTGCTTGGACATGCCCGCTTCTCAACAGCTGGATCTTCAGATGGTGCGGAGGTAGTTTCCCGTAGCAACTACCCTATGCCATGCCGTGATTCGTTTCACAGAAGTGCCAAGGTCCGGTGAAATGTTTGACCCAGTTATTGAGGATCGTAATGGTGGGCCGTTGTTTAGCTGCGCGACGTGAGGGTCAGCAGGACAGCTTCCGGGCGGCACGCAATGCGGACCGGTGAGAAGCGCGAGGTGCCGATGCCGCCCGAGACGTTCACCGGCGTCGTGAATCCGTTGCTTTCCCAGTCGTGAAGGCCCTTGGCGCGCCAGGTTGGCAGGTCGCAATTGGAGACCAAAGCGCCGTAGCCGGGGATGCAGATCTGTCCGCCGTGGGTGTGGCCGGCGATGATGAGGTCTGCTTGGGCCTGGGTGAAGTGGTCGAGCACGCGCTGGTACGGTGCATGGACGACGGCGACCTTCAGGTGCGGGCGGGCGTCCTGGTTGACCGTGCCGCGCGGCCAGCCCGCGTAGCGTTCGCGCTTCAAATGGGGATCATCGACCCCGGAAAAATCGAAACGCAGGCCATTCAACACAACAGACTGTGCACGGTTGGTGAGGTCGATCCAGCCACTCATGCCAAACGCGGACCTGAGCTTGGGCCAATCCAGCTTTTTTGGCTCAGTTTTCGGCTTGGAAGGACCGCGGAAGTAGCCGGCAGGGTTCTTGATCCTCGGCGCGTAGTAGTCGTTGGATCCCGGGACGAAGACCCCAGGGAACTCCAACAAGGGCCTCAGTGCCTGGACCAGGGGATCGATCGCTTTGGCGTGGCTCAAGTTGTCGCCCGTGTTCACCACAAGGTCCGGCTTGAGTTCGGCGAGGGACGTCAGCCATTCGGCCTTTTTCTCTTGGCCGGGGACAAAGTGGATGTCGCTCACGTGCAGGACCCGGATCGGGCCGAAGCCCTCGGGGAGGATGGGAAGGGTCTCGTGGCGAACCTCGAATTGGTCCTTCTCCCACCAGCCGTAAGCCGCGGCAGCCGCGCCTGCAGTTGCGCCGATTGCTGTGGTGACGGCGAAACCGCGCCCGACACTGCGGACGCGGTTTGCCAGTGAATCTCCGAACGACACCTGGTCAGTCCTTGCCCGGACCGTTGCCGTTGCCGTTGTTCCCGTTATCTGTGGCGGGAGGCGCGTTCTGCGTGGTGGGTGCCGGCGTAGTTGTGCGCTGGGGCGCTGCACCACCCAGAAGGTTGGAAGGCGGTGCCTGGAACGGGTTGGTTCCGTAGGCCGGAGCCACGGACAACATGTAGTTGGTGAACTGCGGACCAGCAATCATGTAACCGTCGATGGATGGGTAGAACTTACCGTTCACCGTGATGTTGCGGCCGGGACGGAGCTGGTTATCCAGCGGATCGCCGAACCAGGAAGCGGTTGCAAGGCCGGTGGTGTAACCGACAACCCAGGTGGAGCCGTTGGAGTCGTTGGTACCGGTCTTTGCGGCAACGGGGAAGTTGTTCCTGGTGGACAGCGCGGGCCGGATCAGAGAACCTGAACCAGCATTCAGCACTTCCTGCATCGCGTAAGCCACACCGCGGGCAACCTCGGGCTTGATGGCGTCCTTGCAGTTCGATGATTGGGCCGGCAGATCAGCACCCGATTGGTCCTTCACTGACGTGATGGCAATCGGCTCGCAGTACTTGCCGTCAGCAGCGAACGTAGCGAACGCAGCGGCCATGGTCAGCGGAGCCGTCTGAGTAGAACCAATCAGGTTGGCCAGCGTGGTCATGGTGACCTTGGGGTTCGGGTCCGTGATCTTGCCGTTTTCATCGCGGGCAGGAAGTCCTCCGTGGATCCCCGTAGCGTCAACGATTCCCTGGATACCGCAGAGGTCCACCTGGGACGCCGATGCGAAGGTGGCCGTGTTGATGGAGTTCATGAGGCCGTACAGGACGGTCATGTTCCGGTAGTAGCCTTCGTCGGAGTTCTGCAGATCGAAGCTGCCGGGAACGCTCTTGTCGTAGAAACCATTGACCGGCGTTGGACAAGTGTTCCGCCAGGGGAAATTCTGTGGGTAGGTTCGACGGGACGCGTTGATGGTGGTGTTCATCGACTTGCCCTCGTTCAGCCATTCAGCGAACGTGAAGGGCTTCATCGTGGAACCAGGCTGGAAGCCGCCGATGCCATTGAGGTCATTGCCATTGGCGTCCAAAACATCAACGTTGAAGTTCTGGGTCTGATCAAACTTGCCCTCTTGGGGCAGCCACACGGTGTTCTGGGCCATGCTGACAATCTGGCCGGTGCCCGGCTGGACGGAGGTGATGGAGGCGCCCCACTTGTCCGGGTTCGCGCCTGCCGTAGCGTCAACCTGCTGCTGGGCCACTGCCTGTGCGGTGGGATCCAGGGTTGTCTTGATGGTGAGACCACCGCGCTGGACGCGCTTGATGCGCTCTTCCTGGGTGTCACCGTAGGCCGGGTTGTTGAAGAGCAGGTGCAGCACGTAGTCGCAGAAGTACGGGGCCATGGTGGCGTAAGCGCAACCCTGGCGGGCCGGGGTGACCTTGGTGGTCACCGGGGTGGCGACAGCTGCGTCGTATTCGGCCTTGGTGATCTTGTTCTGGTTGACCATCGCGGCAAGAACCAGGTCACGGCGGACCTTGGCGTTGTCCGGGTTGGTGATCGGGTCAAAAGCGGACGGGCTGTTGACCAAGCCCGCCAGCAGTGCAGCCTGGGGGAGGGTAAGGTCCTTGGCCGAGGTGCTGAAGAAGAACTTTGCCGCAGCCTCGATGCCGTACGCGTCGCGGTTGAAGAACACGATGTTGAGGTAGCCCTCAAGGATCTGTTCCTTGGAGAACTTCTTCTCCAGTGCGATGGCGAGCTTCATTTCGCGAAGCTTGTCGCCCACGCCCTTGTTAACACCGTTGAGCTTGACGTCTGAGTCATTGCCCGATGCCACCAGTGACTCGTTGATGACGTTGTTCACATACTGCTGCGTGATGGTGGACGCACCCTGCTTGTTGCCGCGCGCGGTGCTGACGATGGCTCGCAGGATACCGGTGGTGTCGATGCCGCCGTGCTCGTAGAAGCGGCTGTCCTCGATAGCGATGACAGCGTCTTTGATATACGGGCTCATCTGGTCCAGCGGAACCTTGGTCCGGTTCTCTGCGTAGATCGAAGCGATCGGCGAACCGTCTTTCGCCAGGATCGTGGTGTTCTGGCTGGGCGGATCCACTTGGAGTTCCGCCGGCAGAGTGTCAAAGAACTGGATTGAACCGCTTGCGGCACTGCCTGAGACGGCCGCGGCGGGGACCAAAAGGCCCGCTACCAGGACGCCACAAATCGCACTCACGCCAAGGAAACCTAGAATCTTTCCGAGGGTGGTGGCAGTGTCGAATAGTGGGTTCTTGCGAGTCACCATGTTTTCCACTTTACCGGCAAGGGCTAGGCTTTCTGTCATGACCAAATGGGAGTACGCCACGATTCCGCTCATTATCCACGCCACGAAGCAGATCCTGGACCAGTGGGGCGAGGACGGCTGGGAGCTTGTCCAGGTCGTCGGTGGACCCGATGGCAAAGGCCTTGTTGCATACCTGAAGAGGGAGAAGCAGTAACCATGACCACCCCCGCAGAAACCACGTCTGCCGCGGAATCCGGCACCCCCACGTCTGCTGTTGAGCAGCGGCTCGCCGAACTCGGTTTGACCCTCCCCGAGGTCGCCGCCCCCGTGGCCGACTACGTACCCGCCGTCGTCTCCGGCAACTACGTTTACACGTCCGGACAGCTGCCCTTTATTAACGGCAAACTCGAAGCTACCGGCAAGGTCTCGCTCGGCGAGTTGGGCACCTCTGACGAGCCCACCGTCAGTCCCGAGGACGCAAAGCGCTACGCCGCAGTATGCGCGATCAACGCCCTCGCCGCCGTCAAGAGCGTCATCGGCGACCTCGACCGCATCACCCGCATCGTCAAGGTTGTCGGATTTGTATCCTCCGACCCCACGTTCACCGGCCAGCCCGCTGTGATCAACGGTGCGTCCGAGCTCCTCGGCCAGGTCCTTGGCGAGGCCGGCAAGCACGCACGCTCCGCCGTCGGCGTTTCCGTACTGCCGCTCGACTCTCCTGTTGAGGTCGAGATCATTGCTGAATTCAGCTAAGGAACCGGTTCACCCAATTGCCGCAGCTTGCACGCCGCCTGTTCGTTTTGCCCCCGGAGCTCGAAGGGGCAGCACGAAACTGGCTTGACCTCGGCGAGCGGACCCCCAGGGCCGCCCGCTACGCCTCATCTGTTGTCCTTTTGCGGGACTCGCCTACGGGTCTGGAGACCTGGCTTGGTTACAGGCCGGGCTCTTCGCCCCTGGGGCTAGTCGCTTTCCCCGGAGGTTCACTGGAACCGTCCGACGACGACCCCGTCGGCTGGTTGGGTCCCTCGCCGCAGCATTGGGCTGAGCAGATGGGAACGGACGACGTCGGACTCGCCCGCCGCCACGTGGTGGGCGCCATCCGCGAACTCTTCGAAGAGACCGGCGTCCTGCTCGCTGGGCCGGACGCGTCCTCCACGGTTGAGTCAAACTCCACGGTGGATTGGATGCGGGCCCGGGAAGCAGTAGCCGCCCAGGAGAAGTCCTTCACCGAGATGCTGTCCAAACGTGGACTCTCGCTGCGGACCGATCTGTTGAAGCCGCTCGTCAACTGGCTCAGCCCGGATTTCGCGCACACCCGCTTCAACACCCGGTACTTTGCCGCGACAGTGCCCGTGAATCAGCAGCCTTCGATCCTGGGCAGCAAAGGCGTCTGGGGACGTTGGGTTTGCGCGGCAGAGGCTATCTCCCTGCGGGAGACTCCTGCGCTCGGCGACGAAGTCGGGCAGCCGAACACCGTTGGCCTCACACTGGGTCAGCTCCTGGTTCCCGGCTCTGAGATCATGCTCGAGAAAATGGCCGCCGCCAACGGCTGCATCGCGTACCTGAGCTACAAGCGCAAAGCCCACGTGTACCAGGCAAAGCTGGTGGACGAAGGGGGCATCCTGATGCTCGAGGTCGAAGCCGCCCGCACCATAGCCGGCGAACCCCAGCGCGAACGCTGACCAACGCTCGCTCACGTTCCGCCTGCTTGAGCCCAACGCTCACTCACGTTCCGCCTCCTTGAGCCCAACGCTCACTCACGTTCCGCCTGCTTGAGCCGAACGCTCACTCACGTTCCGCCTGCTTGAGCCGGACGCTCGCTCACCAAGGCAACAAAAAGCCGCCCCGGTCATCAACCGGGGCGGGCTTTTTTTGAATGCTCTAGCGGGAGCGCTGGCGGAGGCGCTGCATGTCGAGGATGACCACTGCGCGTGCCTCGAGGCGGAGCCAGCCGCGCTGGACGAATTCGGCCAGTGCCTTGTTCACGGTCTCGCGGGAAGCGCCAACCAGCTGGGCGAGTTCTTCCTGCGTGAGTTCGTGGGCAACCAGGACACCGTCGGTGGCCGGGCGGCCGAAGCGGTCAGCCAGGTCCAAAAGGGCCTTGGCGACGCGGCCCGGAACGTCAGAGAATACGAGGTCCGAGAGGGAGTCGTTGGTGCGGCGAAGGCGGCGGGCCAGGGCCTGAAGCAGCTGCGCGGAAACTTCCGGGCGTGTGCGCAGGAGCGCGTTGAGGCTTTCGTTCTTGAGGCCAGCCAAGCGGGTCTCGGAGACGGCAGTAGCCGTGGCGGTGCGCGGGCTGGGGTCGAACAAAGCCATTTCGCCGAAAAGCTCACCCGGGCCAAGGATGGCGAGCAGGGACTCGCGGCCGTCGGGGGAGGTGCGGCCGAGCTTCACCTTGCCGGAAACGATGAAGTAGAGCTGGTCACCCTGGTCACCTTCGCGGAATACGGAAGCCCCGCGTGAAAGGTCCACCTCGGTGAGTTCGTCCGTCAGCAGGCGGAATGCGTCGTCGTCAAGGGTGGCGAAGAGGGGTGCGCGGCGCAATACCTCGATGTCCATGAAATCTCCTGAGTATAAGTTTCGGTCGTGGCGCTTCAGCCATTGTTTCAGAATTTTTGGGCTTCTGTGACGTACTTGGCATGCGAAACGCTGAAACGGCGCGGCTTTGGGGCGTTCAGCACCCATCTCTGGCCAGTAATCAGTCCAAATGCGTCATCCGGCGTGATGTGACTAACGGTTGGCTGTCAGGGTCCGCAACTAGACTTGTCGCTACCCGGCTATGAGGAGCATTGGTGTTTGGCTTGACGATATTGGATTTGGCATTGATCCTGATGCTGCTCTCGTACCTGATCTACGGCCTGCGCAACGGCTTCATGGTCACGTTGGGCGGAATTGCCGGTTTCGTGGTGGGTGCCATCGCTGCCTTCGTGGCGGTCCCGCTCGTCAGCGGCTGGGTGAGCGACAGCGGCTGGAGGCTCACCGCCACGGTGGGTGCCGCCGTCGTACTTATCGCTGTCGGCCATGGGCTGGGAACCATGATCGGGCGCCGAATCCGCCACGCCGTGCGGATCAAGCCCCTGCATGCTGTTGATCGGCTGATCGGCGGCCTGGTGAGCGTAGTGGTTGCGGCGCTGGTGATGTCCATGCTTGCGTTCAGCATCAGTTCGCTGGGCGTGCCGTTCGTGTCGCAGCAAATCGCGGAGTCGCGAGTCATTCGTTCCATCGACAACCTGACGCCGACGCCGGTCAAGAGCACCATGGCGCAACTCAGGTCGACGGTGATCGGCGATGGGATTCCCAAGCTCATCGAGGGTATTGGGCCTGCCACCCCGCTGACCATCCCGAACGAATCAACCGATACTCCGGCGCTGAACCAAGCCGCCCAATCTGTCCTGAAGATCGCCGGTACGGCCTACGAATGCGGTCAAAACCAGACCGGTTCCGGATTCGTGGTCTCGCCCGGGCGCGTCGTCACCAACGCGCACGTGGTGGCGGGCGTGTCGCAGCCCGTGGTGGAGATTCCCGACGGCGGTGCGCTGCCGGGTCGCGTGGTCTACTTCGACTCCCAGCGGGACATTGCAGTCCTGGCCGTTGACGGCCTTCGGTCCGCACCGTTGCCGCTCAGCGCCGATCTGCCCGGCGGCTCTTCGGCGGCTTTCGCAGGGTACCCCCATGGCGGTCCGTTCCAGTCGAAACCAGCGACTGTGCAGGGCATTTCCACCATTCTGGTTCCGGATATTTACGGCAATAACCCGTCACCGGAGCTTGTGTACAAGCTCGCCGGCGACGTCCAGCCGGGGAACTCGGGCGGGCCACTGCTGACGACGCAGGGGCAAGTGGCGGGGCTGATCTTCGCCAAGACAACCACAAATGACGCACTTGGTTTTGCCCTCACCATGGAAGACCTGGAGCCCGTTGCAGCTCAGGCTCCGGGGCTAAACAACGCGGTTTCGGCTGGTCAGTGCACGCGTAAGTAGGCCATTCCCTCTCTCGCATCCCCGCCGTTTTTGGCCGACGCTCTCTCACATAGTGGCGGTTTTCGAGGAACGCTCTCTCACTTGGTGGGCGGAGTTCCCTGAGACTTCTGCCCGGCTATAGATTGGGAGCCATGACTGAAGCCACTCCCGCCACCGAAGCCGGTCGCGGCACCATCCTTGTGATCAACGGCCCCAACCTGAACCTCCTGGGTACCCGGGAGCCCGAAAAGTACGGCACGTCCACATTGGCCGACGTCGAGCAACTCGCCATGACGGCCGCGGCCGCCCATGGCCTCACTGTGGATTGCGTGCAGTCAAATCACGAGGGCGACCTTCTTGACGCCATCCACGCAGCGCGAGGCAGCGCAGTGGGCATCGTGATCAACGCCGGAGCGTACACGCACACTTCCGTGGCACTTCGTGACGCCCTGGCGGCCGTGCAGCTTCCCGCCGTCGAAGTCCACATCACCAACGTCCATCAGCGCGAGGAGTTCCGGCACCACTCGTACCTGTCTGGCGTATGCCAGGCGATTATCGTGGGTGCCGGCGTGCTCGGCTACAAGCTCGCTATCGATTACCTGGCGGATGTCGTCTGATCCGCGGGACGTGAGCGAGGGTTGCCGTGGAGCGGTAGGGACGTGAGCGAGGGTTGGCGGGAAGCGGTAGGGATGTGAGCGGGGGTTGCCGGGAAGCGGTAGGGACGTGAGCGAGGGTTGCCGTGAAGCGGTAGGGATGTGAGCGAGGGTCAGGAGTCCATGCTCGCGTAGCGCTCAGCCCGGGCGAGCACTTGGCTGATCTGCGCCGTCCCTCCTGCCACGGCTAAGCGCACCAGCAAGAACCCTGCTGCGAACACTCCGCCGATGGTCACAAACACCACGGGCTGGGTCAGCAACACGGCACCCGTGAGCGGGAGGACCAGGACAGCCGCCGCGGCCGCCGAAATACCGGCGACCAGGAAGAGCGGCGACATCACGGCCTTAACCCGGGCCGCCACCATCAGCTTCCGCGGCATTCCCACCCGGTCCAGGGCCACCAGCATCGGCGCCCGGTCGAGCACGGCCGCGGCCTGGTTCACGCCCGCGGAGCACGCCACCATGAGGAACGAGCCCAACAGGGTGATCATCACGCCGGTGTTGATGTCCCGCACCAACAAGGCGGTTTCGTCGCCGGCACTGCCGCCCATGGTGTCCGCCACGGCCATGCCAACCCCAACGAACACACCCACAAAACTGGTCATCGCGACGCCCCCAACTTGCCGCCACGATTCCTTGGGACTTTCCAGCACGGACCTGGCAGCCAAAAGTTGCTCAGGACTTTTGGCGCGCTTGAGCTGCGACGATGCCCGCAACCGCAGGACCCACGGGCCCATGAGGTTCAACGCCAGCAACGCCAGACCGAAGCAGCCGCCCATGACGGCGATGATCACGATGAACGCGCCGATGCTGCTCAGCATCCCCATTGCCACCACGCCGATGACCACAACAACAGCCGCGATGAGCCCGCGAACCCAATGGGCGCCGTCGGCCGTTTGCCTTGTCCTGACGCCCAAAGGCGTCACCACAACCTTCCGAAGCCCAAGCGCAGCACTCGCTGCTGCCAGAACGCAGACGGCAAGAACGCAGCCGAGGATGGAGGGCACGGAGAGCCAGGCGTGGCTTCCTATTGCCTGCCCGCGGAACTGAATCAGCCCAAGGAACGGGGCGGTGCAGGCGTACAGACCTGCGCCGGCCAGCGCGCCCACAGCCGCCAGCACCGTGGACTCCATGACGGTCATCCATACGACGGTGGCGCTGTTCGCGCCCAAGAGACGCAAGGAGGCCAGACGGTCATCACGACGCCGGGCGGCCAGTCGGGCGGCCGAGGCGCCAAGGGTCAGCAACGGGATGATCAGCAGCACCATCGCGACGACGGCCAAGGCCTGGTAGGTGCCGGCGATATCGTCGGTCCAGGACCAGAAAACCTGCGAGCCGCCTGCCACAGTGAGCAGCAGTGCGGTGACGGTGCCGAAGGCAAGAATGGGCAACCCGGCGTCCCGAAGGCCCGTTTCCCGCAAGCTGCTGCCTTTGCTCCGGGCGAGATAGGGGGCGAGGCGAAGCGCCATGGTGAGGCTAGACATTGAAGGCACCTTTGAAGTTGGTTGCTGCGGGCGCGGCTGGGGTGGAGGGTCCACCGGTGTCGGCCACGATCCGGCCGTCCCGCAGTTCCACGACGCGCCGGCAACGGGCAGCGACGTTGGGATCGTGGGTAACCACCAGCAGGGTCCGGCCATTTGCTGCAACAGAACCCAGCAGTATGTCCAGCACTTCGCTGGATGTGGCTGAATCCAAGGCTCCAGTGGGTTCATCGGCAAAGACCACCCGCGCGCCGGTCACTTGGGCCCGGGCGATGGCGACGCGCTGGACCTGGCCGCCGGAGAGTTCGCCCAGGCGTCGCTGTTCCATCCCGCCGAGGCCCAGTGCAGCCAGCCATTCCGCGGCCCTGGATTCGGAGGTGGCCCTGTCAGTGCCGTTCAGCATCAGCGCGAGGGCCACGTTTTCGATGGCCGTCAGCTCAGGAAGGAGCATGCCTTGTTGGAAAACGAAGCCGAACTCTTCCCTCCGGAGCCGCGACAACGCAGCGTCACCCAAGGTGTCCAGGCGCAGCGGCGACGAGGGAGTGTTCAAGGTGACCGAACCGGCGTCGGGCCTCAAAATCCCGGCGAGGCAGTGCAACAGAGTAGTCTTGCCCGAACCCGAGGGTCCAATGATCGCAATGGATTCGCCGGTGTTCGCAGTGAAGTCGACGTGGTCCAGGGCGAGGCTGCCGGGATAGTGCTTGGTGAGCTGCTGGGCGTGGAGGATGGCGTTCATATATCCAGCATCCCGAAACGGGACATCTCTCCGCGTCAGTCCACCGGTTGAACTCCGCGGCCAGCCATCCACCCGCGGTATGAGAGCCGGCCTAGCTGGGTTGCGTCTCCGCGATCCGAAGCTTCGCCACGTTCTCTTCCAGCACCCGCCGGGCGTCTTCACCCAGCAATGAGTCTGTGATGAGTTCGTCGGCCTCCTCCAACTGGGCGATCGAAGCGATCCCCACGACGCCCCATTTGCTGTGATCGGCCAGGATCACCGTGCTCCGGGCGGAGGCCATGAACGCACGGTTGGTCTCGGCTTCGAGGAGGTTGGGGGTAGTGAAGCCCGCGTGGGCATCCATGCCGTGGACACCAAGGAACAGGACGTCCAGGTGGAGTTGCTTCAAGGAGGCGGTAGCAATGGGTCCCACCAACGCGTCCGATGGCGTCCGCTCGCCACCGATCAGGATGACGGTGGAACCAAACCGGGCAGGACCGGAGGAAGCGCCGTGATGAAAAAGGTCGGCAATTCGGACAGAGTTGGTCACGACTGTGATGCGGGGACCGTTGACGAGTTCCTTCGCCAGTGCCCAGGTGGTGGTGCCGGCGCCGAGACCGATCGCCATGCCTTCCTGCACCAGGGAAGCTGCTTCTACGGCGATCGCGTGCTTCTCGGCGGTCAGCTGCGTGGACTTGAGCTCGAATCCGGGTTCGTGGGTGCTGGCATCACCTGGCAGTTTGGCGCCACCGTGGATTCGCTCCACCCGGCCGGATTCCTCGAGGGCTTCGATGTCGCGCCGCACGGTCATGGGGGAGACGCCAAGGAGTTGGGCGAGGTCAGAGACCCTTACGACGCGTTCGCGCTGGACGGCGTCGATGATGGCGGAGTGGCGTGCTGCCTGAAGCATCAGGGCCTTTCTGGGAACCTCGTCAAAAGTGGGGCTGGGTCTGGCTCCAGTCTAGGACGCGGGACTCGCCGACGCCGGTAAGGCACCCCACCGCAGCAGGAACGCACGACGGCGCCACTCACCCCGTGGGGCGAGCGGCGCCGTCGTTGATCCTGGTCGGGCTACTTGCGGAGCGACTCCGCGATCTGGGTCATGATGCCGGGGTCTGCCAAGGTGGTGGCATCGCCGGTGTCGCGTCCTTCTGCGATGTCCTTGAGCAGGCGGCGGACGATCTTGCCGGAACGGGTCTTGGGCAGTTCCGGCACGATCAGGAGCTGCTTGGGCTTGGCGATCGGTCCGATTTCCTTGCCCACGTGGTTGCGCAGTTCCAGCACGGTTTCGTCGCCGTTGTTCACGGCGTCACCGCGGAGGATGACGAACGCGACGACGGCCTGGCCGGTGGTCTCGTCAGCGGCGCCCACCACGGCGGCTTCGGCGACGGACGGGTGGCTGACAAGGGCGGACTCGATCTCGGCGGTGGAGAGCCGGTGGCCCGAGACGTTCATGACGTCGTCCACGCGGCCCAGGAGCCAGACGTCGCCGTCCTCGTCCTTCTTGGCACCATCGCCAGCAAAGTACATGGCCTCGAACCGGGACCAGTAGGTGTCCTTGAAACGCTCGGGGTCGCCCCAGATTCCGCGAAGCATGGAGGGCCACGGTTCGCGGACCACAAGGTAGCCGCCTTCGCCGTTGGCCACCGAGGCGCCGTTCTCATCCACGACGTCCACGGCGATCCCGGGCAGCGGGACCTGCGCCGAGCCGGGCTTGGTGGCGGTGACGCCGGGCAGCGGTGCGATCATCTGAGCGCCGGTTTCGGTCTGCCACCAGGTGTCCACGATCGGTGCCGGGTGTTCCTTCTTCTCGCCGTTCTTGCCGGCGTTCCCGCCGATCACGTCCCGGTACCACATCCACGCTTCGGGGTTGATCGATTCGCCCACGGATCCCAGGACACGGATGGAGGAGAGATCGTACTTGTCCGGGATCTCGCGACCCCACTTCATGAATGTGCGGATCGCCGTGGGTGCCGTGTAGAGGATGGAGACCTTGTACTTCTCCACAATCTCCCACCAGCGGCCCTGGTGCGGGGAGTCGGGCGTGCCTTCGTACATGACCTGGGTGGCGCCGTTGATGAGTGGCGCGTAGGTGACGTACGAGTGGCCGGTGACCCATCCGACGTCGGCCGTGCACCAGTACACGTCCGTTTCCGGGTGGAGGTCGAACACGGCCTTGTGGGTGTAGGCGCCCTGCGTGAGGTAGCCGCCGGTGGTGTGCAGGATGCCCTTGGGCTTGCCGGTGGTGCCGGAGGTGTAGAGGATGAACAGCGGGTGCTCGGAATCATGCCCGACGGCGGTGTGTTCGGTATCTGCCTTGTCAACCGTCTCGGACCACCAGAGGTCGCGGCCTTCCACCCAGTTGACGTCCTCGCCGTTGCGCTTGACCACCACGACGTTCTGGACAGTATGACCTTCCTTGGAGAGGGCTTCGTCCACGGCGGGCTTGAGCGGGGAGGGCTTGCCACGGCGGTAGGTACCATCGGCAGTGACAACGAGCTTGGCTTCGGCATCCTCGATCCTGGAACGCAGGGCATCTGCGGAGAACCCGCCGAACACCACGGAGTGCACGGCACCGATCCGGGCGCAGGCAAGCAGCGTGATGACGGCCTCGGGAATCATGGGCAGGTACACGGCCACGCGGTCGCCCTTGGCCACGCCGAGGGCTTCGAAAGCGTTGGCGGCTTTCTTGACCGCTTCTGTCAGCTCCGCGTACGTGTAGGTGCGGGTGTCGCCGGGTTCGCCTTCGAAGTAGATGGCAACGCGGTCGCCCAGTCCGTTCTCCACGTGCCGGTCCAGCGCGTTATAGGCGGCATTGACCTCGCCACCGACGAACCATTTGGCAAACGGAGGGTTGGACCAGTCGAGGGCTTCAGTGAAGTCCTTGTCCCAGGTCAGCAGCTCGCGGGCCTGCTTGGCCCAGAACGCGGGGCGGTCCGCCTCAGCCTCTGCGTAGGCGTCAGCACTTGCGACGGCGTTGGCCGCGAACTCTGCCGACGGCGCGAACTTGCGGTTCTCGTGAAGGAGGTTTTCAAGGGCCTCGACGTGTGTGGATCCGGTGGTGTCCTGGGACATGGTGAACCTCATTATTCATCGATCTTTGCTTCGCGGATCCTTTCCATAGGTCCGTGCGCGAGCCGTTCCCCGGCGTCGCGCAGGTCCCGCGGAAGGTCCGCAGAGTGCTGTCCGCCAACAACACTATCTCTTTGGAAGGTCCTACGTGTGCGTGGTCACAAACCCGGCCGTGAGCGGCGCACATTTAGCGCCGAATGGCGGCTGGCGCCGTGAGGAACCGTTTACATGACGACGACGGCGGCGGGCCCTGGCTCACGCTGTTGGGGCGGGAGTTTGGCGGCGAACAATGTAAGGGACCTTGGAGTTTGCTGTGGGCGAAGCCGTATGACCGTTTTCCGCTGGAACCCTGTCAGTGGGGTGGCATAGGCTGAAGAAGCCTTGGAACCCATCTTCTGGCGTGTCCGGTTTCCTGCAGATTCCTGCGGAGATAACCGGGCCGGACTGTCCAAGGCGCCGCCGTACGAAGGAGAAACAGATGAACCAGCTGAGCCCAGGCCCGCACGACTCACAACCGACGGGACCGGACACCACGGCTGGAACGGCCACCCCTGCAAGCGGCACCGCTGACGGGAAGCCGTCGAAGTTCGACGCTGTCGCCGGTCCTTTTACCATCCGGGACCTCACCGTGTTCGGCTCCACCCTCCTGATGTTCGTGGCATCCCTCCTGCCGATGTTCGGAGAGCGCTACAACCTCTGGAACCTAGGGAACCTGTTCTTTCTGCTGCTCGGCATCATCCTGCCCTTGGTCGTGACGGCACTGTTCGTAGCCCGCAGGTTGCAGCCAAAAACCGTTGTGCGCATCGGCTCCCTGTCCATTGACCAGTTTGCATCGGTCACGGCTTCCTTCGCTTTCCCGCTGTTTTTCCTGACGATCGCCGACTCCTTCAACGGTGGTGTGCTGCTGGGGTTGGTTGGTTCGGTGGGCCTGCTGGCTGCGACAGTTCTTGGCCCTCATCTTCCGTGGCTCTCCGCTGATTTCAAGGGGCGTGTCGAGACGCCGGCGCACGTTATTGCCCGTGAAGCGGTTGTGCCTAGCCGTAAGCCTGCCGCTCCCAAGGCGCCGAAAGCGCCCAAGCCGGCCGCAACTCCGTCCACTCCGGGCTTTGAAGGATCGGCTGCCGGATACCAGGCTCCGGGTCCCGTAGTTTCATCGGGAACAGCCGGCGCTGCCGCTGGTTCCAGTGCTGCCGTTGGTTCGGCCGCTGCCGCGGGTTCCAGCCCGTTGGCGCCGGCCGCTTCCGCAAATACAGAGCCGTCAGCTGCCACCGCGGCCTCCGCCGTCGTTCATTCAGCCGACGCCGGCTCCGGTTCGGCGCCTGCTGCCTCCGGTGCTGGTGCATCGCCCGCAACACCTGTGGCTCAACCGGCCACCTCAAACGGAGCAGTTGCGTCCAGCGAAGATGGCAAGGCCCCGGCGTCTGCTCCGGAGCCGGCAACTACCCAGCACGCCGCTCAGCCCGCGGCGCAGCCGGGGCCCGCGGAGGCAGGACCGGCCCAGCCGGCCAACGCCCAGCCGACCGCGGCCCAGCCAGCGGCGGCCCAGCCAGCGGCGGCCCAGCCGACCGCGCAGCAGCCGACCAACGCCCAGCAGCCGTGGGCTGCCACGATGGCTACTCCCATCGTTTCCGGTGACACCCGGCGCGTCAGCGACTCCATCGGCGCCACCGTGGACCCGGCAAGCCGTCCGGAGGAATCCGATTCCCCCGCGTATGAGGCCTTCTGGTTCGCTGTCGCCCAGCCACGCACGGCGTACGATGAACACTCCGGTGCTCCTTCCTTCACCATCGAACCCGGCGGATGGGTCCTCGCCTTGGAGGACCGCGGCCACGAGTTCCTGGTTCAGGACACTGACGGCAAGGTTGGGGTCCTCAGGGAGCTCAGCAACATCGAACGCGGCTAGGCGGGGACGCCGTGGCCACCGCCGAAGCTGGTTCGCTCCTCGCACTCAAACGCCGGGCACGCAAGATCAACAGGGTTCTCGCCGAGAAGTACCCTTACGCGCATGCGGAGCTGGACTTCCGGAACCCGTTCGAACTGGTCGTGGCCACGGTCCTTTCCGCCCAGACCACCGACGTTCTGGTCAACCAGGTCACCAAGGTCCTGTTTGCCCGTTACCCGGACGCACGGACCATGGCTGAAGCGGACCCCTTTGAACTTGAAGCAATCCTTCAGCCGACAGGCTTCTTCAGGGCAAAAGCCCGCAATGTCCTGGCGCTCAGCACCCGTTTGGTGGACGAGTACGACGGCGAGGTCCCGGGTCGGTTGGAGGACCTGGTAACGCTGCCGGGAGTTGGGCGAAAGACCGCCAACGTTGTCCTGGGAAATGCCTTCGGAGTTCCCGGGATCACCGTCGACACGCACTTTGGACGCTTGGCACGACGGTTCGGCTGGACTGCGTCGGATGATCCGGTGAAGATCGAATTTGATGTAGCCGAGCTGTTTGAGCGTCGGGACTGGACCATGCTCTCGCACCGCGTGGTGTTCCACGGACGCAGGATCTGCCATGCCAAGAAGCCGGCGTGCGGTGCCTGCCCTGTCGCCAGCCTCTGCCCGAGCTACGGCGACGGTGAAACAGATCCCGTCAAAGCGGCCACGCTGCTGAAGTATGAGCTCGCCCCCGGAAATGAAGCATTGCTGGAACGGTTGCTGGCTGAGACCCATCGGGCCGCGGAAATCCGCATGGAATCTCAAAGGAGGCCCGGGTGACCGCGCTTGAGGAGTTGTCAGCACTCGTTGCCCGCTACGAGTCCGGCGAGCAACAGACCTCAAGCCTGTGGGCCCAGCTGCCCGTCCTTGAGGAGACAAACCGTGCTGCCGCTGTCCTGATGTTGTTCGGCGTGCTGGACAACGTGCCCGCAGAATCCGGGCGTCCCATCGCCCCGGCCGACCTTGACGTCCTCCTGTTGGAGCGGGCGCACACCCTTGACGACCATCCAGGGCAGGTGGCCTTTCCCGGCGGCAGCGTGGACCCGGAAGACGAATCGGTGGTTGCCGCGGCCCTGCGGGAAGCCGTGGAAGAAACCGGTTTGGATGCCAGCGGTGTCCGTGTGCTCGGTGTGATGCCTGAGCTCGGACTTATCCGCAGCAACTTCCGGGTCACTCCGGTGCTGGCCTGGTGGGATGCCCCGTCACCTGTCCGCGTGGTGGACTATGGCGAATCTGCCCAGGTTTTCCGGGTACCCGTCCGGGACCTGCTGGACCCGGTCAACCGTGTCAGCGCCACCATCTCGCGGTTCGGCCGCACGTATACCAGCCCGGGCTTCACCGTTAATGGCGTGTTGGTGTGGGGCTTCACCGGAATGGTCCTGAGCGGCCTTTTCGATGAACTGGGCTGGACCGTTCCGTGGGACCAGAACAAGCTCCACGACATCGATCTCTAACAAGGCCCCGAAGGTGCCGTGCAGGGCCCTGAGCTCTTCCGGTTACTTGGCCTTGTCGTAGGAATCGACGACGGCGACACTCACCGGGAACTCCACCGGCACCTGCCCGAACATGAGCAGCTTCGCCGCTGCCGCAGCCTCTTCGATGGCCCTGATGCAGTCGTCCACAGCGTCGTCAGGCGCGTGAACCATGACTTCGTCGTGCAGGAAGAAGACGAGTTCACCGGAGGGCAATCCGTCGGCCCGGAAAGCCCGCAGCCGCCGTCGTAATTCAGCGAGCCAGCACGCCGCCCATTCGGCCGCGGAGCCCTGGACCACGAAGTTGCGGGTGAAGCGGCCGCGTGAGCGTGCCAGGCTGTCCGCCCGGCGCTGCTCCTCGGCGGTGGTGGATTGCTGGCTCCGTAACCAACCGACTGACGGGGGTGGGCTGCTTCGCCCGAGCCTCGTCGTCACGGTCCGGCCCGCTTCGCCTTCACGGGCCGCCTGTTCCACGAACCCCACCGCCCGGGGATAGGTGCGCGTGAGCTGGGGCATGAGCCTGCCCGATTCGCCGGTGGTAGCGCCATAGATCGCGCCCAGGAGCGCAATCTTCGCCTTGGCTCGGTCACCACCAAACCCTTGCGCCGCGATACCTGCGTAGAGGTCCTTGTCCCGTGCCGCTTCGGCCATTTTGGTGTCCTGCGCCAGTGCCACCAGGACGCGGGGTTCCAGCTGGGAGGCGTCAGCGACGATGAGCTTATGACCGGGATCGGCGTGGACTGCTGCCCGGATGTTGCGCGGTATCTGCAGGGCACCACCACCGCGGGAAGCCCAGCGCCCTGAAACTACTCCGCCCACGACGTACTCCGGGTGGAACCGGCCGCCACTCACCCAGGCGTCCAGCCAGGCCCAGCCGTTGGCCGTGTACAGGCGCGACAGCTTCTTGTAGGCCAGCAACGGCTGGATGGCAGGGTGCTTCGACTCCTGGAGCTCCCACTGCCGCGTACTTTTTACTTCGATACCGTTCCGGTGCAGGGCCCGCATGAGGTCCTGCGGGGAGTCGGGGTTCAAACCAGGGGAGTTCAGGATGCTGCGGAGTTCGGCGCATAGGGCCTCAAGTGCTGGCGGCCGGTGTCCTGGTTGGGGCCGTGGACCGAGGACATCCGCCAGGATCTGTTGATGGAGCTCCTCCCGCCATGGGACACCGGCGTGTTGCATCTCGACGGCGATGATGGCGCAGGCTGACTCAGCGGCGAGCAGCAGTTGGAGGCGCTGCCGCTGCTGCTGGTCCGTGGACACCTGGGCGACGGCATGCTGTTGGGCCGTGAACTCTTCCTTGAGCTCAGCCAGGCCGGCTTTCGGAGCTGAGGTGACGATGTCATCGAAGAGGGCGCCTTGGTCGGCGGGCGGCGGCGGGGGCTGCAGGACGCGGGGAGGTGTCGCATCGTCGTCCTGAGTGAGCTTCACGGCGTTCTTTGCGTAGTCCGTGTGGGCTGTGAACTCCGAATGGGCCAGGATCGCCCCACACAAGGCCAGATCGTGGCACCGTTCCAGCTCGACTCCGTGAATCAGGAGTTCCGGGTACCAGTCCTGGGCGCGGTGCCACACCCAGCGGGGCCGCTGGGTTTCCAGCTCACGCACGACGCCGGGCAGCTCGCCACGTGTGACAAGGCGTGGGTCCGCCGTAGCTTTTCCCGTGGGGGAGATTCTCTGTATGGCTGCGCCTTCCTGGTGGGCGGCGAGCAGCAAATACATGGTTTCCATTCTGCCTTGTGCGGCGGTGTGCCGTGGCCTTTCTCCACAGGGCTTGGTCCGACCCGTCCTCCACACCGCTGGCGGCGCTGCTTTATGCACATACGGATGATGGGCCCTTCAAGCTGGAGTCTCCGGCAGCCATGGTGGGGTTCATGAGCAAGCACGATCGAAGGCAAAAACGAACCGGGAGTCCGGATGTCGAGGTAGGTGCCAACTGGCTGCCTCAGGATGCCGTTGAAGTCCTCCTCGTATCCAGTGATAGCTACCTTCAAGAGGAGGCCAAACGAATCGTTGCGGCCGCAGGGGGAAGCCTGCGGACCGCGGCGGATGTCGGGGAAGCCCTCCACGGGTGGGACAGCGCCGCCGTCGTCCTGGTGGGCAGTGACGTGCGGGAGTTACCACCGCGGCGAAGAGCGCCGACGGTGCTGCTGGGCAGGGCCTCGGACGGGGACGGACTGTGGAGGTTGGCAGCTGCCTTGGGAGCCGAACGTGTGGCGGTACTGCCTGAAGCAGCTGGCTGGTTGGCCGAACACCTCAGCCTGTCCGGGTCCCCTGACCCGGGCGGGAACGTGGTGGGTGTCATCGGCGGAAGCGGCGGGGCAGGCGCCACTACCACCGCGGTCTGGCTTGCCCAGGCAGCTGCCAGCCACGGCATCAGCACCATGCTCATCGACGGAGATCCTTGGGGCGGTGGGCTGGAACTGGCGGTGACGGCAGATGACATTCCCGGCCTTCGATGGCCGGACTTCGCAGAAACCAGGGGAAGCATCGACCCCACCAAGTTACGGGAGTCCTTGCCGATCGCGGGAGGGTTCGCCTATTTGTCGTGGCCAGGAACACGGGACGCAGTCCCGACTCCCGACGCCGGCGCGGTGGCTGCCGTCATGGATGCCGCGCGCCGGAGTTTCGAGCTCATCGTGGTGGACATTGGGCGAAACGGTGACGGAACGTCGACGCTCGCTTGGGACTGCGACAGATTGCTGCTCCAAGCCCTGTCCCACCTGAAGTCCGCGGTCGCTGCTGCACGGATCCTGCAAGAACTCCCGCCAGTGGATTCGGGCCTGCTCATCCGCGGAAACAGTTCCACATCAGTCGACGCTTCGCTGATTGCGGATTCTTTGGGTTTGCCGCTGGTGTGCCGGGTTCCGGAGCTTCGGGGAGTAGCGTCAGGGACTGAGCTGGGACGCCTGCTGGAACTGGGCCGTCGTAAACCTGTGGTTCGTTTTGCCGAGGCTGTCCTTGAACTGGATGGAAAAGGCCAATGAATCGCGTACCCGATTCCGCACGCAGGAGGCATGGCCGGAGGCTGGACTCGGTCCTTCTCGAAACCGTTCGGGAATCAGTGCTCGCCGGTAGTGGGCCCGTGACTCCGTCCACCGTTGCGGCAGCAGTCCAGGCAAGCGGCAGGCTGCTGGGGGCGGCTGGTGCGTTGGAAGCGGCCGAGTCGATCAATGCGGAGCTGAACGGACTTGGCCCCCTCCAGCAACTGGTCCGGGACCCCGCCGTCACGGATATCTTCGTCAACGGCCCGGAGTCAGTATGGGTGGACCGCGGCCAAGGCCTTGAACGTTCAGCCATTCGCTTCGACGACGAGCAACAGGTCCGGTCGCTCGCCTCCCGGTTGATCTCGGCCGGCGGACGCAGGCTGGACGACGGTTCCCCGTGCGTGGACGTCAGGCTGAACGGCGGCTACCGGATTCACGCCGTGCTCCCGCCCATATCGACAGCCGGCACCCTTCTGTCCGTTCGCATCCGACGCGAGGAAGTCTTCGCTCTGGAGGAACTGCGGGAAGGGGGCATGTTTCCCGAGCACGTGGAGGTAGTCCTTCGCGCCATCATGGCCCGCAAGCTGAGCTTCCTGGTCAGCGGTGCCACAGGCTCGGGAAAGACAACGTTGCTCTCTACTTTGCTCGGGCTCAGCAGTCCGACGGAGCGCCTGGTGTTGATAGAAGACGCGGCGGAGCTCAACCCGGTCCACCCTCACGTGGTGACGCTGGAGTCGCGGCACGGGAACCTGGAGGGTGGAGGTGCGTTGGACCTCGGAGAGCTGGTCCGGCAGGCCCTGCGCATGCGTCCTGACCGATTGATTGTTGGAGAGTGCCGTGGAGCTGAGGTCCGTGAACTACTGACTGCGCTCAACACCGGGCACACAGGCGGTGGGGGAACCATCCACGCCAACACCGCAGAGGCCGTTCCGGCACGTCTGGTCGCCTTGGGCGCGCTCGCAGGGCTGAACGCGGAGGCCGTCCGGTTGCAGGTTTCGAGCGCCTTGGATGTGGTGATCCACGTGGAGCGGACGCAGTGGGGACGCAAGGTGGCATCCATTGGTGTCCTGGCTGACACCCCTGAGGGCCAAAAGGTAGTGGCTGCGCTCCGACGTAGTCCGTCCGGAATGGAACCTGGACCGGCGTGGCCGGGACTCGCCGGCCGGCTCGGGCTGGACCCTGCCGACCCGAAGAGGGCGGCAACGCATCACGCCCTCCAGGTTCCGGCCCCTTCGACGGTGATGGGCCGGAACGGATGATCGCCGTATTCGTCATCGTCACGGGCTTAGCGGCGTGGGTGAATCTCCGAGGCAGCCGTGCTGACAGCCGGAGGGTCAGGCGCAGCTTGGGAAAGCCGGCCGTGCTGGGTGGGGGTTTCCAAGGCTTCAGAGTGGGTTTGCTACGCAGGAAGAAGCGCCCGACGCCCCTGTCCCTGGTGGTTTTGGTCCAGCAACTTGCCGCCTTGCTGCGTGGTGGCCGGGGGAATTCCCGGTTGTGGGAAGAACTCTGGCTGGTTCACGCAGCGCAGCAGGACGAAAACCGCGTCGCATCAACCGAAACGGCCTTGCTTTCTGACAGGTCACAAAGGGTGCTGGCCGGCGCACGTGCAGCGGCCGCCGTCGGAAATTCACCGGCCCATGCCATCCGCAGCTCAGCAGCCAAGTCATACACGGCCCGGGGAAGCAACGAGCGGCGCGTGTGGATGGAGCTCGCCGCGTGCCTGGAAGTAGCAGAAGCCAGCGGCTGCCCGCTGGCGGACCTCCTCTCCCGCTTCGCAGCCCAACTCATCGCCGAAGAGGATGCGGAGGCCGCCCGGCAAACTGCGCTCGCAGGTCCCAAAGCGACAGTGAAGCTGTTGTCGTGGCTCCCGGTTTTCGGACTGCTCCTCGGGATGGCCCTGGGGGTGGACCCGTTGGGAATCCTGCTGGACAACATCCTTGGTGTTGCAACCTTCGGAGCGGGGCTACTGCTGACCGTTGCGGGCCGCGTCTGGTCGTCACGGCTGGTTGCCTCAGCTGCAGGGGGATACTGATGTCCGGAGTCATGCTGATGGTTGCCGTTCTGGCTTTGGCCTCATTCATCTGTTGGGCCAGACCCGGGCATCATAAGGGCCCGTTGGGAACACCGCATGGAATTCCCTGGGCTTTGGCGGGCACGCCCGGCCCGGAGGCCTCCGACGGGCCGGAGCATCCTCGCTCGCCAACCGACGGTCTCCGCGACACAGCGATGATGCTGGAGCTGGTGGCTTCCATGCTCGACGCTGGTGCGGGCATCGGGCGTGCGTTGGAGCTCATCTCTCGCGCGGCTTCCCCGTCGATCCAGCAGTCGCTGAGACCAGTCGTTGCGGCACTGGCAATTGGAGCCGACTGGGAGACCGCCTGGCGGACTCCCACGCAACCCTCACCCGAAGTGGTGCGGTTGAAAAATGCGCTGGCTTTCGCAGCCATCACGGGTGCTCCGTCGGCGTCGATCCTTTATGCCCAAGCGGCCCGGGAACGGCGCGAAGCCTTCCGTGCCGCAGAGAAGCGGGCGGCAGCGTTGGGCGTGAAACTAGTCATTCCATTGGGCCTTTGTTCGTTGCCCGCCTTCATCTGCCTTGGCATCGTGCCCGTGCTGATCGCCATGGTGCCTTCTGGCTGAGCGGGTCACCCCCTACAGCTCCCTGAGCGCCCGCCGCGCCATCGTGACGGGCGCTCAGTTGTGACGCCGTCTGTAGTGCCCACTGTCCGCGGTGCCACTGTCCCTCCACAATCCGTGCGAAGCCGGGGTTATCCACTTGCGGGAATCGTTCCCTACCAGCCCCGATCCAGCCACGGAAGAGTCAGGTTTGTCGGCAGAACCGTCGGCATCTTTGAAAGGAAGCAACCATGAAAACACTTCTTCGTGCTCCGTCCGGACGCCGCTCCCAACTTCGCCGAGCAAGTCAGGCATTCGGTACTGCAGAGGAGGGACATGCAATGGAACCCTTCGGAATCAGGCAGTTCGAACTGGAGCCGTTTATGGATTCCGGATTCGGCGATGTGCCGGCTCCTACCCCTGCAACTGACCTTGATCTCGCTGCGCCCTACGGAGTCGGGACACTCAAACGCCGGAGAGGGCGGAACAGGAGCCTCGGGGCTGATGCCCGGGTTTTCGGGTCGGAAGCGGGCATGGCCACTGCCGAGTACGCCATTGCTACGTTGGCTGCCGTGGGCTTGGCCGGCTTGCTGGTGGTGATTCTTCGCAGCGAAGAGGTACGCGGCTTCCTGCTCAACCTGATCCGCACCGCATTGTCCCTGCCATGACGCCAGTGCTGCCTGCCTGCAGGAGCGAGCTCCGCTGGGGCAAACAACAAGGCGCTGTCACTGCCGAGTTTGCCGTCGCTTTGCCGGCGGTGGTGTTACTCCTTGCCTTCCTGTTGGCAGGTGGCGCCGCAGGCGTTACGCAGGTACGGCTGGAGGAGGCAGTCCGGGCGGGGGCGCGTGCATCAGCAAGGGGTGAGTCGCCCGGGTCGGTGGAAAACATCGTCAAGCGTTTGGCTGGCGAAGCAGCTGTTCCCGGCTTGTCTGAGGAGGGCGGCTGGTGCAGGGTAACGGCCACCTCTCCGGTTGGCGGGGCCTTGGGATACCTGATCCCGTGGAACCTGAAGGCCTCTGCGTCGGCCCGGACCGAGTCGGTTTCCCAATGAAAGCGCTAGTGACGGCTCGCCATCCTGCACCAGGCCGAGTCCAATCCGACCGCGGGGCTGGGACGGTCCTTGCTTTGGCTCTGGGAGCGGTGGTCATGGCCTTGCTGGCAGGGCTGTTGCTTTTGGTCCAGGCAAGCGTTACGGCGTCGCGGGCAGCCACTGCGGCTGACCTCGCGGCGCTGGCAGCTGCTGATGCCGAACGGGGTCTTGCTTCGGGAGAGCCCTGCGCAGTGGCCGGCGATGTTGCTGGGCGTCACGAAGCCCGGCTCACCTCCTGCAAGGTTCTTGGCGGCGACGAGGTAGAGGTCACCACCGAACTGGCGTATGCCTTCGCTTGGGGCGCTGCCACCGGACGGGCCCGTGCCGGGCCGCCGCCCTAGGGCGGTGCTTAGACGGCGTCCTTCAACAAGACGTCCAGAAGTGTAACGGCGGCTGCCTTGTCCAGGGGGCTGTTCTTGTTGCCGCATTTGGGTGACTGAACACAGGACGGGCAGCCAGCCTCACACTCGCACGCCTTGATGGCGTCCCGGGTGGCCGACAACCATATTTTGGCTTTCTCGTAACCGCGTTCCGCGAAACCGGCACCGCCCGGGTGTCCGTCATAGACGAAGATCGTGGGCACTCCGGTGTCGGCATGCAAGGCAGTGGACACGCCGCCGATGTCCCATCGGTCGCTGGACGCCACCAGGGGGAGGAGCCCGATGGCTGCATGTTCAGCAGCATGCAAGGCGCCAGGGAACTGGGCTTCCACCAGCCCTGCGCCATGAAGCGAACGGTTGTCCACCACGAACCAGACGGCCTTCGTGAACAGGTCCCGGGCCCCGAGCTCGAGGGGTTCCTCTCCGAGGATCTCGTTTGAAATCAATGCCTTGCGCTGAAAGGAAACCACTTGCGTCGTAACTTTGACATCGCCGAAGTGCACAGTGATGTCACCCCATTGGACCGTGCGGGATGTTTCGAGCACTTCGATCTGGGTGACGTCACGGGCCGTGGTGTAAAAGTCGGGATTCACCCGACGCACCATCACGCAATGATCTGCCTCGTTGAGGTCTTCCACCAAGTAGCTTTCTCCTTGGTGCACATAGATGGCGCCGGTGTGGGCCTGGTAGTGGGTCTGCGGCGAATCCATTGTTCCCAGCAGGGATCCGGTTCCGGCGTCGACAATACTCACAGGTCCGCCGCCGTCGGCCCGGAGGTTGACCATTCCGGCCGCACTCTCGGGGTGGGTCCAGAACCATCCGGCTGGACGTTTGCGGAGATACCCCTGGGCCACCAAACGATCCAGGAGACCTTCGGCCGTAGCACCAAAGAGCTCCAACTCAGCAGGTCCGATCGGCAACTCGGCAGCGGCCGCACACAGATGCGGACCCAGGACGTACGGGTTTCCCGGATCAAAGACCGTGGCCTCAACGGATACGTCAAAAATGGCTTCCGGGTGGTTGACCAAATACGTATCCAGGGGATCGTCGCTTGCTACGAAAGCCGCGATGGCGTCTTGTCCAGCACGCCCCGCGCGTCCAATCTGCTGGAAAAGGGACGCCCGTGTTCCCGGCCAGCCGGCCACCAGCACGGCGTCCAGACCCGATATGTCGATGCCGAGTTCCAACGCGGATGTGCTGGAGACCCCCAGAAGCTGCCCGGACCTCAATGCTTGTTCCAAGGCCCGCCGTTCTTCTGGCAGGTAGCCGGACCGGTACGCGGCCACCCTTCCCGGGAGGCTGGGGTCGACCTCGTCCAAAAGCCTTTTGGTGATGGAGGAAATGGACTCGGCCCCGCGCCTGGACTTGATGAAGGCAATGGTTCGGACACGGGAGGCGACCAGGTTGGCCAGGATATCCGCGGTTTCGGCCACAGCGGTCCTTCGCTGCTTGGCTCCGTTCTCACCCCTGACGTCGGTCAGTGCGGGTTCCCAGAAAGCCACCGTGGTGGAACCGTGCGGAGAGCAGTCTTCAGATACTTCCCTGACGGGAGCGCCGATCAGCCGGCCGAACGAAACTCCGGGGTCCGACGCGGTGGCAGAAGCCGCGATGAACACGGGCTCCGGAAAAGAGGTACCAGCACCGTAGTAAGCGCAGATCCGCCGGAGACGTCGCATGAGGTTGGCAACGTGAGAGCCAAAGACGCCCCTGTAACTGTGCGCTTCGTCCACAATGACGTACCGGAGCCTTCGGAAGAACCGGGCCCACCAGGTGTGGTTGGGAAGAATTCCGAAATGCAGCATGTCCGGGTTGGCCAGGATGAAGTTGGCGTGGTCCCGGATCCAACGGCGGGCGGACACGTCTGTATCGCCGTCATACGTTTCTGCCCTGACTGTGGGCAGTTTCAGCCCGCGTATGGCCGCGAGTTGGTCTGCCGCCAAGGCTTTGGTGGGGGACAGGTACAAGGTGACGGCGCCGTCATCGTGGATCTTTCCCGGATCGGAGAGGACCCGCAGTTCCGATCGGTGGATGGCGTCGAGGGCGGGCAACTGATATGCGAGAGACTTCCCGGAGGCTGTACCGGTGGCGATGACTACGTGTTGGCCGGAGTGGGCAATGTCGGCAGCCTGGACCTGGTGACGGTACGGCTCCTGGATGCCGAGTGTCCTGTAGGCGTCGACAATGTCTGGATGCACCCACTGGGGCCAGGGCTCGTTGACCGCTTTTCGGGCAGGGATGGTGTGGACATGGCGCAGCTGCTCGGGGTCGGGAGTCCGGCCCAGCAAGGAGATCAGCGAATTTGGTAAAGCCACCGAATCATTCTGTCACTGTTCGTACCGTCGCCCGGCTGAGAGCCGCGAACGGCGGCACGCAGGGGTGCTGCCGTCGTCCATGGCTTCAGGGAGGAGGTGTCAGCTGCCCGAAAGGTCCGATCCTTCGGTTCCGCTGGCCGACATCATCAGCACGTGGCCCACGACGTCCCATCCAAGGTGCGAATACAGTTTCTGTCCGTCCAGGGAAGCCAGGAGAAGCCCGTTCTCCACCTGGTGTGAATAGGCCTGGGCCGCGAGGGCTTTCATGATGAAGGTCCCAAGCCCCCTTCGCTGGAAATCCGGTTCGGTGACGATCTTGTCAAAGACAGCGGTTCCGTCCACCACCAAAACCCGGCCACTGGCTGCGACTTTCTCGCCGCTGTGGACCACCGCGTGGTGGACGCCGTTCGACTCGGACACTGCAAGCTCCAGGTCGTCATCAGGAAGCCAGGGATCCTCGGCGTCCTGTGTTTCCATGTCCACGATCATCATGGTCTGGGAAGCGGACGTCACTGTGAGACCGTGCTGT
The DNA here is from genome assembly GCF_040137855.1 of Paenarthrobacter sp. CAP02. NCBI lineage: Bacteria > Bacillati > Actinomycetota > Actinomycetes > Micrococcales > Micrococcaceae > Paenarthrobacter > Paenarthrobacter sp. CAP02. Next base: position 167,537 of record NZ_JBEEII010000010.1, on the reverse strand, counting down.
TCCGCGAGGAACTTATACCTTTGGACGTCATTGGTGAGGACCGTCAGGATGCGGGCCGGTGATTCCGCGGTCTTTGCCGCGAGGCCGGCGAACTCTTCATCGGAGGGATCGTGGGCGAAATACTCCCAGTCACCGGTTTTGTCGGCTCGCAGGGCTGCAGGGAAACGACCCTCCTTGCGTTTCTCATAGCCACGGCAGCCGGACCAGCCGGCTACCCAGACCTCCAAGAGGTGCGCAATGTCTTCAACCAAGGCGTCTGGACTCATGTAGAGAGAGTATGCCAGCACCCGGGGAAGCAACAGAGCGATACCAGCCGGAGGAACGTTGCTTATGCAATTGTGACTTCCCGCTGGTAGACGGGCAGCCGGGCGTCGGGAAGGGCCGATTTTACTGCACCAAGTACCCTTGAATAGTGGCTTTGAACCGAATTGTGCTCTTCTATGGCTTTACCCCGATTGCCGACCCCGACGCCGTGCGTCTGTGGCAGCGTGCCCTGTGCGAAAAGCTCGGGCTGACCGGCCGGATCCTTATCTCCAAGGATGGCATCAATGCCACGGTCGGTGGCGAGCTCAACAACATGAAGCAGTACGTTAAAACGACCCGAGAGTACCGGGGCTTCCACGACATCGACTTCAAATGGTCGGAGGGCAGCGCCGCGGACTTCCCGCGCCTGAGCGTCAAAGTGCGCGACGAAATTGTGTCCTTCGGCGCACCCGGCGAACTCAAGGTGGACGCCGGCGGTGTGGTTGGCGGTGGCAAGCACCTCCAGCCGGAGGAGTTGCACGCTTTGGTCGACGCCAAGAAGGCCAGTGGCGAAGACGTGGTGTTCTTCGATGGGCGGAACGCCTTCGAAGCGCAGATCGGCAAGTTCAAGGATGCGATCGTTCCGGAAGTGGACACCACCCACGACTTCATCAAAGAACTCGATTCGGGTAAGTACGACCACCTCAAGGACAAGCCCGTAGTGACGTATTGCACCGGGGGCATCCGCTGCGAAGTTCTGTCCAGTTTGATGGTTAACCGCGGCTTCGAAGAGGTCTATCAGCTGGATGGCGGAATCGTCCGATACGGCGAGACGTTCAAGGACAAGGGGCTCTGGGAGGGTTCCCTGTATGTGTTCGACAAGCGCATGCACGTTGAGTTCAGCGACGAAGCCAAAACCCTTGGTGAGTGCGTCCGATGCTCAGCACCGACGAACAAGTTCGAGAACTGCTCCAACCCCAGCTGCCGCACCCTGACCCTCTATTGCGCCGACTGTGCTTCCAGCCCCGAAACCCTGCGCTGCCCCGGGGGCTGCGACGCCGCATGACCGGCTGAGCTACAGTTTGCTCACCCGGTAGGCGAAGTTGGCTTCTGACCTGGATCCCACCGTGATGGACAGCACCGCGTCCGTTTCAAGCTGCACCACGTTGACCCGCGCATTTGCGCACCCCAGAGTCAGGTCCACGAGCTCCGCTTCACCCACTTTGACCGCAAACATCACCCGTCGGGTGCCGCGGCATGCCAGCGTCACTGCGTAGGTTCCGCCCGGCAACTGCATCGTCTGCTCCGATTTGGACTCCCCGGCGTTGAGGTAACCACTGCTGGAGAAGAACGACTTCCCTTGGGATTCGGGCAGCGCCGACTTCGCCCATTCTTGAAGCGCATCCCCGGTGACAGTCTCTTCCAGCTCGGGATCGGGCGGCAGAACCACGTTGCCTGCCGTAGCGCTGGGATCTGCCTGCGGGCCGCCGTCGCCGGTGTATTCGCAGCCCGCCAAGCTTCCGCCAAGCGCAATGAGGAGTACGACGGCGGCCCTCGCCGACCGCCGTGCCATCACCGAGCGAGCTGCCTTGCTCCCCATGCACTGACTTTACGCCCGCATGGCTTGCGGCTGAAGGCTTTAGTGCGGGAGGTGGCGGGGCTCGATTAACTGGTTGCGGGAGCCAGGTGATAGGCGAAGATCAGCGGGGCGTCGACACTGCTGGTGGAGATGCTGAGGGGGCCGGTAACGGGCACCTTGATCTTGACGATGTCACGGTTTCCGTTGCATGCGGCGGCCGCGTCGGTGATCTTGTTCCCTCCCGCGGAGACCGCGAAGTAGGCCTTGCCGCTCCCGTCGCACGCCATTGTCAGGGTGTAGGTTCCAGCGGGGACACTTGCCGCTTCCTTCAGCAGCGGGTCCCGGTTCAGTATCTTTCCCGAGTCCTCCAGCACCACACCATTGGCTTCCGGGAGAGCAGTCGCCTTCCACGCTGGGACGTCCGCGTCCGCGATGTTGGCCGGTGCCTGGCAAGCACAGGCTGCCATGAGGACTGCAGCAGTGATGGCAACAAGGCCCGCGCGGCGCCTTGTGGAGGAGAAGTTGAGCATAAACTCAACGCTACCGGCTTCGGACACCGATCTTTGTCCACATAGCGTGGGGCCGGCATCCGCAGCCACCGTTTACCGCACCTACACTTGCAAGGTGACTGAGACAGCTACCTTCTTTACAACCGGCAATATTGACGATGCTCCGCGCAGCGACCGTCCGGAACTGCTCACAGCGCTCGCCGCTGACCTCCGCGCAATGTCCTACACCGTGGACGGGGTGGCTGAGCTGTTGGGTCAATCCGCGTCAGATGCCCTGGGAAGGGATCAACTCATCCCCGCATTGTTGGCCAGCGAACGGCTCGCTGTCTCTGAAGATTCGGCGGTGCGGGCGCTGACCACCGTGGTGCGGCTGTGGCTGCTCGCCGTCCCTCAAACCACCGCCGCAATGGAAGACGCTGTCCCCGGGACCGGCGTGCAAGGACTGGTGGAACTGGGGCTGGTCACGGCGGAATCCGGGATGGTCCACGCCAAAGTCGACTTGCGGCCCTACGGCTGGGATGCCAACCCTGACGGCAGCGGGGGCGCCGACCTCTGGGTGGCAAGCGACCTCGCCGCCCATCAGCAGCCGGGCGTACTGAGGCACGACCATGTGCTGGGAATCGGTCGCGCATCGACGACACTTGTCCAAACCACGGTCAGGCACCACACGGAGCGGGCGCTCGACCTGGGGACCGGGTGCGGCATCCAAACCTTTCACTTGTTGCACCACTGCGACCATGTGACCGCCACGGACATCTCCGAGCGTGCCCTTGCCTTCACCCGGTTCAACCTCCTCCTCAATGCGCGGGAGTTGGACCTGGATCCCTACGATTTGGGGAGCCGGGTAAGCCTGCGGTTGGGATCGCTGCTTGACCCTGTGGAAGGGGAACAGTTCGGCTTGGTGGTGTCCAACCCACCGTTCGTGATCACGCCCCGGACTGGCGGCGAATCGCCGTCGGAGCAGTTCACTTACCGGGACGGTGGCCTGCCCGGCGACGAGATCGTAGCTTCCCTGGTCCAGTCCCTGGCGCGTGTCCTCCAGCCGGGAGGGACCGCCCAAATGCTCGGTAACTGGGAAGTCACCTCAGGGTCTGACTGGAAGGACCGTCCCACAGCATGGCTGAAAGACTCGGGTCTGGATGTCTGGTTCATCCAACGCGAGCAGGTTGGGCCGGAGCAGTACGCGGAAACGTGGCTGCAGGACGCTTCACAAAACCGTGAGGGCGGCCACTATAAGGAGGCATACGCCGCCTATCTGCAGGACTTCGCGTCGCGGAATGTCGAGGGCATTGGCTTTGGCATGATCTGGCTCCGCCGTCCGGTGTCCCCCGAGGGGGTCACCATCAACCGCTTTGAAGAGATCACCTACGCCATCGAGCAGCCGATTGGACCCCACCTCGGCGCCGCCGTGGAACGCGCGGACTGGGTGGCAGCCAATCCGCTGCTGGACGCTCATCTGGTGGTCGCGGAAGACGTCACGGAGGAACGCCACCAGCGTCCGGGAGCTGAGCACCCCGGGGTCATCCTCTTGCGCCAGGGCGCAGGTCTCCGCCGAACCAACTTGCTCAGCACCGAGCTCGCCGGCTTCGTTTCGGCATGCGATGGACAGTTGTCGGTCGGGCAGATCGCCTCGGCGCTGGTAGCCCTCCTGGGCGGCAGCGAAGACTTCGACGAGGATGCTTTCCGGGAAGGCTTGCTCCGGGAGGTCACCAACCTCGTCCTGGATGGCTTCCTGGTCCCCGACTCGTTCCTTCTTTCGCCAGCCGGGCAGGCCACGGCATGAAAAAGGACGATGCGCCGCCCGCCGGCCCGCATGGAAGTGACGCTGACTACACTGATGAAGTGATTGCGAACAACCAGCCATCCCAAGCGTCAGGCGACGTTCCCCGGCGCAAGCGTGCCGAAAAGACGATTGAGATCACCGATCCCAAGGCCATTCGCGCACTTGCACACGCTGCCCGCATCGAGGTCATCTCCGAGCTCTACGCTACCCAGGTCAGCCACACGGCAACCGAACTCGCAGCGAGGACCGGCCTGACCCCCAGCGCAATGAGCTATCACCTCCGTGCGCTCCAAAAGTGGGGGATTGTGGCTCCGGCGGAGAATGCAGGCGACGCCCGTGAACGGCGTTGGAAGGCCGCAGGGACGGACTTCACCATCTCGGGAGGCAGCGTAGCCAGCCCGGAAATCGCAGTGGTTGACCTGGAGCTCGATGCGTTCCGCCGAAGGGCTTCGGCATTTGCCAGGGCCCGTGGCGAACGCCGTCAGCGGGGTGGCTCCGGCGAAGAGCCTGCTGCCGTGGTTTTGGCGAGCAACCTGCTGTACCTCACCAACCCGCAACGCAAGGAGCTTTCGGACCGGATCCGTGAAATTCTGCGTGAGTACGAACTCGAGGACCCTACCCAAATACCCGAAGGTGCCGAACGTATGGCAACCTTGTGGTCAATGATCCCGGATGACCGCGTAGCACCCGGACAGTAGGAGCCCATCCGGGTCCTCGCACCACCGCCCTGGTTTCCCTGCAACAACGCAGGATTCTACAAACTATGGTGAACTAGGCCAGTATGGGCACCAGCCCAATGACACATTTTTTCTGTAGGAGCACCGTGCCCAGCAAGGCAAAACCCGGCAAGAAACTCGTGATTGTGGAGTCTCCAGCCAAAAGCAAGACCATCGCCAAGTACCTTGGCGAGGGCTTCATCGTCGAGGCTTCGATAGGCCATATCCGTGACCTCCCGCAGCCCTCTGACCTGCCTGCAGAACTGAAGAAGACCTCGCTGGGCAAGTTCGCCGTCGACGTCGAAAACGACTTCAAGCCGTACTACGTTGTTTCCCCGGACAAGAAGAAAAAGGTCGCAGAGCTCAAGGCGCAGCTGAAAGACGCTGACGCGCTTTACCTCGCAACCGATGGGGACCGCGAAGGCGAAGCCATCGCGTGGCACCTCCTGGAGGTCCTGAAGCCCAAGGTTCCCGTTTACCGCATGACCTTCGGCGAAATCACCAAGGAAGCCATCCACCGCGCCATGGACAACCTGCGCGACGTCGATACGGCTTTGGTGGATGCCCAGGAGACGCGTCGAATCCTTGACCGCCTCTACGGCTACGAAATCTCCCCGGTCCTGTGGCGCAAGGTGGCCCGCGGGCTTTCGGCCGGACGTGTGCAGTCCGTGGTCACCCGCATGGTGGTTGACCGCGAACGTGAACGCATGGCCTTCCGTGCGGCGTCGTACTGGGACCTCACTGGTCAGTTCGGTGCGGATTCCGGCTCTTTCAAGGCCAAGCTCGCCGCAGTGGATGGCTCAAAGGTAGCCAGTGGCCGTGACTTCAATGACAACGGCCAACTCACCTCCTCCAATGTGGTGCACCTCAACGAGGAACTCGCCACGACACTGGCATCCGGCCTGGAAAACGCGGACTTCCGTGTTCGTTCGGTAGATACCAAGCCGTATACCCGCAGGCCGGCCGCGCCGTTCACCACGTCCACCTTGCAGCAGGAAGCCGGCCGTAAACTGCGCTTCTCGTCCAAGAGCACCATGCAGGTTGCCCAGCGCCTGTATGAAAACGGCTACATCACTTATATGCGTACGGATTCGTCGGCTTTGAGCGACGAAGCCCTGACAGCGTCCCGGCGCCAGGCAGCTGAGCTTTACGGCCCCGAGTACGTGCCGCAGAGCCCCCGCGTCTATGCCAACAAGGCCGCCAACGCCCAGGAAGCGCACGAAGCCATCCGACCTGCCGGTGACTCCTTCCGGACTCCGGCCCAGGTTGCCAAGCAACTCAGTGGTGACGAGTTCCGCCTGTACGAGCTCATCTGGAAGCGCACTGTTGCCTCCCAGATGGCCGATGCGAAGGGCTCCACGGCCACGATCCGCCTCGGTGCGGTTGCAGCTGACGGCAGGGACGCAGAATTCTCCGCCTCCGGCACGGTCATCACCTTCCCCGGCTTCCTGGCCGCCTACGAAGAGGGCAAGGACGAAAGCCGCGGAGACGACGACTCCGATGAGGCCCGGCGCCTGCCGAACGTCGCCAAGGGTGACGCCCTGACCGCCTCGGACATCCTGGCCGTGGGCCACGAAACCTCACCGCCGCCGCGCTACACCGAAGCGTCACTGACTGCGGAGCTGGAAAAGCGGGGCATCGGACGGCCTTCTACCTACGCCTCCACCATCTCCACCATCCAGGACCGCGGCTATGTCCGGAAGCAGGGCTCCGCCTTGGTCCCGAGCTGGATTGCGTTCTCTGTGATCCGCTTGCTGGAGCAGCACTTCACCGATTATGTGGACTATGAGTTCACGGCGGACATGGAAGGCGACCTGGACAAGATCGCCAATGGCCAGGCCGCAGGAACCGCCTGGCTTAAGCACTTCTACTACGGCGAAGACGCTGATCCCGGCCTGTTGAGCATCGTGAACAACCTCGGTGAAATCGATGCCCGCGAGATCAACTCGGTGCCGATCGCAGAGGGCATCACGCTGCGGGTGGGCAAGTTCGGGCCGTACCTGGAAAGCTCCATTCCCACCGTGGATGAGAAGACCGGCGAAGTAGTGGAGTCCGCCAGGGCGAATGTTCCTGAGGAACTGGCTCCGGACGAGCTCACCGCAGCCAAAGCCAAAGAGCTCATGGAAACGGCAGCCCCGGAGGAACGCGTCCTGGGCACGGATCCGCACACCGGCCACACGATTGTGGCAAAGAACGGGCGCTACGGCGCGTACGTCACCGAGATCATCCCCGAGATGACCGAGGAACAACTGGCCAACCAGCCCGTGGAGTACTACAAGAACGGCAAGCCCAAGCCGCCGAAGAAGCCCGTAAAGGCCAAGCCCCGCACAGGTTCGCTGTTCAAGTCCATGACAGTGGACACTGTCACCCTGGACGAGGCCCTGCAGCTCATGAGCCTTCCCCGGGTCCTGGGCGAGGACGCCGACGGCAACCCCATCACCGTTCAGAACGGCCGTTTTGGTCCCTACCTGAAAAAGGGTACCGACTCACGTTCCATTGGATCGGAAGAGGAAATCTTCACGATCACCCTGGAACAGGCACTGGAAATCTACTCGCAGCCCAAACAACGTGGCGCACGGGCAGCCGTGCCGCCTCTTGCCGAGTTCGGTCCTGACCCGGTGTCGGAGAAGAACATCGTGGTGAAGGAAGGCCGTTTCGGGCCCTACATCACCGACGGCGTCACGAACATTACGGTCCCGCGCTCAACGTCCCTTGAGGAACTGACCCGGGAGCGCGCCGTCGAGCTTTTGGCTGAAAAGCGGGCCAAGGGTCCGGTCAAGCGGACCACCACCCGGAAGGCGCCGGCACGTAAGGCCGCAGCCAAGAAGTAACAACTGCGACGGCCGGGACAGTATGAGCGAATTGCGTCCCGGCCGGCATCGTGGTCGAGTAGAACCATGACTGAACAGACCGTTTCCCCGGACAACGAACCCTTGAACGACCTTGAGGCGAAGCTCGCCATGGCCGAACAACCGGACGCTAACCCGGTGGACGTCATCCTCGCCTTCCTGAACAACGAGGTTTACCTCGTCAGCTCGGAAGCCGTGGACGGCCCTGATTCCTCGGTGGAGCCACTGGTGCTGTCCAACGCTGACGGCCAGCCCGTCCTGGCGGTGTTCAGCCACCCCAGCCGCGTCGACGAACGCTTCCTTGAAGCAGCCCCGCACGTCCTGGGCACCATGGGTTCAGCCATTCTCGGCAACATCGGTGATGAGCTGGGCATGGTCATCAACCCTGGCAGCGAGTTTGGCTTCGAAATCGATCCAGAAGGCATCGCGAACATCCGCCGCGACTTCAAGCGCGCTGATGAAGCCGGCGAGCCCACCGAATAGCGGCCAACCAGATCCCCGAATGCGAAACGACGTCCACAAATTGCTTTGCGGCCTTCGAATCGGGGAATAATGGCAGAATGCGTCTTGGCGTTCTCGACATCGGGTCCAACACCGTCCATCTCCTGCTGGTGGATGCTCATCCCGGCGCGCGCCCGGTAGCTTTCGCTTCCCATAAGCGCCCCCTGTCATTGGTGCAATACCTCGACGGCGACGGAAACATCACCGATGCCGGACAGCATGAGCTCATTGAGTTCGTCCTGGAGGCCTGGGAGTTCGCCGCCACGCACAAGGCCGAGGACCTCCTGGCCTTCTGTACCTCCGCCATCCGCGAGGCCACGAACGGTCCGGAGGTCCTGGCAAGGGTCAAACACGAGACCACCGTGACCCTGCAGGAACTCACGGGCAGCGAGGAAGCGTCCATGACGTTCTTCGCTGTTCGCCGCTGGTACGGTTGGGGCGCTGGGCCCATCCTGGACCTGGACATCGGCGGCGGTTCGTTTGAAATGGCATATGGAACAGACGAGCTCCCTGAATTCGCCACGTCCGTCCCGTTGGGCGCCAGCCGCCTGACGCGCGATTGGCTCCATGACGATCCCCCCACTGCCAAGAGCGTCAAGGAGCTGCGGCGCTATATCCGTTCCACGTTGAAACCGGTGGTCCGTCAATTCGACGACCTCGGGCGGGCCAACCTGGTGGCCGGCACGTCCAAGACGTTCCGTTCACTGGCACGGATCGCGGGAGCAGCGCCCAGCGCGGCCGGCCCCTATGTGAAACGCGAACTGCATGCGGCTGATCTGGGGCTGTGGGCGCAACGCATTTCGGCCATGACGGTGGAGGACAGGCTGTACCTTCCCGGAGTATCGGACGCCCGGGCACCCCAGTTGTTGGCCGGCGCCCTGGTTGCAGAGGCGGCCTTGGAGCTCTTTGAGTTCCCCAGCATGGTGATCTGCCCCTGGGCCCTGCGCGAAGGCCTGATCCTTCGCCGCCTGGACCAGCTGGTGTTCGAGGACGCCCTGGATCCTGCGCCGCACGTGGGCAAGCGCAAGAAGGACAAATCCAAGAAGAAGTCCAAAGAAAGTGGCAAGACCACGGACATTGACGAGCCTCACCCGGTCAAGGAATTCCCGGTCCCGGTAAACACACCATCCCCATCACCCATCCCAGCCCCTGTGGCAGGCGGGCTGGCCTCCTGAGATGAGTAACGACGTCGAACCTGAAGTGAATGACCGCCAGATCCCGGTGGCGCTGTCCAGTGCGTCCGTTTATCCGCTGAGCGTCCACGACGCCTTTGCCGTGGCCCAGGACCTGGGGTACGAGGGCGTGGAGGTGATGGTCACCAACAACGCGGTGAGCCAAAACCCCGACGCCCTCATCCAGCTGAGCCACCGTTATCACCAGAAAATCGTTTCCATCCACGCACCCACCCTGTTGTTGACGCAGCAGGTCTGGGGTTCGGCGTGGAGCAAGATCGAGAAATCGTGCCAGATGGCAGCGGAGGTTGATTGCGACACCGTGGTGGTCCACCCGCCTTTCCGCTGGCAGTCCAATTACGCGGAGAACTTCGTGGAGGGCGTCCGGGAAATGGCCGAAACGTACCAGGTGCGGATCGCCGTGGAGAACATGTACCCATGGCGGGTGCGCGGCCGTGAAGCTGTGGCGTACCTGCCGCACTGGGACCCGCTGGGCCAGGATTACGACGACGTCACGTGGGACTTCTCGCATGCTGCCACTGCCGGGGCCAACAGTCTGGAAGCCATCAAGGCACTGGGAAGCAAGCTGCGCCACGTGCACTTGACCGATGGGTCGGGCTCCGGGAAGGACGAACACCTGGTGCCGGGCATGGGCACGCAGCAGTGCGCGGATTCGCTGCAGTATTTGGCGGCTTCCGGATTCGACGGCGTGGTGGTGGCCGAGATTTCCACCCGTAAAGCAAAGGTAGCGGGGGAGCGCGAGGAGATGTTGGCGGAAACCCTGCGCTTCGCCCGGCAGCACCTCAGCGTTCCTCTGGTGCGCAGCTCCGACCAGTAACGGCGTCGGGCTTTCCCGTTCTTGTTCGCCAGCCCCGCCGTACTACGGCCCGGCAGACGGACGAGGGCGGGATTCTGCTGCTTAAAAGCGAAAGCACCGGCGGCCGAATCGGGAAATGGGGGAAAACCCGCCCGGCCACCGGTGCTTGTGGCGGACATCCCCATGCCCGCCTCATCACTCGCACCCTCAATGAGGTAATAACTACGTTAGGCACCGAGCATGAGTGCTGCCTGCAATAACCTTGGGAGCAAGCTGGGAATGTTCAACCCGTTAGACCCCGTCGGATGCCAACTGCAATGATGGAGCAATGAGCAACCGAATCGCATTCCTTGGCTGTGGATCCATGAACGAGGCAATCCTGGGCGGTCTCCTGGCCGCGGGGGCGGACCCGTCCGACATTGTTGCCACTGTCCGCCGGGCGGAGCGCGCGGACGAGTTGGCCCAGCGCCATGGCGTCATGGCCATCGCCGGCGAAGAAGACCCGGATAACAACAAAGTGGCCACCAAAGGCGCCGGAATGGTCATTCTGGGCGTCAAACCGGTTGGCATCCTGGACCTTGCCCGCGAGATCAGCCCGGCACTGGCGAAGGACACCTTGGTGGTCAGCGTCGCTGCGGCTGTCTCCATTGCACAACTCGAAGCCGCTCTGCCTGAGGGGCAGCCGGTCATCCGCACGATGCCCAACACGCCTGCCAGGCTGGGCCGTGGCGTTGTCTCCGTATCGCCCGGGACGCATTGCACCCCGGAGCAACTGGAGCAGGCCAAGAAGGCCCTGGCCGGGGCCGGCACGGTGGTGGAAATCCCCGAAGAGCAGGTTGACGCGCTCTCGGCCATCAGCGGTTCCGGACCCGCCTACGCGTTCTACCTGGCGGAGGCCATGGCTGCAGCCGGCGTCGAGCTGGGCCTGGACCGGGAGCTGTCCGTCATGCTGGCCCGCGAAACAGTGGCCGGCGCCGGCTTCATGTTGGCTGAGCCAGGCGCGGACCCCACGCAGCTGAGGGTTGCTGTGACCAGCCCCAACGGCACCACCGAGCGGGCCATCATGGCTTTTGACGACGGCGGCATCCCCAAGATCATCGCCGACGGTGCCCGCGCCGCAGCAGCCCGGGCGGCAGAGATCACCAAGCAGCTCGGCTGATTCCTAGGGACGCGCGGCGAAGCGCTCCAGCAAGTCCACGTGTCCGGACACGATCAACATGTCGTGGCCGGACACTTTGGTTTCCGGCCGGGCATAGGTAAAGTCTTCGCCCGGGGTTTTGACGCCCACAATGGTCACGCCGTACTTGGAGCGGACCTTGGATTCTTCCAGGGTGAAGCCCACTGTTTCCTTGGGCGGGTACATCTTGACGATCGCGTAGTCGTCGTCGAACTCGATGAAGTCCAGCATGCGGCCGGACACCAGGTGGGCGGCGCGTACTCCGGCGTCGGCTTCGGGGTAGATCACGTGGTTGGCGCCGATCCGGGTCAGGATCTTGCCGTGTGAAGGTGTAATGGCCTTGACCCACAGGTGCTGAATGCCCAGGTCCACCAGGTTCACGGTGATCAACACCGAGGATTCAATGGACGTGCCCACACCCACTACGGCAGAGCTGAACTCCTGTGCGCCGAGTTGGCGCAGGGCATCGATGTTGGTGGCGTCGGCTTCGACCACATGCGTGAGCACGGGTGCCCATTTCTGGACGAGGGTCCTGTCGCGCTCGATCGCCAGGACTTCGCGGCCTTGCTTGACCAGTTGTTCGGCCGTAGCGGAACCGAACCGGCCCAAACCGATGACCAGCACTGGGGCGTTGTGGGCGGGGCGGTTGGCGGCCCCCGTTGTACTAGCCAATGATTGGCCTCTCTTCCGGGTAGTGGAACAACTGGCTGCGCTGGCGCAAGGCCAGCCCGGCGGCAAGGGTAACGGTGCCGACGCGTCCGGCGAACATCAGCGCAGTGAGGACGTAAACGCCCGACGGCGGCAGCTCGGCACTGAGGTTGGTGCTCAGTCCCACGGTGGCAAAGGCTGAGATGGATTCAAAAAGCACCCTGTCCAGCGAGGCACCGCTGATGGAGAGCAGCAGGAAGGCTGCCACGGATACCAGGGTGGCACCTGCGACGATCACGGAGATGGCCACCCGCATGGTTCCTTGGGGAATGGTCCGGCCGTAGACCTTCACGTCGGCGTCGCCGCGGGCTTCGGCCATGATGGCGAGGAACATGACCGCAATCGTGGTCACCTTGATGCCGCCCGCGGTGGAAGCTGAGCCGCCGCCTGCGAACATGAGGGCATCGGTGAGGAGCATGGTGGTGGATTCCATGTGGTTCTGGTCCACCAGGTTGAAGCCACCGGAGCGGGTCATGACGGAGGCAAACAGCGAATGGGTGATCTTGTCGCCGAGGTTCATGTTGGCGATGGTCCGCACGTTGTCCCATTCCATGAGGCCCCAGAGAACTGTCCCGGCCGCCAGCAGGATGAAGGAGACCTGGATGGTCAGCTTGGTGTGGAGGTTCCACTTCTTCCAGTTGAGCCCGTTCTGCTGCAAAACCATCACCACGGGGAAGCCCAGGCTGCCAAGGAACACGCCCAGCATGAGGGGAATGAGGATCCAGAGGTCGGTCTCGTAGGGAACGATGCCGTCGGAGTGTGGCGTGAAACCGGCGTTGTTGAAGGAAGAAATCGAATAGAAGACGCCATGCCAGACGGCCTGCCAGAAATCTTCGCCGAGCATAATGAAGCGCGGGATCAAGGCCAACGCCAGGGCTCCCTCAATGACCACGGACGTCACAATGACGATCCGGAGGAGGGTACCCACTTCACCGAGGCGGCCCGCGTTGTTCATGGCTTCCTGCGCGATGAGTTTGCCGCGTACGCCCAGCCGCTTGCTGACCATCAGGGCCAGGAGCGAGGCGAGGGTCAGGGTGCCCAAGCCACCAACGAAGATTCCAACCAGGATGACCAGCTGCCCAAAGAACGTCCAGTGGGCTGCGGTGGAAACCACGGTCAGCCCGGTGACGCAAACGCTGGACACCGCGGTGAACATGGCTTGGTGCAAGGGTGTGACAGTTCCGCTGGTCGAAGCGGCGGGCAGGGACAGCAAACCCGTGAAGACCAGGATCACCACCGCGAACACGGTCAGCGCCAGTCGGGCCGGTGAGGTGTTGGCAATGTTGTCGATGAAGTCGCGCACTCGGGTGAAGATCCACAGACCTTCCCGCTCCGGCTGGTTGGGTTGCCAGTTGGTCGGGCTGGTGGACCGCGACTGGCTTTGAGACATGGCGCTCTTCCTCGGTTGAAACAAGCTTTCCTGAGTAGTAAACCACTATTCCTGCGGCGTAACCGGGCGTTGGGCCCCGCCAGCCTCAGGTAGCCTGTTCTGGATGAACTCCGGGCTTGGAACAACTGTTTCCAGCATTACGCGCTCCGCACTGCCAACGACGGTGGTGTGGGACCCAGCCATGACCGCCTACAACTTCGGCCCCGGCCATCCCATGGCGCCGCAACGGCTCGAGCTGACGGCGCGGCTGGCGGGTTCCCTGGGGCTCTTCGACCACCAGCACGTGGCCGTCGAGGCACCCGCGGTGGCCACCGACGTCGAGCTTTACAGTGTTCACAGCCGCGAGTATGTGGACGCTGTACGCCGCGTCTCCGCGGACCCCACCCGCCCCGAGGAGAGCCGCGGCCTTGGCACCGAGGATGATCCCGCGTTTGCCGGTATGCATGAAGCCAGCGCGCGCCTTGCCGGCGGTTCCCTGCTGGCGGCGGACACCATCCTGTCCGGTCGCGCCGTTCGGGCCGTGAACTTCAGCGGCGGCATGCACCATGCGGCCCGGGAGCGGGCCAGCGGATTCTGTGTCTATAACGATGTCGCCATGGCTATCCAACGATTGCTCGACGGCGGGGTGCAGCGGATCGTCAGCATCGACGTGGATGCGCATCACGGCGACGGGACGCAGAGCATCTTCTGGAACGACCCCCGGGTCATGACCATCTCGCTCCACGAAACCGGCCTGACACTTTTCCCCGGGACAGGATTCGCCAACGAGACCGGCGGCCCGGAGGCACCCGGAACGGCGGTCAATGTTGCCCTTCCCACATTCACCGGTGACGCTGCCTGGTTGCGGGCCTTCCACGCGGTGGTGCCCCAATTGGTGGGGGCGTTCAAACCCGAAGTGATCGTGAGCCAGCACGGCTGCGATTCGCACCGGGACGACCCCCTGACGCACCTTACCCTCAGCGTCGACGGACAGCGCGAGGCCGCATCCGCCGTCGGGAGCCTCGCTGCCCGCTACTGCGACAACCGCTGGATCGCCACCGGTGGAGGCGGTTACGACGTTACGGGTGTGGTGCCCAGGGCGTGGAGCCACCTGATCGGCATGGTGACCCAACGGCCGGTCCCGCTGAGCGCGCCCGTCCCCGACGCATGGCGCACATACGTGAAGGAAACGTATGGAGTTTGGGCGCCGGAGAAGATGGGCGACGACGTCGACGTGTGGTGGCGCTCGTGGGAGGTCGGCTACGACCCGGCCGATGATGTTGATCGGACGGTCATCGCCACCCGCAAGGAGATTTTCCCGTTGTACGGACTGGACCCCTGGTTCGATTGATCCCCGGCGGGGCAGCGCGCAGCGCCCGCGCGGCAACGCGTTTTGCAGGCCGCATCACAACGACATAGGGATGCCTTTTGGCGTATATGTCGCTAGTGTGGGAGGCATGGTGACTGACGACGTATTTGCCGTCATAGCTGAGGCAACCAGGCGCGACATCCTGGTCTCCCTCCGCTCTGGGGATAAAGCTGTAGGCGAACTGGTGGAAGAACTGGCTGCAAGCCAGCCCACTATCTCCAAGCATTTGAAAGTGCTCCGCGAGGCGGACCTCGTCAGCATGCGCGCCCAGGGCCAGAAGCGGTTTTACGCCCTGAATCCCAAGCCGCTCGCCGGTGTGGTGAGTTGGCTGGAAACGTTCGACGTCGGACCCGCGGCTCCGGCCGCCGTCGCGCCTTCCACCGAGGTGGCCGCCGCTGCGCCGGACGCCGCCCCTGAAGAGGCCCCTACCCGCACGGACGCAGTCGGCCAGGCCGTGAAAGTCCACGCCAGTGCGGCTCCGGTTTCCCTGGACCCGACGTCCGACGACACCGTTCCTCAACAGATTGGCCGTACTGTCGGGCGGGCTGCGACGAAAGCCGCCGACCTCCTCGCCAATCTCCCGAACCTCCCCAACCTGCCCAAATTCGGTCGCAAGCGGTAATAGGACTCACGCCAAAGTGATTCCGCTCACATTGTGAGCCTATGTTCACTTCCGGTTTCCTTGTGTTTTCAACGATTTTCTACAGTTGTGTTAACTCCTCCCTGAGGGTCATATACGCCCCGGATGGAGATCCCGCCTCCTCGGGTGCAACCATGAGCGGGACTGATCGTCCCGCCGCTGGCCGGCGTACTGAGGATAGGAAGACGCATGGATTCAAGGCTCGAGGCTGTCCGGGACACCGTGTTGGCGCGGAACCCGGGGGAGAAGGAATTCCACCAGGCCGTCATTGAGGTCTTTGAAAGCCTCGGTCCTGTGCACGACCGTCACCCTGAGTTCCTTGAGGGCGCTGTCCTGGAGCGGCTGTGCGAGCCTGAACGCCAGATCATCTTCCGCGTTCCGTGGACCGACGATGCCGGCCGCGTGCACGTGAACCGTGGCTTCCGGGTCGAGTTCAACTCCGCGCTGGGTCCCTACAAGGGCGGCCTCCGCTTCCACCCGTCCGTGTACTTGGGAATCGTCAAGTTCCTCGGCTTCGAGCAGATCTTCAAGAACGCACTCACTGGCATGCCGATCGGGGGAGGCAAGGGCGGCTCGGATTTCGATCCCCGTGGGCGTTCCGATGCTGAAATCATGCGCTTCTGCCAGTCCTTCATGACCGAGTTGTACCGCCACATCGGCGAATACACCGACGTTCCCGCCGGCGATATTGGTGTGGGCGGCAGAGAAATCGGCTACCTCTTTGGGCAGTACAAGCGCATCACCAACCGGTACGAATCCGGCGTACTTACGGGCAAGGGCATCTCCTGGGGCGGCTCCCTGGTCCGGCCCGAAGCCACGGGCTACGGCACGGTGATCTTCGCCCAGGAGATGCTCAAGACCCGCGGACTATCCTTCGATGGCCAGCGCGTTGTGGTCTCCGGTTCGGGCAACGTCGCGATCCACGCGATCGCCAAGGCACAATCCCTCGGTGCCACTGTGGTGGCCTGTTCCGACTCCGCCGGTTACATCGTGGACGAAGCCGGGATCGACGTCGCGCTGTTGAGCCAGGTCAAGGAAGTCGAGCGGGGCCGCCTGACCGATTACGCCGCCCGCCGCCCCGGCTCCAACCACGTGGCCGGCGATTCCGTGTGGGATGTTACCGGCACCGTTGCTTTGCCGTGCGCCACGCAGAACGAGCTCGACGGCGATGCTGCCGCCAAGCTGGTCAGCAACGGACTCATCGCGGTGGCTGAAGGCGCCAACATGCCCTCCACCCGCTCGGCCGTGTCGGTCTTCCAGGAGGCCGGGATCCTCTTCGGCCCGGGTAAGGCTGCCAACGCCGGTGGCGTGGCCACCTCTGCACTGGAAATGCAGCAGAACGCCAGCCGCGACTCGTGGTCCTTTGAGCACACTGAACAGCGCCTGACCGAGATTATGGTGGGCATCTACGACCGTTGCGCGGCAACGGCCGACGAATATGGTGCGCCCGGAAACTACGTGGTGGGCGCCAACATCGGCGGCTTCGTCAAGGTAGCCGACGCGATGCTGGCGCAGGGCCTGATCTAGCGCCCCTGGTTGGGTGCGGCTAACGCTGGAGCAGCCGCACGTGGTCCGGGTTCAGGTCGGCCACCTTGCTGACGCCCAGTAGTGCCATGGTGCGGGTCATGTCCTTTTCGAGGATCTGGATGGTCCGGTCCACGCCTTCGCGGCCTCCGGCCATGAGGCCGTAGAGGTAGGCGCGGCCAATCAGGGCGAAGTCCGCGCCCAAGGCCAGGGCTGCCACGATGTCTGCGCCACTCATGATGCCCGTGTCCAGGATGACCGCGGCCTGGCTGTTGTCGGCCTTCAGCGCCGACGTGACCTCCGGCAGCAGGTGGAAGGGGATTGGGGCGCGGTCCAGTTGGCGGCCGCCATGGTTGGACAGGATGATGCCATCGGCGCCATGGTCAACCACGCGGCGGGCGTCTTCGAGCGTCTGGATGCCCTTGACCACCAGCTTGCCCTTCCAGGTTTCCCGCAGCCAGTCGAGGTCCTCATAGGTCAGGGTGGGATCGAACATGGAGTTGATGAGGTCCGCCACCGTGCCCGTGTAGCGGGAGAGCGAGGCAAACGTCAGGGGCTCGTGCGTGAGGAAGTTGAACCACCAGGCCGGACGGTAGGACGCGTCAAGCACGGTCTTCAGGGTCAATGCCGGCGGGATGGTCATGCCGTTGCGGACATCGCGCAGGCGGGCTCCGGCAACTGCCGTGTCCACGGTGACCATGAGGGTATCGTTTCCGGCCTTCGCAGCCCGCTCAATGAGTTCCAGCGAGCGGTCGCGGTCCGTCCACAGGTACAACTGGAACCAGTTTCGGCCGTTCGGCGCGGCAGTGGCGACGTCTTCGATGGACGCGGTACCCATGGTGGACAGGGTGTAGGGAATGCCTGCGGCCTCGGCTGCCTGCGAGCCGGCGTATTCGCCTTCTGACTGCATCATGCGGGTAAAACCGGTGGGCGCGATGCCGAACGGGAGGCGCGATTCCTGGCCCAGGATGTCGGTGCGGAGATCGATCCTCGATACATCGCGCAGGATGCCCGGCCGGAACTCGATGTCCTGGAAGGCTTGGCGGGCCCTGCGCAGGGTGATTTCTTCTTCAGCCGCTCCGTCCGTGTAGTCGAAGGGTGCCTGCGGAGTGCGGCGCTTGGCGATTTCTCGCAGTTCCCAGATGGTGCTGGCGCGCTTGAGGCGTGCGGCTTTGCTGAACTCCGGCTTCTTGAACTGCATCAGCGGCGCCAGGTCGGAGACCTTGGGGATGCGCCGCTTGAGGGCAGGCGGCTGCACGACGGCGGGCCGCGGCTGGGGTGGTCGGGTCACGTTTTCGTCGCTGCCGGCGTTGGCGGGGGCGGCCGTGAGCTTGGGATCCAGTGTCTCGGTCATGAGGTTCTCCCTTGAAAGTCTGTGGTCTAACCACACTGTAATCCATGTGGTTGGACCACATCAACTAGTATTTCGGATATGCGTACCCACGAGTTGGTCCTGCAGTGGATCGAGAAGCAGCTGTCTGACGGAGACCTCACCCTCGGAGGCCGGCTCCCGGGCGAGCGTGCCATGGCCGAGCAGCTCCAGGTTTCGCGGACATCCGTGCGGGAGGCCGTGAGGATCCTAGAGGCAATGGGGGTGGTCCGCGCTGGCGTGGGTTCGGGCAAGGATGCCGGGACGGTGGTGATCGCGGAGCCGGGGTCCGCCCTGGGCTCAACCCTCCGGCTGCATGTGGCTACCCGCCACCTTCCGGTGGCCGACATCGTGGAGACCCGCGTGCTGCTGGAATCCTGGGCGGCCGAACGGGCCCAGGTCGGCGTTCCCGCTTTGGAGGAAGCTGCCGCGCTGCTGGACCAAATGGATGAGGCCTCGGACATCGACACGTTCCTTGCACTCGACGCCCGGTTCCACGTGGCGCTAGCCCAGGCTGCGGGCAACTCGGTGGTCAGCGCCATGATGGCCTCGCTGAGGGGCGCAATCGAGAACTACGCAAGCACTTTGACGGAAAACCTGCCCGACTGGAACGCGACTTCCACCAGGCTTCGCGCCGAACATCGCGCCATCCTGAACGCCGTGAACAACAACGACGGCGGCACGGCAGCCCGGCTTGTGGCGGCCCACATCCAGGGCTTCTACAAAGAGGCCGGAGTGGGCAACAACCCCTCGCCGAAGTGACACTCAATGACAATGTTCGCGTCGAACATTGTCATTTAGTGTCAGCTCGCGGGCTTGAGGGCGGGAGCCGCGGTACTCTTGCGGATCTCCATCCTGGGCGAGAACTCATCCTGCGCCTGGGTGGCAGCCTCCCCGGCTTGTTGGATCTGTTCGCGCATGCGCCGCCAAGCCAGGCTTCCGAGCTCGTTGATGGGCACCGCTGCCGTGGTCAGTGGGGGAGTGGTGTATTTCGCGAACGGGATGTCATCGAAGCCGGTCACGGAGATGTCTTCGGGCACGCGCACTCCGCGTTCGTGGAGGCCGCTGAGCAGCCCCATGGCAACGAGGTCGTTAAAGGCCAAAATTCCCGTGGCACCGCTGGCGATGATGGCTTCGGTGGATTCGTGGCCGGAATCGAAGTTGGAGCCGCCGTCGAGCATTTGCAGTTCTATGTCCGGGTGCCCGGTGCGGAACTGGTCAAGCCCTGCCAGGCGTTGGCGGTTTGAGGCGCTGTGCTCGGGGCCGGAGAGGAACGCCAGGCGTTGGTGGCCCAGGGAGACCAAATGCTGGGCCAATTCCTGGATCCCTTGGCCGTAGTCCACGCTCAAACTGGGCGTATTGGTGGCCACGGTGGTTCGGTTGATGAGTACCAGCGGATGCAGGGTGGGAGCGAGTTCCTCAAGTTCGGCATCCGACATTCGGGGTGCGCAGAGGACCACGCCGTCGCAGCGCCGCCGGGCCTCGCCGGCAAGGATCGCTTCCTCGCTGGTGACTTCGGAGGAGTCGGCGATGAGGACGCGATACCCGTCCTGCGCGGCTGCGATGCTGAGCCCGCGAAGGATGGCCTGGAATGTGGGGTTGGCCAGGTCCGGAACCACAATGCCGATGGTGTCTGTCTTGCCCAGCGCAAGGCTGCGGCCTACCGGGTTTGGTTGGTACTTCAGTTCGGCCGCGGCGGCCCGGACGCGCGCGGCAATTCCAGGGTCCACGGCAGCGTTACCGTTCATGACGCGTGACACGGTGGCGTGCGAGACGCCCGCCTTCTCCGCGACGTCGGCGATCCCGACGCGCCTGTTGGTGTTCCTGCGTGCCATGTGGCCCCTTCCCATTGGCCGCCTCCCGTTTGCTCCGTCGTTGGAGCAATGGTTGACGTGACCACCAGAGTCTTGATACAAAGCTTATAACGCTCTGAGAAAACGCTTTCTCATGATTCTTCCCATACGAAGCCGGGCCGTCAAGCGGTTCACTCCTGCTCTTTGAAAGGGGCATCCACATGGTCAACGTCGACTCAGCCGAGACCCAGACCGCACCTGGCGCAACTACAGTCCAGGACGAAAGCCCCCAGCGAACCCGGATTGCCCTCATCGGCACCGGAGGCCGCTCCGAGATGTACATCCGGGCCATCTACGGGCAGCACGCGGACGTCGCTGAACTTATTGCCCTATCCGACGTCAACCAGGGCCGCGTGCAGTTCTACCAGGACCTCATCAAGGAGCTCGGCGGCACAGAGCCAGTGGCTTCCTTCGAGCCCGGACAGCTCACCAGCTTCATCCAAGCCAACGGCATCGAGCGCGTCATCGTCACTACGCCCGACTACACCCACGCGGACTACATTGTGGAGGCACTCGAGGCGGGCGCCGACGTCGTGGTTGAAAAGCCCCTGACCATCGACGTCGAGGGTTGCCGCCGTATTACTGAGGCCGTGGCCAAGACCGGCCGCAACGTTGTGGTTACCTTCAACTACCGCTACTCGCCGCGCAACAGTGCGCTGAAGGAAGTCATCCAGAACGGCGTGATCGGCAAAGTCACCTCCATTGACTTCAGCTGGGTCCTGGACACGGTGCACGGCGCTGACTACTTCCGCCGCTGGCACCGTGAAAAGAAGAACTCCGGTGGCCTGCTCATCCACAAGGCTTCGCACCACTTTGACCTGGTCAACTGGTGGATCAACGATGTTCCGGAGCGCGTTTTTGCCTCCGGTGGCCTGCGCTTTTACGGCGACAAGAACGCAGCAGAGCGTGGCTTGGGAGCCCGTCCGGAGCGCGGCACCGTTGATGGCCTTGAGCACGATCCCTTCCGGCTGGACATGCGCGAGGACGAGCGCCTGAAGGCTTTGTATTACGACAACGAGAAGTTCGACGGCTACCTCCGCGACCAGGACGTCTTCACCGAAGGAATCACCATTGAGGACAACCTCGCGCTGGTGGTGGACTACCAGGGTGGACCCACGCTGAGCTACTCGCTGAACGCCCACAGCCCGTGGGAAGGCTACCGCGTCACCGTCAACGGCACCGAGGGCCGGGCTGAGCTTGAGGTGGTGGAACGCGCCGCCGTCGAATCCAGCACCGACAAGAAGACCGTGGTGGACCCGAGCGCCACACCGATCGAGGAAGAGGACGCTGTGCGCCGCAACGGCGAACGCCTGGTGGTCCAGCGGCACTGGGAAGCGGCCTACGAAGTCCCGATCATCAACGGCGAAGGGGGCCACGGCGGCGGCGACAACCTCCTGCTCTCCGACCTCTTCAACGGCCCCGGCATTGACCCGCTGGGCCGCCCGTCCGGCTACATCGACGGACTCCGCTCCGTGTCGGTGGGCATCGCCGGCAACCAGTCCCTTGAGACCGACCTTCCCGTCCGCATCAGCGAACTTGGCCTCGGCGCCGACCTCAGCCGTAGCCAGGGCTGACCGGTTCACTACCCACGCAAGGACAAAGAATGAGCAGGATATTCGTCACCGGCGGTTCCGGCCGGCTTGGCCGCAGCGTTGTGGCCGGCCTCGTCGAAGCCGGCCACACGGTGATCTCAGTTGACCGGGACGCCGTCCGGGCGGAGCATCTACCGGCTGGCGCTGAGCAATACACCGCAGACTTGCTGGCGCCGGGGGAGGCGGAACGCCTCATCCGCGAAACAGCGCCCGACGCCGTGATCCACCTCGCTGCTATTGCCGTACCTTTCAGCGCACCAGAGGACGTCATCTTCAGCACCAACACCCGGCTCGCGTACGCGGTCATCAGCGCAGCCACCGACGCAGGTGTTCCGAAGATCGTCACGGCAAGCAGTCCCACCGCCCTGGGCTACGGCTCACCGGCCGGATGGCTGCCGCCGTCGTTCCCTTTGGACGAGCAGACGCCGCCCAAGCCATGGAACGCCTATGCGCTGTCCAAGCTGATCGCCGAACAAACCGTACAGATGTTTGCGGCCGCCCAGGGCGAGAAGGTCAGGTATGCGGCCTTCCGTCCGTGCTATGTGATTTCCCCCGAAGAGTGGGAAGGTGCCCTGACGCAGCAGGGGCACACTGTCCGCGAACGCCTGGACAATCCCGCCCTCTCGGCGCCCGCGCAGTTCAACTACGTGGATGCCCGGGACGTGGCCGACTTCCTGGACGTGCTTCTGGACAAGATGGACTCGATCCCCAACGGCGAGGTGTTCTTTGTTGGCGCGAAGGATGCGTTGGCCACCGCGCCCCTCGCAGAGCTCTTCCCACGCTTCCTCCCCGGCAGCGGCCCGTTGACCGAAGACCTTACCGGGACCAGCCCGGCGTTCTCGATCGACAAGGCCCGCGAACTCCTCGGCTGGGAGCCCAAGCGCACGTGGCGGACCGAACTCACTCCGCCCTACGAGGGGCCGGACACCGCAGCATCCGAACAAGCAGCACTCAATGACGAGATCCACGCCGGCCTGGTCCCGGCGGGAGCAACCAAGGAGACACCATGAACTTCGACGGCGTACTGTTCTTCCCCGTCACTCCCTTCGCTGAAGACGGCACCGTAGACGTGGCCTTGCTGAAAGAGCACATTACCTCCCGTCTTCCCTTCGGCCCGGGCGGCGTTTTCCCGGCCTGCGGCACCGGCGAATTCCATGCGCTCTCCCTTGACGAGATCGGCACGGTGGTCACTGCCGCCGTCGAGGCCGTTGCAGGTGCCGTGCCGGTAGTTTCCGGTGCCGGTGGTCCGCTGGGCCACGCCATCGCCGCCGCGAAGGTGGCCGAGGAAGCCGGTGCGGATGCGCTCCTGGTGCTCCCGCCGTACCTGGTCACCGGGCCCACCGATGGCGTGGTGGCGTACGTCGAAGCCATCGCCGCCGCGAGTAGCCTTCCGGTGATCGTGTACCACCGCGGCACCGCCAAATTCACTGCCGAAGCCATCACCCGCCTGACCGCCAACCCGAAGGTGGTTGGCTTCAAGGACGGAATCGGCGACGTCGGCTTGGCCCAGGAAATCGTCTCGGCCATCAACGCGAGCGGACGCAAGGACTTCGCACTCTTCAACGGCCTGCTGACGGCCGAACTTACCCAGGGCGCCTACCGGGGTCTCGGCATTCCCCTGTACTCCTCGGCCGCTTTCGCCATGGCACCGGAGATCGCCAAGGCCTATTACGACGCCTACGTTTCCGGTGACGAAGAACGACGCCACGCGTTGCTCGAGGGCTTCTATGCGCCGCTGGTCCGTCTCCGTGACCAGACTCCGGGCTTCGGCGTCTCCCTCATCAAGGCCGGACTTCGCCTTGCCGGATTGCCGGTCGGCCCCGTCCGCCCGCCGCTGGTTGACCCCTCCGAGGAACAGCTCCTGGAGCTCAAGTCCATCCTGGCCAAGGGCCACGAGCTGGCCGGCAGCTGATGGCGGCCCGCATCACGGGCCTGGCCACCCGGCTGATCACGGTCCCGCTGCTGCGCAGCTGGGGTGCAGAGGCGCCAGAGAACCACGTGATCGTCACCGAACTGACTACGGACGACGGCGGCACGGGCCATGGTTTCTCGTGGACACCTACCATCGGTCCCCAGGCGGTCAAGGCCCTCCTGGACCACGACATCGCACCGTTCATCGTTGCTTTGGAAGCGAACGCGGACATGGTCTGGGATCAGCTGTGGAAGCGGCTGCACGAAGCCGGCGGTGGCGGCCTGACCACCATCGCCATGGCCGGTGTGGACCTGGCCCTGTGGGACCTGAAAGCGCGGCAGACAGGGACCTCTGTCACCGGTCTCCTGGGCCAACGCCGGGAATCGGTGGAGGTTTATGGCTCCGGAGTGAACCTGCACTACACCGTGGAGCAACTCGTGGAGCAAGCGCACCGCTGGGTTGCCGCCGGGCACAACGCGGTGAAGATCAAGGTGGGCAAACCCGAACTGAGGGAAGACGCTGAGCGCGTCGCCGCCGTTCGGAAGGTCATTGGCCCGGACCGCTTGCTCATGATTGACGCCAACCAGCGTTGGGACCTGGCCCATACCTTCCGTGCCTTGGATGTGTTGGGGGAGTACGGACTGGAATGGCTGGAAGAACCGATCCGCGCCGACGACCTCTGGGCCTACCGCCGCCTGCGCAAGCAGTCACCGGTGCCCATCGCCCTGGGCGAGAACGTCCACACCATCTACCGCTTCCGCGACTTCATCGAAGCCGAAGCGGTAGACATCATCCAGCCCAACATTGTCCGGGTGGGTGGCATTACCCCGTTCCGCAGGATTGTCGAACTGGCCAGGGCCAACAGCATCAGGGTGGCCCCACACCTGCTCCCGGAGCTTTCCGGACAGCTGGCCCTCACCCTGGCCGAAGCCGTGAGCGTGGAGGACGTGGAGGACGCCTCGTTCGGTCAACTCGGGATCCTCGCCGGGCCCTCCCCGGTACGTCTCCACAACAGCAGGCTCAGCAGTGCCGGCCGCATCGGGCTCGGCTTCGACTTCGCCGGGCAGCATTCGCAGCACCTAAAAGTGCCAGCCACTGAAAGCAAAGGAAACCGCATTGAGTACAGCAACTCTTGACCTGACCGCCATCACGGACGCCGCAACCGCAGCGTTCAAGGTGACCTCAACGGCAAGTGACGCCGAACGCGCGGCCTGGCTGACCGCCGTCGCCGACGCTTTGGACGCCAACGTCACCGAGCTGGTGGCCATCGCAGATTCCGAGACGAGCCTGGGCACCGTCCGGCTCACCGGCGAGGTAGCGAGGACCAGTGGACAGCTCAGGTTGTTCGCCACAGTGATCACCGAGGGCTCCTACCTTGAGGCCGTCATCGATCACGCAGACCCGACGGCCACCCCGCCCAAGCCCGACCTTCGCCGCATCCTGCGTCCGATCGGACCGGTGGCGGTGTTCTCGGCGTCGAACTTTCCGTTCGCCTTCTCCGTGGCGGGAGGCGACACCGCGTCCGCACTGGCCGTCGGCTGCCCGGTGATCGTCAAGGCCCACTCAGGTCACTTGCGCCTGAGCGAGCGTACCGCGGAGATCGTCACGGAAGCCCTGGCCAAGGCCGGGGCCCCGGACGGCATCTTCGCACTGGTCAGTGGCCGCGAGGCCGGAACAGCCCTCGTCCAGGATCCGGCCATCAAAGCGGTGGGATTCACCGGCTCCATTCCCGGTGGCCGGGCACTGTTCGACCTCGCCACGTCCCGCCCGGAACCCATCCCGTTCTACGGTGAGCTGGGCAGCCTGAACCCGGTGGTCATCACCGCGGATGCCTTGGCCGAGCGTGGCCAGCAGCTCGCTGCGGGCTTGGCCGGTTCCTTCACCATGGGCGCGGGCCAGTTCTGCACCAAGCCCGGACTGGTCTTTATCCCTGCAGGGACCGATTTTGCGTCACAACTGGCCGAGGCGAGCAAGGACAAGCCCACGGCTGCCATGCTTACCGAGCGCATCGCCGAGGCTTACCCGGATGGGCTGCGCAGCGTCGCAGACCAACCGGGTGTCGCCGTCGTCAGTGGCACGGTCCAGCAGGACAGCCTGGCCGACGGTGCCGCGCCCGTGGTGTTCTCCACCAGTGCCGCCAATGTACTGGAACGACCGGATGAACTGCTGGAAGAGTGCTTCGGCCCCACCACCCTGCTCATCGAATATGCGAACCAAGAGGAGCTGTCGGCAGCCCTCGCGAAGGTGCCGGGGAGCCTCACCGGCACGGTGCATGCCCAGCCCGGCGAGGATGTCTCCGGCTTGGTAGAGCAGCTCAGCACCCTGGCCGGCCGGGTCCTGTTCGATGGCTGGCCTACCGGTGTCACCGTGAACTGGGCACAACAGCACGGTGGCCCGTACCCGGCCACGACGTCGTTGTTCACCTCAGTGGGTGCCACCGCTGTGCGCCGTTTCCAGCGCCCGGTGGCCTACCAGGATGCGCCTGAGAGCGTGCTGCACCCAGCCCTGCACGACGCCAACCCGCTTGGTATCCCGCGTCGCGTGGACGGTGTGCTCACCCTGGTTGGCTAGGCACACGCAGAAGGGGCGGGTCACCGTGATGGTGACCCGCCCCTTTCGTATGGGCCCTGCAGGGCTTACGGACGCAACAGGGCTTAGGGACGCAACGTCAGCGGACGACGACGGCCGTCAACTTCCGCGGTCGGCCAACGGTCGTCAACGGTCAGGACACGCAGGCCGGAATCCGTGAGCAACACAGTGTCCTCGATCTTCACGCCGGGCCCCGTAGGGTTCCACGTGAAAGGTTGGTTGAGCACGATGGTGTCCGTTACGTCTGCGGTGACCCGGGGATCGCGGCCCGCATAACCGGCGGGCCCACCCTGGTGGTGGAGGGTCCATTGATCGCCGCCGAAGCCGTGCCGCGCGTAGGCAGTCTTGATCTCGGCGAAGACCTCGTTGAGCTGTGCCCCGGGGACTGTGGCCCGGAATATGTCGGCCTCAACGGCCGCGATGCGGGCCTCGGCGTCGAGCTCCTCCGCAGTCCCGGCGTCGAACGCTACCCAACGGGTGACGTTGGCAACCAAACCGTTCCGGCGTGCGCACACCACCGCCATGGCGCGCCTGCCGATGGGCGAGTGGGTGGCCAGGGGGTGGCGGAAATCGCTCCGATCGGCACCGTTGCAGAGCAGGACCAAGGGCTCGGCCCCAGCCGCGACGATCCTGGCGGCAAGCGCCGAGACCAGCTGGAATTCGGTGGTTTGGGGGGTTGCTGCGGTGAGGACCTCGGTCATGGCAGCCGCAGCATCCGCCGATAGTGCAGCGTAGCGGGCGGACTCGGCTGGCAAGAGCTGCTGGCGGGCCGCCCGCAGTTCGGTGGTCACGGCCGCTTCCACCAACGGGTTCCCGTCGATGGCCAGTCCCGCGGCCGCGGCATGCAGTTGGCCGTACCACGGAACGGTGGACAGGCTAACCCCTTCCGGCAATTCCTCACAGGCGATCCGCCCGGCCTCATTGTTGAATGTCACCAGGTGGTCGCCGGAGCGGTCCACCAGGAGGGCAGCAATGGGATCGCCGGCGAGGCTGATGTGCATCCGGCTGCCGTCCAGGTACCAGGTGAGCGCGGTGTTGGTGGTGAGCAGGAGCGAGTCCCGGCCCGCGGCGTCCAGGATGTCCAGCACGCGGCGGCGTTTCACTGCGCGGTCGGCTACGTTGCCGGGAGCGGTAAGTGCTGTGGTGGGCGTTGTGGACTGTATTGGCGTGGTCATGCCGATTCCCCCAAGGTAGTGATGAGCTGTTCAATGTCTTGTGTTGCCAGGAAGCCGTCCGTGATGAGCACTGTGACGGTCCTGTGGACAGGGTTCCCGGGTTCGGTGGGCACCGGGGCATCCCAGGCCAACGACAATCCGACTCCGGGATAGCCCGAATGCCGCACGAACCATGGGTCCGGCGCCTGAGGTGAGGCAAGGAAGACGAGTGTTGCCGGGTGGCCCAAACCGGGGTCTCCGGTGACGTGCGCGACGCCGGAGGTTCCGGCGTCGAACGTTCCCGACCACGCCAACCACGGCGCCACGCTGCCGTGCACGGCGTCCTCGCCGCGGACGTCCGGAGTCCAGATGGTCGCGTCGCTGACCTTGGGCAAGCGCCAAAAGAAGCCGCCGTAACCGCCCTGCGGCCGCCCGTTGGAACCGGGGCTGCCCAGGAGGACCGGATGACCGGTGGCTGACTCAAGCGTGAAGTCGAGCGTCAGCTTCCACGTTGAATTCCCGACGGCGGCCCAGCGCCACTCGCGCTGTTCGCGGAGCAGCCGGGTGCCGTCGGGCCCTATCCAGCCCAGCTGTTCGCGCCGCTGCCCGTTACTGTGCTCCGCGGATTCGGTGACGATGCGGCCGTGGTCCTTGCGCCAGACGTACGCGCCGGCGTCGC
This sequence comes from Paenarthrobacter sp. CAP02, assembly GCF_040137855.1. Taxonomy (NCBI): domain Bacteria; kingdom Bacillati; phylum Actinomycetota; class Actinomycetes; order Micrococcales; family Micrococcaceae; genus Paenarthrobacter; species Paenarthrobacter sp. CAP02. The sequence goes on along the minus strand of NZ_JBEEII010000010.1, from coordinate 139,433 downwards.
GGGTGTAGGTCCGGCCGCCCCAGAAGTTGACGCCATCCACGTCCTGGAGGGCAACACCTGCGCCAAGGTGCCACACGTGGTCTTCCGGGATGTGGTCGGTGACTACAGTACCGGCAAGGGTCCGCACCGGGTGCAGGTAGGGGCGGGGGGACGAGGTCGGCCGGATGCGGGTCCCGTCCTGGACGGTAGCGACGGGAGCGCCGTCGATCTCCAACGCCGGACCACCTGCTGCAGTCCACGGCGCTCCGAGCTCGGCGAAGGTGGCATGCCCCAAGGCAGCGCGACGGATCAGGGACTCGATGCCGTGCACCACGGGGTGGGCATCGTCGCCGTTGCCGTCCCACGTGATGAAGTCGGGGTGGATCGCTTGGGGCGAATCCGCTGTCCGGATGGCTTCGAGCACTGACACGTAGGCACCAACCCCACCGAGAGGGCTGAGCAGGTCCTCGTGGGTGCGTGCGGCAAGTAGGTTCTCCAGGAGATCCTTCCGCCCAAACGTCTCAGTCCGGACACCCCCAGGCGTGGTGATCTCCAACCGATCCTCCGTGTAGAAGAGGGTCAGCTGGCCCTCGGTGCCGTACACGGTGACCGACGGTGCGGACTGCTCCGGCGCGCACAACGTCAGTGCACACGTCAGTACCGTGCCGTGGGTGGTGCGTACCCGCACCACGGAGGTGTCGTCACTCTGGGTGTCGTTGGCACGGTAAAGATCGGTGTCCACGGATTCGATATCCGCCACGGTCCTTGCCCCGGCCAGCCACAACCCGGTGGCCACTGCGTGCGCCAAGGCGTTGGTGGCCACTCCGTCCACCACGTCCGTACCGTTCAGGCTGCGCTTGCCGGCCCACCGGGACCGTTTGAAATAAGCCTTGGTCCGGAGCCACAAGCCTGTGGCGCTGATGCCTCGCACCTCTCCGATGGCGCCGGCCCCCACCAGTGCTTCGATCGCGGGGAGGGCGTCCGAACCCAGGCTCTGGAACCCAACCTGGACCAGGCGGCCGGCGCTCGCGGCCGCCGCCATGACTTCCCGGTACTGCACCATGGAGGCCACCGGCGGTTTCTCGAGGTACACGTTGGCTCCGGCGTTGAGTGCAGCAATGGCCAACGGCGCGTGGGTCTGGATGGGTGTGGAGATAATGACGACGTCGGGGGCCACTCCGCCGGCCAGGAGTTCGTGGAGCGAGGCGTAGATATCCACTCCCGGTTCGAGTGTGTCCTTGGCCGGTGGGTTCGGATCGGCGACTGCCACCAGCTCCAAGGCACCTGCAGCACTCAGCCGATCCAGGTTCTCCAGGTGCCGTTCGCCGAAGCCGTGCACACCCACCAGTGCGACGCGGGGAAGTCGTGTTGGGCCCTCCGCTGTTGTGGTGGCCAATTGTTGCGTCATGATGCTGTCCTAGCGGGGTCAAGTTCGTGGGTTGTTTTGGTGGCCGATAACTGCAGGGTCTCGGTGAGGAAAGCTGCTGCCTCGTCTTGCATGGCTCTGCTGAAGACGTGTGGTTCCTGCCAGAAAGTACCGGTGTACAGCTCCGGTAGTGCGCTGGAGAGATGGGCGTGGGCGTCGCCCATTCCTTGTTCCGGGAAGAGCTGGTCATCGAGGGCGTACTGGACCAGCGCGCGTGCACTGGACCGGGCGGCAAGGTGCGGCCAGTCGCCCAGCTGGGCGAGGCCGGGGGAGTGCAGCAACCAGGAGTGCGCATCCAGGTACGATGGCAACAGCGAGGCGAACGTGGTCATCATGCACGTCACCACGTAGCTGCGAATTCTGGAATCGAGGGCCGCGAGCAGCATCGCCCGCCCGCCGCCGCCGGAAAAGCCGAGGCACCCGATCCTGTGTTGGTCCACTCCCGGGAGCGAGGAGAGGATGTCCAGCGCCGCGAGGTCGTCATGGGCCACCGTCCCGGCGACGCTGCTGCCCAGCAGCGTCGCAGCTTTCGCCACGGTTTCCTCGTGGGCTGCGGCCGCGGCGTCGTAGAGCGCCGACGGGGAAGGTTCGACGCCGGCCTCCCGCCAGAGCGACTGCTGGCCGCTTACCGCTGTGGCAGAGCGGAAGGGCAGGGGGTCGAGCCCGAAACGACGACTGCCCCACATGAAGGCGTCGTGGGCAAGGACCGCGAAGCCCTGTAGGGCCAACCAGGTGGCAAGGGCCCGGCCGCCGTAGAGCTTCGCCTGCAACCCTGGCGGCACGGGGCCGAAGCCACCCGGGAAAGGGCTATCGGCGTCGTGGTCTTCGACCCCGGCAGGAAGCTTCACGAGCCGTTCGGCGCCATACGACTTGATGCCGGCGTGGCAGTGCATCGCGAGGAGTCCCGGCAGCGGGCCGGTGCTGTGGGCTGGGCGCACGAGCCACGCGGACGTCCTCGGCCCGAAGCCCAACTGCCAGGAGAGGCGGGTGGTGATGACGTCGTCGTGCGCTGTTTCGGAGTGGATCGTGTATCCAAGGTCCGGGACGACAGCCGGTATGCCAAGCACGTCGCTGAGTTCCTGGGCGGTGGCCGACCCGGCCCGGTGAAAGTGTGGCGCGTAGCCTGGCCAGTCCTCATACCCGGCCAGCGCACTCGGACGAAAAGCAGTTCCGGCCATGTCAGCGGGAGTCATGGCAGGCGCTGGGGTTGGTTGACAATGGTGTCCTGCCTTATCGATGCGGGAGGGTGTGCGGAGGCGCACGCCGGGCTTCTTCAGCGTGGGAAATCGATGCTGGCGGCTTCGTAAGAAAACGCTTTCTCAAAAATTAGCAAAAGGCTGTACATGGGTCAAGAAAACGTTTACTTTGGTACGGAGCCGCTGAACATCGGGAGCCAATCCCGGTAACTCAGGGGAGTGCCGGAAGATCGACGGCATCCCGGAAGGCAAGCATCAACAGACTCGAACTCCGTGGATGGCCACGATGACCAAAGGAGACCACATGGCCGCGGTAGTACACACGGGGACGCCGCAGGGCGTTCGCGGTCCGGAGAGGGGGAATCCATGAGTGCCATTGGGGAACTCTCAACGATGACCCGCCGCAAGGGCCCCATGACCAAGGAAGAGAAGAAGGCCAACGGCCGCGACAACAAAGCGGCCTACATCTTCCTTCTTCCTTGGCTCGTTGGCTTGGTTGCCATCACGGTGGGCCCCATGCTGATGTCGTTGTACCTGTCCTTTACGGACTACAACCTCCTGCAGCCTCCGGAATGGGTGGGCCTGGACAACTTCGTCCGGATGTTCGGCGACGCCCGCCTCCACAACTCATTGCGGGTCACCTTCACCTATGTACTGGTGGGTGTTCCCCTGCAGTTGGCAGTGGCCCTGCTGATCGCGCTGGTCCTGGACAAGGGTCTTCGCGGCCTGCCGTTCTACCGCTCCATCTTCTACTTGCCGTCCCTCCTTGGTGGTTCCGTCGCCGTTGCCATCCTCTGGAAGCAGATCTTCGGCACCACGGGCCTGGTTAACCAGGTCCTGGCCATGGTGGGCATCGAAGGACCCGGCTGGATTTCGGATCCCAGCACAGCTCTTGGCTCGATCATCCTCCTGCATGTGTGGACGTTTGGCGCTCCGATGATCATCTTCCTGGCCGGCCTGCGCCAGATCCCCAACATGTACTACGAAGCCGCGGAAGTTGACGGCGCCACCACCCTCCAGAGGTTCTGGCGGATCACCCTCCCGTTGCTGAGCCCCATCATCTTCTTCAACCTGGTGCTCCAGATCATTGGTTCGTTCCAGTCGTTCACGCAGGCGTTCATCGTCTCCGGCGGCAACGGCGGACCGTCCGACTCCACCATGTTCTTCACGCTGTACCTGTATCAAAAGGGCTTCGGCCAGTTCGACATGGGTTACGCCTCAGCGATGGCCTGGGTCCTGCTGGTCATCATCGGCGTCTTCACCGCCATCAACTTCATCGCTTCAAAGTATTGGGTGTTCTACGATGACTAAACTCCAGAGCCTTCCCGCAGCAAAAACCACCGAGCCGGGCAAGGCTCCGCGCCGCCGCGAATCGCCGGGAAACCTGGCCTTCAGCCGTAGTGCCCGCGTCAAAGGGTTGGTCAAGCACGCCATCCTGATCGTGGTGGGCCTGGTGATGATCTACCCGCTCCTGTGGATGGTGGTTTCTTCCCTGCGGCCCAATGACCTGATCTTCCGCGAACCGGGCCTCTGGCTGAACAGCCTGGACATGACAAATTACACCGACGGCTGGTCGGCCCTGACCCACCCGTTCGGTCACTACATGATCAACTCGGCGATTGTGGTTTTGGGCTCGATCGTGGGCAACCTGGTCTCGTGCTCCATGGCCGCCTATGCGTTCGCCCGTTTGCAGTTCACCGGCAAGAAGCTGTTCTTCGGCATCATGCTGCTGACCATCATGCTGCCCTTCCACGTGGTGATCGTGCCCCAGTACATCCTGTTCTCCCAGATCGGCTGGGTGAACACCTTCTGGCCCCTCATCGTTCCCAAGCTCCTGGCCACCGATGCGTTCTTCGTGTTCCTCATGGTCCAGTTCATCCGCGGCATTCCAAAGGAGCTTGACGAGGCGGCCCGCATCGACGGCGCCGGACACCCGCGGATCTTCCTCCGCGTGATCCTGCCCCTGATGGTCCCGGCCTTGGCCACCACCACCATCTTCACGTTCATCTGGACGTGGAACGACTTCTTCGGAGCCCTGATCTACCTGACGGATCCGGACATGTTCACAGTCCCCGTTGCACTGCGCGCCTTCGTTGATTCGCAGTCCGCAACCAGCTGGGGATCACTCTTCGCCATGTCCATCGTGTCGTTGTTCCCGGTGTTCCTGGTGTTCCTGTTCGGCCAGCGGTTCCTCATCAAGGGCATCGCCACCACCGGTATCAAGTAGGCCGGCGGTCGTAATTTCCAGCAACTAATACAAGTCGCTATCTTGTAATACAAGAATGTGACTCGTATCATAATCACAACCAAGAAAACGCTTTCCCACATCGCATCAGGATCAATGAAGATCGGAGACAACAGTGCCCGCACAACCCAAGGGTGAAGCAGTCGCCCTCGCAACAACAGGAGCCCCCCGCCGAACCAAGCGCAGGCTCCGCGCCTCGGCCCTCGTCGCGGCAACGGCCGCCGCGGTCCTGGCGCTCACCGCCTGCGGTGGCGGCTCGGAAGCCAAGAGCGCCGACGGAAAAGTGGAGCTTCGCTTCGCCTGGTGGGGCGGCGACAAGCGAGCCCAGGTAACCCAGGCAGCCATCGCGGCCTTCGAAGCCGAAAACCCCAACATCAAGATCAAGCCCGAGTATGGAGACTGGAGCGGCTACTGGGACAAGCTGGCCACCCAGGTTGCCGCAAATGACGCCCCGGACATCATCCAGATGGACGAGAAGTACATCACCGAGTACTCCACTCGTGGCGCACTGCTGGACCTCTCCAAGTACAAGATTGATACATCCAAGCTGGACGCGGCGGCCTTGGATGCGGGTAAGAGCGAGAAGGGCCTGACCGGTATCGCGGCAGGCATCAACGCTGCGACCATCCTGGCCAATCCCGCCGTCTTCAAGGCAGCAGGCGTGGCACTGCCCGATGACAAAACCTGGACCTGGGAAGACTTCGAGCGGATCTCGGCCGAGGTCACCGCCAAGTCGCCCAAGGGCACCTATGGAGCCGCGGCGTATGGAACCGATGAGGCTTCCCTTGGAGTATGGCTCCGGCAAAACGGCAAGTCCCTCTACACCGATGACGGCAAACTGGGCTTCGAACCCTCCGATATTGCCCAGTGGTGGAGCTTCCTGAAGGAACTCAGCGAGAAGAAGGCGGTCCCGTCCGCCTCGGAGGTAGTTGAAGCCGAAGCTGCGCCCCTGGACCAGAGTGGCCTCGCAACCGGCAAGAACGGTCTCGCCTTCTGGTGGTCCAACCAGCTTCCGGCCCTCGAAAAGGCTGCCGGCGGTGAGCTGCAGATCCTGCGCTTCCCGTCCAAGACCGGTAAGGCTGCCGACGCCAAGCTTTGGTACAAGGCCTCCCAGTTCTGGTCCGCTTCATCGCGCACCAAGCACCCTGAAGAGACGGCAAAGTTCATCGACTTCCTGACCAACAACGTCAAGGCCGGCGAGGCTCTCCTGGCAGACCGCGGCGTCTACCCGAACTCCGAGGTCCGCGAGGCCATCGCACCCAAGCTCGCCAAGGCGGACGTCAAGGTTGTCGACTTCATCGCCCAGATCAAGGAAGAGCTCGGCGACGCCCCGGCCGCACCGCCGAAGGGTGCAGGTGCCATCCAGGAAATCGTCAAGCGCTACACCTCGGAAGTGCTGTTCGACAGGCTCTCCACCGAGGAAGCAGGCAAGAAAGCAGTGGACGAGATGAAGTCCGCCATCAGCTAGCTCCACTGCAACGGGAACCGCGCCCCTGGCTAATCATTCGTGATCGCCCGGGGCGCGGTTTTTAGTTTGTGGGCCCTCAAGTAGCTGGCAGTAGTGGTTGTTCCCAGCGCTGGGAACAACCACTGCTGGCAGTCAGTTGTGTCAGTCCTCCGCGATGACGGCCACCGCCCCGGCGGGAACCACGCCAGTGAAGCGGGCCCCGCTGAGCTGCTCGTCGCCGTCGGCCTTGACGGCCTGGTCCTCGCGGCTGTGATTGATGGCGAACAGGAAGCTGCGGCCGTTTTCGGCACGCCGCCTCGTCAGTTCGACGCCGGGTGAAGCCTTGGTCACGGCCGTCACCCCAGCTTCCTCGATGAGTCGGGCGGCCAGTGCGTCGATGCCATCGGCGTCCGGAAGCGTTGCGAGGTACCAGGCCGAACCGCTGCCCACGGTGCGTCGGGTCAGCGCGGGCACACCGTCGAGCGGGTAGTCGGTGAACGTTGCCAGGACGTCCGTGGAGGCGCCTGCAGAGACGTGTTCGCTCCAGACCGTGCCAACAGTTCCATCGCTCAGCGTGACCGAAGCGCCCGGGAAAAGTGGATGGAATTCCTCGCTCCGGACGCCCAGCAGTTCCCGAAAAGCACCCGGGTAACCGCCCAGCCGGACATGGTCCCGTTCGTCGACGATGCCACTGAAGTAGCTGATCAGGACCGTAGCGCCACCTTCGGCTGCCGCGGCGATCGAAGCTGCCGCGGTGTCCGTCACGCAGTAGAGCGTGCAGACCAGGATGAGGTCGTATCCGGACAGGTCGGCGGAGGGGTGGACGAAGTCCGCAGTCACTCCACGGAGGTACAAAGAGCGGTGGAAAGCGCGCATCGTGTCGAGGTACTTCAGCGAGTTGTTCGGGTGGGAGTCCAGTTCGGAAGCCCACCAGGCCTCGTAGTCGAAAACGATCGCGACGCGCGACTCCACCCGCGATCCCTTGACCTGTTCGAGCTTGTCCAGGGCATCGCCAAGTTCCACGACGTTCCGCCACACCTGCGTGTCGCGGCCACCGTGGGGAACCATGGCGGAGTGGAACTTCTCCGAGCCGGCCTTGCTTTGCCGCCACTGGAAAAACATCACGGCGTCCGCGCCACGGGCCACATGCGCCAGCGAGTTCCGGAGCATTTCGCCGGGCATTTTGGGCTGGTTGTGGGGCTGCCAGTTGACCGCCGACGTCGAGTGTTCCATGAGTATCCACGGATCTCCGCCCGCCACGCCACGGGTGAGGTCGGCGCTGAAGGCGAGTTCGATGGCGCGCTCAGGATCTGCCGCCACCAGGTAGTGGTCGTTGGCGATGACGTCCATGTCCTTGGACCAGTCGAAGTAGTCCAGGGTTTTCGTGGCGCTGGAGACCATGAAATTGGTGGTTGCCGGCACGTTGGGAGTGACTTCGCGGATCACGGCCAATAGTTCCCTGTAGAAGTCGATGAAGGCCCACGAATTGAATCGGACGAAGTCCAGTTGCTGGCCCGGATTGAGCGTAGTGGGGGCCGCTCCGGGTGGGATGATCTCGTCGAATGAGGCGTAGTGCTGGGACCAGAATGCCGTTCCCCAAGCCTCGTTCAGGTCTTCGATGGTGCCATAACGGCGTTCCAGCCAAGCGCGGAAAGCGGCGGCGTCTTCTTCGCCGTGGAACTCTCCAACGTGGCAGCCGAGTTCGTTGTCCACGTGCCAGAGCGCCAGCGCGGGGTGGTCCTTATAGCGCTCGGCGATCACGCGCGTTATGCCGGTGGCATACCGGCGGTAAACAGCTGACGACGGCGTGTAGTGACGTCGCGATCCGCGCTCCAGTCGGATGCCTTCCGCCGTGACGGGAAGGATTTCCGGGTACTTGCGGACCAGCCAGGCCGGCGGTGAAGCGGTGGCCGTGGCGAGGGCTACCTTGATGCCGGCTCCGTGGAGGTTGTCCATGACCTCGTCCAACCACCCGAAGTCGTAATTGCCTTCGCTGGGTTCCAGGAGGCCCCACGAGAAGATGCCCAGGCTGAGGAAGTTGACGCCGGCTTCCTTCATGAGCTCAATGTCCTCGAGCCTGACGTCCCGGGGCCACTGTTCGGGGTTGTAGTCGCCCCCGTAAGCGAGGCCGCCAATGCTGTTCCAGACCGAGGGGCTGCGGGGAATAGAGGGGGAGGTCAAGGGGACTCCTTCGTCAGGTTGGCCGAACTGGTGCGGGTGCTGCTGAACGTATGAATGCAGAATATCGGGCAAAACGCGTTCTCTGGAAAACGCTTGCCCAGTTTCCGTATTGCGGCTATTGTATCGATTCAGAACGAGTGTAAGCGAGATCACTGCCACGTTGTAGAGAACTCCCCAAGCTTGCACCAACTGAGCAAGGAGGCTCTCATGATCGACAGAAGGAAATTCCTCACCACGGTGGCACTCGGCACCGCATCTGCCGCGTTCCTCTCGGCCTGTGGCCAGTCCTCGTCCTCGGGCCAGACCGGTTCCGCGGACAAACCCGTCACCATCACCTACACCTGGTGGGGCAATGACGACCGTGCAGAACGGACCCGCAAGGCCATTGCGCTCTTCGAGACCAAGAACCCGGACATCAAAGTCAACGGCAACTTCTCCGACTTCGCAGGCTACTGGCAAAAGCGCGCCACCGAAGCCGCCGGCGGTGGCCTGCCGGACGTCATGCAGTGGGACCTGTCCTACCTCCGCGACTACGGTCAGCGGAACCAGCTCCTGGACCTCGGCACCGTCAAGATCAACACCGACGGATTCGACAAGTCCCTCCTTCCGTCCGGCCAGATCAAGGGCAAGACGTTCGGCATCCCCACCAGCACCAACGCCTTCGCTGTCTACTACGATCCCGCGAAGCTCGCTTCGCTGGGTATTGCCGAGCCGGACGGTTCCTGGAACTACAAGGAGTTCAACGCCTTCCTCGCCGAGGTTGGGCAGAAGGGCAATGGCACGCTCTTCGGCGGCACCGACTACACAAGTGTTTGGTGGAACTTCAACATCTGGCTGCGGCAGAACAACATCAAGGCCTTCACCGATGAGGGGAAGCTTGGTTTCTCCAAGGACGACCTGAAGAAGTGGTGGAACCTCAGCGCGGACCTGCGCGGCACCGGCGCAATCGTCGGCGAAGACAAGACCACCCAGTTGCTGCCAAAGTCCCCGTTCGGTTCCAACGTCACCGCAACGGAAGTCACCTGGGACAACTTCATGGCCGGTTACCTCGCGGACAGCGGTGCCAAGGAACTGAAGCTTGTTCCCGTGCCCTCCGACGATCCCGACAACCTGGGCCTCTTCCTGAAGCCCTCCATGCTCATGGTGGCCAGCGCCAAGACCAAGTACAAGGATGCTGCGGCCCGCTTCATCGACTTCATGGTCAACGATCCCGAGGTTGGCCAGATCTTCAAGACCTCCCGCGGCGTCCCGGCGTCGAAGACCCAGCGCGACGGCACCACGTTCGAAGGAACCGACAAGTTGGTGGTGGATTACGAGAAGTCCATTGAGAAGTACCTGAAGGACGCTCCCGAGCCGCCCATCGTGGGATTCGGCACCTTGGAGTCCACGTTCAAGCGGGTCAGTTCGGACCTGAACTACGGCAAGCTGACCATCGACGGCGCAGCTGATGCGTGGTTCAAGGAAGCCGAAGACCTCATCAAGCAGAACGCCTGATCCAGGCTTTCCCAACTGACGGACTGATCTTGTGACTCAAAGCCCAACCCTGAGCAGGCGTGCCTCGTCCGCAGCCCCGCAACCGCGTACGTCGCGGCGGCGGGGAGCGGACGCCCGCGCCGGATACACCTTCCTGTTGCCGTGGCTCCTGGGATTCATCGCCCTGACCGTGGGCCCGATGATTTCCTCGTTGTACCTCTCCTTCACCAACTACAACCTGTTCGATGCCCCCAAATGGATCGGGCTGGACAACTACACCACCCTCTTGCAGGACGAGCGCTTCCTCCAATCAGTGGGAGTCACCCTGCAGTACGTGGTGTTCGGAACGCCATTGAAGCTCGCCGCAGCCTTGGCGATCGCGATGCTCCTCAACAGCAAGCGCAAAGGCCAGGGCTTCTACAGGTCAGCGTTCTACGCGCCGTCCCTTATCGGGGCCAGCGTGTCCATCGCGATCGTGTGGAAAGCAATGTTTGGTGACTCCGGTCCCGTCGACCAAGGGTTGTCGTTCTTCGGCATCAACCTCGGGGGCTGGGTGGGCAACCCCAACATGACCATGGGCATGATGATCCTGCTGACCGTGTGGCAGTTCGGTGCCCCGATGGTGATCTTCCTGGCCGGGCTCAAGCAGATTCCCGCAGACCTTTACGAGGCCGCGTCCATGGACGGTGCCGGGCCTGTCAGGAAGTTCATCAACATCACCTGGCCCATGCTCTCCCCGGTGATCTTTTTCAACCTGCTCATGGAAACCATCCACGCGTTCCAGATCTTCGCCTCGGCCTACATCATCTCCAACGGTGAAGGGGGTCCCGCAGGCTCCACCCTTTTCTATACCCTCTACCTGTACTTGCGCGGGTTCAGCGATTTCCGGATGGGTTACGCCTCGGCAATGGCCTGGCTCCTAGTGATCGTGGTCGGCATCATCACGCTGATCTTCTTCAAGACCTCCAAGTCCTGGGTCCACTACAGCGGTGATTCAAAGTGACAACAATGGCAACCCCCACACAGTCCACTCCGCCGGCCACGCAGGCTCCGGTGTACAACCCGAAGTCCGAGTCCGTCACGGCCAAGCGGATCAAGAGCGCCATCTTCCACATCGTGGCACTGGCCCTTGTGGCCATGGTGCTCTACCCGGCTATCTGGATGATCGCTTCGTCCTTCAAGCCGAACTCCGAGATCGGCGGGGCCAACAACGCCCTCTGGTCAGCCAACTTCAGCTTCGACAACTTCGCCACCGCCATGGACGGCATCGGTGGTGTCTCCACGCTGACGTTCTTCACCAACTCCCTGATCCTGGCTGTTGGCGCTGTAGTGGGCACCGTACTGTCCGCCTCCGTTTCCGCCTACGCCTTCGCCCGGATCAACTTCCCGGGCCGCGGCTTGTTCTTCGGCATGATGATCGCTACCTTGCTTCTGCCGTTCCACGTGGTGATCATCCCGCAGTACATCGTGTTCCAACAGCTCGGCCTTGTGGACACCTACGTGCCGCTGCTGATCGGTAAGTTCCTTGCCGCGGATGCATTCTTTGTGTTCCTCATGGTCCAGTTCATGCGAGGCCTCCCGGCCGAACTGGACGAAGCGGCGCGCATTGATGGTGCCGGGCACGCCCGGATCTTCGGGTCCATCATGCTGCCGCTGATGAAGCCCGCGCTGATCTCCACCTCGATCTTCTCCTTCATCTGGAGCTGGAACGACTTCCTGGGTCCCTTGCTGTACCTGAACACTCCCGAGAAGTACCCATTGCCCCTGGCTCTGCGGCTCTTCGTGGACCAGACCCAGAGCTCCGACTATGGCGCCATGATCGCCATGTCCGTGCTGGCGCTCCTTCCCGTGCTGGTGTTCTTCCTGGTGTTCCAGCGCTACATCGTCGAGGGTGTTTCCACCCAAGGACTCAAGGGCTAGGGGAACGGACAATGAGCACCATTGGCACGTCAACCGGAACACCAGGCATCCCGGTCAACCGTTTTGCGCTGTTCTCCGAAACCATCCTGGCCGGAGTCATTGTTCTCCTCCTCTCCGTTCCTCTGGTGACGGCGCCGGCTGCCTATGCGGCCGGCGTCGCCCATCTGGAAAGGCACCTCAGCGGCAGGGACGATTCCCTGCGCAGCTTATGGGGGAACTTCCGTAAGGCGCTTCCCGGCAGTTGGAAGCTGGGAATCACGACGGCGGCAGCCGCCGTCGTGATTGTCCTGAACCTGCTGCTCGCGCTGGTGGGGCAACTGCCGGGACGGGCTGCGATCCTGCCCGCCACAGTCATTCTGGCGGCCGCCGGTGCGGTGCTCCTGCTGCGCATCACGGCCAATTGGAGTGGCCAGGTGGCATGGAACGAGGACGAGGGCGATGTGCCCGCAGACGTTCCGGGTACCCAGCGCTGGGCGGCGGCGTATGCCGGCGCGAAGAGCGATTCGCTGCGTGACTGGAGTGGTTCGCTGCTCCTTCTCGCCGCCTTGTTGATGGCCGTTGTTTTTGTCTGGATGCTGCAGGCGCTGTTCGTGATCGTGCCCGGAACCCTGGTGCTCGCGGCAGCCGCCATCAAGATCCGATCCCACCGCTAGGCCAACCCGCTGAATCGAGCAGACCTCCCCGTGTCGCCGCGCCCGTTCCCACCCCGCCCGTTCCCACCGCGCCCCCAATCCACCAGGACCCGCACCGCGCGTGCCCGCTCCACGGAGTCCTGGCACTACCCGCTGCGGCACCACAATTACCGGATTTTCGTCACCCTCTCCTTGGTGGGAAGCGGTGGCGTCTGGATGCAGCGGCTCGCTCAGGACTGGTTGGTCCTCCAGCTCACTGGCAGCCCGGCTGCCGTAGGCGTGGCCGTTGCGCTTCAGTTCCTTCCCATGCTGGTGGTGGGCCCCGTCAGCGGGGTGCTGGTGGACATCTTCCCCAAACGTCGAATCCTGCTGCTATGCCAGTCCGTCGCCGTGGTGCTTGCTGCCGGCCTTGCGGTGTGGAATGCAGCGGGCGGCACGGACGTGTGGGTGGTCTACGCTTCCTGCGTCGCTCTGGGAATCACCAGTGCGATCGACGGGCCGGCCAGGCAGGTCTTCGTCAATGAAGTGGTAGGCGACGCCGGACTGCCGGCGGCCATCGGGCTGAACAGTGCCATCGGGCAACTGGGCGCCATGGCAGGTCCGGCGCTGGCGGGTGTGGTGATTGCCCATGCAGGACCGGCCGCTGCCTTCGCTGCCAACGCGGGACTTGGCGCAGTGGTCCTGGTGCTGATCGGATCCATCCGTCCGGGGGAGCTCCACCACTCCCCGGAACCGCACGGCCACAGGAAAGGCCGCGGCCAGGTCCTGGCCGGATTCCGCTTCGTCCGTGCCCGTCCACCACTTCTCCTCACCATGCTCTTGGCCGGTTTGCTGGGTGCCTTCGGCATGAACGGGCCCGTTGTCCTGGCTGCCTTCGCTGACCGGGTGTGGCACAGCGGTCCGGCCGGGTTTGGCCTCTTCAACACCGTCAGCGCGCTCGGAGCGCTGGCTGGTGCCTTGATCGCCACCAGGATCAAACGATTCGGACGCAAGGGGATCGTTGCCAGCGCCGGGCTCTTTGGCCTGAGCCAGTTTGTGGCCGCCCTCATGCCGAGCCAAGAGTCCTTTGTGGTGATGCTGGTGGTGGTGGGCTTCATGACCCTGGTATTCCTCACCAGCGCAGCGACTGCCGTCCAGCTCGAAGCCGGGGCCAGTGTGCGCGGCCGGGTCCTGGCCCTCTACTTCCCCTTGCTCCTGGGTGGTCACGCCTTGGGTGGGTTGTTGGCCGGCTGGCTGACCGAGGATTTCGGTGTCCGTACGGGGCTGGTCATCACCGGTGCGCTGGGCATGGCGTCTGCCACGGTGATCGGGCTGCTGCTGTGGCGCTATTCCCGTCGAGATGGCATTTGATGGCAGTTACAAGGGCCGGGACTGTCATCAAATGCCAGCTCGCGGGGACGTGGTGCGTGTAATCAGCGGTCGGCTACCAGCTCTTCGATCTGGTGCACGTCCAAAGACCCATCGCTGATCCACACCGTGTTGGTGCGCGCCAGGGAGGTGCCCTGGGCCAGTTCCACCGCCGTGTCCCAGGCCAAGGCGGTACCCACTGCCGGGTAACCGTTGCACCGCACGAACCACGGGTCGGGGGACTCCAGGGGCGCGCCGAACACCAAGGTGGCCGGGCCGCCGTCGAACTCTCCCGACCAAGCCAGCCACGGCGAAACGGAACCATGCACGGCCGGCTCACCCTCGGCTGTGGAGGAGAAGACGCGCGGCGAAGCGTTGACAGGCAGCCGCCAAAAGAAGCCACCGTAGCCGCTGCCGGCGGCACCATGCGAACCCGGGCTCCCCAGCGTGACATCGACGACGGCGGTCAGCTGGGTCTGGATGTCCAGCCGCCACGTGGTGGGGCTGATGAGGCTGCGACTGAAGGTGCGATGCTCCTTGAGGAGCGGGCTGCCGTCGGCCCCGAACCACTCAAGCTCCAGTTCCGTGTAGTCGCGTCCGCGGGTGATGCCAGCGATGTCCACCCGGCCGTGATCGTCCAGGTCAACATACTTTCCGGCGGTCCTCCGATAGCTGCGACCACCCCAGAAGTTGCTGCCGTTCACATCCTGCAGCGCGAATCCGGCACCCAGATGCCAGGCGTGGTCCGACGCCAGGTGGTCGGTCACCACAATTCCGGCCCGGGTAGACACCGGGTGCAGGTAAGGCCGGGGGGAGAGGCTTTGCTGGAGTCCGCTTCCGCTGCGCAGGACGGCAGCCGGGATGGCGGGCTGGGCGGTTGGCTCGCCGCTTAGCTGGTCGGCGGGGTCGGCGAACAGGGCCTCGGCCCCTGACGTGACCGGCCGCGCCCAGGACAGGCCCAGCTCGGAGAAGGTGGCGTGCGCACGGGTGGCGCGGTCCAGGATGTCCTCGATGCCAGGGATCACGGCGTGTGCTTGATCGCCCGATCCCACCCAGACCACGTTTTCCGTGGGGATGAGGGCCGGCTGATCGGCCGTGCGGATGGCTTCCAGGACGCGCATGAACGCGCCACTGTGATCGAGCGGACTGAGCAGCGGCGTGCCTTCGGACAGGTGCTGCAAGAGGTTCTCGGTGAGGTCATCGCGACCAAAGGTATGCGAGGTTTCACCGTCTTCCGTGCGAACCGTCACGCGGTCCTCCGTGTAATGGAACACCGCCGTTCCTTCCGTGCCGTGAAGCGTCACGTACGGTTCCACAGACTCCGTGGCGCACAGCGTGAGGGCACACGTGATGGGCAATCCAGCGGTGGTACGCATCCGGATCACCGAGGTGTCGTCCGCCTCGATGTCGTTCGCGCGATAGAGATCGGTGTCCACGGAGGCAAGATCCTCAGCGTGCCGTGCACCGGCAATTCGCAGCGCCGTAGCGATGGCGTGGGCCAACGGATTCGTCGCTACGCCGTCCACCACATCAACGCCGTCCAGACTCCGCTTGCCCGCCCAACGGGAGCGCTTGTAATAGGCGCGATCCCGAACCCATCGGCCGGTGGCGGAGATGCCTTTGAGGGTCCCTATTCGGGGAAGTTCGGGTGAGGATTGGCCATTCGCCAGCTTGTCCAGTGCGGCCAGGGCGTGCGAGCCCAGGCTCTGAAAACCGATCTGAACACTTCGACCGGCCGCGCTCGCAGCTTCCTGGAGATGGAGGAAGTCCTTCATGGAGGCGACCGGGGGCTTCTCCAGGTAGAGGTCGGCCTGGGCGGCCAGCACGGACAGGGCCAAGGGTGCGTGGGTCTGGATGGGGGTGGCCACGATGACGACGTCCGGGGAGTGGTTGCCGGCCAGCAGGTCTCCCAGATTCGAATGCACGGCCGTTGTCGCGGGCAGCGTTCCCGGGGCCGGAGGGTTGGGATCGGCCACAGCGACCACGTCCACCAGGCCCTCCGCCCGTAGCCTTTCGAGATTGTGCAGGTGATGGACGCCGAAGCCATGCACCCCTACCAAGGCGATCCGCGCCAGTGTCGTCCGCGGCGTCGGTGCTGACGGTGGCGTTGCTCCATGCGTTGCTCCATGCGCTGCTCCTTCGCTGCGCAACTGCGGAGCGTCACCGTGGTGTTGGCTGCTGGCGGACTCGACGGAGCGGGCTTCCATGGCTCTCCTCTGCTGGCGATGCGGCGAAGGCGAGTGACGCCGTCGTCCGGGTTGCATTTCATGTGGTCCGGCGGGTTCAGGCTATACCCAGCAAGCGCTTTCCCACTTTCGGTTCAGCCCAGTGTAACCCGCTCCAGGTAGAAATGTAACGATTCAAGAAGTCCCTTGACGCGGTCCATGTGCAGCGTCTAAGTTTTCGGGAAAGCGTTTACTCTGTGATGTGGCCCACCCGGGCCGCGCCCACTCAGCCGGCCCACGCCGCCTTCCGGTGCCACTCGAAAGAACCAATGCCGCCGGAACCCTGGGCCTGTTCTGCAACGATGGAGAAAGGGGGAGCCATGGCGTCTGGTGGATTTAGTTTCAAGGCCTACTCACTGTTCGACACGCTCGTCTGGATAGCCTGCCTGAACGTTTTGTGGATCATCTTCACGGTCTTGGGTGGCGTTGTTTTCGGATTCGGTCCCAGTACTGCTGCAGCGCAGCTGCTGGTACGGGACAAGGTACGGGGGGTGCCGCATCACTGGTGTGGCGCTTCGCCAGGGAGTACGCCAGGAATTTCGGTAAGGGTAATGCCTTGGGGTTGCCCTTGGTGGCAGTCGGGGTGGCCCTAACGCTCAACTGGGACTACTTTTCGGCAGGATGGGACTTTGGCTCGCAGATCGCCTCGGCGGGGCTGTTCATGATGGCGCTGTTCGGGGCGGGGGTAGCTTGCTACCTCTTCCCGATGTTTGCCCGCTACAACCTTTCCGTGCCCCAGTACTTCCTGATGTCGTCCCGCTTCGCCATGCGCCACCTGGCCGGAACCGTAATCCTCGTATTCGTCACGGCAGTCGCCCTGTTCGTATGCCGTTCCGTTCCAGGGCTGATTCCGTTCTTCGGGATCGGAGCGTGGCTGTATGTCACTGGTTGGCTATGCGACCGCTTCTTCACCGCCAACGATGAAGCAATGGCGGGTGCCCTGTCAGCAGATGCGGCCGCGGGGACACCAGCGGCCGGGGCAACGGCAGCTGTTGTGACGAGGGGAGCCGGCATTGCCTGACATCAACCCGGCGCGGCCCGGACCAGGCGGGAATCAGGTCCTCCACCGCCCCCTGGATGTCCAGGGGCATGCGGAGCTTGTTCGGAACGCCTCTGGCGAGAGCGCTAATGAAACGTATCAAGGCATGAACGGCGAGCACCTGTGGACCATCAAAAGGTTTCCGGGAACGTCGTCGGACCATAACAACCCCGAAGAAGTGAGCAGTAGGAAAATGATCCGTAGAAAACACACGCTGGCCGCCGCCGTCGTCGTATCCGCTGCCTTGGCGCTGACCGCCTGCGGTGGCGAAGCGCCGGCGTCGGACCTTTCATCCGTCAAGATCATGGCACCGTTCCTGGAGGCGCAACCGCCAACAGCCGACGGCGCCGTCCAGAAAAAGCTCGAGGAGCTGACGGGCAAAGACGTCAACATCACGTGGACGCCCAACGCATCCTACGAAGACAAGATGAACATCACGCTGGCGTCCTCCGACATCCCGCATGTGCTGGTGGTCCAAGGCAAGACGCCCGGCTTCGTGAAGAACGCCGAAGCCGGAGCATTCTGGGACCTGACAGACAAACTCAAGGACTACCCGAACCTCAAAACCACCTTCCCGGAGGTCCAGCAAAACGCCAGCGTCAACGGCAAGGTCTACGGCGTCTACCGCGGCCGCAACCCGATCCGTGCTGCCGTGATGTTCCGCCAGGACTGGCTGGACAAACTCGGCCTCAAGGCACCAGAAACCACAGAGGACCTCTACAAAGTAGCCAAGGCGTTCACCGAGCAGGACCCGGACGGCAACGGCCAGAACGACACCTACGGAATCACCATCCCCAAGTGGGGCGGGCTGGGCACCAACAGCCCCTACGACCTCGTCGAAACCTGGTATGGAGCAGGAAACCGCTGGGCCGAACGCGACGGAAAGCTCGTTCCCAGCTTTGAAACCGACGAATTCCTCGAGGCCAACCGTTTCATCAAGAAAATGGTGGACGAGAAGTTGATCAACCCCGATTTCGCCACCTTCGACAGCACCAAGTGGAACGAGCCGTTCTTCAACGGCAAGGGTGGAATCATCATCGACGTCGATTCCCGGGCGAGCGTGCTGATCAACCTGTTCAAGCAGGCCAACCCCAACGACTTCCAAAACAAGGTGGGCTTCGTGGGCAGCCTTAAGGGCCCCGACGGCGAACTGCACGCCCACCCCACCGATGGCTACTCCGGTTTCCTGGCCATCCCCAAGTCCAGCGTCAAAACCGAGGCAGACCTGAAGAACGTCCTGACCTTCCTGGACAAGCTGAACAGCAAAGAAGCAGCCGTCCTGATCAACAACGGGATCGAGGGCGTGAACTTCAACGTCGTGGACGGCCTGGCCGCCACCATCAAGCCTGAAACTCCTGAGGGCAAGGCCGTCAATACCGACATCAAGAGCTTCGCCCAGCTCGGAACCAACGTCACCGGCAACAACTTCTACCCCGTCAAGCAGGCCTCCGAGTACGAGCAGAAGGTGTTCGATGACCGTGTTGCCGTCATGGCCAAGGACCTCAAGAGCGCCGTCTACAACCCGGCAGCGGCGTTCGTGTCGCCCACCTATGTTGCCAAGGGTGCCCAACTGGACAACATCGTGGCCGATGCCCGAATCAAGTACTTGGCCGGCCAGACCGACGAACAGGGCCTGAAGGACGCCATCAAGCTGTGGAACACCAGCGGCGGTGACAAGGTCAAGGAAGAAATCAACAAGCTGTGGCAGGACAACAAGAAGTGACCGCGCCGGTTGTTGAAGCCAAGGCCCCGGAGCGGGTGGCCGCCAAGCCGCCCGCCCCGCGGCGGCGGCGTGGGTTCGCCGTCCACTTTGCGCACTACAAGTGGCTCTACCTGCTCCTGCTTCCGGGTGTCCTGTACTTTGCGGTATTCCGGTACGGACCCATGTATGGCGTGTCCATTGCCTTCAAGGACTACGTGCCGTTCCTGGGCGTCAATGGCAGCCCGTGGGTGGGTGTCACGAACTTCACGGATTTCTTCGCGAACCCCGATTTCCCGCGGCTGCTCGGAAACACCCTGATCCTTGCGTTCCTGAACCTGGGGATCGCGTTTCCCCTGACCATCATCCTGGCACTGCTGCTCAACGAGGTCCGACTGTCAGTGCTCAAGCGCACTGTCCAGACACTCGTGTACATCCCGCACTTCCTGTCGTGGACCATCGTGGCGTCCTTGAGCTTCCTGCTCTTTGCCCTGGACATCGGCCCGCTGTTCCAGTTCGTGAACGGGCTCTTCGGGACCAATGTGGATATCCTGTCCGATCCCAACTGGTTCCGGCCACTGATCGTGCTCCAGGAGATCTGGAAGAACACCGGCTGGGGAACCATCATCTTCCTGGCGGCGCTGGCCACGGTGGACCAGGACCAGTACGAGGCGGCCATCATCGACGGCGCAGGCAGGTTCCGGCGCGTCTGGCACATCACCCTGCCTGGCATCCGGTCCACCATCATCGTGATGCTGATCCTGGCCATCGGGCAGATGCTCAATACCGGCTTTGAGCAGATCTACCTCATGACCAACGCCCTCAACCGCAGCGTGGCCGACGTCTTCGATACCTACGTCTACTTCGTGGGCATCACCCAGGGCGCCTACAGCTACAGCACCGCCGTCGGACTCTTCAAATCCCTGGTGGGCATCGTGCTGATCTTCGGCACCAACTGGCTGTCCAAGCGGTTCAACCAGAGCGGACTGTTCTAATGAAGATTCACAACACCCGAGGCGGCCGGGTTTTCGACGCCGCCAACTACGTTTTCCTCAGCCTGGTCGGCATCATCACGCTGCTGCCGTTCATCTACGTGTTGGCCGGCTCCTTCGCCAACGAAGCCGAAATCACCCGGCGTGCGTTCTTCGTCTGGCCCGAACAGTTCACCCTCTCGGCTTACGAGTACATCTTCTCCACCCCGGCGTTCACCAAGGCACTGGTCACCACAGTGCTGGTAACCCTTGTGGGTACCTTGATCCAGTTGATCCTGACCGTCACCATGGCCTACCCGCTGGCGAAGAAGAACCTGCGCGGCCGGAAGCTGATCATGTCCCTGGTGGTCTTCGCCATGGTGTTCTCCGGCGGCATGATTCCCACGTTCCTGCTGGTCAAGGACCTGGGCCTGCTGAACACCTACTGGGCCCTGATCCTGCCAGCGGCCATCAACCCGTTCAGCCTGATCATCATCAAGAACTTCTTCCAGGAACTCCCGGATGAGTTGGAAGAGTCGGCAAAGATGGACGGCGCCACGGAAATCGGGATCCTCTGGCGGATTCTGTTGCCGCTGTCCAAACCGGTGCTGGCCACGTTCGCCCTCTTCTACGCGGTGGGAATCTGGAACGACTTCATGTCCCCACTGCTCTACCTGAGCGACAACAACATGTGGACGCTGCAGATGTACCTCCGCCAGGTCACCGCAGCGTCCGACCTTCTTGGCACCGGCAACGTGGACCCGAGCTACATACCGCCCGAGCAAGGCATAAAGTTCGCCGTGATCGTAGTGGCTACCCTTCCCATCCTGATCTTCTACCCCTTCCTGCAAAAGCACTTCGCCAAGGGCATGCTGATCGGCTCGGTCAAGGGCTGAGGCGCATTGAAAGGTACAACCATGAAAATCCTCCTCGCGGGTGACTCCACCGTGGCCGCCTGCCCCAGTTACGAATACCCGATGAGCGGCTGGGGCGCCCACCTCGCCCCCGAAACCTACTGGTGGGGTGCCGTCCACAATTTCGCCAAGGGCGGCGCCACCACGGAGTCGTTCCGTGAGGAGGGGCTCTGGACCCAGCTGCTTCACCAGACGGTGGCAGGCGACGTGGTGCTCATCCAGTTCGGGCACAACGACCAGAAGCGTGAACACCTCGCGGCGCGGACGGGCTACTCCGACAACCTTCGCCGCATGGTGGCCGAGGTCCGCGCCAAGGGTGGCGTGCCCATCCTGTGCACGTCGGTGGAGCGTCGGCACTTCCTCGCCGGCGCCCTGCAGGCCACCCTCGGTGAGTATCCCGCCGTCGTGCGTGAACTCGGAAGCGAGCTTGGGCTCGATGTCATCGACCTCAATCAGTGGACCCGGACACTGTACGAAGAGCTTGGGGAGGAGAAGTCCAAGGAGCTGTTCTTCCACTTTGCCCCCGGCGCGCATGCGCACTGGGCCGGCGGCCTGGAGGACAACACGCACTTCCACCAGAAGGGGGCCACAATGATTGCCGGATACGTGGCGGAACAGCTGGAAACCCTCGGCTTTGTTGGGGCGCGCGCTTGATCTACTCCAACCCCTTGCGGGGACCTGCTGACGTTCGGACCTGGATCGCGGAGGGGCCGGTCCAGTTCCAAGCGTACGACGACGGCGGGCCGGCTTCCCGCGGCGACGGCACCAGCGCGCTGGTCCTCTCGGGCGCCCTTGACGCTGAAGTACACGGCGACCACGCCCATTGGACCCTGTGGTGCCCGGAAGAAATCCCGGATTCCGTCCGGATCGCGTGGGAGTTCCGGCCGCTGGAGGAACCCGGCCTGGCCATGGTGTTTTTCGCGGCCAGGGGGCACGGCGGCGAGGACCTGTTCTCCACGGCCCTTGCTCCACGGACCGGCTATTACCCGCAATACCACTCGGGGGATATCGACGCCCTCCACGTTTCCTACTTCCGGCACAAGCACGCCTCGGAGCGAGCTTTCCGCACCTGCAATCTCCGCAAAAGTGCGGGGTTTGAACTCGTGGCCCAAGGCGCCGACCCGCTTCCTCCGGCCGAGGATGCCGACGGTTTCTACCAGCTGGAAGTGCTCAAGGACGGGCCACGTGTGGCCTTTTCGATCAATGGCCTGCCGTTGTTCGACTGGGTTGACCCCGGCCCGGAGCCGCTGGGCGGCGGCTACTTTGGGATCCGCCAGATGGCTCCGCTCAAAGCCGCGTACCGCAACCTCACCATCAGCCCGCTCCAGCCGCTACGCCCTGTGACGGCGCACACTAACCTATGACGTAGGATCTCCTCATGCCTCTTTTTGACCTGCCCCTCGAACAGCTTCGCGACTACACCTCCACAGCTGTGGCGCCGGCTGACCTTGACGCTTTCTGGGACCGCACTATCACCGAAGCGAGGACCCTGCCGCTGGACGCGGTGTTCGAGCCTGTGGACAACTACCTCACGGTGATCGACACCTTCGATGTCACCTTCTCCGGCTTCGGGGGAGACCGCATCAAGGGCTGGCTCCACGTGCCGGCGGATCGTGAACACGGTGCTCAACTCCCGGTAGTGGTGGAGTACATCGGCTATTCAGGCGGCCGTGGACTGGCCAACCAGAACACGCGCTGGGCGCAGGCAGGCTACGCACACTTCATCATGGACACCCGCGGCCAGGGCTATGGCGGTGTCTCCGGCGATACCCCGGATCCACATCCCTCGGCGGGCGGGGTCAACTATGCCGGCCTCATGACCCGGGGCGCCGACCATCCGGACAACTACTACTTCCGACGTGTCTACGTGGACGCCTTCCGGGCGGTGGAAGCGGCACAGGACCATCCCGCCGTCGACCCCTCCAAAGTAGTCCTGACCGGCGTGAGCCAAGGCGGCGGCATCACCGTCGCTACCGCCGGCCTTGTGGCCGGACGGCTCGACGGCGTTATTGCCGCGCTGCCCGACGTCCCGTTCCTGCAGGACTTCCCGCGTGCCATCGACATCACCCCGCGGGGGCCCTATCCCGAAATCGCCTCGTTCCTCGGCCGGCACCGCGACCGCTACGACGCCATGCTCGCAGTGCTCAACTACTTCGACGGCGTCCACCTGGGCCGGGCGGCCACCGTCCCGGCGCTCTTTTCCGCCGCCCAGATGGACGATATTTGCCCGCCCTCTACGGTGTTCGCGAGCTACAACAACTACGGTCTGGATGCTGGGGCGCCGGAGAAGGACATAGAGGTCTACCGCTTCAACAACCACGAAGGCGGCCAGGAACACCACTGGGTCAGGCAGCTGCAGTACCTCCGCAAGCTGTTGTCCTCATAGTGGACAAAATTTGCCGGGTTTGACTGGGCATGGTTATGGTGTGGCTATGACAAACCGTTGGTATGCGTATTTTTCGTTGGCTCTGGAGGGGCCCGCGTCTAACTGACACGCATCCAACTTTCCTTCAGAGCCAACAGGGCAGAGATCATTCTCTGCCCTTCGCCATATCCGGCGGGTTCTGAAAAGGGGCCCGCTCCGTATCCCGGACAGGACCCAGACATGACCAGCATCGCCGCAGAATCCGCAGAATCGCTTTCAGCCCCCGACACCGCTGACGCCGCGCAGCCCTCAACCTCCAACTTGCGGGTAGCGCGCTTCGAGCCGCTGCCGGCTCCCCAGGACCTCATCGCTGAGTTGCCGCTGGACGCCCGCTCAGCTGCCGTCGTCGACCGTGGGCGTGACCAGGTCCGCGCCATTATGGACGGCGTGGACGATCGCCTGCTGGTCATTGTGGGTCCGTGCTCCATCCATGATCCCAAGGCTGGGCTTGAATACGCCCGCCGTTTGGTCAGCCAGGCCGAGAAGCACAAGGAAGACCTGCTGATCGTCATGCGGACCTACTTCGAGAAGCCGCGCACCACCGTGGGCTGGAAGGGCCTCATCAACGATCCCCACCTGGACGGCAGCCACGACATCGCTGCAGGACTGCGCGCCGCCCGCGGCTTCCTCAAGCAGGTCACCGCGCTCGGGTTGCCCACGGCTACCGAGTTCCTTGAGCCCATCAGCCCGCAGTACATGGCCGACCTCGTTTCCTGGGGTGCAATCGGTGCGCGCACCACCGAAAGCCAGATCCACCGCCAGTTGGCGTCCGGCCTGTCCATGCCCATTGGCTTCAAGAACGGGACCGACGGCGACCTCCAGGTAGCCATCGACGCGTGCGGTGCATCTGCCGCTGAGCAGGCTTTCCTGGGAATCGACGACGACGGCCGCGCGGCTTTGGTGGCTACGTCCGGTAACCCCGATACCCACGTGATCCTGCGCGGTGGACGCAAGGGCCCCAACTACTCTGCCGACGACGTCGCAGCGGCCTCGGCCAAGCTCGCCGCCAAGGGACTCAACCCGCGCCTCATCGTGGACGCTTCACACGCCAACAGCGGCAAGAGCCACCACCGGCAGGCTGAGGTTGCACTCGAAATCGGTGCGCAGCTGGAAACCGGGTCTTCTTCGCCTGTTGCAGGTGTGATGCTGGAGAGCTTCCTTGTCGGTGGGGCGCAGAACCTGGATACGGCCAAGCAGTTGGCCGGAGAGCAGGAACTCGTCTACGGCCAGAGTGTCACCGACGCCTGCATGGAGTGGGACGTTACTGCCTCGGTGTTGGAGCAGCTCGCAGCCTCGGCCCGGAAGCGCCGGGTGGCATCGGGGGAGTAGGGTCCCACTTTCCGGAAATGCTTTCACATTGGCCCCATCAGCCTCTAGAGTATCTAGCACATGGTTGTTGGATGGCTCAGCATCGGCACACCGTTCTACTGGGGGTGTCCTACTGTCTGAGAGCAAAGGAATATGGGAAATGTCCGCGGAGACTAACTTCTCGAATGCGCGTTTCATGACGGTGGCTGAAGTGGCCGACGTCTTGCGTGTTTCCAAAATGACCGTGTATCGCCTGGTTCACTCGGGGGAAATGCCCGCCGTCAGGTTCGGCCGTTCGTTCCGGGTTCCGGAAGAGGCCGTATCCCAGTACCTCAAGGGTGCTGTCGTGGACGGGCAATCCGAGACCGCCTGAGCCTGCCGCAGTCCACCTCACGGACCGTGGTCACGGGGTGCCTCTTTGAAGCGGTACTCTGTTAAGGAACGTTTTACGTCAATGTAAGAATCTGTCAGTTGTACTGTCTGCTTCCGCGGATCCGTTCCAACAGACAGGACCTTCTAGTTTGTAAGGAACTTTCGTGGGTTCAGTTATTAAGAAGCGCCGCAAGCGTATGGCCAAGAAGAAGCACCGCAAGCTGCTTCGCAAGACCCGCCACCAGCGCCGCAATAAGAAGTAGAGATACTTCACCAAGCGTGAATGCCCGTTGCCTTTCGAGGTGGCGGGCATTTTTGCACCCCCGACGCTCTCTCACGTCCCGCCTGTTTCCCCCAGACGCTCTCTCACGTCCCGCCTGTTTCCTGCGGACGCTCTCTCACGTCCCGCCTGTTTCCCCCAGACGCTCTCTCACGCGTGGGGCCGCGCGAAGCCCGCCTGGACCGATGGGTCTACCCAGCCGTTTCTTAGAGCCCTTTTGATCTGACGGGTGGCATTCGCGAAGTTGTCCGCGAGGTCCGACTTACCGAAGATGAGCACCGTCCACCCCGCTGCCTCGAATGCCTTGTCCCTTCGCCGATCACTGAGGATCTGTTCCTGCGCAAGGTGATGACCGCCGTCGTACTGGATAGCGACCCGACGCTCGCGGTAGCCGAGGTCGGCTGAAGGCGAGAAAGGATCGTTGACGTAGAGCCGCACCTGTAGTTCCGGGTCGGGAAGCCCAGCATCGAACATAGCCAGACGGAGCGCAGTCTCCGGCGCCGAGTCGGCACCGACACGCATCAGGTCCAGTGCTTCCCTCGCACGGACAACGCCCTGCAGGTTCTTGTGGCGATCCACCATGGTGCGTAGTTCGTGGATGGTCGTGAACGGCGCGTCCCTTTGCTCAAATTCGGGCCTGGGGACGCGAATGAGTTCGTCGCCAACACTGACCAGTTCATTCAGCGGAAGCATTCGGGCCAAGTCCAACCAGGTCCTGGAACGTGTACTGATCCACATGCCGTGATTGAGCTCTACTTCACCCTCCGAGACCACAACCGTGGCCGGTGACACCTTTTCGCCGCACCGCAGGCAGACTCCGCGGCTTGCTCAGATGCAGCTCATTGGAATCTGACAGCCAAGGTGGGAGTGAAAATCCGTGGATCTTGGCGGCAGTGACATGTGAGATCCAAGCGCCAGGGCTCGCAGCCGAGAGCGAGCGAGCAGCCGATTCCAGATCAAAGGCCCAGTCCTGCGGCCGGTATATGCCCTTGCTTACAGCCTCGATACTGACGCGTTTCCAGAGCTGCGGATGGGCGAGGCCGGCCGCTTTGGCCTCCGAAAGTGTAAACGGGGCGGATGCCAGCTCGGAGGGCACGGGTATGGGAATCTGCATACCGGCATTCTGACCCAGATCCCGCTGGAGCTGCAGAAGTTATCCACAGGGACGGGGCCACGTCCTGGGGATGTGAGCGAGGGTTGGTTTGAAGGGGGTGGGATGTGAGCGAGGGTTGGTTTGAAGGGGGTGGGATGTGAGCGAGGGTTGGCCTGAAGGGGGGGGATGTGAGAGAGGATCAGATGCGGGGGCCGCGGAACCTGGAGAAGCCCCGCCACAAGCCGTAAATCGCGCCGCCCACGGTAGCTGCTTTGAGCCCCAACGTTGCAGCCCGGCGGCCGGAGCGGAAGTCGTAGACGGGCCAATTGTTGTCGCGCGCGTGCCGGCGCAGCTTCGCGTCGGGGTTAATGACGACGGGGTGCCCCACCATGGTCAGCAGCGGGATGTCGTTGGCAGAATCGCTGTAGGCCCAGCAGTGATCCAGATCCAAGCCCTCGCGGTCGGCGACCAGTTGGACCGCGACTGCCTTAGCGGGTCCGTGCAGGATGTCGCCCACGAGCTTCCCCGTGTACATGCCGTCGTGCACTTCACCGACAGTCCCCAGCGCACCGGTCAAGCCCAGCCGGGTTGAGATAACGGTGGCAACCTCGATCGGGGTTGCCGTCACCAGCCACACTTTGCGTCCCACTCTGAGGTGCTGTTCAGCCAGAGCCTTGGTTCCCGGCCAGATCCGCGACTCGATCATCTCGTCGTAGACCTCTTCGCCCAAGGCTTTGATGTCATCAACGGTGATGCCTGCCGCAAGAGTGAGTGCGGAATCCCTTACAGCATGAACATCTTCCATGTTCTCGCCGCGCATCACGAACTTGAACTGCTTCCAAGCAAAACCAGCAGCCTGCGGCAAGGTGAACGCCTTGCGTTCATACATCTTTCGGGCCACATGGAAGAGGCTGGCGCCCTTCATCAACGTGTTGTCGACGTCGAAGAAAGCAGCTTCGCCGGTGTGCTTCTGCGCTTTGGCAGCTGCGGCGACCACGGCGTTCTTCTCCTCGGGCATGACTTGAGTCTAGTCAATGGCTGCTGCACCTCGCTTGTGGCGCACTGGCACACGCTCCGATGGGGGTGGGTTGTGAGTGAGGGTTGGGTTGATGGGGGTGGGATGTGAGTGAGGGTTGGGTTGAAGGGGGTGGGATGTGAGTGAGGGTTGGCGGGGAGGTTACCGTTATCCCATGGCTACTCCCGACGTCGTCCTCCTCACCAAAGCTGACTGCCACCTCTGCACGGAGGCGCGTGCCGCCGTCGAGCGTGTCACCGCAAGCCTCGGCCTGGAGTGGAAAGAACAGAGTATCGACCGCGATCCGCAGTTGCGGGAGCGCTTTGCGGAGGAGATTCCCGTGGTCCTTGTTGACGGCGTGCAGCGGGATTTCTGGAAGATCGACGAGGAGCGGCTGACCCGTACCTTGAAGAAAGCCCTGGCGGGCTGAGGGTGCGGTTACCCGTAAGTAATCGCTTTGGTTGAGCCCGCCCGGGGGTCATAGAGTGGAACAACAAAGCGACGCAATGGAGAATACCGTGACTGCGCTGGAACCGTCCGCGGAAGCAACTTCCGAGGACAACGAACCTGCCGCCAAGCAGATCCCACCCGCGGCTGTGGCCCGGATGACTCTCTATTTGCGTGCGCTCAACTCTTTGCTGGCAGAAGGCGTGGAGCGGGTTTCATCCGAAGCCCTCGCCGAAGCCTCCGGCGTGAGTTCCTCCACTCTCCGCAAAGACCTCTCCTACGTCGGCTCGTATGGCACCCGCGGCGTGGGCTACGAGGTCCAATACTTGAGCCGTCACATCGCCGCGGCCTTGGGCTTGACCCATGACTGGAAGGTCGCGATCGTCGGTGCCGGTAACCTCGGCAAGGCGTTGGCCCGGTACGGCGGCTTCGAGTCCAGGGGTTTCGACGTTGTCGCTATCTTTGACGCCGACCCCATGGTGATCGGCAACGAGGTGGGCTGGCTGCGGGTCAGCGACTCAGCCGAGTTGGAGCGGGTGCTGGAGCGTACGCACACGAACATGGTGGTGCTCGCGTTGCCGGCCACTGTGGCGCAGGCAGTCTGCGACCGCGTGATCGCCGCTGGAATCCGAAGCATCCTCAGTTTCGCTCCGGTGTTGCTGCAGGTCCCGCCGCACGTCAACCTCCGCAAGGTGGACATGGCCACGGAGCTTCAAATCCTGGCTTACCACGCACAACGGGCGCAGACACCGGGCCAGGCCGTTTAGCCTTCGCCGGGGCTACGCCCGTTGGGTTGCCTTATGACAGGCCCGCCGGTTTAGCGGCCGTACGGAGTCTGGTACGGGTTGCCGAACGGCTGGGGCTTCCGGAAATACGGAGCCGACGCCGGCAGGTACAGCATGACGATTGCTGCAACACCCAGCAGGATCACCACGAGCTGCAGCACGCCGTAGGTGGGGCCGAACTGGAAGAGGCTGGTCAGGCCGAGGACTGAGATGGCGGCGAAGACCGTGCCCAGGATCCTTGCCCAGTTCTTGCCCTTGCGGACGTTGAAGCCCACCAGCGCGTAAAGACCAAGGGAAATGATCGCGCCAACGATGGCGCTCACGGAGATGACCCCCCGCATGCCTTCCATGGAGCCTGCGGGAAGGTCGGTGCCTTGCTGCGCAGCCTGCTGGTTCATGGCGTTGATGAAGGCGTCAGCACCGGTGGTGGCAAGGAGCAGCGAGCTGATAGCTGAGAGGACGCCGGCTGCGATGATCATCCAGAAGGCGTAGTTGACCATCGGCGGAACCGTAGTGGGGCCGGGCTGCTGGCTCGGCCAGTTGGTGTCCTGGCCATACTGGGGCGCGGACGGGGCTTGGCCGTACGGGGAGGCCTGCTGGCCATACTGGGGCGACTGCTGCCCATACTGCGGCGCGGCGGGCGGCGACTGCTGCCCATACTGCGGCGCCTGCTGCCCGTACTGCGGCGCCTGCTGCCCGTACTGCGGCGCGGCGGGCGGGGACTGCTGGCCGTACTGAGGTGCGGTCGGCTGCGAGCCGGCCTGCTCGGGCTGGTTGGCGTCACCCGGGTTCGACGGCGGGTAGGGAGGGTTGCTCATGGCATTCCTTTGCTTGTTCGACTGCTGGTTCGGCCGCCGGGATCAGCAAAATGACCCTGCCCCCAGCGTGGTTCTGGTTACACCGTACATCCCGGGTCTGACGCTATAGCCAAACACACGCAGGAATTCCATGGCTACGGCAAAAATCATCATGTGGGCTTACGCCTTCATGATGAAGGCCGCGGGAATCCGGAGGGATTGCACCGCGGCCTTCACGTCGGTAAAGCCCGACGACGGAACCAGCGTGGACGCTAGACCTGGCCCTTGACTGCCTTGAACCAGAGCTGCGAGTTGGGCAGCCACATCAAGACGACGGCGACTGCGCTGACCAGGAAACCGAACCAGTTACCGCCCAGGCCCATGCCGGAACCTCCACCGTTGGCCGCCCCGAAGATGGCGAGCAACAGTGAAACGGCGGCCACGATGGTCAAGGCGAGCCGCGCCCATTCCTTGCCTTCCTTCATCTTCATGGCAAGGATTACTTGGGCGGCTGCAACAGCGAGGGCCAACAGGAGCAGGACCAGGGCGATCGCGGCGAACGCCGGAGCAAAAGCGAAAGCTGCGATGACGGCGAAGAATCCGATGAGCCCAAACAGCAGGCCCAGAAGTCCGGAGATAACCCAGATGAAGTAGGAAACCTTCAACTCCGTGGGAAGGCCCTGCGTCTTGAACATTCCCGAGAAGCCGCCCTGCGGCATGACGTCGTTGAAGTTGCGTGGGCCGTCGGTGGGCATTTCGAAGTGGAACCCGGGCTGGGCTGGTCCGGGCTGCCCCGGGCCAGGTTGGGACGCTCCGGGCTGGGAGTATTGCCCCGGTTGCGATGGGGGCTGATAGCCCTGGGGTGGTTGGTAGCCCTGCGGTGGCTGGTAACCCGCAGGAGGAACATTGCCGGGCTGCGGAGGCTGTGAGCCGGGCTGCTGAGGCTGTGGTGCTTCGTCTGGGGTACTCATGGCATCACTTTAGACCGGTGGTTGAAGGATGCATAGGAAATTCGGAGCCAACTCGCAGCTAATCAGGGGGTATCTGCCGAATAATTGGCGGGTGATCTTCGAGACAGCCAAACGGCGCCCCCACAGCGTGATGCTGAGGAGGCGCCGTTGTGGGGGTCCCGCTATGAATCCCGCCCTTGAAAGTCACACCCGGCGTTGTGCCGTGGGGATTACGGACAAGGGAAGGATCCGTGCAGGGTCCAGGCTGGACTTAGGCGGCAGCCGGTGCGATGAACGCGAGTTCCAGGTTGATGACTACCTTGTCGCTGACCAGGACGCCACCGGCTTCGAGGACTGCGTTCCAGGTGAGGCCGAATTCCTTGCGGCTGATGGTGGTTTCGCCGGAAACGCCTGCGCGGGTGTTGCCGAACGGATCGACGGCCACACCGTTGAACTCGGTCTCGATGGAAACTTCCTTGGTCACGCCCTTGATTGTGAGATCTCCCACGAGGTCGAAGCTGTTTCCGTTGGCCTTGACGTGGCGGGAAACGAACGTGATTTCCGGGAACTTCTCGACATCGAAGAAGTCTTCGCCCTTGACGTGGCCATCGCGGTTGACGTCGCCGGAGTCGAAGCTGGCGGTCTGGATGGTTGCGGAGACCTTGGAGTCAGCCAGGGTTTCGCCAACCTCCAAGGTGGCCGAGGCGTCCTTGAACTGGCCGCGGACCTTGCTGATGCCTGCGTGGCGGACGGTGAAGCCGATTTCGCTGTGCGAAGCGTCGAGGGTCCAGGTGCCGGTGGTGACGGAAGCGGGAAGGGTCATCATGGTGTTGCTCCTATGGGTAGTGGAAGGTACTGCGTGCTTGCCCGGCTGAACTCATTGCTTGAAGCGTCAACCGAGCTTCGTGTCTAGTATAAACATGCATATGCATCTTTTATTCCAACTCCACGGAACATTTCTGTAAAACTTTGAGTTCTACTAGCGGTAGAAGATTTCGGATCGCCCCGCTTCTTTGAGAAACTGGTAAACATGCCCCAAGCAACTGTCCACCTCCTTCGCCATGGCGAGGTCCACAATCCCGACGGCGTCCTGTACGGTCGCCTGCCGGAATTCCACCTCTCCGAACGCGGCCGTGAGATGGCCCGCATGCTGGCCGAGCACTTCTCGGCGCAGGTTGCCCAAGGCGCCAAGATCGTACACTTGGCGGCCTCTCCGCTGACCCGCGCGCAGGAAACGGCGCTGCCCACGGCTGAGGCACTGGGACTTGAGATCCACACAGAACCCCGGATCATCGAGGCAGAGAACCACTTCCAGGGACTGCACCCCACCAAGAGCGAGTTCCTCAAGCCGAAGCACTGGTTCTACTTCCGCAATCCACTGCGGCCGTCCTGGGGTGAGCCCTACAAGGAGCAGGCTGCCCGTGTCCTGGCTGCAGTTGAGGATGCCCGCGTCGAAGCCATCGAGTTGGGAGGCGACGGCGCCGAGGCCATCCTGGTGAGCCACCAACTCCCCATCTGGTCCACCCGTTTGACGGCGGAAGGCCGCCGGCTGGCGCACGACCCCCGCAAGCGTGAATGCACCCTCACCTCCCTGACTTCCCTCACCCTGGACCAGGACGGCAAGATCGTCCGGGTCGAATACAGCGAGCCTGCCGCAGCGTTGCTCCCCGGCGCCGCAAGCACCCCCGGAGCCTAAGGACCATGGACAAGAATCTTTCACGCCGAGGAGTACTGACTGCAGGGGGTGTCCTGCTGGCTGGACTCACCATGGGCCTTTCAGCGTGCGCCCAAAAGGACTCCCTGGCAGAACAGGCCCGGAAGGGCGATAACAAGAACTACGTAGCAGGCGAC
Source organism: Paenarthrobacter sp. CAP02 (assembly GCF_040137855.1). NCBI lineage: Bacteria > Bacillati > Actinomycetota > Actinomycetes > Micrococcales > Micrococcaceae > Paenarthrobacter > Paenarthrobacter sp. CAP02. The sequence goes on along the minus strand of NZ_JBEEII010000010.1, from coordinate 107,416 downwards.
GGCTCCGTGACCGAGTTCGCCAAAGCTGACCGCTCGGCTCCCGTGGCACTCAGAGGCACACTGTTCACCGGCGCGGAAGTAAAGCCCGAGGACCTGTTGGGCAAGGTCACGGTCCTGAACTTCTGGTTTGCCGCCTGCGCTCCCTGCCGCATCGAAGCTCCGCAGCTTGAAGCCCTGCACCAGGAATTCAAGGACCAGGGCGTCCAGTTCTTCGGCGTGAACCTGCGCGACGAACAGCCAACGGCTGAGGCATTCGACAAGACGTTCAACCTCACTTACCCGAGCTTCAACGACAAGGACGGGGCAGTGCTGCTCTCCGTGTCGGGAATCGTCCCACCAGGAGCGGTGCCCACAACCCTGGTCCTGGACAAGGAGGGCAAGGTTGCCTCCCGCGTGCTTGGCGAAATTGAAAAGAGCACCCTGAAAGCCCTCATCACCTCCGCAGTGGCCGAGTAGAACCGTGAACAGTCCCTTCGCCGAGACCATCCTCAACGGATCCCTGCTGCTGGCTGTGCCCGTGGCATTGCTCGCCGGGCTGGTCTCCTTCCTCTCGCCATGCGTGCTGCCCCTGGTGCCCGGGTACCTTGGCTACGTCACTGGACTGACCGGCGTCGACCTGCAAAAGCAGCGGCGTGGCCGCATGCTGGCCGGAATCGGCCTGTTCGTCCTTGGCTTCTCGGTGATTTTCGTCCTGCTCGGCGGTGCCTTCGGCCAGTTGGGTACCCTCCTGACCGGTCCGCAGAACGCCTGGATCACCCAGGTGCTTGGCCTCCTGGTGATTGTCATGGGCGTGGTGTTCATGGGCGGTTTCGGCTGGCTCCAGCGTGACGCGAAAATCCACGCCAAACCGCCGGCGGGCCTGTGGGGTGCACCTCTGCTGGGGCTCACGTTCGGCCTTGGCTGGGCACCCTGCATCGGCCCGACCTACTCCGCGGTACAGTTGCTGAGCCTGTCCGGCGGTTCGTCGGCGGCCAAGGGTGCACTCCTTGCCTTCATCTACAGCCTTGGCCTGGGCATTCCGTTCCTCCTGATCGCTTTGGCCGTTCGCCGCGGTATGGGCGTCATGTCCTTCTTCCGCAAGCACCGCCTGGCTATCCAGCGGATCGGCGGAGGCATCCTGATTTTGCTCGGCATCCTGATGGCCACCGGAGTGTGGGGGACCTGGGTGACCGAGTTGCAGTACTGGTTCCAAAACGACGTGAAGTTGCCGATCTGATGAGTGAGTCCGTGAAAGCCAAGAAGAAGTCGCCCTCCGCTGAAAGCGCCACCGCAGAAGGCGCAGCAGGCGAAGGCAAACTCCAGCAGGCAAAGTCCGAGGCCGCGCTTCCCGCGCTTGGCTTCAAGGGCATGCTGCGTTGGGCGTGGACGCAGCTCACCAGCATGCGGACGGCACTTTTCCTGTTGCTCATGCTCGCAGTGGGGGCCGTGCCCGGGTCCTTGTTCCCGCAACGGCCGGCCAACCCTGCCGTGGTCACCCAATACATCAAGGACAACCCGTCCTACGGCCAGTTCCTGGATGCGTTGCAGCTTTACGACGTGTACTCGTCTGCCTGGTTCTCTGCGATCTACATCCTGCTGTTCATCTCGCTGATCGGCTGTGTCACTCCGCGCGCGATCGCCCACTACAAGGCCATGAAGTCGCAGCCCCCGCGCACTCCCAAGCGCCTTTCCCGCCTGCCGGAGTACGGCACCCTCGCATTGCCCGCCGACGCCGGGATCCCGGCGTCGAAGGCCATCAACGATGCCGCTGGACTGCTCAAGAAACGCGGCTACCGCGTCGAGGTCAGGAACGCCGACGGCGACCTTCCGTCACTGGGTGCCGAGCGCGGCTTCCTGAAGGAGGTGGGCAACCTGGTGTTCCACACGTCCCTGATCGGGGTGTTGGTGTCCGTGGCAATTGGCGGCCTCTTCGGCTACAGCGGCCAGCGCATCCTGGTGGAGGGCGATACGTTCGTGAACACCCTGGTGGGCTACGACCAATTCACGCCCGGCACGAACTTCCAGAGCAGTTCCCTGCAGCCTTACTCCATGCAGCTGGACAAGTTCAATGCAAAGTTCGACCGCGAATCACCGGGCAAGGCCGGCCAGCCCATCGACTACACCGCCGAAGTCACCACCAAGGAAACCCCTGATTCGCCGGCCAAGAAGGAAACCCTGAAGGTCAACGATCCCGTTTCCCTGGGCGGAACCAGCCTGTACCTCACGGGAAACGGCTACGCACCCATGGTGACCGTCCGTGACGGCGAGGGCAACGTGTCCTTCCAAGGCCCGGTCATCGCCAAGGTCCAAGGCGACAACTACTACTCCTCCGTGGTCATCAAGGTGCCGGATGCCAAGCCTGAACAGCTCGGATTCGTGGGCTTCTTCCTCCCCACGGCGTTGGTCACCAGTGACGGGATCTCCTTCAGCGGGGCCCCCGAACTGGTCAACCCGCAGCTGAGCCTCAACTCGTTCTACGGTGACCTTGGCCTGGACAAGGGCGTGCCCCAGAACGTGTTTGAACTGGATGTCGAGAAGCTCAAGCCGTTGAACAGCCGCAACCTCGCGGCAGGCGGCATCACCCTGACTCCCGGAGCAACCGTCAACCTGCCCGAAGGCAAGGGCAGCATCACGTTCGACGGCGTCAAAAAGTACATTGGCGTGGATATCCACCACAACCCCGGCCAGTTGTATGCCCTGATCTTCGGCCTCCTGGCAGTCGCAGGGCTCATGACGTCCCTGTACGTCAACCGACGCCGCGTCTGGGTACGCACCGGAACCCACGCCGACGGCCGCACCATGGTGGAATACGGTCTCCTTGCCCGCGGTGAAGACCACAGGTTGGCCGGCGAGGCCGCGGCCCTCCGTGAACTCTTTGCCCGGGAATGGAACCTCCCGGAAACGCCTCAGGCACCCCCCACAACAGCAGTCTCTTCCTCAACCTCGAAGGACCAGTAATGCCAGCCATCAACGAAACCCTGGGCCAGTACAGCGAACTGTTCATGCTGTTGGCCGCCGGCACGTACACCGTGGCGTTCATTGCCTTCGCTTGGGACCTGGCGAAAAGCAGCAAGACGTTCCAGGCCGTGGACCTCAAGGCGGCGGCCAGCTCGGCTGGCGAAAAGGTGACGGTTGCAGCTGGTCGCGTAGGTGCAGCCCTGGGCGGTGCCGACGCCGGTGGGCCGGCAGGCCGCGCCGAGCGGCCGACGTCGAGCCTCACCTTTGAGGGCGGAACCGCGGCTGGCGACATGAAGTACGCCGCTGAACGGCGCGTACCCGCGCGCATTGCCGTGGCGCTGACGGTCCTGGGTGTGCTGATCCACGCCGCTGGCGTTATCACCCGCGCACTGGGCGCCGGGCGGGTGCCGTGGGGCAACATGTATGAGTTCCTCACCACGGGTGCTTTCGTGGCTGTCGCCGTCTTCCTTGTTACTTTGATCCGCCGCGACCTGCGGTTCCTGGGCACCTTCGTCCTTGGCCTGGCCATCATCATGCTGGTTGCCGCTTCCGTTTCATTCTGGACCCCGGTGGGCCACCTGGTTCCGGCCCTGCAGAGCTACTGGCTGATCATCCACGTCTCCATCGCGGTCCTGTCCTCGGCACTGTTCACCCTGACTTTCGCCATGTCCGTGCTGCAGTTGCTTCAGTCCTACAGGCAGAAGAACCTCGCAGCCGGTCGCAAGGACAACCTCTCGTTCATGCGGGTGGTGCCCAACGCGCTGAGCCTTGAGAACCTTTCCTACCGCATCAACGCCATTGCCTTCATCGGCTGGACCTTCACCTTGATGTTCGGTGCCATCTGGGCCGAGAAGGCCTGGGGCAGGTTCTGGGGCTGGGACCCGAAGGAAGTCTGGACGTTCGTGATTTGGGTTGTCTACGCAGGCTACTTGCACGCACGTGCCACCCGTGGCTGGACCGGAACCCGCGCTGCGTGGTTGTCGATCGTGGGTTACGGGTGTGTCATTATCAACTTCACGCTCGTCAACACTGTTTTCCAGGGCCTGCATTCCTACTCGGGGCTTTAGGCCCATTTCCTGCCTGAGCAGGAAAGATGCCCAGGATGGTCGGTGTCGGCCCTCGAAATCAACAAATCGCTGTAGCAACTGAGCCTTTTGCACATGCTTAGCAGGTGCTAACTTGTTCAGGACCCGCTTGTGATGAAGACCGCAGCGCGGTGCCATGTGAACTTTCGAGGTAGCTATGAGCTATGTTCTCGCCATTGACGTCGGGACAAGTTTTACCGCAGCAGCACTGGCCAGGCCCCACCAGGGGCCGCTATCACCACCGGAAATCCTTCCCTTGGGATTGCACGGCAGCGCCGTGCCATCCGTACTTTACTACGCCGACGACGGCCGGGTTTTGGTGGGAGAACCCGCCGAGCGGCGGGGGCTGGACGACCCCCAGCGGATGGTCCGGGAGTTCAAACGCAGGATCGGGGATTCCGTCCCCCTTTCCATAGGGGACAACTGGTTGGCACCCGAGGACGTCTACGCCTCCATGGCGCGGTGGGTGGTGGACCGCGCCGAAGAGCGGGAGGGAAGTTCGCCGTCGTCGATCGTCATGACGTACCCGGCGGCGTGGGGTGCGCACCGCACGTCAGTGGTGCAGGCCGCGTTGAACGTCGCGGGCCTCGAAGCGGTGACGTTGCTCGGCGAGCCTGAAGCGGCCGCACTGCACTACGCCTCCCAGACGAGGGTGGAGGACGGAAGCGTCATCGCCGTGTACGACCTCGGTGGTGGCACTTTCGACACGGCCATCCTGCGCAAGGTGGGTGCGGGGAACTTCGAGCTCCTCGGGCGGCCGGATGGCATAGAAACCCTTGGCGGCGCCGATTTCGACGCCGCTGTCTTGCGTCACGTGATGGGCCACTTGGGCAACGCCGGAGAGGGTTTGGACCCCGCATCGCCGGAGACCTTGGCCGCTCTTTCGCGGCTGAGGCGGGAATGCCGCGAAGCCAAGGAAGCCCTCTCCATGGACAGCGAAGCGAGCGTTGCGGTGGCGCTCCCCGGGACGCAGCAGTCGGTTAGGCTGGTCCGTTCCGAGTTCGAAGCAATGGTCGAGCAGCCCCTCCGCGAGACCGTGGACGCCCTGGAGCGCAGCCTGCGGAGCAACCGTCTTGAGCCTCAGGACCTGAGCGCTGTGCTGCTGATCGGAGGGTCCTCGCGTATTCCGCTCGTGGCCGAGTTGATTTCCGTTGAACTGGGCCGCCCGATAGCTGTTGACGCCGATCCGAAGTCGTCCATCTGCCGCGGCGCCGCGCTTGCCGGTCTCAGCCAGGTGGCAGACGCTGTGGCGGCCGATGCACCGGCTGCGACACCTACGGAACCGGAGGCCACGCGGCCGCGCGTCGTCGCCCGTGTCCCCGTTGCGGGCGTCGTGAAGGCGGCCCCTGGACGTCCCGGCAGGCACGCGCCCCGGCCCCGCGTCCGGATGGCTGCGGCCGCGGCTACCGCCGCGACAGCCCTGGCCATCGCCACCGCCACTGCGGCCCAGAGCCCGGACGGCAACGGACTGCTCGCATCAATGTTCGGGACTCAAGCCGCTGACGTAATGCGCGACGGCGGTGCCCAGGATTCCGGAACACGTGACGGTGCGTCCGGTGGCGGCCCAGCCGCGGCCGCTCCGTTGACCGGGGCGCCGGCGACGGGACTTGAAGCCAGTGCACGAACAGGTGCCGGCCCGGCCGGAGCCGGAGCAGGAGCCGGAAGAAGCCCAGTGCAGAGGGCGACCGGGACAGGACGTGGTTCGGTAGCGAACGGACCCGCTGGAACCGGCTCCGGTACCCCGGCTGGGACTCCGGGTCAGGCTGGAGCAGCCGCTGGTGGGACCACTGGCACGACGCCTGGAATGGGCACGGGCACGACGCCTGGAATGGGCACGGGCACGACGCCTGGGACGGGCACGACGCCGGGTTCGGGCACGACGCCTGGAACGGGCACGCCCTCCACACCCACGGACCCCGGTGGCGCGGCGAGTGGCCCTACACCTCCGCCCGCAACGGACCCCGGGACCCCGCCACCGGCCACTGGTCCTGGCACCCCGCCACCGGCAACGGACCCCGGGACACCTGCATCGCCAACCGGTCCTGGCACACCTCCACCGGCCACCGACCCGGGGACCACCCCTCCACCGGCCACGGACCCTGTCACTCCGCCACCTGCGCCTGACCCTGCACCGCCGTCTCCCGAACCAACCGCGCCGCTGGGTGATCCGGCCCCGACGCAGGATCCCGCCCCGGTCACCGACCCGCCACCTGTCCCGCCGCCTGCCACCACGGATAACGGCCCGAGCCTGGATACCGCGTCGACCTCGGTGGCTTAGGCATGACGGGGCCAGACCATGCTTCCCAACCCACCACCAGCAAGGACCCAACTCCTGATCGGCCCGACGTGGTCCTTGCCGGACACAATGCGTTGCTCCGGGAGTTGCTCCTTGCGTTGTCAGTAGGCTTCACCCTGCCTGGGCCGCTGCCGGATGACCTGGAGACCCGGGACGGGCTTGAAGACGCAGTGGCAGCCGGTAAGGAAGCCGGGCTGCTTTCTCCGGACGGAACCGTGGTGGGGACCGTCCAATATGCGCTGTTGAACAATGCACCCAAGCCGCAACTCCGTGCACTGCAGCGGGAACTGGTAGGGAAGATCCTGCAGGAAGAGACGGGCCTGGGTGATGTTGCCCGTGAGCTCGCACGGAGCGGATTGCAGGACCCCCGTGTGGCGGAGGAGCTGGAACGCTGGGCGGACCTGGTGCTGGATGCTGATCCACAGTTGGCCGCCGATCTCTTCGCCGAAGCACTCCTTGCCGGAGCTCCGGAGCTTCCCACCGCCGCGCGGCGGGCCCAAGCCGCTGCAGCTATCGGCGACTTGGACGCTGCGGGAAGAATCGTGGACAGGCTTCTGGCCATGCCCGATGCCCCTGGGCTTCGCCTGGGTGCGGACGTTGCCGCTGCCGTGTGGGCGCACCGCGGCATGCTGGCCCGTAGCGCGGACACTTACAGGTGGGTTGGCCCTGACAGGATCGACGATTCCGCGCCGCTGGCAGCAGTGGCAATGATCGGCGCCGGTGATGCAACCGGCGCCGAGCAAATCCTCGGCGCCACACCGTTGGCGGGTTCGCCTACGCTCTTGGCGGTGGCGCTGACATTGACCCAGCAGGGGCTCAGGCACACCCTGGGGCGGGAACCACAGCGGGCGTTGCCGGAACTCATCCGGGCGTCAGACATGATGAACGCGGCCGGCGCATCGATTCCCTTGCCGGAGACCCCTGCAGCATTGGCGGCTCTCTGTGCGATCCACAGTGGGGAACCCGCGGTGGCGGACACGGTGCTCAGTGCTGCCCTCGCCGCCGGCCAGGGCGGAGATGCTTGCAGGCCCAGGCTGTTCCTGCTTCAGGCTTGGTGCTCAATGCAACAGGACAACCCCGAAGAAGCACGCTTGTCCATCAATGAGGCCGTCAAGGCCAACCACTGGCCCCTGGCTCCACGGGATACCTTCCTGTTGGCGGCACTGGAGGTGGCCTTGGCGCGGCGCGGCAGCGAGGTGCACGAACTGGTGCTCGCCTGGGACAGGGCCCGTGAGGCGATGATGCACGTATCCGTGGACCTCTACAACCTGCTGCCCTGGGGAGAACTGGCCATAGCCGCAGCGAGGCTACGGGAGACGCGACGAATCTCGCTGTCCATGGACAGTGCGTGGGAGTTGTTGGGCCGCTTGGGAAATCCGCCATTGTGGTCGGTTCCGCTGCACTGGGCGGGGGTGCAGGCCGCATTGCTGGGCGAAAGCCCCGCTGAACTTGCTCCGCATGCTGCGGCATTGGTGCGCGCGTCCGAACACAGCCATCTGGCCTCTGTCCTAGCCGCTGGCGGAAAGGCCTGGGTTTCCGTACTCGCCAGCAGGTTCGAAGCGTCCGACGTCGAAACAGCGGCCCGTGGGCTGGCTGCGGTAGGCATGCCATGGGAAGGTGCGCGGTTGGCCGGCCACGCCGCCGCGCACGCCGATGAACGGCGCGACATGGTACGGCTGCTGGCGTGTGCCAGGGATATCCATCCGCAGGGGGCAACCACCATCACGGGCACCACTGCGGGGTCTTCCGAGCGGGCCGAAGCTGCCGGGCGTCAGGACCCAGGCGCGCCGCTGCCGGATGCGGGAGAGGCCCCAGGCATACCTGACTCTTCAGGCCTGAGCGTCAGGGAACGGGAAGTGGGCCGACTGCTTCTGGAGGGCAAAACCTACCGCGAAATCGGCGAAGCCATCTACATCTCGCCCCGCACCGCAGAGCATCATGTAGCCCGGATGCGCCGCCGGCTGGGGGCCGAAAACCGTTCCGAACTGCTGGTCCGGCTCCGTCTGGCCTTGGGGGAGGGGTACCCACCTCCGTAGTCGGTCACCCCCTCCACCCCCTAACGGGAATGCACCGGATCCCCTAACGCCGGGGTGGCCGGTAGGGGGACCGCCCCCGATGCCCCGCCCCTGGCCCGGGCCATACGTTGAGTGGGAGCCCGGCAAAGGCGCCGGGCCATTTACCACCCACCACAGAATTTGAGGGAGCACTCCAATGCCTACACTCGCACAACAGCTCGTGCAGTTCCTGATGAGCCTGTTCAACGATCCTGACGCAGCCGAAGAGTTCGTACGTAACCCGGAAGCGGCCCTTTCCGCGGCCGGCCTGCGGCACGTCTCCTCGGCAGACGTCGACGCCGCACGGCCCGTGGTCCTGGACTACGCACCCATCAACGCCCGCTCCTCGTTCGACCGCGAATACAACACTGGCGGCAACCACGCTTCCACCGGCGGCTGGGAAGGCGGTGGCCAAGGCGGCGGACGCCCCCACAATTCCGGTGGCGACGACCATGAGAACGACGGCGGTGGGCATGGCGGTGCCGGCGGTGGTTGGGACGGCCATGATGGTGGCGACGACCACGAGCACGACGGCGGCGGGCATGGCGGTGCCGGTGGCGGTTGGGGCGGCCATGATGGTGGCGACGACCACGAGCACGACGGCGGTGGGCATGGCGGTGCCGGCGGTGGTTGGGACGGCCATGATGGTGGCGACGACCATGAGCACGACGGCGGCGGGCATGGCGGTGCCGGTGGCGGCGACTATGATGATCACGCCCACGCCGTCCAGCAGCTGATCCACGTGGTGAACAACTACTCGTACACCACCAACATCGACGACCGCGACACCATCACCGACCAGTCGGTCAACCAGAACATCTGGGCCGATGGCGACGTCACGCAGTTCTTCAACCAGGATGCCGTGACTGCTTCGGGGGATGGGGCCATCGCGGCCGGCGGAGACGTGAGGGATTCCGGAAACACGACAACCACCACGACGACGACCCACACCGATGACCACTCCACGGACAACTCGGTCAACATCACGGAGTCGGGCGACGGCGATGTTGAGGTGGGCAACACGGACATCGATGTCAGGGACTCTTTCAACGACGACCACTCGGTAACGAAGGATTCCTACAACACCGACACGGATGTCGACGTCGATATCAAGGACTCCTTCAACGAGGAGACCGACAACTCGGTCCACAACACCACGAACAACGTCTCGGACTCGTTCAACGACAATTCGCAGGACAACTCCGTGGATGTTGATGCGGACATCGATGTTGACATCGCGGACTCCTTCAACACGGACAACTCGTCCACGACGACGAACAACACAACCACGAACACGGACAACTCGAACAATTCCACTAACGTGGCGGACTCCTTCAACGCGACGGACTCCTTCAACTCCACCGACGTTGATGTGGACCTGAAAGACGTCCAGGTGATCAATGACTCGGTGGTGGCGCAGGACAACGAGTTGACCTACACGGAGGACAACTCCACCACAGTGGGCGACGTGGACGTGGACTACACCAACGTCGAGGACAACACGGTGATCGCCGACAACGACCTCGATGTCGAGTACAACAACATCGACGACTCGATCGTCGTCGCCAAGAACGACGTGGACATCGACCAGTAACCAGTGCACCAAACGGCGCAGCGAAATGCTGCACCGCGAAGTCCCCAGGCAGTGCCCGGCAGGTCGTACACACCTGCCGGGCACTTCGTGGCCTCCCGTCCAAGGGTGGCAGAGCAAAGGACGAATTTGTGGCGGAAACAGTACGTATGACCACACTGGTGGAGCAAGGCATTGCCGTCGTGGGGGAACGGAACGACCTCAGGCGGCGCCTGGAAAACACCCTGGAGCGGCTCCGGGACCCCAGTGTCCGTGTGATTGTTGTTGGCGAATTCAAGCAGGGTAAAAGCCAGCTGATCAACGCCATGGTCAACGCCCCGGTCTGTCCCGTGGACGACGACATTGCCACAACGGTCCCAACCGTCGTACGGCAGGGGGACCCGGCGTCGGCCGTTGTCCTTGTTCCCCGCCACGGCGGCAGCGTCACGGAATCCGACGGCGGACCTGAGGCGCCCGTGGAGCGGCAACCGATCGGGCTCGATGAGCTTGCCGAGTATGTGTCCGAGAAGGGAAATCCGGGAAACGCCAGGAACATCGTGGCGGCCGAAGTATCGCTTCCCCGCAAACTGCTCGCCGGGGGCCTCACCATGGTTGATTCCCCGGGTGTCGGCGGGCTGGGCTCCTCCCATACGCTCACCACCCTGACGGCGCTTCCATCCGCCCACGCCATGGTGTTCGTATCCGACGCTTCGCAGGAATACACGGAGCCGGAGATCCGCTTCCTCCATCAAGCGATGCGGATCAGCCCCAACGTGCTCTGCGTACTCTCCAAAACGGACCTCTATCCCAGCTGGCGGCAAATCGCTGACCTGGACAAAGGCCATCTGGAAGCTGTAGGGCCCGGCATCCCGTTGTTCCCTGTCTCCTCCGAACTGCGGTTGCAGGCAGCCAGGCTCCAGGACACAGAACTCAACGAGGAATCAGGGTTCCCGGCGCTGATCTCACACCTTCGCACCAACATTGTGGGCGAGGCTGCCAGGCTGCAACGCCGGTCCGTAGCCCACGACGTCCTTTCCGTCGCCGAAAACTTGAGGCTTGCCCTGCAATCGGAGCTGGGTGCCCTGGAGAATCCCGAAGGCACACCGCACATGATTGCCGGGCTGAAAGCGGCGAAGGAGGACGCCGACGCCCTCCGTAAACGATCGGCCCGGTGGCAGATCACCCTCAACGACGGGATCGGAGACCTCATCGCGGATATGGAGTACGACCTGAAAGACAGGCTCCGCAGGATCCAACGCGAAGCCGAAGCCGCCATCGACCAGGGGGACCCCGGACCGGCATGGGAGCAGTTCACCTCGTGGTTGGAACAAAGTACGGCCGCCGCAGTTTCGGACACTTTCGTGTGGACCAACGAAAGGGCACAATGGCTGGCCCGCCAGGTGGCCGGGCACTTCTCCGAAGACGAGGTGGTGCTGCCAACGTTGCAGGTCTCGGATACGGGAGGCGTGCTGGACCCGGTTGCGGACATCCAACAGATGGAAGACGGCCGCATGGGGGCGGTCCAGAAGATCCTGATCGGGATGCGGGGGTCCTATGGGGGAGTCCTGATGTTCGGGTTGCTGACAGGGCTGTTCGGCCTCGCGCTGATCAATCCGCTATCTGTGGGTGCGGGCCTCATGCTTGGCCGGAAGGCCTACCGCGAAGAACAGGAGGCCCGGTTGAAACGGCGCCAGGCCGAAGCCAAGATGCTTGTCCGCAAGCAGGTGGACGACGTCGTCTTCCAGGTGGGCAAGCAGCTGAAGGACAGGCTGCGGATGGTACAGCGGGCCACCCGCGACCACTTCACTGACATCGCTGAAGAGCATCACCGTTCCCTCACTGAATCTGTTGCCGCCGCCCAAAAAGCCGCGGCCACCTACGCCGTGGAGCGTGACATGCGGATCAAGGAGATCAGGAACCAGCTCAGGGTGGTCGATGCCCTCAGCTCAGGCGCCCGACAGTTGCTGGACAGAAGCCCGGATCCACAGCAAACACCGTCCACGGTCCCCGCCGGATGATGCCGTCCGGTATTGCTGGAGCGACGGAGCTGCTGGGGCTGGCCCGTCACGCTTTCCACGACGACGCCGAGGCACTCGCCGTGCTGGACGAGCTGGATGCCAGGCTTGCCGGGCCACTTCGCATTGCCGTGGCCGGGATGGTCAAAGCCGGCAAATCAACCCTCCTCAACGCAATCATCGGCGAAGAAATAGCGCCCACCGATGCGGGGGAGTGCACCCGCATTGTCACGTGGTACCGCTTCGGGCACACCCCACGGATCACCCTCTACCCCCTCACAGGTGAGCCGAAAGGACTCCCGGTCACGCGGGTGGACGGTCGGCTGGTCTTCACCCTGGGTGAGGTCCGGCCCGAGCAAGTGGAACGGCTGGTAGTGGACTGGCCGGCAGCCAGCCTGCGTGATCTCACCCTGATAGATACGCCCGGGATTGCCTCCCTGTCCCAGGAGGTGTCCGCACGGTCCACGGCTTTTCTGCTGCCCGAGGATTCGCCGGCGGCCGCTGATGCCGTCATCTACCTCATGCGGCACCTGCACGCCTCCGATGTGAGGTTTCTTGAGTCATTCAAAGACACAGCCGCTGGCCAATCCGGGACGGTCAATGCCTTGGCCGTGCTCTCCCGGGCCGATGAAATCGGAGCAGGGAGGATCGATTCGTTGATCTCCGCGGCCGTGATTGCAGAAAGGTACAGCAAGGACCAAAACCTCAGGCCCCTGGCCTTGGGAGTGGTCCCAGTCGCAGGGCTGCTCGCACAAAGCTCCAGGACCATGCGTCAATCAGATGCCGAGGCCCTGCAATTGTTGGCACACATGGACAGGAATTCACGGGAAAGGCTCATGCTGTCCGTGGACCGTTTTGTCCGCGGCGACGGCCCCGGGCAACTCGACCCGGAAACGAAGTCCTCGCTGGTGAACAGGTTCGGCTTGTTCGGCATCCGCCTCGGCGTGGCCCTCATCCGTGGCGGGACCAACAACCCCACCGACCTTGCCCATGAACTGGCACGTCGCAGCGGTCTTGGCCAACTCCTCGACACCGTCGAGCACCTCTTCCAAACGCGGGCCGACGCACTGAAGGCGCGTGCCGCCGTCGTGGGTGTGGAAGCCTTGGTGAGAGGGGCGCCGAAGGAACGCGCGGCACCAGTGGAAGCCGCGTTGGAGAGGCTTCAGGCCGGTGCCCACGAGTTCCGGGAGTTGAAGCTCCTGGCGGACTTAAGGACGGGCGGGGTGGGCCTGGGATCCGCAGCGTCGGTCGAAGCGGAACGGCTGGTGGGCGGGCGAGGCAGCAGCCCTGCGCTGCGGCTTGGCCTTGCCGGGGACGCGGATGACCGCCTTATCAGCGAAACTGCAAGGGACAGCCTTCAGCGCTGGCGGCTGGTTGCGGAGAACCCCTTGACCGAACCGCGCGCGGTGGAGGCTTGCCGCGTCGTAATGCGCAGCTGTGAGGCGATGATGGTTCCTACCGCCGCCGTTCGCTGAGCAGCCAGGATGTGGTGGACGGAAGGAACAGCAGGATCAGGCCCGCCGCAGCCAACACAAACTGCGCCGCCAGCAGCAGTGTTGCCAGGACACCTTCAGAGCCTGGCGCCACCACGAAGTCGCGGGTAATGACTGTGACGATCGCGTGCAGGAGGACCACCGGAGCCAGTGCCCATCGCGCCCACAGCCGGCGTTTGAAGAGGACGGCCAGAAGCACTGCCTCCATGGCCATGACCAGCGCCAGCATGGCGAGGCTCCCAAGAAATACGACGGCGGTGGCACCGTCAACCGCTTTAGCGTCACCGTCCGGAACCATGGTCCCTATGAGGCCCTTCAGGCGTTCAAAATGCGAATCCCGGGCCAGGAAGCCAGTCACCACAACGCCAAGTCCGGCCAGGAAGCTTGCCACCCACAGCGAGCGGGAGACCCGTGCAAACGTGGGTGGTTTGGTGGCTGCGGCTATCGGCGGCGCGCTGGACAGGGTGATCCCGGGGCGGGGTGGCGGCGCGGGTACTGCTATTGGCCCGCTGGCTGATGGTGTGGTGGGGGGTGACTGCCGTGAACCATCAGCTTGCTGGGCCATGTTTGCCTACTTCAGCTCGTCGGTATCATGCGGATCCGGCTCGCCGTGCTTGGCCTCGCCGGCGGTGAAACCTGGTTTCGCGCCCTTGTTCTTGCCGTCGGGGGGATTCTCTCCGGCTTTGCGCTCCCTGGCTTCCAGTTCAGCCTTGAGCTTTTTCAGGCGCTCATCTTCGGCCTGGTTCCGGCGGCGCGCTTCCAGGTTTCGGAGGAACTCGGGGTCGTCATCGGGGGCAGTGGGCTGACGACGGACAGGCCGCGCGGCCGGCCTGCCGTAAGGGCGTCCGAAGATGAACCAGAGGATCGCGCCCAGCAGTGGCAGGAGGATCATCACAATGATCCACGCGGTTTTGGAAATGCCGCGGGTCTGGTGGCGGTCCGTGCGGATGACATCCACCAGGGCATAGACGAAGATGACCAGGACTACGACGACACCTATAACGCGGGGCATGCATCAAGTCTAGTCTCCGCAAGGCATTCACCGGATGCCCACTTTTGGCCGTGATCAGAGTGCAACCATCCGGGCGGCTAAACTTGGATGGTGGCTTTCCTGAAGTATTCCCTCATCCGTCTGGCGCTGTTCGCGCCGTTGTTCGTGCTGTTCGTCTTTTTGGGGGTGGGCTGGTTCCTGGCGGTCATCTTTGCCGGACTGATTGCCTTCGCCATCAGCTACCTGTTCTTCCAGAAGCAGCGTGACGCTGCTACGGCGTCCATGCACGAACGTTTCTCCGGACGGGCCAAGCCCATCCGGACCGCCGGGGAGGTCGAAGATGCTGCGGCCGAGGACGGACTCGTGGAGCAGAACCCGGACATCGCCGTCAACAACGACAAGCGCCCCGGCACCAAATAGGCGTCTTTAAATGGCTAACGCCCCTAAAACCGCGTTTTAGGGGCGTTAGCTGTATGAAAACTCAGATGCGGGTCAGGATCAGGCCCAACGAGAAGAGCAGGCTGTAACCCAGGTTGATCAGGCCGGTCTGCTTGAGCACCGGGATGAGGCTCTTACGCTTCTTGCCGTTGATCATCAGCCAGGCCGGCATGAGGCAGGCGGGGATCAGCAACAACACGATCAGCATCCATGGCTTGGTGGGTGCGAGGACTACCACCAGGAGGATGGCGACACCCAGCATCAGGACGTAGCTCTCGCGTGCGTGCCTGTCTCCCAGCCGAACAGCCAGGGTCCTCTTGCCCGCTACCGTATCCGTGGGAATGTCCCTGACGTTGTTGGCCATCAGGAGGGCGCAGGCGATCAGGCCGGTCCCTATCGCGCCGATCACGGCAGCCAGGCTCACTTGCCCGGCCTGCGTGTACGTGGTGCCAAGGGTGGCAACCAGTCCGAAGAAGACGAACACGAACACGTCGCCCAGACCCATGTAGCCGTAAGGGTTCTTGCCGCCGGTGTAGCCCCACGCCGCCAGGACGCAGCCGATGCCTACCAGGATCAGCCACCAGGACTGCGTGATGATTACCAGGATCAGGCCACACACCATCGCCAAGCCGAAAAGGCCGAACGCGGCCCACTTCACTTGCTCGGGTTTGGCCGCGCCCGAACCAACCAGCCTCAGCGGGCCAACGCGGTCCTCGTCCGTGCCCCGGATGCCGTCGGAGTAGTCATTGGCGTAGTTGACGCCGACTTGAAGCAGCAGGGCAACGAGCGCCGCCAGGATCGCGTTCGGCAGCCGGAACGAATGGAGCTCGTACGCCGCTGCCGAACCGATGAGGACGGGCGCGATGGCCGCGGGCAGTGTGCGGAGCCGGGCTCCTTGAATCCATTGTGCAGCTGTCGCCACGTGTAGTACCTCGTGTATTTCGCGGTTGATCGTTCGTCAGGGCTGTGGGGTAAGAACGTGTCTATTGTCCCTGATGCAGGTTGGAAAGCAGTTCAATCATGGCCATGCGGTCCGGTTTTCCGTTCGGAAGCATGGGCAAATCCTTATCAGCAAACACTGTCTTGGGGGCCAGGACGCCCAGTGCTTCCTCGCGGCGGGCGGTGAATCCCTTCACACCCTCGGGCGAAGGATCAGCCACGGCAACGTACGCCGCCACGGCTTGCCCCCACTCGCGCGAAGGGACGCCGGCCACAAAAGCCGCGTTCACGCCGTCGAGCGCTTCGAGCTTGCCTTGGATGTATGAAGCGGAGGCCTTGATCCCGCCGGTGATGATGACGTCGTCGGCGCGGCCCAGCACGGTGAGTTTGCCGTCGTCGGCCAGTTCTCCGAGATCGCCCGTGACGTACCAGCGGACCCCGTCCTCTTCGAAGAACGCTGCTTTGGAGGCGCGGGCGGCGTCCAGGTAGCCGGCCGCCACCGTGGCGCCACCGAGGAGGATGCGGCCTTCCAGCTCGTTCGCACCGATGCGGACCTCGACGCCGTCCAGCGGCTCGCCGTCGTAAACGCACCCGCCGCAGGTCTCGGCCGAGCCGTACGTGGTGACGACCGTGAGCCCCTTGTCCCGCGCAGCACTGAGCAATTCAGCCGACGCCGGTGCGCCGCCCAGGAGAATCGCGTTGAAGCGGCGCAGCACGGCCAGGGTCTCCGGCGCGGGGGAGTCCAGGAGCCGTTGCAGCTGGGTGGGCACCAAGGAGGTGAAGCGGATTTTGTCCGTAAGTTCCCCGGCTGCGGCAGTGAAGGCCTCGGGCGTGAAACCGTTCGACTGGTCCATCACCCACGGACGCGTCCCGGCATAGAGGGAGCGCACCAGGACCTGGACGCCCGCCACGTACTGCAGGGGAAGGGCCAGCAGCCATTGACCTTCGCCGCGAAGCGCCATCGCCGTGGATACGGAGGACGCTGCGAGGGCGTCAATCGTCAGGACCGTTGCCTTGGGCGCGCCGGTGGAACCGGAAGTCCGGACCACCACGGCTGCGTCCTCGATGCCGGTTTCAACCGGGACTGCGGCTAAGCCGCCGTCTTCCTGGGTGACGATTTCGACGGCGGGACCCTCACCGTGCAGGGCAGCGGCGAGTGCTTTGAGTACGGGATCGATGTCCACGGGCCGGTCCTAGAAGTAGTAGGGGAAGTTGGACCAGTCCGGGTCGCGTTTCTGGAGGAAAGCTTCCTTGCCCTCAACGGCCTCGTCCGTCATATAGGCGAGCCGGGTAGCCTCGCCGGCGAAGACCTGCTGCCCGGCAAGGCCATCGTCGGCCAGGTTGAACGCAAACTTGAGCATACGGATGGCCTGGGGGGATTGGCGCGCGATGTCGGCGGCGTATTCCAGGGCGACTTCTTCAAGCCTTTCGTGGTCCACGGCCTCGTTAACGGCGCCCATACGGACCATGTCGTCCGCGGAATATTCGCGGGCCAGGAAGAAGATCTCCCTCGCAGCCTTCTGCCCGATCTGGCGCGCCAGCAACGCGGAGCCGTATCCGGCGTCGAAACTTCCCACCGTGGCGTCGGTCTGCTTGAACTTGCCGTGCTCCCGGGAGGCGATGGTGAGGTCGCTGACAACGTGCAGGGAGTGGCCGCCGCCGGCCGCCCAACCGTTGACGACGGCGATAACCACCTTGGGCATGGTCCGCATCAGCCGCTGGACTTCGAGGATATGGAGCCGGCCGGCGCGGGCGGGGTCTATGGTTTCCTGCGTTTCACCGTCTGCGTACCGGTAGCCGTCGCGGCCGCGGATTCGCTGGTCGCCACCGGAACAGAACGAGTGTCCGCCGTCCTTTTCGGAAGGCCCGTTGCCGGTGAGAAGGACCGTGGCCACGTCAGGTGTCATGCGGGCGTGGTCCATGGCCCGATAGAGCTCGTCCACGGTGCCGGGACGGAACGCATTGCGGACTTCGGGGCGGTTGAAGGCGATCCGGACCGTGGGGAGGTCCTTGGACGTGCCGTCCGCCGAACGCTCAACCTGCCGGTGGTAAGTCATGTCTTTGAAGTCATCGAAGCCGGATACTGTGCGCCAGCGTGAGGGGTCAAAGACGTCGGAAACCTTGGCAGGGAGTTGGTTGTTCACAGTCCGAGTCTAGTAATGGCGTCAGCTGATGCAGAACTCGGGGTCTTAGGTGGGGAGCAATTCGGGTGGTACGGCGTAGATAAGGACCACGGCCATGAGGTTCTTGGCTGCGTGGACAAAGTAGGAAAACATCAGGTTCTTTCCGGTCCACACATAAACCGCCACCAGCACCACCGCCATGCCCAGGTAGGGAGCGAGCGCGGAAAGCACCAGTCCTTCGCGGCCAATCACGTGGATGGACGCGAACACCAGCACGGAGATGATGCAACAGACCCAGATGTTCACGTACCCGGACAACTTGCCGATCAGCAGGTGCCTGAACAGGTATTCCTCAACAAAGGGGCCAAGCAACACCAGCAGCGGAACCATGAGCCACGCCGGCACATGCTGCAGCAGGCCCTGGATACCCAGCTGGTTTTCCGAGGTCTCGGCGGTTCCCAACGCTGCGACCAGGATCGCTGTCAGGATGAGCATCACCACGATGGCCAGCGGGACCATCCCCAACGTGAACCACGGCCGGGTGCCAAGAATCCTGAGGTCGCGTCCGGCTACCCGCCAAGCGGACGCTATCGCGAATATTCCGACGCCGGCATAAAAGAGTGCGTTGACGGCGTAGGATGCGGTGGCCGGGTCGTGGAACAGCTGAAGCATCAGCCGTTCGACGGTCTCGCCGGAAACCGTGAAGTAGATGGTGAATCCCAGGTACGCGGCCACGGCCAAGGCATCGAGTGCGGTAAAGCGGTACAAACGTGCCTTGCTGGTGATGGTGCCCATAGGACCAGACTAGCTTTGCCGTTTGGCGATTTTCATCCCGCATGGCGGGTATGGCCTCAGGATTGGCCGCCAAGGGTCAGGGCGATAAGTACGCAGTTCAGCCCGACAATCAGGGTGGCACTGGTCCAGCCGGCAATTTTCAGGGGAAGGGTGTCCGCGTGGATTCCCATCACCTCACGCTTGCCGGTCAAACGGATCAAGGGGATCAGGGCGAAGGGTATTCCGAAACTGAGCAGCACCTGGCTGAGGACCAATGCGAGTGTCGGTTCAACCCCGGCTCCCAGGATGACCAAGGCGGGAACCAGGGTAATGACCCGGCGGGTCAGCAGTGGGATCTTTACCTTCAGCAGCCCACCCATGATGGTTGCACCGGCATAGCAGCCCACGGATGTCGACGCCAGCCCCGAGGCCAGCAGCCCGATGGCGAACACGACTCCAATGGTGGGACCCAAGGCCGCTGTAACAGCGGCGTGGGCTCCGGCGATGGTGTCGGTTCCCTCGATCCCGCGAAGGCTGGAGGCCGCCAGCAGCAACATGGAGATGTTGACGATGCCGGCGAGCAGCAAAGCGCCAACGACGTCCACCCGGGTGGTCCGGATCAGCCGGGTCCGGACCAGGGGGTCTTTGGAGAAGCCATGCCGGTCCCGGGCAAGGGCGGAGTGAAGGTAGATCGCGTGGGGCATCACGGTGGCGCCCAACATGCTTGCAGCGAGGAGTACGGTGTCCGGGCCTTCGAACCGCGGAAGCAAGCCGCTCAACGCTTCGCCGGCATCGGGCGGATTCACGAACAACCCCGAGACGAATCCGACGGCAATGATTCCCAGGAGAACCAGGATGGCGTACTCAAAGGAGCGTTGTCCCCGCCTCGACTGCAGGGCCAGCAGCAGCATGGATGCGACGCCGACGATCACTCCGCCCGCCAGCAGGGGCAGCCCGAACAGCAGGTTGAGGGCCACGGCGCCGCCGATCACCTCGGCCATGTCGGTAGCTCCGGCAACGATCTCGGCCTGCGCCCAGTAAAGGCGCCGGCGTTTTGTGCCCAGACGTTGTCCCAGGATTTCAGGAAGGCTCAGTCCAGTGGCCAGGCCGAGCTTGGCGGACTGGTATTGCACCAGGACGGCCATGGCGTTGGCGGCCACCAGGACCCAGACCAGCAAGTATCCGTACCTGGCGCCCGCAGTGAGGTTCGCGGCCACATTTCCTGGGTCCACGTAAGCGATGGCAGCCACGAAAGCGGGGCCCAGCAGCAGCAGGCGGGACCAGACCTTGGCAGGCGTGACGCGTGTTTGCAGGGTTGGTGCAGCCATGGTGGTCCTCATCGTTGGGGGTGCTCTGATAACGAGGATAACCGAAAGTTAGGCATACCGAAAAGTATTATTTAGGCCACCCGTTGACGCCTCTCGGGCCACCCGCGGCTTGACTCGACGCGGTACGCCCGGCAGGCTGGAGCGATGAAGTCTTGAGCGCAGCCCCCACTTTCGGCTGCATCCCAGTGCCCACATGGCTGTCTGCCAACCGCTGCGGACTTGCGAGGATCCCTCTTGACTGACCACCTTTACCTTTCCGGCGTTTCCCACAGCTATGGGGACCGCAAACTTTTCAACGATGCCCACCTCGTGATTCATCACGGAGAGCACGTCGCAATCGTGGGCGAGAACGGCGCAGGCAAGTCCACGCTCCTGCGCCTTCTCTCCGGCGTCGAGGCGCCCGACGACGGCTCTGCCGGTTTGGCAGGTGACTCCGGCTACCGCGTGGGTTACCTCGCGCAAACCCACGGCTTCCCCGAGTCCTTGACCGTGGGGGAGGTCATCGATGCTTCCCTTGGTGCCCTCCGCGACCTCGAAGATCGCATCGCGGAGCTTGAGCGCGACCTCGCCGACGCCGATCCCGATGCCTTGGAACTCTACGGAAGCCTGCAGACGGAGTACCAGCTCCGCGAAGGGTACGCGGCCGAGTCGCGGGTGGAAGCAGCGCTGGACAAGCTGGGGCTGGGAGGCTTGGACCGCCGTCGAACGCTTGGATCGTTGTCAGGAGGCGAGCAGGAGCGGGTTGCCCTGGCCTGCCTCCTGGCCGATCCGGCCGAGGCCCTGCTGCTGGATGAGCCCACCAACCACCTGGATGCGGAGGGAACCGCCTGGCTCGAATCGCGGCTGGCCGCACATCGCGGAACCGTGGTGGTGGTGTCCCACGACCGTGTCCTTCTGCGCAAAGTGGCCACCACCATTGTGGAAGTGGACGCTGAGCGCCGCTCTGTGAACCGCTACGGCAATGGGTACGACGGGTACCTCCGCGAAAAGGCGGCCGAACGCGCCCGTTGGGTTCAGCAGTATGAGGGCTGGCTCGACGCCATGGCAGCGGAGCGCCTTCAGGCTGCCACCGTGGCCGATGGCATGGGTTATGGCCGGAAGCGCGACAACGACAAGATGGCTTTCGGCTTCAAGACTGGAACCTGGCAGAGTGCTGCTGCCAGCAAGGTCCGCAACGCGCAGGAGCGGCTCCGCCGGCTGGAAGAGAATCCCGTGGACCGCCCGCCCGTGCCCCTGACCCTGGCGGCGCCCCTGATGACCTCCGGTCCAGCGGCCGTAGAGGCGTCCGAACCGGCCGTGAAAGCCAGCGGAGTCAGCGTCCCGGGGCGTCTGCAGCCCACTGATTTCTCCGTGGAGACGGGCCAAAAGGTGTTGATCACCGGCCCTAACGGCGCCGGGAAATCCACCCTGCTCTCAGTCCTGGTGGGTGACCTGGAGCCGGCCACGGGTGCTGTGGCCATCAATGGCTCCGTGGGGTACCTGCAGCAGGAAATCCATGTGCCGGCGAGGCCCGGCTTGCGGCTGCTGCCTGCATTCGCCGCTGGGTTGGGCGGAAACATCGACGAACACGCCGAGGGACTCCTGCGGCTGGGCCTGTTTCGTCCCGCGGAGTTCCACGTCCCTGTCGGCAGTTTGTCCGCGGGGCAACAACGCAGGCTCGCCCTCGCCCGCCTGCTCCTGGGCGGTTACGAAACGATGATCGTCGACGAGCCCACCAACCACCTGGCGCCTGTGCTCGTGGAGCAACTCGAGGCCGCGCTGGCTTCGTTCGCGGGAACCGTGGTGATCGTCAGCCATGATCGCGCGCTGGGGGAGTGGTTCGACGCCTCAGCCAGGGCCTCAGCAAGCGCCACAGCCGGAGCCTCCACTTCAGCCGGAGCCGGCAGCTGGGTGCGCCGCCGGATGGCGGACGGCGCACTGCACTAGCCACGCGTTGTTGCCTGCGTCACGGGCATTCCGGTTAATCCCGTAAGATAGACGGGTTGCGCGAAGCTTCGGCGTTCTGCGTTCTTTGTCACACTTCGGGATCCCTAAAGCGGGAAACCCCGAATTATGTGTGCCAAACCCGCCTGTGTTCCGGCACTGGGCGAAAACACCTACAGCAACACCCCGACCCACAAGGAACAGCTGTGCCGCAAAGTACTCCCACAGATCTCAAGAACTCCCCGGCCTCATCCGGTGCCACGGGTTCGACCCTCAGTGCCGAGGGTTACCAGAAGAGCCTGAGCCGCCGCCACGTCACCATGATCGCCATGGGTGGCGCCATCGGCGTCGGCCTCTTCATGGGCGCCGGTGGCCGCCTGGCCTCCACGGGCCCGGCCCTGATTTTCTCCTACGCCATTGCAGGCGTCATCGCTTACCTGCTGATGCGCGCCCTTGGCGAACTCATCATGTACCGCCAGACCTCGGGCTCGTTCGTGAGCTACGCCGGTGAGATGTTCGGCAAGAAGGGCGCCTACCTTTCCGGGTGGATGTACTTCATCAACTGGGCCATGACCGGCATCGCCGAGCTCATCGCGATCGGCCTGTACTTCCAGTTCTTCTTCCCGAACGTACCCATCGAAATGTCCGCCATTGCAGCGCTGGTGCTGCTGGTGGCCGTGAACCTGTTCAGCGTCAAAGCTTTCGGTGAGTTCGAATTCTGGGCATCGTGCCTCAAGGTCGCGGCCATCGTGATCTTCCTGGCTGTGGGCACGTTCATGGTTGTCACCAACGCCAAGGTGGGCGAGGGGCACGCGTCTGTTGCAAACCTGTTCCATGCGGACGGCGGCATGTTCCCCAAGGGCGGCCTGGTGATGATCCTGGTCCTGAACGCCGTCATCTTCGCTTACAACGCCATCGAACTGGTGGGCATTACCGCCGGTGAAATGGAAAACCCGGAACGTGAAGTTCCCAAGGCGATCCGCGCCGTCGTGATCCGTATTGTGGTCTTCTACGTCGGTTCGGTGACGCTGCTCGCGATGCTGCTCCCGTCCGACCAGTACGTGGCCGGCACCTCGCCGTTCGTTACCGTATTCGGGCAGATGGGCCTGGGCTGGATGGGCGATGTCATGAACATGATCGTCATCACCGCCGCCCTGTCGTCCTGCAATTCGGGCCTGTACTCGATCGGCCGAATTTTCCGCACCATGGCAAACAATGGCCACGCACCGCAGTGGCTCACCCGGATGTCCGCGCGCCACGTGCCGTACGCAGCCATCCTGGCCATCGGCGCCGTTTACCTGGTGGGCATCCTGCTCAACATCTGGCTGGGTGGCTCCCACGCATTCGACCTCGCCCTGAACACCGCCTCCATTGGCGTGATCTTCACCTGGGGTTCTATCTTTGCCAGCCAGATCGCCCTGCGGAAGAAGCGCGGAAAGGTCTCCAGCCTGCCGATGCCCGGTTCGCCGTGGACCAGCTGGTTGGGCCTGGTGGCCCTGCTGGCCATCACCGTGCTCATCGGTTTCGACTCCATGACCAACAAGGAAACCGGCGAGGTCTTCCTGTTGGGCCTGTGGACCCTCGCAACCATCCCGTTCTTCGCCCTCATCCTTTGGCTGGGTTGGCAGAAGGTCAAGAACAACGAGCCCAAGAGCGAGCTCTTCAGCTAACGGTTCTACAGAACGCACGACGGCGGGTGCCGCCTTGGGTGACCAGTTCACCCCAGGCGGCACCCGCCGTCGTTTTTGCTACCGTTGCCGGTTCAGTCCGAAAGGTGCTTCGCGAAATGGTCCTCAATACGGCGCCACGCTTCCGGGGCGGAGGCAGGATCGGGTTTGATGCCCATGACCCGCATCAGTGGACGGAGCACCTTCGGGCCAATGGGGGCGTCGTTCATGAAGGCGTGGCCCGCCGTCGGAAATTCCTTGACGTCGTGCTCAATGCGCAGGCTGGTGAGGGCCGCCTCCAATTTCGCTGCCGCCCCGGGCAAGGTCCGATCCTTGCCGCCGTAATTCGCGACCATCGGGCAGGAGCCTTCGAGGGCGCTGTGCAGGTCCCGGGGCAATTGGCCGTAGTTCACGGACGCGGCATCAAAACCGTCGTTGGCGGCCAGCAGCGCGAACGCACCGCCCATGCAGAAGCCGATGACGCCCACCCTCCCCGTGCACTTGCCGTCCGCCTGCAACCAGGCTTTGGCGGTGGAGATGTCGGTGAAGGCCCGGCCTTCGCCCGCGAGCATGGCGCGCATGGTGGCCACCAGGCAGCGCCGGGGGCCGCCGTCGCTGTATAGGTCCACTGCCAACGTAAGGTAGCCCGCGGCCGCGAGCCGGTCTGCGTTGCGACGCATCACATTATCCAGTCCGAAGGCCTCGTGGATCATCACCACTCCCGGGAACGGTCCAACGCCGTCGGGCTCGGCCAAGTAGCCCTGCAACGCGGAGGAACCTCCGGGCGCCTGGCTCGTTGCGCTCAAATCGATAGTGACCATGGGGGCCTTTCGGTGTGCGTCCAGCGCCATGGAATGCGCCGACTCAAGTCAGTTTTCGCCATCGGAACCGTTCAGGCAAGGACCGGCCGTCGGTCTTTGTCGGCAGCCGGGGATAGGCTCGAAGCATGGAACTATCCACCACACTGACGCAGCACATCACCGCCGGACCAACGAGGGTTTGGCCCGAACTGTCCCTGATCACAACGCGGGAAACCCTCTGATGCCGGTGGCCAAGGTTGCAGCCCCCAAAATTTCCCCAGTGCGGTTGGACGAACTTCGTGATGACGACGCCCCGGACTTCCAGCGGGGTGAAAGGTACGACGGCGTCCGCCTCACCCGCGTATCTGCGGAGGGAGAGGAACTGAGCGGCGCAGATTTCATCGAGTGCGAGTTCAACAGCGTGTCCTTCAACGAGGCCCAACTGCGCGGCGCCACGTTCAGGGAGTGCGTCCTGGCCGAACCCTACGCACCGGTTTTCATGGCTGCCCGGACATCGTGGCAGGACGTGGAGATCAGCAACCCCCGGTGGGGATCAGCCGAACTTTACGAAGGCAACTGGCGTTCGGTCCGCATCGACGGCGGCAAGCTTGATTACGTGAACCTCCGGGGCTCCAAGCTCATGGATGTTCAGATCTCCGACTGCATCATCAACGAGCTTGACCTCGGTGGCTGCACCGGGACGAGGCTGGCGTTGAAGAACTGCACCATAGGCACCTTGGATGTCACCGGTGCCAAGCTGAAGGACGTGGATCTGCGGACTTCCGAGTTCCGCGGAGTCAACGGCCTGGCTGGTCTGGCCGGCGTCGTAATCGATGACTACCAGCTGAGCTTGCTGGCACCGCTCTTGGCCGGGCACGTGGGGATCCGGGTGGTCTGAATCGGGGTTGGGCCGGTCTTCATCTGTTGACCGGCCCGTCGGTCCGTGTAATCTTTATAGAACGAACGGTCGGTAGATTATTCTCGACCGGTCCCTTTCACATCGCGAAGGATGTTCTCATGGTCGAGGCTTTTCTTGTTGGTGGCGCCCGTACGCCTGTAGGTCGCTACGGAGGCGCGCTGTCCTCCGTCCGTCCCGACGACCTCGCAGCATTGGTGGTCCGGGAAGCAGTGGCGCGTGCCGGCGTCGATCCTGACACCATTGACGAGGTGATTCTCGGTAACGCCAACGGCGCCGGCGAAGAAAACCGCAACGTCGCACGCATGGCGACCATCCTGGCCGGACTTCCCCTCCACATCCCGGGCATCACAGTGAACCGGCTGTGCGCTTCCGGGCTGAGCGCCATCATCATGGCCGGCCAGATGATCAAATCCGGTGCCGCGGACATCGTGGTGGCCGGTGGCGTCGAGTCCATGAGCCGTGCGCCCTGGGTCCAGGAAAAGCCGACGACGGCTTTCGCCAAGCCGGGCCAGATCTTCGACACCTCGATCGGCTGGCGTTTCACCAACCCGCGCTTCACCAAGGGCGAGCTCTCCCGCGACGGCAAGATGACCTACTCCATGCCGGAAACGGCCGAGGAAGTGGCCCGCGTCGACAACATCTCCCGTGAGGACGCCGACGCTTTCGCGGTCCGCTCGCACGAACGTGCGTTGGCCGCCATTGCCGGAGGCCGGTTCAAGGACGAAATAGTTCCGGTCACCGTCAAGACGCGGAAATCCGAGACAGTCGTGGATACGGACGAAGGCCCCCGGCTGGGCACCACCATGGACGTCCTTGCCGGGCTTCGTCCCGTGGTCCCCGGCGGCTCCGTGGTCACGGCCGGCAACTCCTCCACCCTGAACGACGGCGCCTCCGCCATCATCGTCGCCTCTGAAGAAGCCATCAAAAAGTTCGGCCTGACGCCGCGTGCCCGCATCGTGGATGGCGCGTCGGCCGGCTGCGAACCGGAGATCATGGGAATTGGCCCGGTGCCGGCAACCCAAAAGATCCTGGCACGCACGGGCCTCACCGTGGACAAGCTCGGTGCCGTGGAACTCAACGAGGCTTTCGCTACGCAGTCCCTGGCCAGCATGCGCCGTCTCGGGTTGAACCCGGATATCGTGAACAACGACGGCGGTGCCATCAGTTTGGGACACCCGCTGGGTTCCAGCGGCTCGAGGATTGCCATCACCCTGTTGGGTCGGATGGAGCGCGAACTCGCTTCCGCAACCGGACCGAAGCTGGGCCTGGCGACCATGTGCATCGGCGTCGGGCAAGGAACTGCGATGCTGCTGGAAGGCGTGTAATGGCACTGAACCCGGAAGATTTCTCCACCCTCCTTGTCGAGGAGCGCGAAGACCGGCTCACCGTCCTGTTGAACCGGCCCGAGGTCCGCAACGCCATCGACCAGCAGATGGTCGATGAGCTCCACCTCGTCTGCGCGGAGCTGGAACGGAACCCGAAGGTCCTGATCATCGCCGGCACGGACGGCGTGTTCGCCTCGGGTGCCGACATCGGCCAGCTGCGCGAACGCCGCCGAGACGATGCCCTCCAAGGAATCAACTCCACGATTTTCGCCCGCATCGCCAAACTTCCAATGCCCGTCATCGCGGCATTGGACGGGTATTGCCTGGGCGGGGGCGCCGAACTCGCCTACGCCGCGGACTTCCGGATCGGCACTCCAAGCATCCGGATTGGAAACCCCGAGACGGGGCTGGGGATCCTGGCTGCAGCCGGTGCCACCTGGCGGCTCAGGGAGCTCGTTGGTGAACCGAAGGCCAAGGAGATCCTCCTGGCCGGTGCGGTCCTGCGGGCAGAGGAAGCCCTGCGGATCAACCTCATCACCGCCATCGTCGAGGCACCTGAGCTGATGGACGCGGCCCACACCCTCGCTGACAAGATCGGTCGTCAGGACCCCTTGGCCGTGCGGATCACCAAGTCCGTATTCCATGCCCCCGCTGAAGCCCACCCGTTGATTGACACCCTCGCCCAAGGCATCCTCTTCGAGTCCCAGGCCAAGTTCGACCGGATGCAGGCGTTCCTCGACAAAAAATCGGCCAAAGCTTCGCAAGACACAGACGCTCCCACGCAGGACAGGACCCAAAAATGACCGACGTTACCGCCCTACCGCACGTTGTTGGAGTCCTGGGCGGCGGCCGCATGGGTGCTGGAATCGCACACGCCTTCCTGACCAGGGGCGCCACAGTGATAGTCGTTGAGCGTGACCATGAAGCTGCCGCCGGAGCCCAGGGCCGGGTGGCGGAGGCCGTGGCCAAGTCCGCCGCCCGCGGCACCCTGGAGGGGACGCCCGAGGAAGCATTGGCACGCTTCAGCACCTCCACTGACTACGCTTCCTTCGTCCACTGTGGGCTTGTGGTGGAAGCAGTCCCGGAGGACTACGAACTCAAGGTCGGCGCCCTTAAGGCTGTGGAGGAGCACTTGTCCGCGGACGCATTCCTGGCCTCCAACACTTCCTCGCTGTCCGTCTCCGGCCTGGCAAACGAGCTTCGTCGGCCCACCCATTTTGTGGGGCTCCACTTCTTCAATCCCGTGCCCGCATCAACCCTGATTGAAGTGGTGCTGGGCGAAAAGACGTCTCCCGAACTGGCTGTTGCGGCGAAAAGCTGGACCGAGGCACTCGGCAAGACCGCCGTCGTCGTCAATGACGCTCCAGGCTTCGCATCCTCCCGCTTGGGTGTGGCGATTGCGCTGGAGGCGATGCGCATGGTGGAGGAGGGCGTGGCGTCGGCGGAGGACATCGATGCCGCCATGGTTCTTGGCTACAAACACCCCACGGGACCGCTGAAGACCACTGACATTGTGGGGCTGGATGTCCGCCTGGGCATTGCCGAGTACTTGCATTCAACGCTGGGCGATCGCTTCGCGCCGCCGCAGATCCTCCGTGACAAGGTGGCGCGTGGCGAGCTGGGGCGCAAGTCAGGCAAGGGCTTCTTCGACTGGAAAGACTAGTGCGCAGGGCCGGTTAGGCTAGCCGGGTGACTTCAATTGAACCCATCACCCTGACCGGAAACTTCGTGACGCTGGAACCTCTGGGCCAGGAACACCATGACGGGCTGGTGGATGCTGCCCGCGACGGCGAACTGTGGAAGCTCTGGTACACCTCGGTTCCGGCTCCGGAGGGTATGGCCGCCGAGATTGATCGGCGCCTGGACCTGCAGGCAAAGGGTTCCATGCTGCCGTTCGCCACGCGCTCAAACGCCACGGGCAGGCTCATCGGCATGACCACGTACATGAACATCGACGCCGTGACACCCCGTGTCGAGATCGGCTCCACGTGGAACGCGGTGTCGGCGCACGGCACAGGAACCAATCCGGATTCCAAGCTGCTGCTCCTGCGGCACGCGTTCGAATCACTTGGGTGCCCGGCCGTGGAATTCCGCACGCACTGGCTGAACCAGCAATCCCGCGAGGCGATCGCCCGGCTCGGCGCAAAGCAGGACGGCGTGCTCCGGAACCACTCGCGCAGCGCCGATGGAGCGCTCCGCGACACCGTGGTGTTCTCCATCCTGGAGCACGAATGGCCCGCTGTGCGGAATGGTCTGGAGTTCCGCTTGGCCAAGTACCGCGCCGAGGGGTGAGCTTTCGGCACTATGCGCACGCAAGGTCTTTTCCCTCCGCAGTCGCAGGCGTAATCTAGCCAACACATTGCCCCGGTGCGCGGCCGACTGGTGGGCGAGCCGTGACTTCCGCGCATGCGGAACCGGAGCCCCAACGAGCGGTAAAAAAAGGGGATTCACCATGGCAACTCATCAAGCACGACGGCGGCGCCCGGCTTTTGCGGGCGGTCTCGCCATTCTGGCTCTTTGTCTGGGTTTCACGGCCAGCCCGGCCACGGCGGCCGCGCCGCCGCTGCCCGACTATGTAGCAGTCGGGGATTCGTACACGGCCGGAACGGGTGCGGGGGATTTATACGCGCCGACCCCGCCGGGGTGCTGGCAAAGCAAGGGCGGCTACGTCAATCTGGTTGCAGCCACCGGACAGGTGACCTTGCTGGCCAATCTGGCGTGCCATGGAGCTTTGCTTGTTCCGGGCGGCCCTTTCTATAACGGTGCCCCGTCGGTGGTTCAACAGATTCTCAGCAGGACCGGCAGATCTGCGCTGGCCAAGGCAGAATTGGTGAGCATCACTGCGGGTGCCATCGACGCCGGGAGCCTGCTCGCCCTGCGCGACTGCGCCAGCCCCGATACGGCCACATGTGCCGCCACTGTGGCGGGAATCCGCGCCAAGCTGCCCGCGATTACTGTCGGGCTCGCGGGAACATACGCGTTGCTCCGGGCTTCCGCACCGCAGGCAGCCATTGCAGTCATGGGATATCCGAGGCTTTTCGATCCGACCCGAGGCCCCCTGGTTCTCCCTGGCGTCACGGTGGTCCCGGTGGAAAACCAGGTCCAGGTAAATTCCGCTGTTGATGCCCTGAACACGGCCATCGCGAACGCCGTCAAACTCAGCCGGACCAAGGCGGTTTTTGTTGATGTGACCCAGCGGTTCCTTGGTCACGCAGTGAATTCGCCGGAACCGTGGATCGTGCTGGCGCCCCCGGTGCCTCCGTCGACCCTGCTTCCGGATGCCAACTTCCACCCGAACGCTGCCGGACACCAGGCTTACGCCGCCGCGCTGCTTTCATCGGTGGTCCCGGCGCAGCCCGTCTATCCGTAGCCTTGGGCTCGCCGGGGGGCATCACCTCCGGCGAGCCAATGTGCTTAGCTGGCTCTATGGATTCAGCTCACGAAAGCGTGCACTGGGACGGAGCTGTCAACGCGTGGCGGATCGCCGGTGACGTTTACAGGATGGGCCGCCATGAGTGGGTCACCGAAGCAGGTTGGCAGCAGATGTTCGACGACGGCGTCCGCACCGTGATTGACCTGCGCGCCGATCGTGAACGGACCTCGCGCGACACCGACCCCCAGGTGCCCGAGGACGTGAAGGCGCGTATCGCCGTCGTCCATTGCCCCACGGAAGATCCGGACCACAGCCGCTTCAGCGAGCTGTTCGGCCCGTACCTCAAGGATCCCGAACAGTACGCCGACTACCTCCAGCTCTTCGCCGAAAAGGTTGCAGCAGTGTTCAAAGCCATCGCGGCATCGCCTGGCAAAGTGGTGGTCCATTGCTCGGCGGGACGCGACCGCAGCGGCGTGATCGCCCTGATGCTGCAGCGACTGGCCGGCTACACCGACGAGGAAATCATCAGCGGTTATGAGCTCGCGGCCCGTGGTATCAACGAGCGTCATCGCACGCACGGGGCCCCACATGCGCACGACCCCTACCTCTCGGAGGCCGAACTCGAAGCGACGTTGACGCGTCGGCGGGCCAGCCTGAGGGCGTTCCTTAAGAGGCTCGATGCTCCCGGCTTCCTGGCAGCCAACGGCGTGTCCCCATCCGAACTGGCCACAGTACGGGCCAAGCTGGCAGCAACCGACGCTGCTACCATGCAGAGTTGACTGATCTCCCAACTGGATGGACCCGCATGACTACCGGCGCCCGCGTCACCATCGTGACGCGAACCAAGAACCGACCAACCTTCCTGGCACGCGCTTTGGACGACATCTTTGGCCAGACTTTCCGGGACTTCGAGCTGGTGATAGTCAACGACGGCGGCGACCCGGCCGACGTCGACCGGCTCACCTCCCAGCGTGCGGAAGACGAGCGGGCGCGCATTACCACCCTTCACCATGCTGAATCCGTGGGCATGGAAGCGGCGTCGAACGCCGGCGTGAAAGCGGGCACCGGGGAGTTCGTGGTGATCCACGACGACGACGATTTCTGGGCGCCCGACTTCCTGGCCCGCACGGTGGCCTACCTCGATGATCCCGCGCACGCCGCCGAAAGCGGGGTTATGGTGCGGACGGAAATCGTCATCGAGGAGCTTGTGAACGGCAGGATTGAGCCCATCCGACGTGAGATTTTCTGGGCCAACATGCGCCAAATAACGCTCGCGGACATGCTCAAGATCAACCGCGCTGTCCCGATTTCGTTCCTGTACCGTCGCAGCCTCCATGACGCCGTGGGCTATTACAACGAGGCGCTGCCCGTGGTGGGTGATTGGGAGTTCCACTTGCGCGTCCTGAGCCACTCGCGGGTGGGATTCCTCGACGGCGAACCCCTCGCCTTCTGGTCACAGCGCCCCGAGTCCGCGGGCCATGATGGGAACAGCATTTTCGCCAAAGCAGCGGAGCATGCCCGCTACGATGCCCTGGTACGGGATGAACATCTCCGGGAAGGGGTCGCCCAAAACGGCCTTGGCACCATGCTCTATCTGACCCGGGTCCTTGCCGAGCAAGAGGAACTCATCGTTGCCCAGCAGCGGCGGCTGGATGAGACCACAGCCAAGCTGGATCACATCCTTGACCGCCTCGACGCGCTGAACCAGACGGTGGTGACACGGACAAGCGTGGGGGAGTTCCTGAAGAAGCCCATGCTGCTTGCCAAGAAGCTCGGCGGCCGGGCCTAAACGCTCTCTCACGTTCCGGCCGTTTCGGGGTGACGCTCTCTCACGTTCCGGCCGTTTCGGGCGGACGCTCCCTCACGTTCCGGCCGTTTCGGGGTGACGCTCTCTCACGTTCCGGCCGTCACATGTGCCCCCACTATCGACCCTTCCAGCGCAACCCCTTATGATCAGCGAAGGGCCGCTAATCGAAGCGGCCCTTCGCACGCTCAAAAGAATATTGGGGGACCCTTGAAGGGTAAATCGCGCGGCCGCTATCGGCTCGCTCTGACACTATTGGCGGCTCTGTTCCTCGGAGCCCTTCCTGCCGGATTCGCATCCCCGGCAGTTGCCGCAGCCACGGGAAGTATCTCGGGGACGGTCACGGTGCCCGCTGGGGTAGACGCTTCCAAAATCATGGTCGCCACATTGGCCGGGCCCACCCAAAAGAACGTATGGGCCGATGCTGAGGGGAAGTTCCTGCTCCCCGCGCTGGAGGCAGGCCAATACAATCTGCAATTTGTAGACACCGCCGCCCCGATGCAGTTGCTTCCCACTTTCTATGGGAACCGGGACAGAGAGCAGTCGACTGTCGTTACCGTGACCGCGGGTTCTGCTATCACCGGCATCAACCAGACGATGACCATGGGAGGAACGATAGCAGGGAAGGTGTCCGTCCCCGCCGGCGTAAACCCAGCGGGCGTCACCGTTATAGCTGAAGGGCCCGGCGGAACCAATTCAGGTGCCGTCAACAACGACGGAACATATGTGGTGAGGGGCCTGGGCACAGGCGGTCACAAGGTTTCCTTTTTCCACTACGGGCAGCCGTCACCTGTACTGAGCACCTACTACCCGGGTGCTTCACGCGACGGGGCCACCTTGGTTCCGGTTACCGAGGGTGCCGGCGTGACCGGCATCAACCAAGTAATGCAGCCAGCAGCCATGATTTCGGGGCAAGTCTCCGTTCCCATGGGGAGTTCCTATGACGGACAGGTCACGGTCGAAGCTGGTCCTGACTTCACCAAGAACAACTTTGTCAGCACAGCATTCATCGGTGCGGACGGAAGATATACCGTTGGCGGGCTTCCAGCTGGAAAGTACAAGCTCCATTTCCGCACCAACAACCAGAAATGGGCAAACATGTGGCACGGTGCGTTCGCCGTTGCCGACAAGTCTCCTTGGGTGTCGGTCGCGGCTGGGCAACAACTCACCGGCGTTACGGATTCCGCGGTCGCTGCTGCGAGCGTCTCAGGTTCCGTCTCGGGTCAGCCAGCTCCGGGACCGACCATGAGCGGCTCGGGCATGAGCATCACCGCAGTCATGCAGGACGGGACCGTGGCAGCGTCGACGGTGATGGAGACTTCCCAGACCACCTACTCCATTCGGAATCTGTTGCCGGGTTCATACAGGATCCAGTTCAACCGCGACCCTGACTTCGTTTCCTCATACGAGGCTCAGTCGTACAAGGACCTTCCTGAATCCAGCGGTACTGCGGGCGCCACATTGGTGACGGCGCAGGCCGGACAAGCCGTATCAAACATCAACGCGACGGTACGTGCGGGCGGCACATTCACAGGCAAGGTACTGGACTCCCAAGGCCGTCCCTTGGCGAACGCGCGGATCAACGTTTATACCAAGGATGGCTCGTTGGTCACTCGTTTTGACTACTCAATGGCTGATGGGACGTTCAAGGTTACGGGTCTGACGACGGGTCTGTATTTTGTCTCTGCTGAGGAGGGTGCGGAGTCGGGCCCGATTTTCTCTGGCAATGTGACCAATGCGGCTAACGCGCGTTCGATCTCTACTGTCGTCGGGCAGAACACCGATATTGGCACTTTGAGTTATGCCACGGCAACGGAAGGGAAGCAGGGTTTCGACGACGTTCCGCTGGGCGCGCAGTTCCAGGACGAGATTCAGTGGTTGGCTGATAAGGGTATTTCCACGGGTTGGCAGGCGGGCGATGGGTCCAGGACGTATCAGCCTCTGACCCCGGTGAACCGTGACGCGATGGCTGCGTTCATGTACCGCTTGTCGGGGAAGCCTGCTTTCACGGCGCCTGCTGTGTCGCCGTTCAAGGACCTCCCCGTGGGTGCGCAGTTCTTCAAGGAGATCACGTGGCTCGCGGACAAGGGCATCTCCACGGGTTGGGAAGAGGCTGACAAGTCGAAGACATACAGGCCCTTGCAGCCGGTGAACCGCGACGCGATGGCGGCGTTCATGTATCGGTTGGCCGGGGAGCCGGAGTTCACGGCACCCAAGGTTTCACCTTTCGTCGACCTGCCTACCACGGCCCAGTTTTACAAGGAGATCACGTGGCTTGCTGCGCAGGGAATTTCCACAGGCTGGGCTGAGGCGGGAAACACCAAGTCGTTCCGTCCGTTGCAGCCGGTGAACAGGGATGCGATGGCGGCATTCATGTTCCGCTACAACACCAAGTTCGGCTCCATCTAGCCGCATAGGCATGACCAAGGAGGGCCGGTTCCGCGAGCAGTGGAGCCGGCCCTTCGCCGTACCCAGGCGTCGCTGAAAGAAAATTCCTGCTGTACTCTGCCGGGCATTCATGTACCCTGTATATATTACCGAACGGCCGGTCAGTAATGTTGGCGCCAGTCAGCAATGACCGTGCCGCTTTCATGTGCCTTGGAAGGACCCGTCGACGATGACCACTACAGCAGTCGCCCCGGAAGCCACAGCCGTTGCAACCGTCCCCAGCTACGTCCAGGATGCCTGGTGGACCCCGGCGCCCGACGCGAAGAAAGTCCCCGTCCGCGATGCCAGCACAGGTGAAGTCCTGGCCAACGTGAGCACCGACGGGCTGGACCTGTCCGCCGTCGTACATTTCGGCCGAACCACTGGCCAAACTGAACTCGGGAAGCTGACTTTCCACCAACGCGCGCTCAAGCTCAAAGAGCTTGCCCTGTACCTAAACGGCCGCCGCGAGGAACTGTACGCCTCGTCGCTGCAGTCCGGCGCCACCAAGATCGACAACATGATCGACATCGACGGCGGCATTGGCGTCCTCTTCACGTTCGGTTCCAAGGGCCGGCGCGAGCTGCCCAACTCGCAGGTGATCGTGGACGGCCCCATGGAGACGCTCTCCAAGGACGGTTCGTTCGTGGCCGAGCACATCTACACACGCATTCCGGGCGTGGCCGTGCAGATCAACGCCTTCAACTTCCCGGTCTGGGGCATGTTGGAGAAGTTCGCGCCGTCGTTCCTGGCCGGTGTGCCCACCATCGTCAAGCCTGCGACTCCCACCGGGTATGTGGCTGAGGCTGCTGTACGGGCCATCATCGAATCCGGCATCCTGCCCGCCGGTGCGCTCCAGCTGATTTCAGGTTCGGCCCGCACGCTCCTGGACGAGCTCGACTACCGCGACCTCGTCTCTTTCACGGGTTCTGCGTCCACGGCCAAGTCGCTCAAGTCCCACCCGAACGTGGTTCAGGGCGGCGTCCGTTTCACGTCCGAAACCGACTCGCTCAACGCTGCCATCCTCGGCCCTGACGCCGTGCCCGGAACTCCGGAATTTGACGCTTTCATCAAAGCCGTCGTTACCGAGATGACCGTCAAGGCGGGTCAGAAGTGCACCGCGATCCGCCGCATCATCGTTCCGCAGGCCCTGACCGCTGACGTCGCTGCCGCCGTCGGCGCCCGCATCAACGAACGCGTAGTGGTCGGCGACCCTCGCGCGGAAGGCGTCACCATGGGCGCGCTGGCGTCCCTTGATCAGCTCGCCGA
Organism: Paenarthrobacter sp. CAP02; assembly: GCF_040137855.1. NCBI lineage: Bacteria > Bacillati > Actinomycetota > Actinomycetes > Micrococcales > Micrococcaceae > Paenarthrobacter > Paenarthrobacter sp. CAP02. The sequence continues at coordinate 71,866 of NZ_JBEEII010000010.1, read as the reverse complement.
TGTTCGCGCTGCTGTTCAGTCAATGCTCGACGCCGGTGGGGAACTCGCGTACGGATCTCTCGATTCGCCGTCGGTCACCTCGGTTGGGGGCGCCGTGGGAGTTGTGGAAGACGGCGCTTTCATGTCTCCGGTCCTCCTGAGCTGGGCCGACGCGGAAGCTGAGGAAGTGCACTCGCTTGAAGCCTTCGGGCCGGTTTCATCGGTGATCGGCTACTCGGACCTGCCCGATGCGATCCGCCTGGCTGCCAAGGGATCGGGCTCGCTGGTGGCATCGGTATGCACCAACGATCCCGCTGTGGCGCAGGAGCTGGTGCTGGGAATTGCTGCCCACCACGGCCGCGTGCACATGCTCAACCGCGAAGACGCGCGCTCTTCCACAGGCCACGGTTCGCCCGTGCCGCACCTGGTTCACGGTGGACCGGGCCGCGCCGGCGGTGGCGAGGAACTGGGTGGCATCCGCTCGGTCCTGCACCACATGCAGCGCACCGCCATCCAAGGATCGCCCAACATGCTGACGGCCGTAACAGGTGTTTGGCACGCGGGAGCTGAGCGCAACTTCACTGTGGAAACTGAAGGAGAGCACCCGTTCCGGAAGTCGTTGGCGTCCCTCCGCATTGGAGATGCGGTGCGCTCGGAGCTGCGCGAGGTCAAGCTGGAAGACATCACCGCTTTCGCGAACTCCACGGGCGACACCTTCTACGCGCACACAAACCAGGAAGCCGCCGAGGCAAACCCGTTCTTCCCGGGCATCGTGGCCCACGGCTACCTGCTCCTGAGCTGGGCTGCAGGTTTGTTCGTTGAGCCCGCGCCGGGTCCAGTCCTGGCCAACTACGGGCTGGAGAACCTGCGCTTCATCACGCCGGTTGCTGCCGGGGACTCGATCCGTGTGACCCTCACGGCCAAGAAGATCACCCCTCGCGAGACCGACGAATACGGCGAGGTGGCCTGGGATGCCGTGCTGACCAACCAGAACGACGAGATCGTAGCCACTTACGACGTCCTCACCCTCGTGGAGAAGTAACCCTCCCTCACATCCCGGCGTGTTGAGGGCAAACGCTCCAGCACCCAACCAGAAACGCTTCCACGCTTTAGTGCGCGGAAGCGTTTTGCTTTTTTAAGCGGAAGGGCACGACGACGTCACTCGGCTACCGCCGTCGGGCGCTTGAAGGGGGTGGGACGTGAGTGAGGGTTGGCCGGAACCCGCCCTGGCCGCTGTGGAGAAGCAACGCTCCCTCACATTCCGCCGTGTTGAGGGCAAACGCTCCTGCACAACGACGGCAGCCAGCCGCCGTCGTCGGGTACCAAGGGGGTGGGACGTGAGTGAGGGTTGGCCGGAGGCCGTCCTGACCGCTGAGGGGAAGCAACGCTCTCTCACGTTCCGCCGGGTTGAGGGCAAACGCTCGTGCACGACGACGGCAGCCAGCCGCCGTCGTCGGGCACCAAGGGGGTGGGACGTGCGTGAGGGTTGGCCGGAAGGGGGTGGGACGTGAGTGAGGGTTGGCCGGAAGGGGGTGGGATGTGAGTGAGGGTTGGCTGGAAGGGATGGGTTGTGAGCGAGGGTTGGCCGGAAGGGGGTGGGATGTGAGTGAGGGTCAGGAGGCCGTGTGGAGGCCCTCGAAGGCCATGGCGATCAGGTCGTCCGCGAGCTTCTCCGGGGACAGCGAGCCGCCGGGCTTGTACCACTCCACGATCGAGTTGATGGTGCCGAACAAGAGCCTGGTCACAGTGCGGGGATCAATGTCCTGCCGAAGCGAGCCGTCTTCGCGGGCAGCGGAGATCAGGGCAGCCACTTTGTGGTCGAAGGCACGCCGCCGTTCCAAAGCGTCCCGTTCGATCTCCGTGTTGCCCCGCAGTCGCAGCAGCAAAGTAACAAACGGCAGCCGGTCCACCAGCACGGCGATGGTCTGCCTGAGCACAAACTCCAGCCGGGCGTCGGCAGGCCCTGACGTGGCAGAAGGCTCCTCAAGGATCGCCTCCAGCCCGCCCAGTGCGTGGTCCAGGGCGAGCTTCAGCAGATCGCCCTTGGACGGCACGTGGTGGTAGATGGCGGACTTCGAAATCCCCAGGTTTTCAGCCAGGATGCCCATGGACGTTGCGTCGTAGCCGTGCCGGTTGAAGACGTCGACGGCGATGCGGAGCACCGACTGCTGGTCGTAGCCGGGCCGTCCGCGCTTGGTGGTGGTCTCAGTAGGCATGCTGGCATTTTCTCACGATCTCCGCCAACGAAGCGGATTAGCCCTTGGGACGCAGGTCGTAGATGCGGCGCAGCTTGCCGTTGGAACGCTCCAGGGAACCGGGCTCCACAACGTCCACCACGCAAGACGAGCCGATGTGGATCTTGATCTGCTCGCGCAAGGTGTGGGCCGCCGTCGAACTGGCCTCGGCGGTGACGGACTCGCGGCGCTCAATGCGGACCGTGAGCGAGTCCATGCGCTTGCCTTCGGGCCGGGTGATTTCCAGCTGGAAGTGCGGGCTCAGCTCGGGGATGCGCAGGGCGATTTCCTCGATCTGCGACGGGAAGAGGTTCACGCCACGGAGGATGATCATGTCGTCGCTGCGGCCGGTGATGCGGCCCATGCGCCGGTGTGCGGGTCGGGCCGTGCCGGGGAGGAGGCGGGTGAGGTCCTTGGTGCGGTACCGGATGATCGGCAGGGCTTCCTTGGTGAGCGAGGTGAATACCAACTCGCCCGGTTCGCCATCCCCAAGCACGCGCGTGTGGTCGAACGGATCGATGATTTCGGGGCGGAAGTGGTCCTCCCAGATGTGGCAGCCGTCCTGTGTTTCGACGGCTTCGCCTGCGACGCCGGGGCCCATGACCTCGGAGAGGCCGTAGATGTCGGAGGCTTTGATGTTCATGGTGACTTCGAGCTCGTGCCGCATCTCTTCGGTCCACGGCTCGGCACCCAACACTGCGTACTTGAGCGAGGTGGAGGTGGGGTCGATGCCCTGGTGCGCCATGGCGTCGGCGATGGTCAGCAGGTAGGTGGGGGTGGCGAGGATCGCGTCCGGCTTGAAGTCCTGGATGAGCTGGATCTGGCGTTCGGTTTGGCCTCCGGACATGGGGATGACCGTGCAGCCGAGGGCTTCAGCGCCAGCGTGTGCGCCCAGGCCGCCGGTGAACAGGCCGTAGCCGTAGGCGTTGTGGACCTTCATGCCCGGGCGTACGCCGGAGGCGCGGAAGGACCGTGCCACCAAAGTTGCCCAGTTGGCGAGGTCATTTTTGGTGTAACCGACCACTGTGGGGCGTCCGGTGGTACCGGAGCTGGCGTGGATACGTGCGATCTGGTCCTGGGGGACCGCGAACATCCCGAAGGGGTATTCCAGGCGCAGGTCTTCCTTGGTGGTGTAGGGGAACTTGCCCAGGTCGCTTAGCTCGCGGAGGTCCGAGGGGTGCACTCCGGCTTCGTCGAACTTGCGCTTGTACAGCGGCACGCGATCGTAGGCGTACGCCACGGTGTGCTGGAGGCGGGTGAGCTGGAGGGCTTCGAGTTCGTCGCGGGAGATGGTTTCTTCACGGTCCAGCACGGGGGCGCTGGCTTTGGAGGCGGGAACGTCTGGTGCTGCCACGGTGTTCTGCGTCATGGTTTTCCTACTTCTTGGAGATGGTGCGGCTGCGGCCACGGAACTCTGCAATGAGTTCACCGGGCTCGGAATCGGTGGCGGCGCCGGGCTCGGCGTCAGCGGAGGGGGCGGCCGCGTAGATCTGGATGTCGTACAGGCCGCTTCGGCCGGTACTCGCGCGGCGGTTTGCGACGGCGGTGATCACCTGGCCTTGGAACGCCGGCTTGATGAAGTTGATGTCGACGCCGGATGCCACCGTGATGGTGGCGGCTTCCTCGGGCGTGGGGTTGGCCGGGTTGCAGGCCAGTGCGAAGGCTGTGTCGCCGAAGGCGAAGATCATTCCGCCGTGGGCCATGCCGAAGCCGTTGAGCATTTCCTGGCGGAGGTGCATGCGGATGGTGGCGTGGCCGTCGTCGACCTTGAGCACCTCGATGCCCATCCACTCGGACGCGTAGTCGTTCGTCAGGATGTGGTGCGATGCACCGGAGAGGGTTGTTTCAACCATGCGTCATTGCCTCCAGCTTTATTTACCGAATGTTCATTAGGTAATCCCAGATCGCGCCGAGTGTCAAGACTGGACCACTATTCGCCCGCGACTAGTAGCCTCATGTTCATGCCCGATATTGAGCTCCCCATCGTCACCGACCGACTCATTCTGCGCCGCTTCGAGGCCGAGGACCTTGAGCGCTTCCACGGCTATCAGTCCCTTCCCGGGACGGCACGCTTCCTTCTGCGCAGCGAGTTGTCCAAAACACGGGCTATGGAGGTCTTGGGTCGCTATGCAAACTTCGAGTTCACTCAGGAAGGTGACTGGATTTGCCTGGCCATTGAGCGCAAAGACCAGCCCGGACTGATGGGCGAGGTAGTGCTGAAATGGCTTGAGGGCACCGGACAGGGTGAGCTGGGCTGGATCCTGCACCCGGAAGCCCGCGGCCAGGGAATCGCTACAGAAGCCGCCCAAGCCGTCATGGAACTGGCCTTCGAGCAGTTGTCCTTCCATCGCCTCGACGCCAAGCTGGATGCGCTCAACACCGGTTCCGCGGCTATCTGCAAACGCCTGGGCATGCGGCTCGAAGCGACCCTGGTGGACAACTGGCACTACAAGGGCCAATGGGCCACCGAGCAGATCTACGCGATCCTGGACACCGAGTGGCGGGACCGGAAGCGCCAGGTTACAGCGGGCGGTGAAGCGCCGACGTCGGGCGTTTAGTCAGCGGTGACGGGCCACGTCTTGTGGTGCTTCAGCTGCTCCGTCAGCTGCTCCCCGGGCAACGGCCGGCTGAAGTAGTAACCCTGGCCGCTGGTGCATCCGATGCCCAGGAGGTACTGGGCCTGCTCGGCTGTCTCGATGCCTTCCCACACCGCGTTCAGCCCACAGGCACGGATGAGTTGCAGGACGGCAGCGAGCAGGGCCGGTTGCGAGGGGTCGCTGCCCAAGGCGGAGAGCAGGGTCCGGTCCACTTTGACGGTGTCGACGGGCAGCCGGCGCAGATAGCTGATGGACGAGTAACCAGTGCCGAAGTCATCGATCTCCAGACCAACGCCCAGGCGTCGCAGGCTGTTGAGCGTGTAGCGGTCCAGGTCGTTGCCCAGGATGACGGCGCTCTCGGTCAGTTCCAGGACCAGCAGCGATGGGTCCAAGTTCGCGGACGCCAGTGCTTCCCTGACATCCTCGATAAACTCGAGCCGCTGCAGGTCGGCGGCGGAAACGTTGATGCGCATGCTGAAGTCATGGCCCGACGTCAAGGGGTCGCTGCGCCACTGCTTTAACTGCTCGACGGCGGTGCGGAGCACCCAACCGCCCAAATCGGAGATCATGCCCGTTTCCTCGGCAATCGGAATGAACTCGTCCGGCATGATCAAACCGCGGGTGGGGTGATTCCAGCGGACCAAAGCTTCCACACCTTCGATTTCCCGGGTGTCCAAACGGATGATCGGCTGGTAGTAGAGCACCAGTTGCGAACCCGCGATGGCCTCTTTGAGTTCGCCCACCAGCTGGTTCCGCATTTGCCGGGCATGAAGCATGGCCGGTTCATAGACCTTGAGCTTGCCGCGTCCGTCCGCCTTGGACTCGTACATGGCAATGTCCGCTTCCATCATCAGCTCTTCGGCGCCGTGGCCAGGGTCAGCCATCCGCAGGCCCATGCTGGCCCCACAGCGCAGATGCTGGCCTTCGATTTCCATGGCCCCCACAACGGACGCGAGGATGCGGTTGCCGATTGACGCCGCTTCGGCAGGGGTGACGTCCGGAAGCATGACGGCAAATTCGTCGCCGCCCATACGGGCCACCATGTCCTGCTCGCGGACCGCCCCGCTGATCCTGGCGGCTACAGTTTCGAGGACTTTGTCCCCGATGGTGTGTCCCAAAGTGTCGTTGATCGACTTGAACCCGTCCATGTCCAGGAGGAGGATGGCTGGCCGCTTGCTGCCCTTCTGTCCGGCCGCCTGGGCCTCGGCCAGTGCGTTGGCAAAGGCTGAACGGTTATTCAGGCCCGTCAGGGGATCGGTCATGGCCATGTGGCGCATCGCCAGGTGTGCTTCGTTGAGCTGTTGCGTCCGGGCGTTGACCCGCTGCTCCAGTTCTTCGTAGATGATCTGGAGGTCCTCCGCCAGTAGGTTGGTGCCCATGATCACGGCATCGATCTCATCGCGGGCGTCGGAGACCTCGATCCTGGTGTTCAGGTCTCCAGCTGCCAACCGCACGATACCGTCCAGCAGCAATCCCAGGCGAGGATCCTCGGTGGAGAAATTTCCTTCGGACATGCTCACCCCTCGTGCGGCTGGCCTCGTTGCTCATCGTCATGCCGCAGATGTTCGCGGACGGCAGCACTCCGTTCGGGCAAGGCGGCGCGGTCGAACAGTGTGGCTGCTTCGTCAAAGTTAGCAAGCGCTTCATCCCGCCGGCCCAATTCGAGCAGCGCCCGCGCAAGGAGGAAGTGCGCTTCCGCTGACGTTTGGGTGGCCAGAATGGAAGACCGGGCGCATAGCGGTTCAAGGATGGCTGCGGCCTCCTGCATGTCCCCGCCCAGGAAATGCCAGTGGGCCCGGACCAGGGACATTTCCAAGTGGTCCCTTTCCGAGCCACCCACAATGTCAGTGGCGAGCTCGGCCCTCTCAATGCAGCGGAGGGTAGCGGCGTCGCTGAGTTTCGCTTGGAGTCGCATTTCGGCAGATGCCCTGTTGAAGCGTGCCCAGAGGTCAACATCCTTTGACGGCGACAGCAGCTCAGCCGCAAGGTCGTGGTAGCGGCCGCCGTCGCTGACGCGATCCGCAAGGAAGGCAACGTTGCCTATCACCCAGTAGCCCTTGCCCGCGGTGTCCTCGTCCACATCTTCCGTCAGCAGGGTTTCCATGGCCAAACACTCCCGCCAGGCGTCGTCAAGCAGGCGGCTTTCGGCCAAGGCAGCGATCAGGGCGCGTTGGGCAAGGATCTGGACGTAGAGCAGGTCGTTGTCCCGGGCGGCAAGTTTCGCTGCATCAGCGGCCATGGTGGCCGCCGCCGCCAACCGGCCCAGCCCTTGGAGGGCGACGGCAACCATGGTCCCGGCCTTCGCGCCAAGCTCTGCGGAAGTGGCAGTGAGGGGGTGGTCGTTGAGTTCGGAAGCCAGGGCAAGGAATTCCTGGATGCGGCCTTGGTCGCGGAGGCACTCGGCCTGCAGGTAGCGCATGTTCCACCATGCTTCTTCGTCGCCGGCCGCCGTGGCCAAGGTCGCGGCTTCACCCGCCAGGCGAGCGGCTTCGTCGAAGTCCCGTTCCTTCCATTTGTTGCGCGCTGAAAGCCCGGCTACGACGTGGACGGCGAGCTGCGGACTTTGCATAAGCCCATTATCCATGTCATTACAGGCGAAAAGCTCGTATAGTTTGCCCCGTGACTTTATTCAAGTCACACACGACAAATTCGCATCAGTACGAAAGGGCATAGCGGATGAAAAAATTTGCGGCAACCCTGCTCATGGCGGCGGTTCTGGCAGTAACGGGATTCGCTGCTCCAGCCAATGCCGACTCTTCGCAGGACAGCTCGGCGATCGGATGGTGGCCCAACAGCGTCACCAGCACCAAGACGAACACCACCAGCATCGGTTGGTGGCCAAACTAAACATTGGGGGAGCGCCTCTCAAGGCCATATGACATAAATTGATGCCCTGGGCCGCTGCCCGGGGCATCAGTTTTGTTTCGCCGGATGTCGAGCATTAGTGACGGCGGGACAAATCTCCGCAGGCCCGCATGACAGCGATGTCATACAGATTAAGGCCCTCCAACGGGCAGCTCCACGGACACCGTCGTTCCGGAGCCCAGCGTCGAATCCAACAGGAGCCGGCCCATGTGGCGGCTGATGATGTCGTGGGCAATGGCCAGTCCCAGGCCGCTGCCAGGGACTGCGGCGGACGTTGCGTTGGACGCCCGGTAGAAGCGCGTGAAGATGTGCGGGAGGTCGTGCTCGGGGATGCCCAGGCCGGTGTCGGCGATCCGCACAGTGGCCGCCCTCGCGCCGTTATCGGAGGCCGATACCGAGCTGGTGATGCCCACCCGGCCGCCCTCGGGGGTGAACTTGATGGCGTTGGCAACGATGTTCGTGAAGACCTGCTCCAGCTTTGCTTCGTCGGCCGTCACTTCAATGTCTTCCCCTGCCTCAGTGAATGAGAGGGAAACATGCCGGGACTCGGCAAGCGGCCGCAGCGTTGCCACCACAACTTGGAGCAGCTTGGCGATGTCCACAGGCTTGAGGTCCAGGTTGCTGCCGTCCTGCATGGACACGGTCAGCATGTCCTCGATAAGCCGGCGGAGGCGCTCAGAGTTCCGGCCAATGACGCCCAGCATCTTGGAAATGCCTTCCGGAACCGGGCCGCCGGAACCGTCCTGGATCATGTCCAGATACGCGGTGATGGAGGTCAACGGTGTCCGCAGCTCATGGTTCACCGTGGCCAGGAAATCTGTTTTGGCTTTGTCCAGTTGCCGGAGCTGGTGCAGCACGCGCTGCTGGGCACTGATGAGGTGGCCTTGGATGAGGCCATGTGCCACGTTCCCGGCCACGTGCTGCATCAGCGCGATCTCTGGACGGGTCCAGTCGTGTTCCTCCTGCACTGTGCACAGCAGGATGATTCCCAGGGCTGTTGCGCCTTCGCCAACAGGCAGAAGCACGGTGGAGATCGGGTGCAGCTCCCCGGACCATTCCCGCAAGGCCCCGGCGATTGCTGATTCGGGATCTTTCCTGTGGTCCGAGACCGCAAGGACGTCCGCTTCGGCCCACAGCTTGTTGGCTGCTTCGGCGATGGTTTCTTCGCTGTCTCCAAGCCTCGTGGGAAGGGGGGACACACCCGGATCGTTCCATTGTGCGCGGATGTTGGGGACGCGTTCGTCCCGGAACGTTGCGAACCAGACGTGGTCCACACCCAAGGCCTTGCCAAAGCCCTGGACCACGTGGTCGGCGATCAGTTGCGGATCGTTGGTTTCCCGTATCGCCGATGACACGTTCCGGAGGCTCTCGCGGAGCGCCTCGATCTCCCCGCGGGAGCGTTCGCGTTCCCGCGACCGGCTGATCAGGGTCCTGACGCGGTGTACCAGTTCCCCACCCCGCACCGGTGCCAGGACGTAGTCCGCCATCCGCAGGGACTCGAGGTTAGCGACGTCCAACGATTCGTTGGCGTCCAGGAGCAGCAGCACCGGTATCCCCGGATTGCGCAGGCCCCGGACCAAACCGCTCCCGGCCACGATCACGGAGGGGCTATGGCGTTGGAGCTCGAGGGACACGGCGGCGCTGTCCGAAGCAGTAATTACCTCGAAGCCGGCTGTGGCGAGCGCAGCCTGGGAGGCAGCCAGTCGGTCCCCATCCGTATCCGCCACCAAGGCGGACGGAGAATCCTGTACATCGGCAACGGTCTCGCCCACGGAGCCCCTTCCGTTCCAACGTTCTTCCCACGGTATTTCCCGATTTGGCAACACCCTACCAGCGGCATTGGGGCTCGCGGCTTCCCGGCGTGAAATGCTCCGGATGAGTCGTGGAAGACACTCTTTACATTGACCACGGGATTCGTCAGCCTTGAGGAAGCCAAACCGGGGTGACCATGTCAGTTCCGGCACGGGCGCCGGACCGCAAGAGGAGCACAGTGGATCAACACGCAACATCGAAAGACCACCAGCAGGTGTCGTTCAAACTTGAACTCGAAGAGCAGGGAATCCTGCGCCTCACCTGGCCCCGCGGCGCCAGGATCCAGGAATCGGATGCCCAGCGGGCCATGGACCGGGTCAATGAGTTGTGTGGCGAAGACCACCATCCCATGATTGTGGACATGGCGACAACGGACGACGTCAGCCGCGGCGCCAGATCGGTGTTCGCCAAGCCTTGCCAAGCCAACCGCATCGCTCTCTGGGGTGCGTCTCCGGTGGACAGGGTGATCGCCAATTTCTTTCTCGGCATCATGAAGCCTCCGTGCCCCACAAAGTTCTTTACCTCCGAAACAGAGGCCTTGGAGTGGCTGGTGGAGGCTTAGCGCCACCTATATTTGAAAGATGTTCTCGGCCCTAAGAAAGTACCTGCTCATTCCACGCCTCATCAGGCTCTCGTCCGGTGCCCCCAAGGACCCGCTGACGGCGTGGGACCGGTACTGGGGGGATATCCGCTCCACAGGTGCCACCGGTGACGTCCTGTGGGACTCGGGCAGCGACCACGAACTCAACGCCTACCTGCCCAAAGTGACACAGTTGGACCAGAACCTGCCTGTTGTGGACGTTGGGTGCGGCAACGGCAGTTTCACCCGTCTCCTTGCCCGCCACTTTCCCATCGCTGTTGGACTTGATTACTCCGCGAACGCCGTTGAGCGCGCACGGCAGGAATCGAAGGACATCACGACGGCGTCGTTCGCGGTCTGCGACATGACGGCACCGGACGCTGCGGCTACTGTGGCGGCGGCCCTGTCCAAGGCAGGCTGGTCCGGCGATGCGAATGTGTTCATCCGCGGTGTCCTGCACGTGTTGGACAGCGACGGCCGTGCCGCCCTTGCAGCGAACCTGCTGCCCGTCGTCGGGACCCGGGGCGGGGTTTTCCTTGCCGAGACCAATTTTCCGGGGACTCCGGTGGACTATGTGAGCCACCTCGGAGCCACACGGAAATCGATCCCCGGACCGCTCGAGTGGGCGATTCGCGGGCTGCCGATGCCCGGTCGCTTTGGCGCCAAGCAGCGCGCAAAAGCCTTCCCGGCGGCGGACTGGAACCTGGTGGAGGAAGGCTCAGCGAACATCGAAACGCGGCCCCTCAGCAACCCGTCCGACCCCGATGTGATCCCGGGCTACTTCGCGCTGCTGCGGGCCCGCCAACGATGAAGGCCCCCTACTTGAGTCCGGCCCCGGGGAGAAGCTCCGTGGCGCCTACGGAATCCGCGACGAACGCGTAGTCCCATGCCCGTTCGCGCCACTGCACGTACCGGCCGGATGCTCCGCCGTGGCCGCCGTCCATCTCGATCTTCAAGACGATGGGCTCGGACCCGGTGGAAGCATGACGCAGTGCCTGCACCCACTTCGCTGGTTCGACGTAAAGCACCCGGGTGTCATTGAAGGACGTCACGGCAGCGATCTTGGGATAGGCAACGGCCCCCACATTCTCGTAGGGAGTGTAGGACTTCATATAGGCGTAGGCCTCGGGGTCCGTGATCGGGTTACCCCATTCCTCCCATTCCAGGGCGGACAGCGGAAGCTCGGGGTCGAGGATGGTGGTCAGGGCGTCCACGAAGGGCACCTGGGCCACTACCGCTGCGTACTTTTCGGGGGCCATATTGGCGATGGCGCCCATGAGGAGGCCGCCGGCCGAGCCGCCCATGGCTGCTATGCGTGAGCGGTCAACCCAGCCTGACCCGGCAAGCCAATCAGTCGCGGCGATGAAGTCGGTGAACGTGTTCTTCTTGCTGAGCTTCTTGCCGTCCTCATACCAGAGGCGTCCCAGCTCGCCGCCGCCGCGGATGTGGGCGATGACCATGACGATGCCGCGATCCAGGAGTGACAAGCGGGCCACGCCGAAGCCAGGATCCATGCTCATCTCATAGGATCCGTAGCCGTACACCAGTCCGGCGGCCGTGCCGTCCTGCGGAACCGAAGCGTGACGCAGCACCGAGAGCGGGACCCGGATGCCGTCGTCGGCCGTTGCCCATTCGCGGGTGGCGACGTAATCGGTGGACGCATAACCACCGAGGACCGGGCTTTCCTTGCGGAGCTGCAATTGACCGGCGGGCAACCCGGGCGTGGGCAGGACGAAGTCGTACACACGCGAGGGCGTGAAGTAGGAGGTGTAGCCCATGCGAATTACGGGGGCTTCGTAGTCCGAGCCGGAAACGCCCGCGGTGTACAGCTCCTCATCGAAAGCAGGCTCCACGGGGTCGCCCTGCGCCGGCGTACCGAGCCCTGCAAGCGGCAGCACCTGCACCCGTTCGATGGTGTCCTTGCGGATGGACAGCACCAGGTGCGTGGACGTTACGCCCGCGCCGTTGACGCGCACCTGCTCGGAATGCTCGACGACGGTCCGCCAGTCCTGCTGCTCAAGTGGCTTGTCGAGCTCAGCAGGGTCCACCAGGCTCACCATGGAGTTGATGGCGTCCTTGTCGTGGGTTACCAGGAGGGTCTCGCGGCCATCGAGCAGGAATGGCTCTGCCTCGTAAAGAATATGTTCGTCACGGGAGATGACAGTGCTGAGGCCGGCCTCGTAGTCATCGAAGCGGAGCAGCCTTGTTTCGCTGAACTCGGAGCAGCCAATGCTGAGCACCAGGTGGCGACGGTCGGAGGCGAGGTCGAAACCGAGCCACATGGCGACGTCGTCCTCCTGGTAAAGCACCTCGTCCTCGGCGACCGGAGTACCCAGGACGTGCGCTTTGACCTGGTACGGACGCCAGGCGTCGTCCACCACTGTGTAGAACAGGCGGGTGCCGTCGGGGGAGAAAGCCACTCCGTAAAAGATGTTCTCGATGACGTCAGGAAGGAGCTCACCGGTGCGGAGATCCTTGATCCGGAGGGTGAAGCGTTCATCGCCGGCGTTGTCCACGGCATACGCGTAGAGATTTCCGTCCACGGTGACAGCGGCACCACCGACGCTGAAGAACGGCTTGCCCTCGGCTTCAATGTTGCCGTCAAGGAGGATTTCCTCGCCCGGGAGCTCCACTCCGGCCTCCACTGCCGGGGGAGTCCAGTCCGCGATGGGGTCGCCCGAGTTGCTGGCCCGGACGCGGCACTGGATGCTGTACTCCTTGCCCTCCACCGAGCGGCTGTAGTACCACCAGCCGTCTTTCCTGCTGGGCACTGACAGGTCTGTCTCCTGAGTGCGGCCCTTGATCTCACCAAATATGGCTTCGCGCAAAGGTTCCTGGTGCGCAGTGACGGCTTCCTGGTAGGCGTTTTCAGCCTTGAGGTGTTCCACCACCTCTGCCGATTCCTTGTCCCTCAGCCACTCGTAGTTGTCCACGAAGACATCGCCGTGATGCTCGCGGCGAGTGGGCACCCGCTTGGCGACAGGTGGCCCGAGAGGGGTTTCCGGGGCAGTAGCTTCCGGTGCGGAGTTTTCCGGGGCGGCCGAAGGAACGGGAGATGCGTGGCTCATGTGGCAACTCTATAGACGGCCTCCGACAACCAACCAGCAATTTCGCTCAGAGCGCCCGGATGCGTTCGCAGCGAGGTTGGATTCGCGGTAGGGGCCGGTCCACCACGTGGACGGCAAACCGGGATTGGCGTCATGACTTGCAGGGTTCCGCCACTCCATATATTGCGGGCATGTTTTCGTACCCGCTACCTGGATATTTGGAGGCTCAGATGGTTCCGCTGCAATCCCACAGTGTGCACATCGGAAGGAGAGGAGGTCTCCAAGCGCGTCGACATTCAGAGACTTTGCGGCGCTCCCGCGTGGATCTCGAGGTTGTCATCCCGGCTTACAACGAGGCCGCCAGAATTCCAGGCACCCTCCGGCAGACGGCCGATTTCCTGGCTACCCAGCCCTGGTCATCGCGCATCGTGGTGGTGGACAACGGCAGCGTTGATGAAACGGCTGCGGTTGTCCGCAGGATCTCCCGTGAAAAAGGGGGCATGGTACCCATCTCCGTGGTGGGTTGTTCGCGCCGCGGCAAGGGAGCGGCAGTCCGCCGCGGTCTCCTCAGCGGAACGTCCAGGTTCACAGGCTTCTTTGACGCCGATCTGGCCACTCCCCTGGAAACGCTCACTGAAACCATGTCCCATCTGTCCAACGGGGCAGCGGCCGTCATCGCATCCCGCCATGCTCCTGGCTCCACCTTTGTGCGTCCCCAGCACATCGGTCGCCGGATGGGCGGCACGGCATTCCGGGTCCTGACCCGGTCCAAGGTCAAGGGCATCCAGGACACCCAGTGCGGCTTCAAATTTTTTGAACGCGATGCCCTGACAGCTGCCATGGTGCAGTGCCGGAGCACCGGGTTCGCCTTTGATGTCGAGCTCCTTCTTCGGCTCCAGGACAACGACGCCAGCATTATCGAACTGCCGGTGGCGTGGACCGATGGTGCGGAGTCTACGTTCCGCCCTTTCCAGGACGGAGTTGCCAGCTTTGCCTCGGTGCTTCAACTCCAGAAAGCAACACCATGACCTTTGCTCTACCCGACCTGAACTCTCCTTCCCGGCTGGCGGGGAAGCATCTGCTTGTCCTCAACTGGCGCGACATCAAGCACTCACAGGCTGGTGGCGCGGAGCAATACATGCATGAAATCTCCAAGAGATGGGTGCAGCACGGAGTACAGGTCACCTGGTTCACGGGACGCGACGCCGGTCAGTCGGCGGAGGACCTCATTGACGGCATCCGCATTCTGCGCGGAGGCGGAACCCTCTCCATTTATGCGCATTCGGCAATGCGGCTTCTGCGGACCAGTGGGCAGTTTGATGCCGTAGTGGATTGCCAGAACGGAATTCCGTTCTTCTCGCCCTTGTTCCTGCGGCGGGATATTCCGATCATCCAGCTGATCCACCATGTCCATCAGGAACAGTTCCGGACCAAGTTCTCTCCACCCATGGCCGCGGTGGGCCGGTTCCTGGAAAGCTCAGGGGCCAAGTCCGTGTACGGGCAGCGCTCCATCGTGGCGGTCTCTGCCTCCACGCGGTTGGAACTTCGCAAGCTAGGGTTCACCGGACCGATCCACGTGGTGCCCAACGGCACCATTGATAGCCCGCACGAGGTTTCCGCCCGCGCGCTCAGGCCCACCATCGCCGTCGTCAGCCGCTTGGTTCCGCACAAACGGCTGGACCTGCTGCTGGGACAATTCGCAGTGGCCGCAAGGAGCATCCCCAAACTGCGGATGGACATCGTCGGCGACGGGCCGGAACGGGCACGCCTGCAGCAGTTGGCCATGGACCTGGGGCTGGACCATGCGGTGACGTTCCACGGGTACCAGCCCAACGACGTCCGTGACGAACTGCTGGGCAGGGCCTGGCTTACTGCCTCCACCTCGGCCTCGGAGGGCTGGGGATGCTCAGTCATCGAGGCCGCAGCGTGGGGCGTGCCCTGCCTGGGCTTGCGCGTACCCGGTATTAGGGACTCCGTGCTGGACGGCAGGACCGGATGGTTGGCCGATACCCCCAAAGAGTTTGGGGCGGCCTTGGTCGAGGCGTTGTCGGCCCTGGCCGAGCCTGACGCAGCCAGGGACGTTTCCGTGGAATGCAAGGAATGGGCGAGCTGCTTCACCTGGGACCGCAGCACCAGGCTCCTCACCGGTGTCCTGCTGGAGGAGGAAAAGGCACGACGCGAGGGCGGGGACCTGCGCTCCTCGCACTCGGATCTTTCCACGCTGGTTCGTTTCGAACTGCCGGAGGGGGCGGACCTCAGGGCTGTCCTACGGGCAACAGACGAAGTAGCGCTGACGGACGACGGCCATATTTCGGTCATGATGAAAGGCCGTGACGAGTTCGAGGCCTTCGCTGCCCTGAAACAGATTGGCGTGGAGACCGTTGAACTCCGTCCGGCAGGACCCAACACCTTGCTTGCGGGTCCCGGGAGTTCCTTTGCTCCCGTCGATGCCGTAGATGGCCAGTAGCGGGCGGTCCCTACGTGGAGGTGTACCTGGAAAGACCAGTCACTGGCGTGCCCACCAGGCCTAGGGCCGAACGCCGGGACAAAGCGCCCGCTGAGGACGTAAAGATCGCGGAGAACAGCGGCTTCCTTGCGGTCTCGGCGGGGATCGTGGGGGTGGTGAGCTATGCCTGCACCCTTGTCATGGCGAACATGCTGGGGACGGCGGATTACACACTGTTCGCCGCGGCCGCGATGATTCTGGGTGTGGTGGGAATCGTCGCCAATGCGCTGGTCCCGCTGCCCTTGTCGCATGTGGTCGCGGTCCATCCCGAAGGTTCCCGGGAACGGCAGGACGGAGTAGCTTTCTCGGTCTTCGTCTCCTTCCTGGCAGGCCTGCTGGCGGCAATCGTCACCGGGACAGTGACCCTGGCGCTGGCAACGCCTGCGCTGGCGGCCGCAGTGGCTTTGGCTGCCTTGGCAATCTTCATTGTCAATGCGCCCGCCGGATGGTTGCAGGGCGAGCTCCGCTTCAGGTGGTACGCAGCGTCCACCATAGGTGAGGTAGTCCTCAGGCTGCTCTTCAGCCTTCTGGTGATCGTGATGGCGTGGGGTGCCGGGGGAGCAGTCCTGGGCTTCGTCGTGGCGTGTTTCGCGCCCTTGGTGGTGCCACGGTCGTTCTACCGGGACCTCCGTTGGAGGCCACGAGTGCTCCTCGACAAATGGAGATGGGCCGAAACCAGCGATATCGCTTCCGTACTGTGCGTCGTGTCGGTGCTGGTGGGAGTCGATGTCGTGGTGGTGGGGTTCCTGGACAACGGCTCTGCCGCGGCTGCGGGGTTCCAGGCGCTGGCCACCATCGCCAAGGGTCCTGTCTACGTGGCGGCTGGAACGGCTTTGGTGGCATTTCCCCTGTTGCGCACCCCCGGCTCCAGGACAGAGGAGGTGCTGCGTGCATCTTTTGCCTCCTTCGGGCAGCTCGTGGTTGTCGCTTTCGCCATCATCGCCACGGCACCGCCCGTCATGGCGGGCATCATAGTTCCACCGAAATACCACGGTTCCCTCCAGCTGCTGCCGTGGCTTGCCGCCTCGGGCCTTGGCTATGCAGTCCTGATGGTCCTGTCCACCATCCTCCTGGCCATGCGTGCCTATCGCCGTTGCCAGTTGGGATTGGCATGTTCGTGCCTCCTGGTGGTGGGCGGACTATGGGCCGGATGGCAGTTGGATGCAGTCACCGGCCTGGCCGTGGGCTCAGCGGTGGGGGCGGTCCTGTCAGGGGTGGTTTTGGTGGTTTTGGCGTGGCCCGTGCTGACGGAAGCCCGCCCCGCGAAGGGTGCCGGACAGTTCATACTGCTGGCGGCCGGCCTGATCGTCGTCCTGGCAGTTGCTTCCTGGCTGCAGCCCCTGCTGTGGCTCGTCCTGGCCGGAATCAGCGGGGTCGCGGTCCTGGCACACCAACGAAACCTTTTGCCCCACAAGAACGACTTCAGGATGGCCCGGCGTCGTCCGGCCGGTGACCATACCGGTACCTCCGGTCGCCGCTCCACGGTGAAAACACGGCCCACGTGGGCTGCCCGGGCGCTCGCAGGCAACCTGACCGCATTTATCGTGGTGGTTGCCGCAGCGTTCGGGCTCACGTTCAGGTTTGGCGAGGGCATGGAAGCGGCGTTCCAATTTCGCTGGCTGGACGCTGTGATGGGCGCTGTGGGGGTGGGGCTGTGTTTCCTGGTAGCACGCAGGCTGTCGTCAACTGCTGCCGCGTGGCTGGCCGCCGTGGTGGTGATCGTCGAACCGTTGCTCTTGCGCATCGGAAACCCGACATTCCTTGAGGCGTCAGGGATGGTGGCGGCACTCGCGGCGCCTTTGCTCCTCACAGGTCCCGGGGCTGGTGTCCCGGCCGGGTGGCAGTCTTTCCTGAAGCCGGCGGGGGCCGGGGTCTTATTGGGCTATTGCGCCATCAGCCTGGACGTGTCCTTCATCTGGGTCGTGGCCCCCGTGATCGTAGCAACGGTGTGGAAGAGGACCCTTTCGTGGCGCCAGGCCGTGATGGTCACAGGTTTCGCGGTGGTGCTGTACGCGGATTACGTCATGGTGGCGGCCACCCACGGCTACGCCACAGGCCACGGGTTCCAAGGAGTGCCGCGGATTGCCAAAGCGGTGATCGGACTCAGCGGCACGGGGCACGCCCTGCTGGTGTGGTGCGCTTTGGCAGGCGTTGTTTTGTGTTTCAGCGGCCACGCTGGGCGGCGTCTCCTCGGATTGGGTGGCCTGGCGTTGGGGGCATCGGGCGCCTGGTCCGCACTGCTGGGAACGCTCACTGAACAGTTCGTGTACGCAGTTGCGGTGGCTGGTGCAATCTGCGGGGCAGTGATGGTGGTGGAGCTTGCTGCGCGGTTCTCCACGGCCAGCAAGGTCTACAGAACGGAAAGGCAATGATGAGGGTTCTGCATCTGGGTTTTGAGGACCCGCAAATGCCCGGCGCGGGTGGGGGTTCCGTCCGTACCCACGAGATCAACCGCCGCCTTGCAGCGCAAGGTTTCCACGTCACGGTGGTGACCACCCGTTACCCGGGCTGGCAGGAACGGGTCCAGGACGGTGTGCACTATGTACCCATCGGGTTCGGTTCGGGAAGGAACAGGCTGAGCCGCGTGGTGGCGTACGTGGCGCGCTTGCCTTTCGAGGTTCGTCGGCGGCGTGAAATGGCGGATTTGGTGGTGGAAGATTTCTTCGCCCCGTTCTCCACCATGGCCGCGCCGTTGTGGACGGGCCGCCCTACCGTGGGTGTGGTGCAGTGGTTGCATGCCGAGGATAAGGCGCGGCAGTACAAACTGCCTCTGCATTGGATGGAACGCCTGGGTGTCCGGAAGCACCGACGCCTGATCTCCGTTTCGCAAGGAATAGCGGATCGCCTGACAGGCATAAACCCGGACGTCCATGTGGACGTGATTGGTAACGGGGTTGACCCGGCCGCATGGATACCGGAGCCGCGCTTGGGCAAGGATGTTCTCTTCATCGGCCGCTTGGAGTATGGGCACAAGGGCCTGGACCTTCTCTTGGCAGCCTGGAGCCGGTGCTGCGACCATGTCGATGGCGATTTGCTGATTGCGGGTTCAGGCCCGGACGAAGCGCGGCTTCGGGAGGCCATCCGTGATGCGGGGCTCACCCACAGGGTAAGGATGCTCGGCTGGCTTAGTGGCGAGGAGAAGTTCCAGGCGCTCAGCAATGCCCGGCTGGTGGTGGTGCCTTCACGCCATGAGACGTTCGGCCTGGTGGCTATCGATGCGTTGGCCACCGGCACCCCTGTGATCACTTTCAACATCCCTTGCCTCCGTGAAATCGTGCCGCCCGGCGCGGGGTGGCTCGTGGAACCCTTCGATGTGGATGCCTTCGCGGAGGAAATCGCCATCAGATACGCCCAGCCGGGATTGGAACAGGCGGCCGCGCTCGGGCGGGAGTTCGCGACCGGCTACAACTGGGACGCCCTTGCCGCGAAGCAGGCCCAGTCCTACATCGACTCCTTGGCCGCGCTCAGTGACGCCCACACGGATCAGCGCAGACCCACCACCCATGAAAGGGCTTGAATGCCGTACCGAACCAGGATCGAACGTTCGCTGGAAGGCGACGCGCCATGGTTGTTCCTTTCACCCCATCTGGATGACGCGGTGTTGTCCTGCGGTGCGCTCATGGAGGCGCAAGCCCACGGCCGTCAGATCATCGTGGCAACGATTTTCACTGAGGCCGCGCATCGGCCCCATACCAGGGCAGCCCGTTCCTTCTTGCGCCAGTGCACCATCGGCGACGCTGCCCAACTGTACGCGGCCCGGCAAGCGGAGGACAGGGCCGTCCTGGAAGGAATGGGCATCCAGTCCATCCACCTGGGGGAGGTCGACGCCCTTTTCCGGCGCCGCCGCAAGCCCGTACGGCTGGGAAGCAGCGCCTGGGAAAGGCTCCTCCCCGAGTTCACCCACCGCTACCCCACGTACCGGTTCGATATCGCCATGGGCCGGATAGCGAGGGGTGACAGCTCGCTCATCCGGAACCTTCGCTCCGACGTCGCAGAGCTCCTGGTCCGCACCAAAGCCGAGTTGCTCTTTTGCCCTGCGGGAGTGGGCAAGCACGTGGACCATCTCATTACCCGTGAGCTCGGCGAAGGCCACCCGGGCAACCTGGTCCTGTATTCGGATTTTCCTTATGACCTGACCCAGCAACCGGACGAACCCCATATGCAGGGATTGGGCTTCGTGCCGTGGTCGTGGGAGCAGGGGCTGTCCGCGAAGCCGCCTCGAATCAGGGAGTACGCCACGCAAGCTGACGCACTCTTCCCCGACGGCGAAATCCCCGTGAAACCGGAAACGTACTTTGTTCCCGGTGTGATCAACGCTCAGCGGTGAGGGCGCTTGCCAGAGTTACACGGTTCCGGCCGGACGCCTTGGCCGCATACAGGGCGAGGTCAGCCTCGCGCAGGAGCTGCTCAGCGCCGGCCCGATGCCCTTCGTCGAAGGCAGCCACTCCGGCGCTGATGGTCAGGACACCGTCGGGGTCGCCCGAGTGCTCGATCTGTAAACCGTGCACGGCGGATCGGACCCGTTCCAGGATCACGGCGGCGGTTTCCTCTGACTGTTCCCCCAGCACCAGCAGGAATTCTTCGCCGCCAAAGCGGTAGACGCCGTCGGATTCCCGGACTTCGCGGGCCAAGGTGGCGGCGATGGCGACCAGGGCCGCATCGCCTGCTTGGTGCCCGTAGATGTCGTTGTAGCTCTTGAAGTTGTCCACGTCCACCATGGCGAGGCAGTAGTCCTTGGGCGTGTTGCCGGCCGGATTGTGCAGTTCACCGAGGTCTTCGGTCAGCTTGAGCCTGTTGTGCAGCTTGGTCAGGGGATCAGTCCGGGCCTGGTTGCTCAGGGCGGTCCGATACTTGGCCAGGTCGGAGTGCAAGGACGTGATCCGCTGCGCAGCAAGGAGCCGGATGTGCAGGTTGAAGGGGTCCAGGGGCTTGGTGACGTAATCGTCCGCCCCGGCTTCCATTCCCGCCAGCACGTCCTTCCGTGATCCATGCGAGGTCACCAGGATCACGTAGGTGTAGTTGTCATCCTCGGAGGAACGGATCGCCCTGCACAGATCAAGCCCGTTCATGCCGGGCATCATCAGGTCGGTGACTACCGCCTCCGGTGCGTGCGCCAGGTACAGCTCCCAGGCTGAGTCACCGTCCACGGCCACGAGGCATTCGTGGCCCGACTGTTCGACGGCGGCCTTGGTGATCATCCGGGAGATCTGGTCGTCGTCGGCGATCAGTACTTTCATGGAGCTCCCAAGAGTGTGCGCCCAAGGGCATCATTGACCTGGGCGAGTTCCGCCCTGAGTTCGACCAGAAGCCCTGGTCCGGTAGCAGCGATGTCAGGGCCGGCATCGCGCCCGAGCCGCTCCAGGTTCCTGCAAAGATCCGCTGCGCCAACCGCACCAATGTTTGCTGCTGCACCGGCGAGTTTGTGGGCGGCTGCCTCCACGGCAGCGGCTTGTCCGGCGTCTAGGCCGGATTGGAGCTTTTCCAGGGCGCCTTGCGCGTCCTCCCTGAATGCCTTGATCGCGTCGGGCAGCAGGCCCAGACCATCTTCGGGTCCGAGTTCGCGGAGGATCTGCAGCCGTTGCTCATCCAAAACAACAGCGTTCGACGGCGGTGCTGCCGCCGCCTGCAGGGGTTCGGCGTCCGGCACCCAGCGGCCGAGGACTTCCCGCAAGGTGTCCAGGTCTACGGGTTTGCTGACGTAGTCGTCCATGCCGGCGGCGAAGCAGCGTTCGCGGTCCTCATTCAGTGCCCCGGCGGTCATGGCGATGATGGGGATCCGGGAATCGTGGCCCATGCGTGAGCGGATGGCCTTGGTTGCGTCGAAGCCGTCCATGACGGGCATGTGGCAGTCCATGAGGACGGCGGCGTAGGCGCCGGTGAGCGCTGCTTCGACAGCTTGGGCGCCGTCTTCGACGATGTCAACGTCGTAGCCGAGCCTGTTGGCCATGCCGCGTGCCACGAGTTGGTTGACCTGGTTATCTTCTGCCACGAGGAGTCTGCCGGCCCGGTGTTCCTGGGACGGCGATGCCGCAGCTGCATTGGAGGGGGCGGCCGGGGAAGCTGCGCCCATTGTCCTGGTGGACATGACCCGCAGGATCCGGTTGTAGAACTCGGAGCTGCGCACGGGCTTGGTGAGGTATTCCCGGATCCCGGCCGCGACGAGGTCTTGCCTGTCCACCATCATGGTGGATGTCAGCAGGATGATGCCGGGGCCGCCGGAACCGTTGCTTTCATGGTTGATTTGCCGCGCGAGTTCCAGTCCATCGGTGTCCGGCATGCACATGTCCACCACGGCAATGTCGTAGGGTTCGGAGGCTGAGATGGCCGAGCGGTATTCGCGGATGGCGCTGGCGGCATCGGGCACGGCGACGGGCATCATTCCCCAACTGGCCAGCTGGGTTTCCAGCACGAGGCGGTTGGTGGCATTGTCGTCGACCACCAGTACCTTGCGGCCTGAGAGAGAGGCGGGCAGGGCAGCGGTGTCCGACGCCGGGGGCCCGATGGGCAGGTCCAGCACGAACCAGAATTTGCTGCCGTTTCCGGGCTCGCTGTCGAGGCCGATTTCCCCGCCCATGACCTCCGTGAGCCGGCGTGAGATGGCCAGGCCAAGGCCGGTACCACCGTAGCGTCGCGTGGTGGAGGCGTCCGCTTGGGCGAAGGATTGGAACAGTTTGTGGTGGTCTTCGGCGCTGATGCCTATTCCCGTATCCCGGACTTCGAAGCGGAGTGAGGCTTTGTCCTTGTCTTCGCTGAGGACCGAGACCTGGATTTCCACTTCACCGGCCGGGGTGAACTTCACCGCGTTGGAGGCGAGGTTTACCAGGATTTGCCGGATGCGTCCGGCGTCGCCCATGAGCCGTTCCGGAACGGCAGGGTGGCAGTAGGAGATGAGTTCCAGGTTCTTGGCCTGGGCGGCTTCTGCGACTAGTCCGGCCACTTCGTCCACCAAGGCCCGGGGGTCGAACGCATTGACGTCCAGGTCCACCTTTCCTGCCTCCAGTTTGGAGAAGTCCAGGATGTCGTTGATGAGGGTCAGGAGGACCTCGCCGGCGCTCTTCACGCCTTGGGCGTACTGCCGTTGTCCCTCGCTGAGGGGAGTGTCCATCATGAGGGACGTCAGTCCGATCACGGCGTTGAGGGGTGTCCTGATTTCGTGGCTCATGGTGGCCAGGAACTCTGATTTGAGGCGGCTGGCTTCCAGGGCGGCTTCGCGCGCTGCGAGCAGTTCGGCTTCGGCGGCACGGCGTTCGGTGATGTCCCGTGAAATGGTTGCGACGCCCCGGATGCCGGACTCGCTGCGGATGGGGGACAGGGTCACCGAGACGGGGATGGTGGTGCCGTCGCCGCGGAGGCGGAGGGATTCATAGTTGTGCACTTCGCCGCTTTGCGCGGTGTTTTCGAGGGTCATGCGCTCTGTGTCCACCAAGTGCCGTGGAACAAAGAAGTCGCCTTTCCGGCCCAGTGCTTCGGAGGCCGGGTAGCCGAAGATACGTTCGGCGCCGGGGTTCCAGCTGGTGATTACTCCGTCGGGGGTCTCGCCAATGATGGCATCGCCTGAGGAGTTGACGATCGCGCCGAGGCCTTCAAGTTCCGCCGTGCGCTGGGCTACCTTCGTTTCAAGGTCCCGGGTCAGGGTCACATTTTCGACGACGATCAGCACCTGCCGCACGATCACGAAGCCCACCACCACGAGGCCTGTGACCAACAGGATGGGGTCCTCGCCAATGGGGCGGCTGCGGGAGAAGAACACTGCGCTGAAGACGGGCAGGTAGGGGAGGAGTTCCAACGCCGCAGCGTAGATGCGGCCGTCCTTCCGCACGCTGGTGTTTTCGGGGAGGAGCGGGCTGAGTCCTACCAGAAGGAACGCGAGCACCCAGCCGATGGCCAGGGGGGATCCGGTGACACCCGTGATGCCTTCGAGGGTGAAGCGCATGTATGCCAGGTCGGTAATGGCCAGGATCCAGAACCCGAGTCCCATGCTCAGCCAAGGCAGCCTGCGACCGCGGGCGGCCCTCATGGTCAGGACGATTACCACTGACACCATCAGGACGTCGGCAATAGGGTAGGCCATCTGAGTCGCGCGGGCGAAGGCATCCGGGTCTTTGTCGGCCGCCAAAGGCCCCAGAACAGAACTCCATGCGATGAAGAAGGTGGAACTCGCTACGACGCCGGCGTCCAGAATGGTCCGGCGCAGGGGGAGCCGCAGCCCTTGGCTGCGGAGCAGCAGCACCAAGCCAACGGAAACAGGGAGCGCGTACCAAACAAAGCCGATGTCGGCGAGGGACGGGAAAGGATATTCGTGGTTGAGCGTGATGCCGTTGACGGTCCACACGGCCTGGCCGGCTGACCAGAGCGCCAGGCCGGCCACCACGAACCATTGGCCCAGGGTGTTGCCGCGCTTTTTGAGTACGGCGCGGGTGTGGGTGGTCAGCGCGGTGAGTACAGCGAGAAGGATGGCCAGATCGCCGGCGAGTTGCGCCGTCGTCGTGCCTGCTCCGCTGGCCAAACCGACAACCAGCAATGTCAAACACAAAGCGACGGGCACCAGAAAGAGTTGCCATCCCTGCCGCCCGAACGAGCGCTCCTGAAGAACCCCGTGCTTCACTCCTGCCACTGAACCCCTGCCTTCAAAAGTGGCCCCACCAAAAGCGAACAACGCGTCTTGCCTTTGCGCTGAGGAGAGCATACGCCGTACATGCCCAACCAGGCAGCAGGCGAGCGCATTTTGTACGCGCGGGCTGCTCCCTGGTTGGGCTGGCCGGCTCCGGGCAGGGAGTCAGCGCTGTGGCGTGAGGGCTTTCGAATACAGCACTGCGCCCAGGGCGTTGCGCAGGCTCACGGTGAAGACGCCGTCGTTGGCGATCTCGACGTGTCCGAAGTACTGGTTCTCGCCATCGCGCGGTGACTCGCCGGGGAATCGCCCGGCTTTGGAGAACACCACTTCGGGCCCGAACGTTCCGTCCATGTCGTTGGGACCGAACGAACCCGCATTGATGGGGCCGGCAACGAACTCCCAGAAGGGGTCGAAGTCGGTGAAGGATGCGCGTTCGGGGGAGTAGTGGTGCGCAGCGCAGTAGTGGACGTCAGCGGTGAGCCACACTGTGTTCTTTACGCCATGTTTCTTGAAGGCGCTCAGCACGCCGGCGATCTCCAGCTCGCGGCCCAGCGGCGCCCCGTTGTCACGGTTGGACAGGCTTTCCTGGTTCACGGCGCCGTCAGGGACGATGATGCCCAGCGGCAGGTCGGCCGCGATGACTTTCCATGTTGCCTTGGACTTGCGGACCTCCTTGATCAGCCAGTCCACCTGCTCCTGGCCCAGGATGTTGGTGGTGTACGGTTCCTTGCCGTCGGTGTTGGGGGACTTGAAGGTGCGCATGTCCAGGCAGAAGATGTCCAGCTGGGGGCCGCGCGAAATCCTGCGGTAGATGCGCGCGGGCTGGTATTGGCCGGCGTCCACCTTCCCGGGACGCCAGAGTGCAGCGGCGTCGGCGATCGGCATGTTCTCCTGCCATGCTTGGCGGCCCCTGGCGGCAAGGGTGTTGACGTTCCGTTCTGTGTAGCGGGCGTCGTCCAGGATTTGTCCGGGGTACCAGTTGTTGTGGGTTTCGTGGTCGTCCCATTGCGCGATGACCGGGACGTCGGCGAACATGGCGCGCATGTTGGCGTCCAGTGAGTTGTAGCGGTGCCGGCCCCGGAATTCCTTGAGGGTTTCGGCCACTTTGGACACTTCTTCGGTGACGATGTTCCGCCACACCTGGCCGTCTTTTTCGGTGACGGTGGCTGTGATGGGACCGTCGGCGTAGATGGTGTCGCCGGAGTGGATGAAGAAGTCCGGTTTGGTGGCGTGCATGGCTTTGTAGCCGCGCATGCCGCCGAGGTCTTCGTTGATGCCCCAGCCTTGGCCGGCGGTATCGCCGGTCCATACGAACGTTTGGGGGTACGACGACGGGCTGCCGCCTCCGCGGGCGGCTTCAGCGCCGCCGTCGTTCTTTCCGTTCGTTGCTCCGGGTGCCGTGCTGAACGTACCGCGGACCGCTTCGCCGGGCCCGTTCTCGTCTTCGAAAGTGAGCTCCACCGCGAACCGCGTACCCGAGGGAAGGCCGGTGGCTTGGATTTTGGCGGTGAAGTCGCTGGCGTCGGTGGCCAGCGGGCCCCTCAGGGTGCGGCTGAAGCCGTAGGGTCCGCGAAGTATTTCTCCTGCGCTGTCCACGGCCTTGAGGGTGGCTGTCATTCGGCCGGGGCCGGAGGCGCGGGACCAGAGGACGGCGGAGTCGGTGGTGACGTCGCCGGTGGCAATGCCGGTGGGGAGTGTGAGCCTTTTGCGGACCAGGGGGATGGCGGCGTAGGCCGGAGAGGTTCCGCTGGCGAGGCCCGCGAGCGTGAGGCCTGCAAGGGAGGTCTTGACCAGGGTGCGGCGTGTGAAGTCAGTCATGGTCCCACTGTGGCCAGTCCCAGTGAACGGCAGGTGAGTTGGAAGTGGACCTTGACTGAAAACACCCGCTCCGCATATTCTGAACGAACGGTCGGTAATTTATTAGGAGCAACCATGGCATCGCAGAATCTGCAGTCAGTGCCCGCTGAGCTGTCCCCGGAGGAGCAGGAGCGGGAGGCAGCCGGTCAGGCGTATTTTGATCGCATCATTTCGGAGGACTCGCGCATCGAGCCACGCGACTGGATGCCTGCGGCTTACCGCAAGACCCTGCTGCGCCAGATCTCGCAGCACGCGCACTCGGAAATCATCGGCATGCAGCCGGAAGCCAACTGGATCACCAGGGCACCGAGCCTGAAGCGCAAGTCCATCCTCATGGCCAAGGTCCAGGACGAGGCAGGCCACGGCCTGTACCTCTACTCCGCCGCTGAGACCCTGGGCCAGTCCCGGGACCAGATGATGGAAGACCTGATTGCCGGCAAGGCCCGCTACTCGTCCATCTTCAACTACCCCACGATTTCCTGGGCCGACATGGGAGCCATCGGATGGCTTGTAGATGGTGCCGCCATCTGCAACCAGGTGCCCCTTTGCCGCGCCTCGTACGGTCCTTACGGTCGCGCAATGGTGCGCATCTGCAAGGAAGAATCATTCCACCAGCGCCAAGGGTTCGAGATCCTGCTTGAACTCTCCAATGGCACGCCTGCGCAGAAGCAGATGGCCCAGGACGCAGTGAACCGCTGGTACGCGCCGTCGCTGATGATGTTCGGCCCGCCGGATGAGGATTCCCCCAACTCCAAGCAGTCCATGGCTTGGAACATCAAGCGCTTCAGCAATGACGAGCTGCGCAGCCGGTTCGTAGGCATGATGGTGGAACAGGTCCGGGTCCTCGGCCTGACGCTGCCTGACAAGGACATCCGTTTCAACGAAGAAACCAAAAAGTGGGAACACGGACCCCTGGACTGGAACGAGTTCAAGGAAGTCCTGGCCGGCCGCGGTCCCTGCAACTCGCAGCGCATCGAGCGCCGCCGTGAGGCACACGAAGACGGTGCCTGGGTTCGCGAAGCCGCTGTGGCGTACGCCCGCAAGCAAGCACAGAAAGAGAACGCAGCATAATGGCTCCCCACGGAAACCCCGAAGCACCTGCTAGCGCCGCCAGCGACATCAACCGCGAGGCTCCCAAGGTCGCGGCCACCACCGAGCAGCACCAGGAATCGCCGTGGTCGCTCTGGGAGGTCTTTGTGCGTTCCAGCCGTGGCCTGTCCCACGTCCACGCCGGCTCCTTGCACGCCCCGGACGCGGCCATGGCCCTCCGGAACGCGCGTGATCTCTACACCCGCCGCAACGAGGGCGTTTCCATCTGGGTTGTCCCGGCCGAGGCGATCTCCTCCAGCGATCCCGACTCCAAGGGTTCCTTCTTCGAGTCCCCGCAGGGCAAGGACTACCGGCACGCAACGTACTACACCAAGAGCGAAGGCGTGAAGCACCTGTGAGCACTCCAGAGACCACTGACTTCGTCATCGAGGGACACGGCGACATTTCCGTTGGTGTCCACGGAGCCGGCGCATCAGGTGACGGTTCGGCCAGCGCCACCCGCATTACCCCGGGCAACGCCCTGCGCCCCGAGGATATTGCCCTTGAGATCAAAAAGGGCCAGGTCAAGCCCAGCGAGGACGTCGCCCAGTACGCCCTCCGGATTGGCGACGACGGCCTGATCCTCGCCCAGCGTCTGGGGCACTGGATTTCCCGTGCCCCCGAGCTCGAGGAAGACATTGCCCTGGGGAACATCGCCTTGGACCAGTTGGGACACGCCCGCTCGTTCCTGACCTACGCAGGTGCTGCCTGGGGTAAGTCCGAGGACGACCTCGCCTACTTCCGCCGCGAGCACGAGTTCCGCTCGGCGCACCTCTTCGAGCAGCCCAACGGCGACTTCGCGGTCACCATCGCCCGCCAGTTCATCGTGAGCTACTACCATTTTGAGCTCTACTCGGCGCTCGCCGCATCGACCGATCCCACCCTTGCCGCCATCTCCGCCAAGGCCGTTAAGGAAGTGGATTACCACCGCGACCACAGCGCCCAGTGGGTGCTGCGACTGGCCGGTGGCACGGACGAGTCCCGGAAACGCATCATCCAGGGCTTCAAGCTGGTGTGGCCGTACGTGGACGAGATCTTCGAGGACGACGAGCTCACCACCCGTCTCGCCGAGGCCGGCGTCGCTGTCCAGCCGTCCAGCCTCCGGGCAGAATTCGACCGCCTGACCGGCGAAATCATGGCCGAAGCTGAGCTTGAGATCCCTGGCGTTCCGCAGTCCCTGGGCGGCGGCCGCCGCGGCAAGCACTCCGAATTCATGGGCTACATCCTTGCCGAGATGCAGGTCCTGGCCCGCGAACACCCCGGCGCGAGCTGGTGACCAAAATGTCAACGATGGAAAAGACTGAAGAGCAGCGGGCCTGGGACATCGCGTCCACGGTCTGCGATCCGGAAATCCCGGTCCTCACCATCGAGGACCTGGGAATCCTTCGCGGCGTTCAGGTCACCCCGACTGGCGTGACGGGAACGCACGACGGCGGCCCGGCGGGTACCGCCGTCGAGGTCACCATCACGCCCACGTACTCGGGCTGCCCCGCCATGGATGCCATTGGTGACGACCTGCGGAAGGCTTTCGAGCGGGAGGGCTACGCCAGCGTCCACGTGAACCTGGTGTTGTCCCCGGCGTGGACCACTGACTGGATGACCGAGTCCGGCAAAGCCAAGCTGGAGGAATACGGGATCGCCCCGCCCAGCGGCATGGCTGCTGCTGGCGGCCACTCCGGTCCAGTGCGCCTGAGCCTGGCGGTCAAGTGCCCGCAGTGCAACTCGTTGAACACCAAGGAACTCACCCGTTTTGGTTCCACGTCCTGCAAGGCGCTTTTCGTCTGCCAGGACTGCAAGGAGCCGTTCGACTACTTCAAAGTCCTCTAAGGAAGCAGCCATGACCACCGAAACACAGACGGCCAGCCGCCGTCGTGCGTCTTTCCACAACCTGACCGTCGCGGAGGTCCGGCGCCTCACGGACGATGCCATTGAGGTCACGTTCGGTGTACCCGCTGAGCTGGCGGGCCAGTATGACTACCTTCCTGGCCAATACGTCGCCCTGCGAACCACGCTGCCCGATGAAACCGGTGAGCCGCATGAGGTCCGCCGCAGCTACTCGATCTGCGCAGAGCCGCGCAGTTTCGAGGACGGCAGCAGCGAAATCCGGGTGGCCATCAAGAAGGACCTGGGTGGCATCTTCTCCACCTGGGCCAATGCCGAGCTGAAGGCAGGAGACGTCCTGGACGTCATGAGCCCGCAGGGTGCGTTCATTTCACGCCACGGGAAGGACGGCGCGGCCGTCCAGCACAACGTCATGAACTCCATGAACCACCCGGAGGAACTGGCGGGGGAGCCGGGGAACTTCGTGGCGATCGCCGCGGGCTCGGGCATCACCCCGGTGATCGCGATTGCACGCACGCTCCTGGCCGCCAATCCCGAAACAACGTTCGATCTTGTCTACGCCAACAAGGCCGCCATGGACGTCATGTTCCTGGAAGAGCTGGCGGACCTGAAGGACAAGTACCCGTCGCGCCTGGCGCTGCATCACGTCCTGTCCCGCGAGCAGCGCATCGCGCCGCTGATGACCGGCCGGATCGATTCCGAAAAACTGCAGGCCCTCCTTTCGTCCGCGATCCGCTCCGAAGATGTTGACGAGTGGTTCCTGTGCGGGCCGTTCGAACTGGTCCAGCTGTGCCGTGACACCCTCGCCGCCCGCGGCGTTGAGCCAGAGCACATCCGCTTTGAGCTGTTCACCACCGGCCGTCCGGACCGCCCCGAAGGTAACGCCGGCCGACCGGTGGTAGCTGACGAATCTCAGGACACGTACAAGATCACCTTCAAGCTCGATGGCCTGACCGGAGACGTCGCCAGCCCCACGCACGCGCGCGAGTCCATCCTCAACGCTGCCCTGCGGGTCCGCCCGGACGTTCCGTTCGCGTGTGCGGGCGGCGTGTGCGGTACGTGCCGCGCCAAGGTGGTCTCCGGCTCCGTGACCATGGATGAGAATTACGCCCTTGAACAGGACGAGTTGGACAAGGGCTACGTCCTGACCTGCCAGTCCCACCCCACCAGCGAAGAAGTTACCGTCGACTTCGACGTCTAAGGAGTCCCCATTGATCGAGCTCTCCATTGCCAACGGCATCGCCGAAATTGTCCTCAACATCCCGGAAAAGCTGAACTCGCTCAACGAGGACGCGCTTGCCGAACTGGAAAAGGCGTACGACGACGCCGCTGCCGCCGCCGCACGCGGTGAGGTGCGGGCGCTGCTGCTCCGTGGTGAGGGCCGGGCCTTCTGTGCCGGTCGCGATATCGCCGCGGTGACACCCGAATCCGATGATGCGCATGCGTACCTCGGCGGGTTGGTGGAACCGCTGCTGAAGAAAATGGCTGCGTTCCCTGCTCCCACCTTCGCGGCGGCCCATGGGGCGTGTTTGGGTGTCGGGCTGGGGCTCCTCTTGGCCACCGACGTCGTATATGTGGCGGAGAACGCGAAGTTCGGTTCACCCTTTGCCAAGCTTGGCGCCACCCTGGATTCCGGTGGGCACTGGTACTTCACGGAGCGTTTGGGCATGCACCGCACGCTGGACCTCATCTACACGGCTGACCTCATTTCAGGTGCCGAAGCCGTTGCCCAGGGAATGTTCAGCCGGGCGATGCCCGCCGATGTCCTGCTTGAGGAGACGCGGGCAATTGTCTCCCGCGTGGCCTCGGGCGCGACACAGGCCTTCACCGCCTCCAAGGAACTCGTGGCCCACATCCGCGACCAACGCCTGGGCCTCTGGGCGTCCATGGCGGAGGAAAACACCGAGCAGGCCCGTCTCTGCAAGACCGACGACTATGCCGAGGGTTTCAAGGCGTTCCAGGAGAAGCGGGCACCGGTTTTCAAGGGGTAGTGCCGCGGTTCCGCGTTCCGGCGTCGATCCCAGCGGTCTGCTGCAGCCTGTAGCCCGAGATCTTGGTTTCGAGGGAAACCACGGCCATCCCGTTGTCGGTGGTGTTGATGTCCTGGAGTGTTCCGATGGTCAGCGAGGGAGCGATTTTTCCAGTTCCGTTGCAGGGGAAGGACACCGTCGACCCCATGCCCGTGTCACCCCTGGGCATGTCTGCGTAAGGTCCGTTGGGCGGAAGGGCGTACTGGGTGCCTTTCAAGCAAAGGAAGACTTCCGAGGCGGCGACGTCTCGGGAGATTCCATTCCGGGTGTCCACAAGCTTGACGCCGCCGGGGGTTTCAGCCAGGACCGCATCCCCTCGGTTTGACGCTGGAACCAGAGGCTGGTTTTCGTACTCCACGTCGACCGCTTCGGTTTGCCATGCCGCCATCCCGGACAGCGGATCGTACCCCACCGCCTTGGCCTTGGCGTTGGCGAGTTTGCCCGAGGGGTACTCCATGGAACCCTGCGTGTATTCACACCGAACGGGAAGGCCGTCACCGCTGCCGTTCAGCTTGGAGCTGGCTGTGCCTACCAAGTTGGCGCACCAGACATGGGCTGACTTGGCCGTCCAAAGCACTTTGCCGGTGGAAGCTTGGAAGCCCACTGCCTGCTGGTCTGTGAGTTTTACGGAGAATTGCTTGTCCTTCAGCAGGTCGTAGTCATTCTCACCCGTGGGGTTAAGCCCGACCGATCCCACGTAAAGGTCCAGTTTCTCCGAGTACTGAAAATTCCAGCCCAGGTTAGTGGTAGCTCCGCGGCCAAACACCTCTTGGATATCTGCGGACCAGACTTTTTTGCCCTCGTGGACCCTGGCAATGGATTCTATTCCGTTCTCCACCACGGAATAGAGGCCCTCGCCAACCAAACGGTAGTTGCCCGAGAGTGGATTGAGGGTGTCCCCGGAGTCGTCCTGGGCCGTGGCAAGACTGACGCGGTGCTGCCGGGAAAGCTGTGCTTTGGGGTCAAATGCCGTGAAGCACATGTCCTTCTTGTTCTCACACGCGGTAGGGCGGGTTTCGATTAGCTGGGAGTCGCCTCGGTAGACGACCCTTCCGGTTTTGAGTTCCACGGCAACAGGGGTGGTCCACCATGCCATGCCGAAGTTCTCCGCGGGAGTGCCGGCCGGCATCAGGAAGACAGCGGCGGCACTGCCGGAGTCCGTTGTAGTGAGGGCCGGCTCCAGCGGAATACCGGGAGCTCCCAAACCTGGATGAACGGGGTTCGTCCAGAGCTGCCTGCCGTCCGCTGCGGAAAAGGCGTAAGCGGTGATGCCACCCGACGTCTTGCCATAGACCACAGCCACGCCGTCGGCTACCACCGGTTGGCCGATGGGGTCCAAGGGTACTTCCCATGCCGCGACGGTGGCATTGTTGCTGCGTTTCAGGAGTTCGGCGCTGGGCGGTGCCTTCGGGGCTGATGTCATTTTGGGCAGGGGAATGAGGGTGCACGATGCCAGGAAGATGACCACTGCCACTGCTGTGACGGCTAGCCCAACCGACTTGATAAGGGCGAACGGCCGTGAGGTGAGCGAAGAAGTCATGGTTCCCCCAAAAACACGAATGGTTCAGCACCTTCAGGGGGTTCAAAACCAGAAAAGGGCCAGCAAGGCGTGGCTCAGATAGAGAATACAGGGCCAGGTGCCCGCCAGTGCCGATTATCCTTAATTGATGAGTGACATCGCGCATTCCACCATTGCCTTCGAAGGCCATTTCGCCCGCGACTTCCCGGAGCTGGCCATTCCGTGGCGGGCGGAGGAAGCCCCGGATCCTCAGCTGTTGGCGCTTAACGGGCCACTCGCCGTCGAGCTTGGTTTTGATCCGGACTTCCTGCGGAGCCCGGAGGGCGTGCGGCTGCTGCTCGGCAACGCCGTCCCGGAGGACGCGACGCCGGTGGCCCAGGGCTACTCTGGGCACCAGTTCGGCTTTTACTCCCCGCGGCTGGGAGACGGCCGTGCCCTGCTGCTGGGCGAGGTGGTGGCCGCCGATGGGACGCTTCGCGACATCCATCTGAAGGGTTCGGGCCGGACGCCTTTCGCCCGCAATGGCGACGGCCGGGCCGTCATCGGACCCATGCTCCGCGAGTTCATCGTGAGCGAGTCGATGCATGCTTTGGGTATTCCCACCACCCGCTCCCTTGCCGTCGTCGCTACGGGCCGCCCGGTCCAGCGTGAGACGGTATTGCCCGGCGCGGTCCTGACCCGGGTGGCCAGCAGCCATCTGCGGGTGGGAAGTTTCCAGTACGCCCGGGCCTCCGATGACCTGGAGCTGCTGCGGCGGCTCGCCGACCATGCGATCGAACGGCACCACCCGGCGTCGTCCGAGGAGGACAACCGTTACCTTGGCCTCCTGAAAAACGTCATCTCCGTGCAAGCGGAATTGGTGGCCCAGTGGATGCTCGTGGGGTTCGTGCATGGGGTCATGAACACTGACAACATGACGATTTCCGGCGAAACCATTGACTACGGACCGTGTGCCTTCATGGATGGTTTCGATCCCGTGGCCGTGTACAGTTCCATCGATGAGATGGGCCGGTACGCCTACCGGAATCAGCCCGTGGTTGCGGAGTGGAACCTTGCACGTTTCGCCGAAGCAATTGCGCCGCTGATCCACGAGGACCAGGACCAAGCGGTAGCCATGGCCGTTGAGGCCCTGGGTGGGTTCCGGCAGCAGTACAGCGCGGCCTGGTTCAGCGGCATGAAGGCCAAGCTGGGGCTGCCTGAAGAGATTGACGACGGCGTTTCCTCGCCTTTGGTGGACGACGTGCTGAACCTGGTCCAGGAGGCGCGCGCGGATTACACGTCGTTCTTCCGCAGCCTGGGCAAGGCGGCCCGGGGGCAGGCGGAGCCAGCCAGGGGCATGGTGCTGGACTTGCCCGCCTTTGACGCGTGGCTGGTGCGGTGGCGGGCACTTGTGCCAGATGCGGACGCCATGGACGCGGTTAATCCGGTCTACATTCCCCGCAACCACGTGGTGGAGGAGGCACTCGCGGCCGCAACAGCGGGAGACATCGGACCGACGGAGGACTTGCTCGAGGCTTTGGCTTCTCCGTATGAGGAACGTCCCGGCCTGGAAAAATACGCCGCTCCCGCGCCTGACAGTTTCGGGCCGTACCGGACTTTCTGCGGAACGTAGGGGGAAGCGGCGCAGACCCGCTCGCTTCCCCTCACCTGGCAGGGATTGCCTGCTAGCCCCAGATGGCTTTGACCACCATGCCCGGGCCTGCCGCCAAGTGGCTGCCGGTGTGCCCGTCATCCAGGATGCACATGTCTTCCGAGCCTGGGGGGCCCGTCGAGACCAAGCACTCTGTGGCCCTGAAACTCAGGAGGTCTACGGGAAGGTTGTCGCCGATGCGAAGTTCACTCATGATGCCCTTTTCGTTGTCCGGGCGCGGTGTGAGGCTCCGCCCGGTAGCTGGAAATATGGATTTCCCTTGTCGCCGGACTTCATCAGCGAATAACTCCATACTGCCTTGGTCTACCGGGTTCCTCCAAGTGGGCCTTGTGAACCCCTAGTTGATTTTTGTGTCCCGAACGATGGCAATGAGTTCAGCCCGAAGGCTTTCGGAGTCCAGATCGATGCCTTCGAGTACGGTGTTTTCCTGCCCGTGGGACTTGTTCAGCAAGTCCAGTCCCAACTCGGTGATGGACACGAGTTGGCCGCGCCGGTCGAAACGGTTTACCTCGCGATGGATTAAACCCCGGGATTCCAGCCTGGTCAGCAGCGGACCCATGGTTTGGGCTTGCACACGGATGCTTTCGGCCAGCTTGCCCGGTGAGATGGGCCCAGAAGCCGCCAAGGCATCAAGCGTGAGTACCGTTGGATATGTCAGTCCCAAGGGGCGGAGCCGCTCGTTCCACCCAAGTTCCACGAGCCGCGCTGCGGTGGACAGCAACCGGCTTGTTGGCCAATAGTCCATGTCAGGCATTCGGGCCCCCAGCCTCATAAGAATAGTCAGCTTCCTTACTAAGACTACATCCCATGGGCTGGATGATGGATTGTGGGGTCAGGAGAGCTCGAATCCGGAGTGTCCCGTAGTGCGCTCAGCGCTGTGCACATGCAGGGCATGCCGCATCGCCTGGCGGTTTTCTTCGGCCGATTCAAGCTGGCCGGCGACGCGGTAGAGATCGGCGGCCCACTGGAATTCGTCGGCAGCGGAGCGGAAGCGGGCTTCATCAAAGAGCCTCCGACCGATGTGGTGGCGGACGTAGGCTTCCTCTTCCGGTGTCCGCGCTGTCCGGAGTGCCTTCTCATGGAGCACCGCGGCGTCGTGCCAGCGGTACTGGCGCTGCTTCACCTGGGCGAGGATCAGGAGGAGTTCCCGGCGGTCGGGTGAATCGGGGAGAAGCTTGAAGCCCTCGTCCAGGGCCTCGGTGTCCCGTCGGAGCAACGCCAGGTATCGAATGCGCTCCACTGGTGGACACTCGCCTGCCAGGGCCTCGTTCAGGGCGTCGCGGTTGATCACCACGTCGCGGAACGTCGCAGGGTCAGTTCGCCAAAGACTTGCAGTATCTTCCACCGTGATGCCCCCCATAGGACTGTAACGGAGCCAGCTCAGTTGCGGCCTGGGTCATCGGGCCGCAGAAGACTCCATAATCTCACGAACGGTCAGGCCCGCAAGTTCCGGATCAGTGAAGTTGGCTGTCCGGGGGAGTTCTCCGCCATGTGTGGAACGGGACCGTCAGCCCGTCCCGCGTCGGTGAGCAGGCGAATGGTCCGGCCAAGGCGGTCAGTGTCGGCTCCAGCGGCACAACCCGCACCAGTTGGAGTTCCCCGCCGTCAGCCGCGGCCCGGATGGTAAGGGCGTCGCCCGCGCGGCTGATGCGTATGCGTATACGTCCCCCGTTCCAGTCGGGAACGGGTGCCAAGGACCAGTCCGAGAAGCGGTCGGTGACAACCGCGCCCAGCTGCGCGGCGCCGTCGGCGTATTCCACGCCGGCCTTGATCCAGTGTTCCGGGCTGATCCGCACGAAGATGCCCGCCTGATCGAACTGCTGGGAAAACGCGGCCGTGAATTCGACCTCCATGGCACTGTCCTGCGGAAAGGGTGCCAGGAGGGCGTGTTCGGTGTCGTGGATGAAGCCATAGGACGTGATGCGCCAGGCGTCGCTGCCCTCAGCCGCGGTTACCAGAAGGTCCCCTTCCTGTTCGACGACGGCGGCTGGCTGGTTGGTCCACTCGCCGCGGCTCCATGGAATGTCGGTCATCACTGGTCTCCTCGCTGTTGGTTTCGCGCAGCAACCGGCGGGCCCTGGCACTCAAGCCAGGGCCCGCCGTCGTACGTTCCGTTACGGGTGTCCGGGAAGGCTCTGGCAAGCGATCCCGTCACCGTCGCCGTCAAGGCGGGCGATATCACCGTAGTGCGGGTAGTAGTAGTTGAACCAGTCCTGGGCTTGGCGCCACGTGCTGAAGTCCTTGCAGTTCTTTGAGTCGCCAGGATTGGCGGGCTTCGTCGGCGTGACCGGCGGCGGGGGTGTCACCGGGGGCTTCGGCGCGGGCGGCGGCGTCACGACGGGCGGCGGGGGAGGCGAGCAGTTGCTGCCCGTGATCCCGCCAGTGCCACCGTTGACGAAGCGGTACATGAACGCGGCCATCGCATCACGCGCCACCGGCTGGACCGGCTTGTAGGCGCGGCAGCCGTAGCCGATGTCCCAACCGGTGGAGATGCCCTGGGCTGCCAGCCACGTGATCTGCTTGTAGAACTGGCTGCTGACGGGGACATCCTGGAAAGGCGACGTTCCCGGTGCCGTGAAGGCAGGGTTGCCTCCATAGCGGTAGAGGAATGCGGCCATGGCGTCGCGGTTGACGGGGCTGAGCGGACGGAAGGTCTTGGTGCCGTTGGCTTCGGTCCAGCCGGTGGAGATGCCGCTGGCGGCCAGCCAGGTGATTTCCTTGTAGAACTGGCTCGACGGCGTGATGTCACTGAAAGGCGACGTCGCCGGGGGAGTGAAGGCAGGCTTCTTGGCCAGGCGGTAGAGGAAGGCGGCCATGGCGTCACGGTTGACGGCGTTCAGAGGCCGGTAGGTCCGGGTGCCGTTGGCTTCAACCCAGCCGGTTGAGATGCCCTGTGTCGCCAGCCAGGAGATTTCCACGTTGAACTGTGTGGAGGAGTTGACGTCGCTGAAGGTGATCGGTTGCGTGGGGGCCGTGTCAATGGCGATTGCCGGTACGGTGACCTGCGTGGTTCCGCACGAGCCCTGCAGGGTGTTCGAGACCGCCGCGGATTCGGCCGCGTCCATGGTCAGCTGCCAGCGGTATTTCACCAGCACCCAGTCCGTGGCGTACCTGCAGGCGGTTCCGGCCAGCGGCGGCATCCATTCTGCCGGATCACGGTCGCTCTTGGACTGGTTCACGTTGTCGGTCACGGCTTCCAGGCCGACGTCCAGTGTGAGGTCGTTGGCATAGTCACGGCGCTGTTCGGCCGTCCAGGCGCTTGCGCCGGAACCCCACGCTTCGGCGAGTGGGACCAGATGGTCTATGTCGACGTCGGACGCGTTGGTCCACGTCGCCCCGTCGTACCAGGAGTTCCATTGGCCAGTGGCCACTGTGCAGGTTCCGGGATTGAACGTCACCGGCGTGAGCGACTCCTGCTGGAGCACCTCTGACCGGGTGTCGCAGCCGTCGCTGTCAGCGTCCACCCAGTGCTGGAAGAGGTCGCGGTTGTACCCGGTGTTCGTTTCCTGGGTGACAGTCAGTGAAGAGAAAAGTGTGGCGACGCTTGCCGTATTTGAGGCGGTCGCGGTTTGCGGCAAAAAGACAGCCGCCGACATGGTCAGCGATAGGATCGCCAACCACGAAAGTGCCTTAGGCATCTGGGTTCCCCATATTCGATTAGTGCGCTCTGAGCAGCGCATACATCGGATCGTACCGGCGCGGGCCGGCTGATCAGGAACCTCGCAGTGTGTGACGCGGGGGTGTGTCCTCCTGATGGCCGGCGTACGCTGGGCCCATGAAGTCCCAGGTCAGGAGACTGGCTTTGAGCACGGGGATCAGCGTGCCGTGTTTCGTTCAGGGCCGCCTTGATGAAGCGCACGACGACGGCGGCGCACCGTTGCTTTTATTGCACGCCTGGGGCGAATCCTGGCGCAGTTTTGAGCGGCTCATTGCCTCGCTTCCTGATTTACTGCTGGTAGCCCCGGACCTTCGTGGTCACGGAGGTGCGGACAAAACGGACGCCGGTTACTCGCTTGCCGATGTGGCGCGTGATGCTGTGGCGGTCCTCGATGCGCTGGGCATTGGACGGGCGCACGTCCTGGGTTCCTCCAGCGGGGGATACGTTGCCCAACAATTGGCCGTGATGTACCCCAACCGGGTCTCGTCGCTGGTGTTGGTTGGTTCCCCGTTGAGCCTGCACAGTAGGCCCGCCTTCGCTGACGAAGTAGAGGCTTTGGCTGATCCCGTACCGGAATCCTGGGTTCGGGAATCACTGTCCTGGTACCGGCTGCTGCACACTGTGCCGCCTGCTTACATTGAGGACCGGGTCCAGGATGGTCTCTCCATGCCTGCGGCTGTGTGGAAGGCGTCGCTGCGGGGGCTGTATCAGGCCGCTCCGCCGACGGAAACGGGTCATATTTCAGCGCGCACCCTCTTTCTGTGGGGCGCCCACGATCACCTGGTTCCGCGGCAGCATCAGGAGATTCTTGCTGCCCGTATCCCTGGCTCCCTGCTGAAGATTTACGAGGAGACCGGGCATCTGGTGTTGTGGGAATGCCCGGAGCGGGTGGGGGAGGATGTTCGGGGGTTTATCTGAGTTCTTGGATTCCGGGGTGCAGTGAAAAAGCAAACCCCACGAACGGAAGACCGTTCGCGGGGTTTGGTTGGTTTGAAGGCTATTTGTTAGTTGCCCTTTTCGAGGGCGTGCGCGGTGACGTAAGCCCCTAGTTGGTCCTTGGAGAGCGCTCCTGCAATATCCGTAATTGCAGTGGTATCCGCTACGACAATTGACTGCCCATCAGCGGAAGTACCTGTACCGAGAGTGGGTAGCGTGAACATGACGGTGTCATTGGCCCGCAGGTCCTTCATGCCCAGAGCAAGACTGCCGATTGCGGCGGCGTCGAAGCCCTTATCGACGCTGACGAACGGTGACACAGCGCTGACCATGCTGTTTACGGTCACAGGGTTGGTGAGCGTTTCACGGGCGATGGTCTTGCTGATGATGGCTTTCATGTACGCCTGCTGGTTGCGTACGCGCTGGTAGTCGCCATCACTGAACGATTTGCGTTCGCGGACGAAGGCGAGTGCTTCGTCGCCGTTCAGCGTCTGCTTGCCAGCTTGGTAGAAATGGCCCTTCATGGGTCCGGATGCCGGTGCGAACGGGATCTTGACGTCGACTTCCACGCCACCAACAGCATCGGTCAGACCCTTGAATCCTTCGAAGTCCACCATTGCTACGTGGTCGATCCGCTGCTGGAACAAAGACTCAACCGTCTGAACCATGAGCGGCACGCCGCCCAGGGCGAGGGCAGCATTGATTTTCGATTCGCCGTGACCCGGAATATCGACCCAGAGGTCACGCATGAGGGAAACCGCGTAGACGTTCTTACGATCGGCGGGAATGTGGACCAGCATGAGCGTGTCAGCCCGCTGGTCGGTAGCCGTCTGCGTATCAACATCCAACTCGGCAGTGCCGCGGGTATCGCTACCCATGACCAGCACGTTCATCGCCGCGGTGCCGTTGACAGGCTCAGCCTTCTGAGGACGCGTGGATTCTTCCGGGAAAGCGGAGTCGATTTTTGTGGTTCCGGAGTTGAACGTTTGGGCCAGGTTGAAGATGTAGGCGCCGCCAATCAGCCCAGCCACCAAGACCGCTGCCGCGAAACCGAGGAGCACGTTCCGGGCGGTTTTCTTCCCGCTCTTCTGACGTCGGGGACGGGACTCTGCAGAGGGAGTTTCAGTATCTGTCGGGAGCGTCATGTGTTCCTTGGTGTCGGCATCAGCAGAGTCGATTCTATCAAGGGTGTGATTGGGGTTAGCTCAGTGACCTCTCAGCATGGTCGGTTGCCGTACGAATTAGGGGAGCAGGGAATGGAATTCCGTCGCTTTGGCACCCCAGCTATTCGTCACGTTTACCGAGAAGGCCTTGCCTTTTCCAATGACGACTTTGCCAAAGTTGACCGTGATCATATCCAGCTTGGGGTTCATGCCGTGTTTCATGCCGTACGAAGGGTCGAAGCTGTCTGCTTTAGCCGACTTCTCGATCGCTTCTCCGTCTTTATTCGACCAGCTCAATGTGGCCGTACTTCCCTCAAGGTTGAAGCCGACAATCTCAACCTGGTCAGTCCCAGGCTGGAACGTCACGTCTGTGATTATTGGGGTGTTTAGTCCCGTTTCTACCTGTTTTTTGAGAGTTGTTCCGGTTCCTTTGCAGGTGTAATACGAATCCCACATAAAGGAGATGACCTTACGGGCGGTAGCAACTTGTTGTAGCTGCCGATCGATCCGCTCTTTTGTAGTCTGTCCGCGGAGGCTGTCCCCACAGGGATTTTGCTTAGTTGCGGGCGCCATGCCCTCCAAATTTGCCCAAAGGACAGCACCTGTGTCCTCAATTCCCGCTGCTGCGGCTGTGAAGTAGTCCTTGTTGGGTGCGAGATATTTACTGTTCCAGGTCCCTTGGCCAACGATCGTGGCCGCGTAAGGGTCAACTGCGGAAGCTCCCTCACTGGGGGAGAAAGCGCCACCCTTGCCCGTGCCCATTCCATCCTGAATGGCGATGTTGAGCTGGACGCCGGCCGCTGTTTCGGCAATCCGGCGGATTCCCCTACGTGCATCATCTACGCTGATTCCTGATTTATCCACACGCGCGTCAATGTATGGGCTGACAATCGCCTGACGGGTCGGAAGGATGCGATGAATGGCATCGTTTTGGCTCGTGTAGAGAGCAAACACGGAATCGAATGTTGCACTGTCCGTGAGGGGCATCTCGGTGTGGTGGTAGAAGCCGGCCAAGCCCGGCAAATCATTTGCATCAGCTTGGTACTTCAGGAACCGGTCTGTGAAGAGGTCGAAAGTTGCCTTGTAGGAGAAATCGGGTAGATAAGTTAAATCCGTTCGCTTCGCTGGGGCGGGCAGGCCAGCGAAGAACTTCATTCCGAGCTTCGTCGCTGCCCCCGCAAGGGATTTGGAAGGGTCGGTAGAGGAAGCAGGACTTCCACCAGCTACCACGATGTTGTATTTGTTATCGGTTGAAGTGCACGCTTTGCCCGCGTTCGGCAGAACGAGGACCGTGTAGGACTGTCCGTTGTTGGTGACCTGTCTGTCGCCGGGGCACTGCAGCGCTTCCGGGCCCCACTTGCTTGCGTCCAGGAACGTAAAATAGCGCTCAACGCTCCGGGACCCGGCGGCGACTCTGGCGCAGCTGTTGCCGTCGACGAGGCAATCAGCAGGAAGCTCATCGGCTCTCGCTGGCTTCAGGGTGGATCCAAAAGTTATGACGGTGTCGCCCCCGAAAGCCTTGATGTCCTGCAGCTTCCCGAAGTTTGTCGCATCGCGGGAACTGGCCGAGATGAAGTAGCCGCTTATGGGGAAGCCTGGCTCTGCTGCGCCTGAATTTGGAACGTCAGCCGCTTTTGGACGTGCAGTGTCGGACTGCTCCGTAGTGACAATTCCCACCACGCCGGCTCCCACGAGAACAACGGTGAGTGCAAGGAGTACAGATACTAAACGGATGGACGTGCGACGTTCTCTGTTGCTGTCGTTTGACTTCCGGGGTCTCATTTTTTTCCTTGGTATCGGCGTCCGCAGACAAGACCCTAACAAGGGCAGCTGAGGTTGAACCGCTGGGTGGCCCCTCCGTGCTTGGCTACGCGTCCAGCAGGTGGCTTCGCGACCGGAGCTAGTCCATACGATAAACTAATTCGGGTCGCCCTCCGATGGTGGCCGTCCGCGCGCTGTCATGACGTTAGACAGATGAGCATGAGCCGGGGGTGCGGAAGCATCCTTATGAACACAAAACGGGGGAAAGATGGGAAAGGCGATCAGACGCGTTCAAGCCGCAAGTGCCGTCCTGATGCTGGCCATTCTTGGGTTTTTCGGAGCCCAGCCTGCGGTAGCCACGGAGACGAGCCCGGGGCCTAGCACTGAACAGCCTGGGGAAACCCCAAATCCCGATCCTAATCCGATCGATCCCCTCCCAGTCGACCCCGTCCCCGGAAACCCCGTCCCAGTCGACCCACCCGTGATCCCGACGGACCCAAGTCCTGCCCCGACTGATCCGACGCCGGCCCCAGTGCCGCCGCCTGTCGTCCAGCCAGTCGCACCAGTTGCCCCGCCGGTTGTGATCCCGGCTGTACCTCCTGTGGTTTCGTCTGCATCCCCGGAGCCTACGACAACAGCTCCCTCGCCAGAGGAGAATCCGGCAATCGTTGAACCAATACTTCCCATCGAGCCGGAGACGTCAGTGTCACCGGAGCCAACGCCTACCCCTGTAGCGACCAAGACGGCTGCCCCGCCCGTAGTGAGCGCCGACCTTGCCGGTCCTTTGAAAGTAGCGCTGGCTCCAGTAGCTGAGAACAACCCTATTGTTCAGGGAGCGACGGTGTTGGTCCTCCTGTTGCTCGGAGCCGCGTACTTCCGTGCTTTGCGATCCAAGGGTGTTCGTAAGCCCCGCCTCAGTGGCAAATAGACCATGAGTAACTCCCTCCCAGGGGATAGTGCTGAGCTAGACCAGGTTGACGCGCCCCTGCGCCTCATGCTTCTCACCCATTCCTATTGGCCCGAACACAGTCCGCCGCAGCGTCGGTGGGGCGCACTGACCCGCGAGTTCCGCAGTGCGGGTTGGCACGTCGACGTCGTTGCGCCCGTTGCGCACTACCCCAACGGCCGCCGTGACTTGCCCCGGCGGCAGGCAGGTTTTGCATTTAGTCACCAGAAGGGACCGCACGGGGAGACCATCCGTCGGGTTCCCTACCTCCGCCACATTGGTACCTCTTCCGTAGCGCGGCTCGTCGATCAGGTTTTCTCGGCCGTGCTGTCAGTTCCTGTGGGGCTCTCGGGCAAGAAGCCCCACGCTGTCCTCGCCACGGCGCCGAGCCTTCCCACCCTTGCTGCTGGCCTAGTCCTGTCCAAGTTGCGCAGGGTTCCCTTCATTGTGGAAATGCGCGATGCCTGGCCGGACTTGGCACGTGATGCACGCATCGTCCAGGGCAGCGTGAAAGGCGTCGTGGAGCACGTGGTGGAGTTCGTCCAGCGCAAGGCCGATCTGGTGGTGACGGTCACCGAAGGATTCGCGGACACGCTCCGCGCCAGGGGAGTCAGAAACGTCATCACCGTCAGTAACGGACTGGACCTAGGCGCCATGCCGTTCCTTGATCCGCCGCCCCTGGAACGTGATGGCTTTCACGCCCTCTATCTGGGGAACCACGGCAAGAGCCAGCGGCTGGATGTGCTGATCAGGGCAGCCGCTTTGCTGGGCGAGGGCTTCCACCTGACCTTGGTTGGTAGCGGAACCAGCAGGCCGCAACTGGTGAAACTGGCCCGCGAACTGGATGCTCCGGTGACGTTCTACCCGTCCCTCCACGGACCGGCCGTCATGGACAAATATCGTGAAGCCGATACCTGCATCGTTTCCCTCCGGGATGACTGGAAGTCGTTTGAAACCACGGTGCCGTCAAAAACCTACGAAGTTTTGGCCATCGGCCGGCACGTCACAGCCATTGTCCGTGGTGAGGCTGAGCGCATCATCCTGGATGCGAAAGGCGGCGACGTGGTGACCTCCAATGCCGGGGCCGTGGCTAAACTGTGGCGGGAACTGTCGAAGGACCGCGCCAGGCTCTCGGCCGGCAAGAGTGGCAGGGAATGGGTGGAAAATCACGCTGAATACTCCAAGCTTGCGCGGAATTACATGGGTCACATTGCAGAGCTGGTTGGCCAGGGCTCCAGCGCACGCAGCCAGGAGCGTGTGGCATGAGACCCTTTCTGAGAAACATGGTCTTGGCCTTCGGTACGGTCTCGGAGCACCGTTCAGAGGCGCCGTTTGTGCTGGCCCTTCAGGTCCTGCGGCGTCTTCCTTCGAGGATCGTACGGCCGTTGGCGCGTGCCTTCTCGGGCGCACTCCCTGATTCCACGAGTCCGCTTCTGATGATGGCCAGCCATGTTGCCGGTGACGGGGAGGCCTTGCAGCGACGGTTCCGTAACGCACGCGCCGATGTGAAGTCTTCAGAGCACGCCCGCAAAGCTGGCGAGGTGGCTCTCGCAGCAGAGCAGTCCGACTGGGCGGATACCTTCCTGGATCTCGCAGGCTCCAGCCCACAAGCAGCAGCAACCACGGCGCGCCGGCGCTGGTATGCCGGCGACATGAGTGGGGCCGTCCGCGCCCTCGATGGCCAGCCCGGAAACATGGCGAAGCAGCAGCGTCGTCTTTCTGCTGAACTCAACGTCTTTGAGGGGTGGCGACCATCGTTGGACAAGGCTGTCTCGCAGCCCGCTCCGAAGCGCGTACTCCATCTCCTGACGAACTCCTTGCCCCACACCGGTAGCGGGTATGCGCGAAGGACCCATTCGATCCTAACCGCTCAGCAGG
The DNA here is from genome assembly GCF_040137855.1 of Paenarthrobacter sp. CAP02. Lineage (NCBI taxonomy): Bacteria > Bacillati > Actinomycetota > Actinomycetes > Micrococcales > Micrococcaceae > Paenarthrobacter > Paenarthrobacter sp. CAP02. Next base: position 27,302 of record NZ_JBEEII010000010.1, on the reverse strand, counting down.
CCGCGGGCTGGGACAGCTTGGCCGTTACCCGCATCGGCTACCCGGTCCAGATTGGCGTGCTCACTGCCAAGGACACTGACGTGGTGGACGGCGTGACCTACCAACGACTGCTGCCGGGCAAGCTGGCCAAGACCATGAATGGACGGTTGCAGCAGCAAGCGGAAGGACTGCTGGCCGTTGCCCGCGACTTCCGTCCCAGCGTCATACACACCACCACACACTTCGTTAACGGTCTTGTAGCCCGTGAGGTTGCTCACTCGATCGGCGTTCCGTGGGTCTACGAAGTCCGCGGCCAGCTCGCCGACACGTGGGCGTCCACCCGTGGACCGGAAGCGCGAAACAGCGAACGGTATGGGTTGTTCATGGAGCGTGAGGCCGAAACAATGCGGAGTGCTGACCTGGTAGTGACACTGGGGGAGGCCATGAAAAAGAACATCGTGGCTGCTGGAGTCCCCCCGGAGAAGGTGCTGATCAGCCCGAACGCGGTGGGTGGTGACTATCTCAACGAGCCCATGTGCCACCAGGATGCCCGCAGTGTTCTCGGTCTGGACACCGGACTGCTGTATATAGGCACAGTGACGAGTTTGGTTGATTACGAAGGCATCGATGATCTGGTCACAGCATTTGCGTTGCTCGCGCCGCGACTGCCAAGGTTAAGGCTGCTTGTGGTGGGGGACGGAACTGCTGCTCCGGCACTTCGAAACCAGATGCAGGGGCTGGGGCTCGCGGAAAAGGTGGTCTTCACTGGACGGGTTTCTGCCGGGCAGGCCCGCCTCTACCACCAAGCCTTGGATGTTTTTGTGGTGCCCCGCAAGGATCTGTCTGTAACCCGTTCCGTAACGCCCTTGAAGCCGGTGGAGGCCTTGGCCTGCGCGCGACCTGTGGTCGCCAGCCGGTTGGAGGCCCTGTGCGAGATAGTGCACGACGGCGTCAACGGCCGGGTGGCCGAACCGTCGGATCCAACGGGGCTGGCTGAGGTGTTGGTGGAACTGCTTGAGGACGAAGATTTGCGGATGCGGTTGGGGGCCGCCGGTAGGCGGGGCGTTTTGGCCACGAGGACATGGACAGCGAACGCCGAAGCGTACGGGCGTGCATATGAAACTTTGATGTCTAACGATCTAAGGAAGGCTGGCTGATGTCGGCAAAGAAGGCAGTCTTGCCAGAGCCAGCAATGGTTCAACCATTGGCGGTGGACATGCGACGCCTGACCCGCGTGGGTGCGCGGCCGGGATTCCTGGATTACCTGGTTCAGCTCTGGGACTTCAGGGAGTTCATTTTCTACGACGCACGCGCCCGGGTTCAGAGTGGGACCCGTCGCGACCGTTTGGGCAGCGCATGGCTGCTGCTAAATCCGATCTTCAACGGACTGACGTACTACTTGATGTTCGGTCTTCTGTTGCAGACGGGGCGCGGTATCGAAAACTACATCGGATATCTGGTTATCGGAATTTTTATTTTCCAATGTACTGCGGGGGCTATTACGAGTGGTGCCAGATCAGTGCATAACAACAAATCTGTAGTTCAAGCCTTCAACTTTCCTCGAGCAACTCTGCCGATTGGTGCCAACCTGCGTGAGTTGATGTCCAATGTTCCCTTGATCCTGGCAATGCTCCTAATCATCACATTGGTCCCTCCGGCGGAGGATATTACGTGGTTATGGATACTCATTATTCCAGCCCTATTACTCCAGTCAATATTTAACCTCGGGGTTGGCTTGATCCTCGCACGGGTTATCTCTCGTGTCCATGATGCTACCCATCTTCTGCCGTTCGTTATGCGGGCGTGGATGTATGGATCAGCCATATTTTATTCCTATGAGCGGTTTGTGTCCCATCCAGATATCTTGGCGGTTGTGAAGCTAAACCCGCTTTTCAATGTTATTGATATAATCCGTAGTTGCGTACTATATGCCCAAATTCCGAGTTGGCAGTCATGGGCTACTTTAGGGGTCTGGGCCCTAGGTGTACTCTTGGTCGGCATGATTTTCTTCTGGCGAGGAGAAGAGTCCTATGGGCGCGGCTGAACAAATTTTGGAGGTTGAAGCGTATCCCTGCGTCGTAGTTGATCGTGCTGCGATGGAATACCGCGTGGTTACGGCCGATGGGAACGCGGCCGCCAAAGAGCGCCGGGAAACCAGTTTCCTTCGACGACTGACTCGCCGGCCAAACACAATTACCGTGCGTGCCTTGCATGAGCTGTCGCTCGTTGTCGAACGTGGAGAATCGGTGGGCATTATCGGCCGAAACGGCTCTGGCAAAAGCACTCTCATGAGACTTATTAGTGGGCAGGATAGGCCAACCTCTGGTGCGGTCTTTGCGTCTAGCACCCCGATCATGCTGGGGGTAAATGCTGCGCTCGTGGGTGACCTATCGGGCCACCAGAACGTAGTTTTGGGTTGCCTCGCCATGGGGATGAGCCGCCGAGAGGTAGCTGCAAAATTTGGCAGTATTGTGGAACTCTCTGGACTCCGGGAATCTATCTACCTGCCGATGAAGTCCTACTCTTCAGGAATGGCATCAAGGCTTCGATTCGCTATCGCTGCCAGCATCGACCCGGAAATTTTGTTGGTGGATGAGGCACTAAATACAGGCGATGCTCAGTTTGGCGACAGAAGTAAACGCAGGATGGACCAGCTACGGGAACAGGCCGGGTGTGTATTCATCGTTAGCCATTCCTTGGACACCATCACCAGCATGTGCAGCCGGGTCGTTTGGCTGGATATGGGTCACATGATCATGGATGGCGACCCTGGCGAAACCGTCAGGGCATACCAAGACTTCACTGGAAACCTTGCCAAAGGCAACGGCATCACGGCCGCCAGGATCCGCGATGAAGCCCGTGCCAGTCTGCAAATGACTGAAGTATTGACCAGAAGCAAGATGCGTAGGAGCCGTGCATGATCTATACCGTTGATTATCTGCGTAAGGCTGCTTGGCATTTCCGGGCTGGAGGAATGCGCCAGATGAGTGCCTGGCATAAACGCCAGCGAGCACTAAGCGCTAATAGGGCAGGTACCCGAAATGTCGGTGCGCGCCAATTAACATCCAAGTCGTCGAACACCAATCTACAGCTGAGTTTCCCGGCTTTCGACTATCCATCTATCCCCTCCCGCAGGGATGATCTGACGGTGGGCGTCATCTTGGACAATTTCTCGGCTAAGGCCTTCGCTTACGAATGGAACTTGGTCTTCCTGACGAAGGACCGCTGGCTGCAGCAGTTACAGGAGCAGCGCATCGACTTCCTGTTCGTCGAGTCTGCCTGGGAAGGCAACGGCGGTTCTTGGAAGTATCAACTGACGGGGACCAGCGGGCCCAAGCCCGACTTCCTGAACCTGATGCGCTGGTGCCGGGAAAATGGCGTACCGACTGTTTTCTGGAACAAGGAAGATCCCCCGCACTTCCACGATTTCCTGCCGGCGGCCCGTGAGTTCGATGTGGTCTTCACGTCCGACGAGAACAAGCTTCCGGACTACAGGCAGGCGCTTGGACACAACCGTGTGGACGTGCTGCCGTTCGCTGCTCAGCCGGCGATCCATAATCCCGTTCGCCCAGGGGAGGGCCGCCACTCGCGTGACGTGGCCTTCGCAGGAATGTATTTCGCCCACAAGTATCCCGAGCGGCGTGAACAGATGCGGTTGCTGCTCGACGGCGCCATGGCTGGCTCTGACAGGGTGAAGCACGGACTGGAAATCTTCTCGCGGCAGCTTGGCGGCAATCCGGACTACCAGTTCCCGGAACCGTACGCATCCCGCGTTGTTGGTTCCCTGTCCTACGATCAGATGCTGAACGCGTACAAGGCCTATAAAGTCTTCCTCAACGTAAACTCCGTTGTGGATTCACCAAGCATGTGTGCGCGCCGTATTTTCGAGATCACGGCATCCGGCACTCCGGTGGTAACCATGCCGAGCCCGGCATTGCCCCGGTTCTTCCCTGACGGTGAGATCCACAGCGTGGAAACCAAAGAGGATGCCGAGTTCATCATGCGGGCCCTGATGAGGAGCCCTGAACTCAACGACCGTTCTGTCCATCTCGCCCAGCGGCGGATTTGGGGAGAACATACCTACGCCCACCGAGCCGAAAAAGTAGTCGGACTGGCACTGCCCCAGCGGGTCCGTCCCGTGCAACCGGAGTCGGTCAGCGCACTGGTATCCACCATTCGTCCCCACCAGCTCGAACACATTTTCAAGACCGTCGGATCCCAGCAGGGTGTCGACGTCGAACTGGTGCTGCTGACGCACGGCTTCAAACCCAGCTGGTGGAAGATCTGGCGCCTGCGCCGCAAATACCGTGTCCGCCAAGTGACGCTGCTTCATGAACCCAGGACAGTCAGCCTTGGTAGCTGCCTGAATCTTTGCGTGGCGGCCGCGACGGGCGCCATTCTCACGAAGATGGACGACGACGACTACTACGGTCCACACTACCTGCGGGACCAGGTGAACGCTTTGATGTTCTCGGGTGCCGACGTTGTAGGAAAACTGGCGCACTTCATGTACATCGAGAGCCGGAATGCAACGCTGTTGAGGTTCAACCACATGGAACACCGCTTCAGCCACATGGTCATTGGTGCGACGATCATGGCCAGGAAGGCAACCTTTGAGCGCTTTCCGTTTGAGGAACTCGGGCGGGGCGAGGACACCGCGTTCATGCGCGCGGTCAGCGACGCCGGCGGAAAGATTTATGCGTCCGACAGATACAACTACTACGTGCAGCGCTCGGCTTCGGGGCACACCTGGACTGCCACGGACGACCAACTGCTCGCCTCCGGAGACATTCAGTTCTGGGGCAAGCCGACCGAACACATCACTGTTTAGATATCCAATTAAAAATCGGGGAATATGTTGAACACTATTAATCGCGTGGCAGTCATCGGCCTGGGGTACATCGGCCTTCCAACTGCAGCCATTCTGGCAACCAACGGCATCGAAGTTATAGGTGTCGACGTCAACAGCGGAACCGTGGACGCCGTCAACCGTGGCGAGGTTCCCTTCGTGGAGCCGGACCTCGGCGTACACGTAGCCGGTGCCGTTAGCCAGGGCCACCTGAAGGCCACCACGGAAACGCCTTCAGCCCAGGCATATATCGTGGCGGTGCCCACGCCGTTCCGTGAGGACCGCTCCGCTGACCTGAGCTACATCGAAGCGGCAGCCCGCGGCATTGCCCCGCAACTCCAGGGTGGCGAGCTCCTGATTCTCGAATCGACGTCTCCTCCCGGCGCCACCGAGCACATGGCCAACTACATTCTTGAACTGCGTCCTGACCTCAGCCTGGACGGGTCGGACTCGAGTCCCGCGTTGCTGGTTGCACACTGCCCCGAGCGTGTTCTGCCCGGCCGGGTCATGATCGAACTGGTCACCAACGACCGGATCGTGGGAGGCATGACCCCTGAGGCCGCCGAAGCCGCAAAGGAGCTCTACGCTGTCTTCTGTCAGGGCGAGATCCTGACCACCGATGCTGTTACCGCGGAGATGGCCAAGCTCGTTGAGAACTCCTACCGGGACGTGAACATTGCCTTCGCCAACGAGTTGTCCGTTATCAGCGACAAGCTCGGAATCGATGTCTGGGAGCTTATTCGGCTCGCAAACCACCACCCGCGCGTCAACATCCTGCAGCCGGGGCCCGGCGTGGGCGGGCACTGCATTGCGGTGGACCCGTGGTTCATTGTGGCCGCTGCGCCGGAAGAGTCCCGGTTGATCCGTACAGCCCGCGAAGTCAATGACGCCAAGCCTGAATGGGTTATCGAGCAAGCGAAGGCGGCTCTTGCCGGCCTGCCTGAATCTGCTGAACTGTCGGTGCTCGGATTGGCGTTCAAGGCAAACATTGACGATCTTCGGGAGTCCCCGGCAATCGAAATCGCAGCGCATCTTGCTGATGCTTTGCCGAACCGCCGACTCAACGTTGCGGAGCCCCACATCGGGGCGTTGCCCGGGAAGCTGGCAAACCGTCGCAACGTAGAGTTCTTGTCTGTCGAAGAGTCGATTCAGCGCTCCGAAGTTGTGCTCGTGCTTGTCGACCACGACGCAGTTAAGGAAGTTGGCGCTGAAGCGTTGGACGGCAAGGTGTTGATCGATACACGGGGAACATTCGACGTTCGAGCCCGAGAGGTCTTGGGTAGCCGCGAGGGATGAAAGCAGTCGAGATTGTTGCAGATGGAACCAAGTACTGGCTGAGTCTTCCCGACGCCGAACAGGACTATATCCAGAAGACCATAGCTTCAACGCAGCGTCCTTATGAGGAAGCCATGCTGGTCGACATGGCTGACGTCGTAGAACCCGGTGACTTGGTGCTGGATATCGGGGCAAATTGTGGCAACCACACGTTGTATCTGGCCTGTGTAGCCGGCGCCCAGGTGCATGCTTTTGAACCTGATTCAGAGCTGTGTGCAGCAATCTCGGCCAGTGTTTCGGCCAACGATGCCGATAAACGCGTGACTGTACATCAGGTCGGTGTAGGGGCTTCAGACGGGTTTGGGCGGCTTGTGCAGACTGCCGAAAACAATCGAGGAGCGCAGCGGCTCCAGCGCGTGGCTGAGGACGAGCAAACTGTCGCGATTATTCGCTTGGATGATCTGGCTTTCGATGAGCCGATCCGAGCGATAAAGATTGACGTTGAAGGAATGGAACTTGACGTTCTCAAAGGTGCTAAGAATCTGATCGCGCGTGATCTTCCCGAACTGTACATTGAATGCCAGACTCGACCAGAGTTTGAGAGAATTCACGGATTCTTAGCACAGCTGAATTATCGGTACGTATCGACGTTCAATGCTACGCCGACGCATCGATTTGGGCATGATTCCCTTACAGAGAGTAATGACCGCTTTGAACAAATCGTAAGGCAGCAAATATCTGCAACGTACTACGACCGGAAGCTCATCGCCGACCTCAGGAATTCGCTGACGCAGGCAAATCTGAAGTATCGTGAAGTCACCTCGGCGATGGGTCAGCTGAAGGAACAGCTTCGCGCCAAGACCGATCTCAATGCCCACGAGCAGGAACTGGCATCTGAATTGCAACGGCGCTTAGGTCAAAGTGAAGCCGAGTCAGCCGAACTTCGACGTGACGTCGTGGCAAAAGTTGAGCAGATCGTGAGGCTTAAGGAAAGCCTCGCGGAAAGTTCCAAGGCTGTACGCCAAGCGTCCTCGTTGAAGGAAGAACTGGCGGGGCGGGCGGCCCAGATCGTTGAGCTACGGCTTCAAATTGAGCAAAAGATTATCGTGGCTAGGGAGCAGGACAGCAGGCTTACTGCCGGGGTGCGTGCAGAGGAGCAAGTTGGAATTCTTAAGGAACAACTAGCTAAGAAGGTTTCGCAAGTTCGTGAGCTTGAAACCGACTTGGCACTTAGCCAGGGTGAACTGCACAAGCTGGAGAAATCTTTAGCGGCAAGCATTCGATCCAGGGGGGAGCTGGTAGCAGCGGCAGACATGCGTTCTGTTGTCCTCGCTGAGGTCCGCACACAGTTGTCGCATGAGAGAAAGCGCGTCAAAGGTGTTGAGAAGCTCATGGGGCAGATCAACGCTCTCAACCTTGAGCTTGAATCGCGCTTGTCGGAACAATCCCAGCAGTCCGCTCCATTGGAACGGCTAGCAGTCCTTAGCGAGCGCCTATTGGCAGCGGAGAACGACTTAGCATCGGCCAATAAAGTCACGACTGAACTTGAGCGCGTATTAACAATTGAAAGAGGCCTAGTAGCCCGTCTAAACAAGAGTCTTACAGAGTATCGGGAGCACTCTGAATCGCTTGAGAAGGCCGCTGAGCTTTCCGAGACCCAGCTAACAAATGTTCGCGCGGCACTAGTGAATTCTGTAAATGAGCTGTCCGTTGAGCGCGAGAGAGCATCCAGTCAGGAATCCAAGGCTCAGGATGCGTTGACGGAGCTCGCAAGCCTCAAAGGTGAATTATTGGAAGCTAAAGAGAGGCTGGCCTCAGCGGAGGCTAAGACGAAGCTTCTAAGAGCGAGTGTTACATTCCGCCTCGGCCAAGTTCTGCGGGATGCCGTGAAGTCCCCGCAAGGATTCATTAAGTTGCCCGTCGCCCTAGGACAATTGCTTGTTGATAATGGGCGCCGGAAGTCGGTGAGTGAAACCATGACTTCCCTGATGCCTGCACCCCTGGAGTCCCGAAGCAGTTCTATTTCGACGACCCCGCGCCAGCGCAAGAATAGAGCCGCAGAAATCCGTAGTTCACGGTTGCTTCCTGACAGCCGTGAAACGGAATCTTTGCGGTTGAAGGCACCAACCAACGCAGATAAAACGCGACTGGCGGCGATCATGGATGAATTCACGGTACAGTCCTTCGCGCCAGAGTGCGACCTGCTCGAGCTTTCATTAGGCAATTACCTTCAAGAGCTTGAGAACTTCGATCCCTCATTGATTTTCTTGGAGTCGGCTTGGCGCGGCAAGGAGAATGAATGGGGAAACAAGGTTGCGCAAACGGCCAGTCCAGTACGGGAGATCATTGCGTGGGCTAATGAGCGTCAGGTACCTGTAGTCCTATGGAACAAAGAAGACCCGGTACACTACTCGACGTTCTTGAACACTGCAAAGCTTGTTGACTATGTCTTCACCACTGACATCGACTGCGTGCAAAAGTACAAAAGTGACCTTGGACATGATCAGGTCCACTTCTTGCCTTTTGCATGCCAGCCCTACTTGCATAATCCGCTTGAGCTATACCAGAGGGATCCCGGTTTATGTTTCGCTGGAGCATACTATCGCCGCTACCCGGAGCGTACCAGGGACTTGGAATCTTTCATGGCCAAGATTCCAGAATTCAAGAGTATCGAGATATTCGATAGGAACTTTGGAAAAAGTGATGAGCAGTACGCGTTCCCTGGAGAATATCAAGACTACATAGTCGGAACGCTGTCAAGTTCCGAAATTGATCTGGCTTATAAGGGCTATGATTTTTCGGTGAATCTGAACTCTGTCAAAGAGTCTCAGTCCATGTTTGCGCGCCGAGTTTATGAGCTTCTTGCGTCAAACACGACTGTGGTCAGTAACTATTCCCGCGGCTTGGAATTGATGTTCGGGGACATACCGATTATCTCGGACAGTGGCAGTGCCGTGGTTGACCAGCTGCGTTCTGCAGGCGACTCCCGGACGGGGAGAAAACGACGGCTTGCTGGCCTCCGGAAGGTCATGAGTGAGCACACCTACGCTCATCGGTTGGCATACATTCTGAACGTGACGGGAGTCCAGGCGCCGTCGTCGTTGGTGCCCGCTGTCGAGGTCTTTGGCCTTGTTACCCGAGAAGCCGAAGTAGATGCACTAAGGAAGTCCGTGGCCCGTCAGGTAGGCGTAGAAGCAAAACTACGTTTGTTCACTAGCAACGTGCGCTTGGCTGAACGCTTGCCGGACGTGAACTCCATGTTCGAGCTGCGTGGCCTGTCCATGAGCGATGTTGTGTCGCAGGATTCTCACGTCAGCATCATGCACGCTTCGGACTACTACGGTCCCAATTACCTTTTGGACTTAGCCCTGTCTGGCCGGTATTCATCGGCTTCGGTTGCAGGAAAGGCCACGTACTTCAAGTTCGGTCGAGGCGGGATCACGACTGCCGGAGCTGGCCTCCCTTACACGGGTGTGCAGGTCTTGCCGATGCGTTCTAGCCTGGTGCTGGATCCTTCTGCAGTCAGTGTTCCCATTTTGGAGTGCCTCCTCGGGGCGGATAGTGCGTCATATGACTGCCTCTCCATGCTGCAGACCGAAATTTTTGACTACTGCCGAGCAGGGGTAAAGCTGAAGCAGGAGCAGACCGAATTAATTAAGAGTACGTGGTGCGATGTTGGGATCAGCCTCGATGACTTGAACGTGGTAGCAGACAGTATTTCGGCGGCTGATGTTAGTGTCGATAATGACCATTCTTTGACAGGCAAAGACATGCAAAAGCTGTTTATCACAACTTCTAGGCCCGGATTCGAATCAAGTCTTTCGGGCGATGCATGGAATTTCGAATCATCGCTTGAAGACGGAAAGCATGATTACATTTATGCTGCCGAGTTGCTGGATTTGAAGAAATTGGCCGTCGATGAGAAGCTGGATTTCCATTTTGAGTGTGATCCAGGTCTAAATCTTCAAGTCGCAATTATATTCTACGATTCGAGTGATTCTAAGATAATTGGTTTGGTTCGCGCGGCTAACCAGAATCATACGCTGGAAATTCCAGATGGGGCCACTAGTCTGAAATTAGGTCTGAGGGTCTTTTCCTCTGGGACGAGCGCAATCCGTCGTATTCATTGGCGGCACAAGAATCTGAGGCCGGAGTTCGTCGCCTCACGCGCAGCGAACCTTGTCATTACTAACCGATATCCCTCGAGCGACGATCTATACAAAAATGGCTTTGTTCACACCAGAGTGCGACGCTACGCTCAGGCAGGCGTACCTACGGAAGTCTTTGTTCTGGAAGCAGGGAGCTCTCTGAGATTCAGGGAGTTCGAAGGAATCTCTGTAATCACGGGAAATTCCGAGGCACTCGAGACATTCTTGGCCCAAGGTAACCACCAATCTATCTCGATCCACTTCGTGACAGAGTCAATGTGGGCTGCAGTCCGTCGGTTGGAAAACCGGCCGCACGTAGCAATTTGGGCACATGGAGCCGACATTCAAAGCTGGTCTAGGAGGGCTTTTCTCTATGACAATCCTGCTACCACCGAGGCAGCGAAGTCTGCTAGTGAGTCCAGGATGTCACTTTGGCGAAGCATCTTCGAGGAGGCTCCAGATAATGTTAAGGTCGTTTTCGTTTCTGACTGGTTGAAGCGAACAGCCTTCGAGGATCTGGGAATAGAATCTTCCAAACGCGCTGTAGTCATTCATAACCCGATCAATACCACACGATTCAGTTATGCCAAGAAACCCGTGGATCAGCGACTCAAGGTCCTTTCCATCCGTCCTTATGCTTCGTCTGTCTACGCGAATGATCTGACTGTTGATGCGATTCTTCTCCTGGCTGCTGATCCGCTTTTCCAGGAGATGGAGTTCAGGTTAGTCGGAGACGGTCCGCTATTCGACGAACTAACCAAGCCGCTGGAAGCGTTCGAAAACGTTATTCTCGACAAGCGTTTTCTGACACAGGATGAAATTGCTGAGATGCATCGTGAGTATGGCGTTTTCCTTTGCCCATCACGTATGGACACGCAGGGAGTGTCAAGGGATGAGGCTATGGCCTCCGGTCTCGTCCCTGTAACGACCTCGATTGCTGCTATTCCAGAGTTTGCCGACGATGGATGTGCCGAGCTTGTCGCTCCGGAAAGTCCTGCAGAGCTGGCTGCTGCTTTGTTGCGACTCGCTCAATCAACCAGAACCTTTAAGCGCAAGTCACGAGCAGCTGCCGGCCGGGTCCGCGCTCAAAGCGATGCTTCTCGTGTTATTCCGCAGGAACTGGCAGTTCTGGGCTATGGAACCTTGAGGACGTCGAAATAGTGGCTGCACCTGCTGGGGTCATCGAGGTTTGCGGGCTTTTCACGGTTGACGGTGAAACGGGTTCCGTTTCTTGAAGCTGAAAGGCTCGTAGCCCTGCTGTGAAGGATGTTCTCTACGCATTCATCAAGTCAGGAGCTACGAGCCTTGATCGAGCCTACTTCCCCCCACCCCGATGCTGCCACCGCTATTTCCAACCTGCCCGATTATCGCGTCACCGAAACTGAGGTTCTCGCTTTCGGACAGCGACGGATCCACGTCGTAGCTACCCCCGAGACTGACTGCCCATCGTGTGGCGTGATCAGCACCCGCGTGCATTCTCGCCGCCCACAACGCCTGCGCGACATCCCTTTCGCCGAGCCGGTCGAGGTGGTCTGTGCGAACGGAGATTCTCCTGCGATGAGTACCTATGCCCTCGCCGGACCTTCGTCGAGGAGACCGCCTAGGTTCCGCGCCGGGCACGGTCCAACCGCCGGCTCCGTTCGGCCTTGGTGTCCGCAGTGATCGGATAGGGACGGGCCGCCGCCGAGGCCGCCGCATCGTTCTGTGTCTCGTGGTGGCTGGTCCAGCGGGCTCTGGATTCCGCAGCGCTGACACTGCCCGATGTCGATGCTCTGGCCCCGCGGATGCTCGGCATCGATGAACACCGCTACCGGTCTCTGCGGTTCTTCCGCGACCTGTCACCAACGCCTGGAAACGCTACGAACTGTGGATTACCACCATCGTCGATCAGGACACCGGACAAGTCCAGGGGATCGTTGATGGCCGCGACAGTGAAGGTGTCGGGGAGTGGCTGTTCGCCCGGCCATCGAATGGCGCCTGGGCGTGCAGGTCGTCGCGATCGACCCGTCCGCGGCGTTCCGCAAGGCGCTAAGAATGTGGCTCCCACGCACCGCGGTCTCCGTCTACGCGTTCCACCTGGTCAAGCTTGGCAACGACATGCTCGCCGAAGTCCGGCAGCGCCTGACCCAGCAAGTCCACGGCCGGCGAGGACGCTCCATCGACCCGGTCTGGGCCAACCGTCGGCTGCTCCTGCGCGCCGGGGACACGCCCTCGGACCGGGCGCGCGACAGGCTCGGCAGAGTGTTCGCCACAGACGATACCACCCAGACATTCGGCCCGGCCATCACGACAGAGCAGTAGACGATTCTGGACGCCCCCTTCAAACCCAAAAGTCACGCACCAAGCAAATGAGCCAAGTCAGGACAGGCAGCAGCCGCTGAGTCTCCCGGGCGCGGTCGCGCAACATGATGGCCCGCACCCGGGTATACCTCGGCCAGGTGCGGTCAACGCATGTTAAGAATAAACCGCAGGGAGGGCTCGCGAACCCGCTCGACGGAGCTCCCCGGCACTACGAACCTAGGTTGTGCAGAACGCTCGGGAGCTGCGACCGTCGCGGAACCAGTCAGGTCTCACAGAGCGTTCAATGACCACCTAGAACACCTCCGGGGGTCTGCTCTTTCGACTTCGCGAATTTGGCCAACTACATGCCCCGTTCACTCTTCGAGGCCCGCGGATTAAGAGTTTGATTAGACCCGCTCATAGGCGAGGAACTTGCTTGCAACTGGCGGGCCTTCGAAAAGGAAGACGGTGCGAGCGTGGTCGATCGGAGTCAGAAGCAACATGATTACCAAACACGTTCGATTACGCGTCAGTCAGCCAAAGGGCACCGTGGGAAAGGCGGCGGTAACCCCCTCATCCACCGTCTGTGCCTCGTGCCTGCTTAGAGAGTGTTCCACAATTGTCCGCGCCCGCTCGGGATCAAGCTGGAGGACGGAGTCTTGTTCCAGATGCCGCATCCACAAGTAGCTAGGGGAAGACGAATCCAAGATTAAGGGCATGCGCTGATCGATGGTTGGATGTGATCCAATGAGCGTCTGCTTGGTGATCCCTGAGCTAGCCTCAAAATAACCGATTGTCATAAGTCCGATAGCTATCTTCGGTTCGATGACTCGCTTAAGAGTTGTGACGCGTTCTTGTTCGTAAAGGCCAGTAAATCCTCGGGCCAATGACAGGGCATAGCCAATGTGTTCAGGAGTTAAGTACGGCGCACAAAGCTCGAAGAAGTCGGATGAGAGGACGTCATCGTCATCAAGCCGCGCATCGCCAAACACAACGTCGTTACCTTGTGAGGTCACGCTTAGAAAGTCTTGAACCAGCCCAGGTTCGGTTGGTATACCCGCCTCGTTAACGAGTTCCAGTCTTACGAATGGGAAAGCCTCCGCAGCATTTTCCAACTGCGACAAATACTCGGACGGCAAGTCGCGGGAGTATTGGACGCGATGCAGGACAGGGTTACTTTTGGCCATCAAAGCTATAGCTGGCAAGGAGATGCCAGTAAAGATGTCCAGACGGGGGCCAATACGGGCAGGGCTGTACAAATATTTAGCATATTCTTCAGCGCTGCTAAATCGTGAGCCATTAGATGCATACCAGGCAGCATTCTGGGGCAGAAATAGGCTAAAGCGCGTCGTCAGGACAAGGGCTTTGGTATAGGGATGGTTGGGACCGGCCGGTATCGGTGCCACATCCTCATGTTCAGCCGCCGTGTCGGGTAAAGACAAGCTTGAAGAAGCTTGGTCCACGCTCACCGGCGATGACGCAATAGAGAGGCTTCTTAGGAGTACAACTCCGCTCTCCAGTTGCCACCCGTGCACGGAAATGCCCGTACAGGTGACACCTGCCGGAAGGTCAAAAAACGAGAAATAGGACCGTGTTCCTGGTTCAATGTTGATGTATCTGAAAAATCCTATTGCCGAGTGAGCGGACTTGGCAATGCGGTACTTCGACAAATCAACGTGGTCGGCACCTTGCAACCTCAAAGAGATTAGAACTCTTTTGCTGACTGCTTGATCGTTACGTGCTTCAAACTGCACACCAAAGGAGGGGCCGCCCGTGCTCATTTCGATTCGGGGTGGTGCATCTACTGCATCTCCCCAGGCTTCAACGAAACGACGCGAGTTCGCAGTCGAACTCATCTCAGGTTTTTTTGCATTGCTTGCCGAGTCAGCCGCATGTATAAGTCGGCTGAAATCTGCCACCACCTCCTGATATACCTTGTCTACATAATGATATGGAGCGAGAGTCCATTTATGTGTACGACTCGAGGTGGTGGCAGCCCATGGAAGTTCAAGAAGGAACACGTCCATGTGATTTCGAATAGCTGCTACATAACGGGCAAAGGTATTGTTTGCTTCATCAGGCGTCATTGCCCAGTACCGTCCGAGCACGCCTCCCTCGTCGTCATACATGGACCACGGGAGATTGAAAAGTACAATTTTGGTCTGGAAGCCTTCAGACCGTGCCAACTGAGCAAACCGGTTAACGGCATCTTCCCAGAGAGCAAAGTGCTCATCGGTGCCAAACTTTATCCATGTACGGGTCCCGAGATCGTTCAATAGGCCGCTTTGTACGAGTTCGGTAGATCTCGTGATATATGTGTCAGCTTCAACTTCTAGGACGCCGAGGCGTTCGTCCGTGAGGTCCCAGAATATGAAATCCGCAGTTTTGGATACCTCCGTTAGTGTGCCCAAGACATTGCCGTCAAAGTCTCCCTGCAAGTTCTTGACTTGGAAACGGCTAGTCAGCGATCCTGCAGCTGCATTTGCGAGGAAAGGCTTGTTAACGGCGCTAATTAGAGACTGGCGAGCTGTGTAGCCGAGTAATTCGTTGTTCGCCTTATCCAGAAACTCATAGGCATCACGCGACACGCAACTGCCGTAGATGAAGATTCTTGCCATATTAACTCACTTAGGATTGTTGCGCGTTCTACTGATAGATTTCGCTATTGCTGACTCAAAACAAGGGGAAATTGGAGATTGGCTGCTTAGCGGTCAAAGCTGGCGATACGTTCACCAACTCCAAGGAGCTGCGCTACCGCTGCAACAGTCCTTGCCGCTGCCCTGCCATCGCCGTATGGGTTGACAGCGTTGGCCATGGCATCAAAGGCGTCCTGCTGGTTCAGGAGGCGGTCCACTTCCTTGACGATGGTTTCCTCGTCAGTTCCGATCAAGGAGACGGTGCCAGCGTCCACGGCTTCGGGACGCTCGGTGTTGTCGCGCATCACCAGCACGGGCTTGCCCAGGCTGGGAGCCTCTTCCTGGACTCCACCCGAATCGGTAAGGACTATGTGGGCGAGGGAGAGGAGGCGGGTGAATTCCCCGTATGCGAGTGGCTCCGTGACAACCACGTTTGACTTGCCTTCAAGTGCCGGCAGAACGGCTTCGCGAACGACGGGGTTTTTGTGGGCGGGCAGCACGATGACGAGATCCGGTTCTGCTTCAGCAATCCGGGCCAGGGCTCGCCCGACGCCGCGCATTGCGTCGCCTTGATTCTCCCGGCGATGGGTCGTCACCAAGAGAATGCGGCGGCCGCTGGCAGCGAGATCCTCGAGCTGGGGATCTGAGAACGGTATGTGCTTGTCGACCGTGGTGAGCAGTGCGTCGATCACAGAGTTTCCTGTGACTACGATGTCATCTTCTGAAATGCCTTCGGCCAAGAGATTGGCGCGGCTGACACTTGTTGGCGCCAAGTGAAGACTTGCAATCTGACTCGTGATTTTGCGGTTTGCTTCTTCAGGGAACGGCGAAAACAGGTCGCCGCTACGGAGGCCAGCCTCAACATGGACCACAGGAATGCCGTGGTAAAAAGCTGCTATCGCGCCGGCAGTGGAAGTGGTGGTGTCACCTTGCACGATCACGGCATCAGGCTTGTTCTCGGTGAACAGCTTGTCCAAGCCGTCGATGGTCCTGGTCATAATTGCTGAAAGTGACTGGCGTTGCTGAAGGATGTTGAGGTCGTGATCCGGTTTGATCCCGAAGAGCTCGTTAACCTGGTCCAGCATCTCGCGATGCTGACCGGTGACCGTCACGATGCAGTCGAAGTCCGCTGACTCTTGAAAGGCGCTGACGATGGGAGCCATCTTGATGGCTTCCGGACGGGTGCCGAAGATTGGCATGACGCTGGGCATGGATTTCCCCCGGGAGTGGCGTTGAGTGACTCCCCGATGCTATCGCACCTCTTATCTAGCCCTTCAATTTGTGTGCTGACGGGCCAGATCGCTACTGTCCGAAAATCAGGAGGAGTGCTAGGACAGGAACGATGACGGAGACGAGAATCACAACAGACAGCGCTACCGAGCGCTTTCGGCGGAGAGCGGCGTCGGCGGTTTCCGTCATTCCTTCGGCCATGTTCCGATCAGGACTTGGCGACTTGGCCGCTGGCTTGCTTTGGGCCAACGGCGGTGCCGACGATTTCGGGGGATCGGCGAGGTTTGAGGTTTGGTACCCACCCATCTGACCGATTGGAATCTCGGCCCTAAAGCGGCGTTTGTGGAGATGCCGAGGGGCCGGCATCAATGCCGCCGGCCGGCGGACCGGGTCCGTCACTTTTTACTCCTCAGCTGCGTCCGGGTGAACTATGGCACGTCCAATTCTTGCATTTCGGGGGCGGCCCGCAACATTTGGGGCCATCCAGAGCACAGCTGCCGGAGCCCGCCCGGTGTTCAGGAGCCGCCAAGGAAGCGCTCCGCGACACACGAAGGGACGGTCCCAGTCTTCGGGACCGTCCCCTCGCTGATTCAGCTAGCCGCGGTCTGAGTACAACGCGTCGTTCTTCTGTCCCGAGCCGTTCACCACGTCGATGAAGTAGTTCTTGCCGGACTTCAGGGACGTACTGCCTAGCTTCGCGGTGACAGACTCCAGAAGTGGATTGATGCCCAACTGCTTGCCGTAGGAGGGGTTGTAGTTGGACGCCGTCACTGTCTTGTCGAAGGCTCTTCCGGAGTCATCGGTCCACTTGACTTGGACTGTGCCTCCGCTCAGGTTTTGACCAGTGACCAGCACGTCACCATTGTCGTTGAAAATTGAATCTGTGATGATCGGCGTTGTGCTGCCCGACTTAAGCCGGTCGATCATCGGGAGGCCAGTACCAGCGCAGGTGAAGTATGGATCCCACATGAAGGAGATGACCTTTACTGGCGTGTTTCCGAATTGCTGCAATTGCTTGTCCAGGCGGGCTTTGGTCGATTGACCTCTCGTACTGCCACTATCGCAAGGATTCTGCGACGTTGCCGGCGCCATGCCCTCCAAATTTGCCCAGAGATCAGCACCCGTTCCTTCGATTCCTTCGGCCAGCGCCCAGAAGTAGTCGCGTGTTGGTGCTAAGTACTTGCTTCCCCAGGAGCCACTGCCGACTATCGATGCTGCGTACTGGTCAACATTGTTGCCGCTTTCGCTCCCAAAGAAGGAGCCGCCCTTGCCTGTGCCCATGCCGTCCTGAACGGCGATGGAAAGGTGGACGTCACCCGCGGTGTCAGCGATGTTGGCAATAGCATTCCGCGCCTGATCTACCGTTACGTGCCCGCCGAAGGCGGAACGGGAGTCGATGTAAGGACTTACAACGGCCGAACGGGTTGGCTGATACTGCGCAATTCTGGCGTTCTGCATGCGGTAGAGGGTAAGGACAGAGTCCCATACAGCCCCATCACTGAGTGGCATTTCGGTGTGATGGTAGAAGCCGGCAAGCCCGGGGACGTTATTGACCTTGCCTTGGTAGATCAAGAACCGGGCAGTGAAAACCGACAGGGTGGCAAGATACGAAAGGTCCGGGAGATACGTCGTGGAGGTACTCATGACTGGAGCCGGGAGGCCGGCGTAGTACTGCATTCCCAAGCTGGTGGCGGCCTTTCCCAATGACACGGACATTGAGGAAGAGGTTCCGCCATTAATCACGACTATGTCGTAGCTTCCACTCGGAGAGTTACAGCCGCTTCCTTCAGAAGGCAGGACCATGACTGTGTAGATCGTGGTACCACTTGTGACCGTTCTGTCGCGTGCACATAAGATGGCAGGGGACCCCCATGAGTTTCCATCGGAGTACGTGAAGTAACGCTTCACCTTGACTCCGGACGCGGCAGCCGTCGCGCAGTTGACCCCTGAGATGGTGCATCCAGCGGGGATCGTAGACAGCGTGGCTGGCTTCAGTCGCGAGCCGAACGTAATTACGGTGTCTCCACCGACGGATTTGATGTCGGTCAGCTTCTGCAAATTTGCAGAGTCACTGGTGCTGCCGTAGATGAAGTAGCCGCTGATGGGGAAGACCGGAGCGGGGGCGGCACTAGCTGCTGGTCCGTGAATGAAACCGACGATAAGGATAAAAGCGGCCAGGATTCCGGCAAAGGAACGCCGGGCGTTAGACGTGACTTTGGAGGATGAGGTGGAGGGCGGAAGCCTGAATTTTTCCACGGTGGATCCTTGGGCTCGTAGGGTGAGACCTTTGGACCTATGGCAAAAGAATGTCCTGCATCTTCGGTAAAACTCAAGGGTTTGACCAGAACTTTCAAGTACCCAAAGAGAGTTTCAGAGATCTGGAAATTTTTGACAAATTTTGGGCAAAGATTTTGCTGGGCTTTACACGAAGTGTCATGAGGCTGGGCGCGCGAAATGGTCAGCGACCAGAACACTCCGGCTGCATCCAGACGTCAATCAGGCCGCCCGTTTCCACCACGAACCGGTCCAGCCAGGCGCCCGCAGAAAGGTCGGGACGGGACCCCACCATCTGTATCTCCGCAGGCGTACATTGCTCGATCAATGTACCCGCGCGCATGAGATGGTATTCGGACGTCACGATCGTTACGGATTTCCAGCCGTGCTCCGCAATCAACGAGCGCAGGGCTTCCGCTTCGCCCCTCGTGTTGAGCGGCGAGGGGCGGAAGCACACCAAATCAGGGTCGTCTGGGTTCTCGTCGCACAACGAGTCGCCCTCAACATTGCCCGCAAGACCAGTGGTGGAAACAACGAGGACCGGTATATCCAAATCCTTCTGCAGTTTTTCGGCCGCCGGCAGTCTCTCCTTGCTCATCCCACCCAGGACGACAATCGCGTCGGTGTGGCGGGGATTCGCCTGGGGAGGATCGTAGAAGAACTGGAAGGCGGCAATCAGCCAGAGGAGTGCCGCCAAAAAGCAGGCCGCCACGAAAATGCCAATGACACGCGTGGCGGAGGCTGTTTTGAGGGGCACGGGGACAGTCTAAGGTCAGGAAATGAGCGCTTCCTCCCAGCTGCGGACCACGGCATCGGTTACCTCGTATCAACATCCTCAAAAACAAGGAAAGTCTGCGTATCCAGTACGCCGTCCATGGACTGCAACTGGTCGAAGATCACACGCCGGAGGTGGATGTTGTCCGTTGCCCGGACCAGCAGGATGACGTCGAAGTCTCCACCTACAAGGGCAATGTGGTGAACTTCCGGAATGGCGCGGAGCTCTTCCTTAAGTTCGCGCCATGAGTGTTGCTGAACCTTGAGAGTCACGTAAGCGGAGGAGCGCAATCCTGCCTTAATGGGATCCACCAGGGCAGTGAACTTCGTGAGAACCCCTTCGCCCGTAAGCCGTGCGATGCGCGAGTAGGCGTGGGCCCGGCTGATGTGCACGTTCTCTGCTACCTGCGTGATGGACATGCGGCCGTCCGTGGTGAGTTCGCGGATGATGTCCCGGTCCACCGCATCCAACGGCACTGCCGCCTGCTCTGCCTCGGTCTCGCTCATGGCACTCCAAATCGTCTACAGCACAGGCGCGTTACCCAGCTCACAATTACATTTCGTCTT
The DNA here is from genome assembly GCF_040137855.1 of Paenarthrobacter sp. CAP02. NCBI lineage: Bacteria > Bacillati > Actinomycetota > Actinomycetes > Micrococcales > Micrococcaceae > Paenarthrobacter > Paenarthrobacter sp. CAP02. The sequence continues at coordinate 7,290 of NZ_JBEEII010000010.1, read as the reverse complement.
TCAGGATAGCCACTTTGAACAAGCTCTTCCATGATTTTGGCAAAAGCTGGATACGAAACTTCACTCGGGAACATACTGGAAGCACATAGTGGCTAGAGAAGGACGGACCAATGACGATCCACGCAGACCATTCTGCGCCGGAAACGGCTGTAGAGGACCACGCTGCTGACGTTCGGACAAAATTCGGCATCAGCGTTGAGGACTACATGCTCCCCGCCCGGCACCAGATCCAGATGGTGAACCCTGACGGCACCCTCCGTTCCCATGACGAGCAAGGCACCGAACCCGGCCACGAGTACCCCACACCCAGCGACGCTGAACTGATGGCCGCCTACGAGCAACTCGTCGTCGGACGTCGCGTCAACGATCAGAACTCCGCGCTCGTCCGGCAGGGCCGTATGGCCGTTTACCCCTCAAGCCACGGGCAGGAAGCCTGCCAGGTAGCGGCAGCCATGTGCCTCAGCGAAGGTGACTGGTTGTTCCCGACCTACCGGGACGCCGTCGCCGTCATGACCCGCGGGGTGGATCCTGTTGAGGTTATGACCATCTTCCGTGGCGACTGGCACGGCGGGTACGACCCCAAAGAGCACAAAGTGGGCATCCAGTGCACGCCGCTGACCACGCAACTGCTGCACGCTGTCGGCGTCGCGCATGCCGCCAAGCTGCGCGGTGAAGACACTGTGGTGATGGCCATGTGTGGCGATGGCGCCACCAGCGAAGGCGATTTCCACGAGGCCCTGAACTTCGCCGCTGTCTTTCACCTGCCCGTGATCTTTTTCGTGCAGAACAACAAGTACGCCATCTCGGTCCCGCTGAGCCACCAGTCCGTAGCGCCGTCGTTGGCCCACAAGGCCGTGGGTTACGGCATGGCAGGTGAGCGTGTTGACGGTAACGACCTCGTCGCGCTGCTCGCTGTCATGGACCGTGCAGTGAAGCTGGCCCGTGAAGGCTCCGGCCCGCTGCTGATCGAGGCGCACACCTACCGCATGCAAGCGCACACCAACGCCGACGATGCCACTCGGTATCGCCCTGACAGCGAGGTCGCCGAATGGCAGGCGAAGGATCCGCTGACCCGCATGAAGTCGTACCTTACGGATAAAGGACTGCTGGATGATGCCGCGGACCAGAAAATTGCCGAGCATGCCGAAGCAGTAGCCACCCAGCTCAGGGAAGGCCTGGGGGAGGATGTCCCGGTCCAACCGCTGGACCTCTTCAAGTACGTCTTCTCCAAGCCCACCCCACAGCTGAAGGAGCAGTCCGAACTGCTCGCCGGCGAACTCGCCCGTGAGGAGAGCGCAAAATGACCATCACCACCTCCGTAAACGGCAACGTCAGTGCGGCCACGGCCAGCGCCGCTGCTTCTGCCGCGGCAACCGCCGAAGCGACGGGCCCGCAGAGCCTCACCATGGCCAAGGCCCTGAACACAGCTATGGCAGACGCCATGCGCTCGGACCCTTCCGTCCTGGTTTTCGGCGAGGACGTAGGAATGCTCGGCGGAGTCTTCCGCATCACCGACGGTCTCATGGCCGAGTTCGGTGAGCAACGCTGCTTCGATACGCCTCTCGCCGAGTCGGGCATTGTTGGCATGGCTGTGGGAATGGCCATCAACGGAATGCGTCCCGTCATCGAGATGCAGTTCGACGCCTTCGCCTACCCCGCGTTCGAGCAGATCGTCAGCCACGTGGCCAAAATGCACAACCGCACCAAGGGCAAGCTCAAGATGCCTATGGTCATCCGCGTGCCTTACGCCGGCGGCATCGGGGGAGTGGAGCACCACTGCGACTCCTCCGAGTCCTACTACGCCCACACAGCCGGCCTCAAGGTCTACACGCCGGCCACCGTGGCTGACGGCTACCGCATGCTCCGCGAAGCCATCGATTCCGATGACCCGGTCATGTTCATGGAACCCAAGAAGCTCTACTGGTCCAAGGACCAGGTAGACCTGGGTGCGTTGCGCGCAGAGCACGACGCCGGTACCTCCACCGAGGGCCGCGCGGCTGTGGCTCGTCCAGGCACTGATGCGACGCTCATTGCCTATGGACCGTCCGTCCCCACCGCGCTAGCAGCTGCCGCCGCGGCCGCCGAAGAAGGCCGCTCGCTCGAGGTGATCGACGTACGGACCCTGGTTCCTTTCGATGACGAGACCGTCTGTGCGTCCGTGCGCAAGACGGGACGCGCCGTCGTCATCGCCGAAGCGCACGGCTTCGCCTCTGTGTCCTCCGAGATCGTGGCCCGCGTCCAGGAACGCGCGTTCCACTTCCTGGCCGCGCCGATCCTCCGCGTGACCGGTTTCGACGTCCCGTTCCCGTCTCCCAAGCTGGAGCACTATTACCTGCCGAGTGTCGATCGCATCCTCGACGCCGTCGACGACCTTCAATGGGAGGACTAACCATGAGTTCAGATATGCAGGTATTCCGTTTGCCGGACTTGGGAGAGGGCCTTACGGAGGCTGAACTCGTGAACTGGCTCGTCGCCGTCGGAGACGAGATCCGCGTGGACCAGCCCATCGCCGAGGTCGAAACCGCCAAGTCCATGGTGGAGGTGCCGTCGCCCTATGCGGGCACCGTCGCCGAACTTCACGTTGAGGCTGGCCAAACGCTCGACGTCGGCAAGCCGTTGATCTCGATCGCTCGCGCGGGTGCCGCTCCAGCGGCGCCGGAAGCTCCATCAGCCACCGACGATGCTGTATCAACTGGTGTTGCGACATCGCCTGAGGTTGAGGCGGCCGCCGAGACCTACCGGACCGAGGAGAAGGCCGGCTCCGGCAATGTTTTGATCGGGTACGGCACGCCTGGCGGGGCTACCGGAGGCCGCACCCGTCCGCGGAAGGCGAGCGTCGCCGTGGTCGAGCCTGTCACGGAGGCTCCGGCTCCGTCTCTGGAGGCTGCCCTTGCAGCAACCCGGATTCCTGGGAAGCTGAGCGCGGTCATTTCCCCCTTGGTGCGGAAGATGGCGCGCGACCACGGCGTCTCACTCGATACCATCCAAGGTTCGGGCGCAAGCGGTCTGATTATGCGAAGGGACGTCGAGGCCGCCATTTCGGCACCGTCCACTCCGGCCGCGCCGGCAGCTCCGGCCGCGCCTGCTTCGCCAGTTACCGTTGGTGCCGGGGCTGCGGCAGGTTCTGTAGATGGACGGACTGGCCTCGGCGTTTCGGCCAGGACTCCCGTTCGTGGCGTTCGGAAGACCGTCGCCGCCAACATGACCCGCAGCCGCTCGGAGATTCCTGAGGCCACCGTGTGGGTGGATGTCGACGCAACCGCGCTGCTGGAGATGCGGGCCGAACTGAAGAAGCGTGCACCGCATGACACCCCCGGCCTGCTGGCCTTCATTGCTCGTTTTGTCACGGCTGGGTTAAAAACGTATCCGGCCCTCAACACGCGCTTTGAAACAGCTGCCGACGGATCCCAGGAGATCGTTGGTTTTGAAGGAATCAATCTTGGTTTCGCAGCACAGACGGACCGCGGTCTAGTAGTTCCCTCGGTGCGCAATGCGCATGAGCTGAGTGCCCGTGAACTCGACGCAGAGATCCGCCGCCTCACCGCCGTCGCGCGTGAAGGAAAGGCCACGCCCACTGAATTGGGCTCCGGTACCTTCACGCTCAATAACTACGGAGTCTTCGGGGTTGACGGTTCTGCTGCGATTATCAACTACCCCGAAGTTGCGATGCTCGGGGTGGGCCGCATCATCGACAAACCCTGGGTGGTCAACGGCGAGCTGGCTGTCCGCAAGGTCACCGAGCTGACCCTGGCCTTCGATCACCGGGTTTGCGACGGCGAAACCGCTGCCGGTTTCCTTCGGTATGTCGCGGATGCGATTGAGAACCCGGGCGGGGCTCTCGCGGATATGTAGCTGCGCAGGCACGATACGACAACAACCTGATCTATGGATCAGGTTGTTGTCGCTTAAATCAATCAAATGACTTGTCATAAACGTGTAATTGGCAAAGCGCAAGTCAAGTGTCTGCTTAGAATCTCCCTGGGGGATCAGCTGTGGTCTCCAGCTGTCTGCGATCGGTCGACTCAGGGCTGTTCGCAATATCCTTAGGATTCCCAGAAAAATGCATAAGAATTACCGCGCCCAAACGCTGACCGAGCCTGGAAGTCCCGGACGAGGATTCCAATCGCTCAAGTTGCTGGTGTCAGTATTCTTGTCCGTTGCCTTGCTTCTCTCTCTCGGCGCCCGGGCCAGCTTCGCCGGCACGGCGGATGTTGCGCCGCCTGTGTTGGATAGCGTTTCGATGGTGTCTCCGGCGGTCGTCGGCCCTGGTGATGTGGTGAAGTTTGCTTGGACTGCCTCGGATGCCTCGGCGATATCGCATGTTGAGTTTTGGGCGTATGGGCCGTCCGGAAAAATCAAACGTGTTATTGCCGGGGGTACCGATTCTCGGATCGGTGGTGTAAGCCGCGGCCATTCGTCCATGAGCGTTGATGCGCTGACCTGGCCGGCCGGTGATTGGAGAGTGGAGTTCGTTGCTTATGCCGATGTGGTTGGGAATGCTACGGATACTCGGTACGTTGCCTCGCCTCCGGACTTGTCCAAACTCACCTTCAAGGTAGCTGGGACATCTGCGGATGTTGCGCCGCCTGTGTTGGATAGCGTTTCGATGGTGTCTCCGGCGGTCG
>NZ_JBEEII010000010.1:0-2565 GCF_040137855.1 Paenarthrobacter sp. CAP02 | reverse complement strand
TTGGGAATGCTACGGATACTCGGTACGTTGCCTCGCCTCCGGACTTGTCCAAACTAATATTCACAGTTGTCGAACGTCAGTCAGTGATTCCAGCTGCAGTGACGTTCGAAGACAACGATGGCACAGTCGATGATTCGTACACAATCCCGGCTACGACAGGGGTTGAGTATTTGGTCGGTGGGAAGGTTGTCGCTGCGGGGTCGTATCCGGGTTCGGGGACGGTGACGGTGACTGCACGTGCGGTGACGGATTATGTTCTGGCACCCGGTGCAACGGCTTCGTGGACGGGGACGTTCAAGGCGACGTCGGCGGTGTCGTTTGCTGATGTGGCTGCTGGCGCCCAGTTCCATGACGAGATTTCCTGGCTTGCTGCGCAGGGCATCTCCACGGGGTGGGTTGAGGCTAATGGTTCCCGGACGTTCCGGCCGTTGCAGGCTGTGAATCGTGATGCGATGGCTGCGTTTATGTACCGGCTGGCTGGTTCGCCGGCGTTCCAGCCACCTGCTAAGTCTCCGTTTGCTGATGTGACTCCCTCTACGCAGTTCTACAAGGAGATCACGTGGCTCGCGTCGAAGGGTATCTCCACGGGGTGGGTTGAGTCGAACGGGACCAAGACGTTCCGTCCGGTGCAGCCGGTGAATAGGGATGCAATGGCTGCGTTCATGTACAGGTTTGCGGGCAAGCCTGCGATCACGGGTGCTGCGAAGTTCGCTGATGTTCCGGCCGGGGCACAGTTCCAGAACGAAATTGGCTGGCTGGCTGGATCCGGTATCTCCACCGGTTGGACCGAAGCGAACGGGTCCAAAACATATCGGCCACTCCAGCCCGTGAACCGTGACGCGATGGCCGCGTTCATGTACAGGTACAACCAAAAAAAGGGGACATAGAGTGCAATTAAACTACTCTTCGACAGAAAGCATCTTTATCGGTTTTTCAGCTCCTTTAGCAACTCATCGGAGGAGACGCTATTTGCAAACTCGGGAGGCGATAACGTGAGGACGCTAACTCGCCCCCTATACCCTCTTGTTTTTTTTCGGCATCTCTCAGCACTCGTCGTTCTGACATTAGCAGGCGCTGTCTCTACCGCATTGCCCGCATCTGGGGTGACGCAGGACTATGACATGCCTGAAATTCTAAGTGGATGGATGTCGACGTCCATTGTCGACGTCGTGGATGGTCCGGTTACAGGTGTTCTTGCTCGTGTGGAAGTCGAGGATCTCGGATCTGGCATCCAATCGGTGTATCTCGACCCAGAGGGCGGTGGTCACGAAGATCCAATTCCGCCGAAGCGCGCGGCTCTTGTCTCGGGAGACGCATACCACGGCATCTACGAAGCCACTCTGGACTTTCCCGAGGGAATCGGTAGTGGTGACTGGCTGGTTCGGCCGATCGTTTCGGATCAGAGTGGTGGAGTCAATGCCGCTACAGATCCGGTGGGTCTGTCGTTCAAAGTGATATCCATCGAAGATAGAGACCCGCCGACACTCAGCGGCTTGGACCTGAGCTCTTCGATTCTAGATATCAGTGACAACTCAGCAGAATTGGAACTCCGGCTAAAGGCATTAGATTCCGGTGTCGGATTCGTCGCCGGCCGCGAAATAAGGCTCCATACCTCGTTTAGAGGAGCGACTTACAGCACCCTGCTGCGGAATGAGTCAAAAGTTTCCAGTGAGGCGTTGTATACGACCAAAAGAAAATTTGAGAAGTACGACGGTCTTGTAGATCAAAGGGGGCACTACAACTACTGGTTCGACTCGTTGTCGGACGGGAACGGCAATATCAGTGCAGGCCGGGGACCTGGTGCCACGGTCATAGTTGCTACGCGACCGCTTCGTGGAAAACGGCCCAATCTGAGTCTAGAAGGCTCAGGTCTGAGGGCAACATGGGATGTGAATCAAGACCTTCTCGGAGTTACCGAGTACGAGGCTGAATTCTTGGGTCCTGAAACGACGCGTAGGATCCGAACGTCAGAAACCGCTGTGATAGCTTCTGATCTCCCCAGCGGGGACTATACCGTGCGCGTCCGGGCAAGGAACGTCTTGGGCTGGGGGCAGTGGACGACGGACTCCGATCCTGAAATGATGCCCGCGGTCGTGACCCCGACTGCCGTTACCTTTACGGATAAGGACGGCACGAAGGACGACGCCTATACGGTTCCTGCTACGACAGGGGTTGAGTATTTGGTCGGGGGGAAGGTTGTTGCTGCGGGGTCGTATCCGGGTTCGGGGACGGTGACGGTGACTGCCCGTGCGGTGACGGATTATGTTCTGGCACCCGGTGCAACCGCTTCGTGGACGGGGACGTTCAAGTCGACCCCGTTGGTGGTGACGCCTGCTGCTGTGGTTTTTACGGATAAGGACGGCACGAAGGACGACGCCTATACGGTTCCTGCTACGACAGGGGTTGAGTATTTGGTCGGGGGGAAGGTTGTTGCTGCGGGGTCGTATCCGGGTTCGGGGACGGTGACGGTGACTGCCCGTGCGGTGACGGATTATGTTCTGGCACCCGGTGCAACCGCTTCGTGGACGGGGACGTTCAAGTCGACCCCGTTGGTGGTGACGCCTG
>NZ_JBEEII010000009.1:70753-227764 GCF_040137855.1 Paenarthrobacter sp. CAP02 | reverse complement strand
CCGCACGCCGCTACTTCAAAAACGACACCCACTCCATCGTCGCCAAAACCCTGCAGATGCTGGCGGCGAGGGGCGAGGTCGAGGAGGGCGCGCCGTCGTACGCCATTGACCGCTACAAGCTGCTTGACGTGAACGCCGGCACCACCGGTGGCGCGGGCGGCGACGCCTAAAGCCCCGGGACAACAATCGGCGGCAGTGTTCATGATGAACACTGCCGCCGATTGTCGTTTCCGAACCGGACGGGCAACGTCAGGTGCCCAGGTTCCTCCTGTCGACCACAAAGCCCGTAGCCGCATTCTCGCGAACGGCATTGATACCGGCCACCACGGCTTTGAGGTTCGGAAATTGTGGTGACACTGCCACCACCGTGCCATCGTCGGCCGTGAGCCGGAACCGGAATGAATTATTACCTGCTTTGAGAATTTCGAAACTGCCCGCCATGATCCCCGTCCTTAACGCGTCGTTGCGTCCTCGAGCTGACTTCATAACTCCCTCATCGACCCTAACGGCCATTTCGCGGGGCCAAAAGACCTACTCATCAGTAGTTTGAAACCGATATTGGTAGATCAAATGGAAACCACTTCAGGAGCTAGACACCGCATGCATGGCCGCGCGTATGGTGAGGATATGACTCCATCCGGCACGCCCACCACGGGCGTCCTCCTCGCTGCGGGCGCCGGCACCCGCTTGGGGCGCGGCCCCAAAGCGCTGCTGCCCTTCCGCGGACGCACGCTGGTGGAAGTACTCGCCGACACCCTTTTCGACGGCGGCTGCAGCGAGGTGGTGGTGGTTCTCGGAGCCGAAGCCGAAAACGTGCGGAACAGTACAGACCTGGGCGCGCACACCGTCGTAGAAAACCAGAATTGGGCCAAGGGGATGGCCGGATCCTTCCGCGCGGGCATCGAAGCAGCAGCCCCTGGGAACAACATCATGGTGGCTCTGGTGGATCAGCCCGGGCTTACCCTGACGGTGGTGAGCCGGTTGCTGGGCAGCCATCGTCCAGGGCGGGTCACCGCCTCCGCCTACCCTGACGAGTCAGGAAGGTTGAAGCGCGGGCACCCGGTGATATTCGACGTCGGGCTTCGCGGACAGGCCGCCGACGCCGCCAATGGCGACACCGGCGCGCGGTCCTTCCTCAAGGCGCATCCGGGCCTGGTGGACCTGGTGGACTGCAGCGATTTGTGCTCGGGTGAGGACTTGGACACCAAGGATCAGCTGCATCTTCTGGACGGATAGCGGCAGGTACATTGGGTGCATGATCCGCATCGAAACAGACGATCCCGCACGCCCGGATGTCCATCGGCTCCTCAGTGAACACCTGGCTGACATGTTCGCCACTTCCCCCGCGGAGAGCGTCCATGCGCTGGATCATTCCGCGTTGTCCCACGAGTCCATCACGTTCTGGACTGCCCGGGAGGATGGACAACTGCTGGGATCCGGTGCCCTGAAAGAGCACGACGGTGGACTGGCCGAGATCAAGTCCATGCGCACCACGGCCAGCGCCCGCGGCCGGGGCGTGGCGACATTGATGCTGGAACACATCGTCGCCGACGCCCGAAGCCGCGGGTACCAGCGGCTGTGCCTGGAAACGGGCACCGAGGACTATTTCGCCCCGGCACGGCGCCTGTATGAAAGGCACGGCTTTACGGAGTGCGGGCCCTTTGCGGACTACACCTTGGACCCGAACAGCGTCTTCATGGAGCTCCCCCTCTAACCCGATTTGGCAGGCGGGCTACACGGAGGCAGGGCTCCGGTCGCGGAGCGCCAGGTAGATCTTGTCCCGGGCGATGGGCAGCTCACCGAAACGGATCCCGGTAGCGTTGCGGATGGCGTTCGCCAGCGCCGGGGCCACAGGATTGAACGGGCTCTCACTCATGGACTTGGCCCCGAGGGGACCCGTGCTGTCATTGGTTGTGGCGAAGTAGACCTCACTCCTCGGCACATCCGCGAACGACGGAATGTGATACTGCCGCAGGATGTCCGTGGTGACCCGGCCGGCGTCGTCCACTTTCACTTCCTCGTACAGCACCGCACCGAGGGCCTGCGCGATTCCGCCCTCGATCTGCCCACGGCACTGCCGCGGGTTGACCACCACTCCGGCGTCGGCGGCCTGCACGCTCTGCAGGATCCGCAGCTCACCGGTCCCCGTGTTTACGGCAACCCGGAAGCCGTGGACGTTGAATGCCACCGAACGCGGCGTCCCTCCCCAGTTGCCGTCGGTGGCGAGCCGGACGCCTTGCAGCCGGGCGGCGTCGACGATGTCCGTCAGCTGCACGGTACGCTCGCCGCACTGGACAGCGTCATCCACCAACCGGCAGTCCGCCAGCGCCACCCCGGTGAGCGAGGCCGCGACGGTCTGGATGCGGGTCGCCAATTCCAGCGCCGCGCCGAGGGTCGCCTTGCCGGCAACCACCGTTCCCGCGGAGCCGAACGCACCGGTATCGTGCTCCACGAGGTCTGTATCGGACTGGCGCACGGTCACCTTGGACGCTGAGGTCGCCAGCGCTGTGGCCGCCAACTGCGCGTGCACCGTGGTGGTGCCGTTCCCGAATTCGGCAGTACCGACGTCGACGGCGAACCGGCCGTCCGCTTCCAGGCTCACCCGGGTGTGGGCGAAGTGGCCGCGGGGCGGGACGGTGTCGATCATGGACAGGGCCGACCCCTCTCCCACCACCCACTCCGGGCCGAGGTCATCAAGACCCGCGGCCCGGTATCGTTCCTTCCCGCGGTCCAGGGCGTCGCGCACCAAGGCGATGCACTGGTCCAGGCCGTAGCTTCCGTAGTGGACGTCTTCCTCGGGCTCCGGGGTTGTGGATAGCATGTGGTCACCGGGCCGGACCATGTTCTTCAGCCGGAACTCCAGAGGATCCATGCCGATCCCAATGGCCAGCTCATCAATCGCCGATTCAATGGCAAAGATCATCTGGCTCAGCCCGTATCCGCGGAAGGCCCCGGCGGGAACTGTGTTGGTGTAGACGGCGTGGGCGTCCACTTTCTTGTTCACGCACTTGTACACGGCCAACGACTCCCCGCAGCCGTGGAACATCACGCCGGGAGCGTGGTTTCCGTAGGCACCAGTGTTGGTCAGGACGTTCAGCTGCAGGGCCGTCAGGTATCCGTCCTTGTTGGCACCGGCTTTGAGGTGGATGGTGAAGGGGTGGCGGGTGGTGGTTGCCGTGAACTGCTCGGTCCGGGTGAACTCCAACTGCACGGGACGCTTCAGTGCAAGGGTTGCCAAAGCCACCAAATCTTCGGTGAGGACTTCCTGCTTCCCACCGAAACCACCTCCGACCCGGCCTGCCACCACACGGACGGCCTCCGGTGCCAGGTTGAACAACCTGCTCAACGTCCGCTTCACCAGGAACGGGACCTGGGTGGAGGAACGGACAACCAAACGGCCCTCCTGATCGAGCCAGGAGATGGACGAATGGGTTTCCATGGCTACGTGCTGCACCCGCTGGGTCTGGTACGTGTGCTCGTGGATGTAGTCCGCGGCGGCGAAGCCGTCTTCCACGCTGCCCAGTTCCGCGTGGACCTCGGCCACAACGTTCTGGAGCGGCCGCGAAATACGGGACTCGACGCCGTCTTTCTCGCCGTGAATCGCCGGGGCACCGGGAAGGATGGCTTCCTGGGGCGTGAAAACCGGTTCAAGGATTTCGTATTCCACGGCCAAAGCCCGGGCTCCAGCTTCGGCTGCTCCCACGGATTCGGCCACCACCGCGGCCACACGCTGCCCGATGAACCGCACCACGTTGTCCAGGACGCGGGTGTCATCGGGGTCGTCGGTGAAGTTCTCGTGTTGTGCCGTGGAGAAGAGCTGCTGCGGCGCGTCCTCGTGCGTGAACACTGCAACCACACCCGGCACGGCCAATGCCGGAGCCTTGTCAATGGAAACGATCCGGGCGTGGGGATGCGGCGAACGTGCCACTTTGAGGTGCAGCAAGCCGGGGAGTTGCTCCGCCGGAACATCCAAGGCATACCTGGCCGTTCCCGTGATCACGGCGTCGCTGGCCAGGGCGGGGACGTTGTCGCCAAGTTGGCCGGGGGTCGCCTCCACAACAGCAGGCGACTTTGCCCCTGAAACGTCAGCTCCGGCGTCGTGCTGGTGTTGGCCGCCGTGGCCTCCGCCGTGGCCGCAGACGGCGTCCGCAATGGAGCGGTAGCCGGTGCAGCGGCACAGGTTTCCCTTGAGGTTGCGGGGCAGGTTGGCGCGTTGCTCGTCGTCGAAGGTCGCGACGGTCATCATCATGCCTGCGGTACAGAAACCGCACTGGAAACCCTGCCCCTGGTGGAACTGCTCCTGCACAGGGTGGAGCTGTCCGTCCTTGGCCAGGCCCTCGATGGTGGTGACCGCCTTGCCTTCGGCGCGGACGGCCGGGTAGATGCAGCTGTGCACGGGAGTTCCGTCGACGTGGACGGTGCACGCTCCGCAGTCGCCGCCGTCGCAGCCCTTCTTGACGCCGAAGTTGCCCTCCTCCCGCAGGAAGGTGCGCAGGCATTGGCCTGGACGGGGTGTGGCCTGCGAGGCAGCGCCGTTGATCTCAATTGCCATGGGAGGCCTCCTTCTGGGAGCCAGGGTTTTCCGGTTGCGTGGACGGCTGGGGCGACGTGGCGTGCGGGGGCCAGAAATCGCCGGAAACGGTCATCGACTCGTCCATCAACTCCGCCCGTATTTCCTCTGCCAGCTTGAGCGTCATGTCGCGGCGCCATGCCGGGAGCCCGTGGATATCGTCGTGGTACAGCGGCCAGGGAATGGAACGTTCGACGGCGTCGGCCAACGTCCGCGCGTCCGGAACCTTTCCGGCCGGGAACCTGAGTTGCACCGGGCGCTTGGTCGAGGCAGTCACCGTGATGACCAAGCCGAAGACGGGATCGAGCCTGCCAATCAGCAGCACGCCGGAGCGGCCGAGGTTGCTCAGCGACAAGCGCCTGAACGCTACGCGCGCCGAGAGTGCCTCGGCGGGGAGATGGATGCTGCGGAGCAACTCCCCCGGAGCGAGGACGGTTTGCATATCGCCGATCACAAAGTCGGCAACCGGGACCATGCGGCTGGAACAGTCCGGGCTGAGGATGGTGGCGACGCCGTCGAGTCCGGCGCACAGCGACGTCATGGGTCCCGCGGGCAAGCCCGTGCAGATGTTGCCGCCCACAGTGGACATGTTCCAGATTTTGAAGGACGCCACGAAAGAGTCGCAGCTAGGCCGGATCAGAGCCAGCCCGGGCCATTCGCGGTGGGCTGCTTCTTCGCTGGCCGGCAAGGCGTAGAGCTCGGCCACGGTGCAGGTGGCAGCCAGTTCGATGCCGTCATCGGTCACGGTCACAGCGGGCCAATTGGCTTCGCCAAGGTCGAGGAGCCGTTTGAGGACGGTGCTTCCGTAGGAGAAAAGGACCGTGCCGCCGGCGAGCCAGGCATCGCCGTCGCGCCACAGGGCCGGGTCCGTTGTGGGCACCACGGCCTCGATGGTGTTCATGTCCATGGGTCCTCCTGGGTGAGGTGTTGAGGTGCTGGGTGAATCGGGCCGGTGCCGTCTTTGAGGGACGGGAAACCGGGCGTGCCGTGCGCTCCCCGGGTTCCGGGACCGCGCTCCGCGATGATCTCGGCCGTAATGGAGACCGCCACCTCTGCTGGTGTCACGGCACCAAGGTTCAGGCCGATGGGTGAGTGCAGCCGCGCCAAGGACTCTGAGGAAGTGCCTGACTCGAGGAGGGCATCGACCCGTTGGCGGTGGCTCCGGCGCGAACCCATCGCGCCAACGTAGGCCAGGTTGAGGCGGAGGGCCGTCTCCAGCAAGGGGATGTCGAACTTGGGATCGTGGGTCAGGACGCAGACCACGGTCCGGGAGTCGATCCGTCCTGCTGCGGCCTCTGCTTCGAGGTAGCGGTGCGGCCAGTCCGTCACCACCTGGTCGGCTCCGGCGAATCGACTTTGTTGAGTGAAAGCAGGCCGGGCATCGCACAGCGTGACGTCGTAGCCGAGCAGTTGTCCAGCGGGAAGCAACGCGGCACCAAAGTCGTTGGCGCCAAAGACCAGCATCCTCGCTGCCGGCAACCTGCTTTCGACCAGCAAGGTGATGGGTTGAGGTTCTTCCTTTTCCCGGGGCGGCGCAGCCAACCTCTCGGTTGTTACCCACCCATCGATGCAGCCCTCGGGCGGGGCCAGCCGGACAAGGCCTGCGCGGCCCCCTTGGAGGAGGGGCTCCACTTGGGCGGCTGCCGCGAAAAGGGTAGCCGGGTGGTCCCCCACCAATTTGGCCAGTTCTTCGGATTCCATGGCACGGAACCGTGCGGGATCATCCACCACCATGACTCCACCACCAGCATCAAGGCGGCGGATGAGTGCGCCAGGGCGTCGGGTTTCGGCCAGCATTGAGAGTTCTGGCGAGCCTTCCTGCAGCGGCTGGATGTGGACTTCCAGTTCCCCTCCACAGGTGAGTCCCACCGCGAACGCGTCCTCGGGACTGAAGCCGAAGGACTCAAGGCGGGGGCCGCCGTCGCGCATGGCTTCCAAGGCCGCCTCCACAACGGCACCCTCCACGCAGCCGCCGGACAAGCTGCCCAAAATTTCGCCGTGTTCGGAGACCATCATGGACGTCCCCAGGGGCCGCGGCACAGAGCCGCCGGTCCCTACGATCGTGGCCACAGCGCATCGTTGGCCGGAGACCGCCGTCCGCCAGCCGCCCAGTGAAGGCATCAGATCCAGCATGGCAACACATCCTTATTCCAGGTGTCCCGGCCAGGTGGCCCGGCCGGAGCAGTGCGCGATCTTGCCCCATAATCTCATTCGCAGAGGCTGTTGAGGGGCAGTCGCGGCTGTTCAGTAAAAGTTCAGTCAGTAAGGGTTCATAGGAACGGGGGCAAGGGCTTCATCTCCCTGCCCCCGTTCCCTGACGGAGCACCGGCACCCTGCCGCCGCCCGCCGTCGTGCCTGTTTTCAGGGACGACGACGGCGGGCGCCTATTCGTGCGGAGGGAACCGGGGGACCGTCGATCGGAGTGCCGGATGATGACCCGCCGGCGCGGGCTGGGGTTCCTGGCTAGACACCCATCAGGGCGTTGATGGGACCCCGTGCGAAGTAGATGATGAAGCCGGCCGTGACCACCCACATGAGCGGATGCACCTTCTTGGCTTTACCCGACGCGGCATTGACCACAGCGAAGGAGATGAACCCGACCCCGATGCCGTTGGCGATGGAGTACGTCAGCGGCATGGTCACGATGGTCAGGAACGCAGGCAAGGCGACCGAGAACTTGGTGAACTTGATCTCGCGGATCTGCGCCATCATCATCGCGCCCACAACAACCAGTGCGGCCGCAGCAACTTCCAGCGGAACCACCGAAGTGAGCGGCGTGAAGAACATGGACCCCAGGAACAGGAGGCCGGTGACCACCGACGCCAGGCCCGTGCGGGCACCTTCGCCAATACCGGCAGCGGAGTCGATGTACACAGTGTTCGATGATCCGGAGGTTGCCCCACCCACCACGGCACCCATGCCTTCAACGATGAATGCCGACTTCAGCCTGGGGAACGTACCGTCCTTGTGCGCCACCCCAGCGCTCTTCGCCAGCCCGGTCATGGTGCCCATGGCGTCGAAGAAGTTGGTGAACACCAGGGTGAAGACCAACATGGTGGCGGCAAGTCCACCGATCCGGGCGAACGAGCCGAAGAGATCGAAGTGGCCCACCAGGCTGAGATCCGGCACGGACACCAACTGGCTGGACAAGATAGGCACGTTCAGGTGCCAGCCGCCGGGATTGGTGGCGCTGCCTGGCCCGATCTTGAATACGGCCTCGACAACTGCGGCGAGGACGGTAGTGGCGACGATGCCGATCAGCAGGCCACCTTGGATCTTGCGGGCCACAAGGATGCCCATGGCCAGCAAACCGACGATGAAAACGAGGGTCGGGAGGGAGGTGATTGAGCCGTCGTTACCCAACTGGACCGGTGGGCCGCCCGCTGTGGGACGGACGAACCCTGAGTCCACGAAGCCGATGAAGGCAATGAACAGGCCGATGCCAACGGTAATGGCGGCCTTTAGTTCCTTGGGCACTGCCTTGAAGATCGCTGTCCGGGCCCCGGTAGCACCGAAGAGGACAATGAGGATGCCGTTGATGACAACCAGGCCCATGGCTTCTGGCCATGTGACTTCCTGGATGACCGCAACGGCCAGGAACGAATTGATGCCCAAACCTGCGGCCAGGCCGAAGGGAAGGTTGGCGACCAGGCCGAAAATGATCGTCATGACGCCGGCAGTGAGGCCAGTGACCGCACCGACCTGCGCGGCCGACAACCAACCGCCCGCCACATCAGTTGGCGCGTTCTCTGCCGAGAAGCCACCCAGGATGAGCGGATTCAGGATGACGATGTAGGCCATGGTGAAGAACGTGACCAGGCCGCCGCGGAATTCGCGGGCCAGTGTGGAGCCACGCTGGGAGATCTGGAAGAACTTGTCCAGGAAGGAGTTCGACGCCGGGGGCTTCTTGTTGCCATCTGCCAGGCCGGCTGCCGTGTGCTTTGCTTCTGCCGCTGTGGGCTCTGCGCTGTTCTCTCCGTTGGGGAAGAGCGCAGCCTGCTTTTCAGCTGCTGTGCGCATTTCTGCGGTACCCAGGATTTCCATGTCAGCCACCGGGCCCTAGTAATCAATCCTGGAATCAAGCGTGTTCCATGTGGTGAACGGCTGGAGGGCCTCCGGAGCCTGGGGATCGCCCAGTTCCAGCTTGGCTACCGGCATCAGCGCGTCCCGGTTGTCGTTCTCGAAGTACTCGTAGAAGACGGCGTCGTCGAAGCCAACGGATGCGGCGTCGTGACGGTCTGCGGCGAAGAACACGCGGTCCACGCGTGCCCAGAGCGCGGAGGCCAGGCACATGGGGCATGGCTCGCAGCTGGTGTAGAGAGTTGCTCCGCTCAGATCGAACGTTCCCAGTTCGCGGCAGGCGTTACGGATTGCCGTGACTTCTGCGTGCGCTGTGGGATCGTTCGTGGCGGTCACGCGGTTGACGCCTTCGAAGGCTCGTCCGTCCGCGGTGACAATGACGGCGCCGAAAGGGCCACCACTGTTCAGGACATTGGCTGTTGCCAGCTCAATGGAGGTGGCCAGGAATTGCTCGGCCGTGACGGTTGTACTCATGTTGCGACTTCCTTAGTGCTGTGGAAGCCAGGTGACCTGTTTGAGCGCGCTGCAAAAAGGAGCTCCAGTTAGCTTGGTTACCAGGCTTCAGCATGTGCGATGAAGGTTAAGTTGCGCCTGGTAGATAGCTTCCCGAAGTCCGGGTGCCCGCCTTTGGCAGTTAGAGCGTAGCACCAGGTTTGTGAGCCGCGCCATAGTTTTTTGAAAATTTAATTTCGTCATGCGAAATAAGTTGCGCCGTGCTTTTGGTGCCCGAATGTGACTGCAACCCGTGTGCGGGCGTTGACGGCCGGCGTCGCCCATTTTACGCTGTTGGGACCGTACCGCTCTCTGGCGGACCGGAAACCTGGATCAGCAGACAGGGCCTAACTGAGCTGGAACGCGTACACGCCGACCAGACAAGGACCTCCATGCTTTGGATCAAAAACCCGCTGGGTATCTTCACCGCCAACGACCTCGACGCCGGCAACGGCCTGGTGGTCTCCGACGACGGAACCATTCTTGAACTGGTGCCCTCCGGCGTTGAGCCTTCCATGCCGTGTTCCGTGTTCGATGCGTCCTCCCACGTCGTGCTCCCGGGCCTCATCAACACGCACCACCACTTCTACCAAACCCTCACCCGCGCCTGGGGCCCCGTGGCCAACGCACCCCTGTTCCCGTGGCTGCAGAACCTCTACCCCGTGTGGGCGCGGCTCACTCCACGCAGCCTTGAGCTCGCGGTTCAGGTAGCGCTTGCCGAGCTCCTCCTGTCCGGCTGCACCACCGCGGCCGACCACCACTACCTGTTCCCCGACGGCATGGAAGACGCCATCGACATCGAGGTGTCCGCCGTACGGTCCATGGGGATGCGGGCTACCTTGACCCGCGGGTCCATGACCTTGGGAGAGGACGACGGCGGGCTGCCGCCCAGGACTACGGTCCAGTCACCTGAGGCAATCCTCGCGGACAGCGAACGCCTGATTCGCAGGTATCACGAGACCGGCGATGGGGCTGTGGTCCAGATTGCCCTTGCCCCATGCTCGCCGTTCTCCGTGACCAAGGAAATCATGGCCGAGTCCGCAGCCATGGCCGAGCGCTTCGACGTCCGGCTGCACACGCATCTTGCCGAAACCATCGACGAGGAAGACTTCTGCCAGTCCATGTTCGGCCTGCGGACCGTGGATTATCTGGAGTCCGTGGGGTGGCTCGGATCCCGAACCTGGCTTGGACACGGCATCCACTTCAATGACGAGGAGATCGCGCGTCTGGGAGCTGCCGGAACAGCGGTGGCTCACTGCCCGACGTCGAACATGCGCCTGGCCTCCGGGACCGCACGGGTCCTGGAGCTGGAAGCCGCTGGCGTTCCCGTGGGGCTGGGCGTGGACGGATCCGCTTCCAACGACGCGTCCAACATGATCCTCGAAGCCCGGCAAGCCCTGTATTTGCAGCGCTTGCGGTATGGCGCGTCGGTCCCCGTGTCACGCGCGCTTGGATGGGCCACGCGCGGGTCCGCCGCAGTTCTTGGGCGGTCCGACATCGGCCAGTTGGCTCCCGGGATGCAGGCGGACTTGGCACTGTTCAAGCTCGATTCGTTGAGGTTTTCCGGCAGCCACGACCCCGTAGCTGCGTTGCTGCTCTGCGGGGCAGACCGGGCCGACCGGGTGATGGTGGGCGGATCCTGGCGCGTCGTTGACGGGGCAATCCCGGACCTGGACGTGGCCGGGCTGATCGCGGAACACTCTGCGGCTGCGCGGAAGTTGGTGGCCGGGTAGCGCGTTGGTTGTGGCTGTCGCATGGGGGCTGGGCGCGCGAGTTCGCCGGAACGCTGCCACTTCGCAGGGAGCGCTCCGGCGATTTCGCACTCTTCCCGCGAACTCGCCGGTGGCGCGGCCCTCCCTAAATGGTGACCTTGTAAACGTGGTGCGTGTATTCGTTGGCAAAGGAGTCCGTGAACTTACCGTTTTGCACGGAAATGCTCCGGTTCTCGCCCACAACCTCCACCTGTGTACCGGTGACTCCGTCAGGCAGGGTGAAGGTCTTGGAACCAGTACTGCCTTTCAAGCCAATGCCAGCAAAGAGGTAGGCGCTGCCATCCTTGGCCTTGAGCATGGTGTCAGTGCCGGCAGCACCTGCGTTCCACACATAGCTCTGGGTGTTGAGGACAGGTGCCAGCGCCTGGATGCCGGCCAGCGCTACCTTGATCTTTGCCTTGCGATCAGCGGGCGCCTGGACCAGTGAATACGTGCCGAATCCAGCCTGGCCATTGTTGTTGTGCTGGAAAATGCTGATGCCCCTGGCCTCGTGGATGATGCCGGACCACATGGCACCCTCCATCTGTTCCGGGGTGATGGTCCGGTCATTCACATCATTGAGGAACGGTTTTGCGGACTCCACGAAGATCCAATTCGGGTGGACGCCTGGCGAGGAATGGAAGCTTCGCATCTGATCCACCTGCCAGCCGTAAGCCGCGGAGGTTGCCGTGATGGCGCCCTGCGGCCACGACGGAGTCCGGTTCAGTTCATCCTGAAGATCCGCCCGGGCGTACATGTAGTTGTCCACAGACGCAGCGTCCACCGCGGACATGAAATCGTCCATCAGCCCCGGAGCCCAGTAGGTTCCCAGGATGCCCTTGGAATAGTTGGCGAACGCGAACCTGCCATCGTTGAACCCATGGATCTGGGCCACCTTGTCCTGCATCTGCTGGAGATTCTGGGCGTAGGTTGCGCCATCGCAACCCAAGCCGAGCATGTCGCACTCATCGTAGGTATCCCAACCCACCACTCCAGGGTTGGTGCCCACCTCAGCGCGCGACCACTCTGTCCCGGCGATCACCAGCATTCCTGTGTCCGTAATTGACGCCATGGAAGACCCATCGTGCTCGGCGTTTTGGTACACGTTGACGCCGATGTCCTTCAACTGGGCGGCGTGTTCGGGCTTGCCGTAGTAGACGCTGATGGGGAAAAGATTCGGGTTGTTGAGTTTCGCCGCACCCGGGAACTTTGACCAGTACGCAGGGCCGCCGTCCCACGGGACCCGGGCGAGATTGGCCAGGCTGCCTGTGGGTGTTGGTGTGGGGGTGGGCGTTGCAGTTGGCGTTGGCGTTGGTGTGACAGTCGGGCTGGGCGTGGCGGTCGGGCTCGTCGTCGGCGTTGCGGTGGGCGTCGGCGTCGGGGTGTCAGTCGGACTGGACGTGACCGTCGTCGTCGGCGTCGGCGTTGCAGTTGGCGTCGTCGTCGGGGTGTCAGTCGGACTGGACGTGACCGTCGTCGTCGGCGTTGCAGTTGCAGTTGGCGTCGCCGGGGTTTCAGTCGGGCTGGACGTGACCGTCGTCGTCGGCATTGCAGTTGGCGAGGCCGTGGCGGTGGAGGTCACGGTATCTGTCGGGTCCGGCGTCGGCTCGGCAGTGAGCGTCGGCTCGGCGGTGGATGTGGCACTCGGACTTGTTGTAGGCGGTGGCGCGCCGGGGTCTGTACATCCGGTCAGAGCTATTGCGAAGGTGGCGACAAACAGTGAGACCTTGAGTTTCATGGCGGTGTTCCTTTGGGGTAGCAGCCAAGAAGGGCTGCTGCGTTACCGGCTCCCCAACCGGTTCTCTATTGCCTGCAATGGCAGGACATATCAGCCGGGATCACTTCCCGGCACTACCCGATGACGAGCGTCGACAGCGCTCGACCTGCTGCGGTGCGACACGTGCGGACAATGCGTCCGGCGCCATCGAGCCAGCAAGTACAACCCCTCCATGGGGGTCGCCACGACCGGTTGGAATCAAACGGCGGCCGCCACCCCAGCATACGTGACCCACGCCACATCCCATCGGAATATGACGAGCCCATTTTTTCCAATTCGACGCCTCGCTGCGTCCTGAGCCGTCCGCACGGCACAGTACGCAGCGACGCATCGAAATGGGTTTATCCACATAGGCCAGCCCACACCTTCTCCCTGCGGGGGCGCCATTCGAGGCTTATCACGTGATCAAAAACGCCCCAGGAGAGCTGCCAGCGGGAATACATCTGTGGCGAACCAGCGAACTCCACGAACTCGGCTTCAACGACAGGAAAATAGTCGCTTTGTTGCGCGAGGGAGGGCTGGTCCGGCTTCGTCGGGGTTGCTACATTCGAGGGAGCACATGGGCAGCACAAAAGCCATGGGTGCGCAGTCGGCAACTCATCGCCGCGCACGCGCACGGAACACTTACGACGTCGGCTGGGGGCCTGGTCTACAGCCACAACTCAGCCGCTCGCCTCCATGGCCTGTTTCTCTGGAACGTCGATGACCGCGTGCACGTCACCACTGGATCAACTGCGTCCTCCAAATCCCATGGTTTCGGCGTCGTTCCGCACACCCGCACGCTGGGCCCTGGCGAGGTTGTGTTCATTGACGGAATGCCATGCACGTCCCTGGAGCGAACCATTGTGGACTGCTGCCTCATGTTTAACTACAAGCAATCCCTGGTGCTAACGGATCACGCCCTGCGGATGGGGGCCGATGCCCGAAGACTTCAGGAGATGTGCGCGTCGCTGACCGGGCGCAACGGAGTTCTCACTTTGCGCCGGGCCTTGGCGTACGCGGACGCCCGATCCGAGTCCCCCGGCGAAACCCTGACCCGTGAGTTGCTCCAACGGCTAAGGATCGAGCTCCCCGAACTCCAGGTAGAAGTTGCGTCGACCGAGGGCCGCCATCGGCTGGACTTCGCTTGGCGCAAGAAGAAGGTGGCCATGGAGTTCGACGGAAAGGTGAAGTACTTCGACTACGCGCCCACCGCCGAGGTAATTTACCAGGAACGCCAACGCGAGAAGGCCTTGACTGAGCTGGGCTGGAGGTTCCTTCGCATCAAGTGGCAGGACCTGCACAGGGAACAAGAGTTCAAAATGAGGGTACTGCGCGCCCTGCAAGAGAAGCGCTGAATCCAATACGGGGGCACGCTGCGCATTCGATGCTGCGCACGGCACACTGCGCAGCGGAGCGTCGAATCGGGCGCTAACGGGAAAGCGGGCGACACCTCCCCAGGTATCGCCCGCTTCCTTGGCTCTGTTGCGCAGAGTCCGCGCCCGTGATGCAGGAAAATCAGGGGCGCTGCCGGCCGAATACCGGAAGCGCGCGCAGCCAACGGGAGAACCCGCCGGCTTTGCGGTCGCAGTCGGCCGGAATGTAGAAGTCCGGATCTGTTGCGCCGAAGGGCAGGTACAGCTCCTGACCCGGTGCCGGGAATTCCACGACGTTGTTCGTATCCTTCGAGTCCATCTGTTCCTCCTCTTTTTCATGCACTCAGTTTCCGTACTTCGGAAAACTTTTATTGTTATGTGGAAAGTGTAGGCAGCTGGGAAACTGGGCGTCAAGAGCCCCACCGGAGCAAAGTGAGTTGCCCCGGTCACATTCGGGTAGTTCATAACGATCCTTGGGAACCCGTATACACAGGCCGAAACCATGCGCTACTCTCGTATCAGTTCGTGGCGTAGGTCACGTAACCTGAGAGCAGCAGGCAGGGTCGTAATGAGCTGGCATCAATGGATGTCGGCTCTTTTTTGTTGGGTCGGCTCCACCAGAAACGCGGTGGAAACACGCGCTTAATTTCATTGATGGAACCTAGGTTCCACCTCACAGAAGTTGGGATATGGCCATGAGCAACAACATCGTCCTCGGCGAAAACCAGTACGGCAAAGCAGAAGTCCGCGTCGTCAAGGTCACTCGGGATACGGACCGCCACCACATCGAAGACCTGAACGTCACCTCGCAGCTGCGGGGCGACTTCCAGGCAGCCCACCTCGAAGGAGACAACGGCCACGTCGTTGCCACCGACACCCAGAAGAACACGGTCTACGCTTTCGCTCGTGAAGGCATCGGCTCCCCCGAAGCCTTCCTCCTGCGCCTTGCCGATCACTTCACCGGTGGGTTCGACTGGGTAACCGGCGGACGCTGGGAAGCCGAGGCCTACAGCTGGGATCGCATCCAGGCACACGGCGAGGGACACGACCACAGCTTCGTCCGCAACGGACAAGAGGTGCGTACCGCCGTCGTCGTCCGTGATGGCGCAACCACCCACCTCATCAGCGGCCTCAAGGACCTGACCGTCCTGAAGACCACCCAGTCAGGTTTTGTCGGCTACCCGCGGGATAAGTACACCACCCTGCCGGAGACCACGGACCGCATCCTCGCAACGGATGTCTCCGCCCGCTGGCGCTACAACACCAACCTGGACTTCGCCGGTACGGACTTCAACAAGAGCTACGAGGACATCAAGGCCCTCCTGCTGGAAGGCTTCACCGAGAACTACTCCCACGCCCTGCAGCAGACGCTGTTCGACATGGGCAAGAAGGTCCTCGAAGCACACAGCGAAGTGGACGAAATCAAGTTCTCCATGCCCAACAAGCACCACTTCCTGGTTGACCTGAGCCCGTTCGGCCTGGACAACCCCAACGAGGTCTTCTTCGCGGCTGATCGCCCGTACGGCCTCATCGAAGCAACCGTCCAGCGCGAAGACATCGACGCTGCACCCGTTGCATGGAGCGGCATCGCCGGCTTCTGCTAACCACCCGGCGAATGCCAACCCCTGGGTTTGTGTACAGGTGCTGCCCCTCAGAGCCCCTTTAGGGCTTCACCTGTACACAAACCCGACCCCTAAAACCCCAAGATTTGTTAGCCAGACACAGTTAGCCAGACGAAGACGTCTGCCATGAACCCAGAAAGTCTGCCATGAACATCAAGAAGAAATCCCGCCCCGCGAATACCACCTCGTCCCGGACGGACCGCGCGAACAAGCCCGAACGGCCCGAGGACAAGCGCCTCTCCATCGGAAGCACCTTCGCTTACGGCTTCCAGCACGTCCTCACCATGTACGGCGGAATCATTGCCCCGCCGCTGATCATCGGTGCAGCGGCCGGCATGAACTCACAGGACATCGGCCTTTTGATCGCCGCCTGTTTGTTCGTAGGCGGGCTCGCCACCATCCTTCAGACGGTGGGCATCCCGTGGTTCGGCTCGCAGCTGCCGCTGGTCCAGGGCGTGTCCTTCGCCGGCGTTTCCACCATGGTGGCGATCGTCCAGGGTGGCGGCGGGATCCAGGCGGTGTTCGGCTCGGTGATCGTGGCTTCGCTGATCGGCCTGGCCATCACTCCCCTGTTCTCGAAAATCATCAAATTCTTCCCACCGGTTGTTACCGGCACAGTAATCACCACCATCGGGCTCACCCTGATGCCGGTGGCCGCGAACTGGGCCATGGGCGGCAACGCCAAGGCTGACAACTACGGCAGCATGGCCAACATCGGATTGGCCGCAGCAACCATGGGCGTCGTGCTTCTCCTGAGCAAGGTTGGCAACGCCGCGATCTCCCGGCTCTCGATCCTGCTGGCCATGGTGATCGGCACCATCATTGCGCTCATTGCCGGCATGGCCGACTTCTCCAAGGTGGGCCAGGGCGACGTCGTCGCATTCCCCACACCCTTCGCTTTCGGTGCCCCCACCTTCGAAGTAGCCGCCATCATCTCCATGCTGATCGTTATCCTGGTGACCCTCACCGAGACCTCCGCAGACATCATCGCGGTGGGCGAGATCGTGGACACCAAGGTTGATTCCCGCCGCATCGGTGACGGACTCCGCGCCGACATGCTCTCCAGCGCCATCTCCCCCCTGTTCAACTCCTTCACCCAGAGCGCTTTCGCCCAGAACGTTGGCCTCGTTGCCATCACGGGCATCAAGAGCCGCTTCGTGGTCAGCGCCGGCGGCCTCATCCTGGTGGTCCTGGGTCTCCTGCCGATTCTTGGGCGAGTAGTCGCAGCGGTTCCCACGCCCGTCCTGGGCGGTGCCGGCGTCGTACTTTTCGGTACGGTTGCCGCGAGCGGTATCCGCACCCTGGCCAAGGTCGAGTACAAGAACAACATGAACCTGATCATCGTGGCGGCCTCGATCGGCTTCGGCATGATCCCGATCGCCGCCCCGAAGTTCTACGACCAGTTCCCGTCCTGGTTCTCCACGATCTTCCACTCCGGCATCAGCTCGGCCGCGGTCATGGCGATCCTGCTGAACATCCTGTTCAACCACTTCAAGGCCGGCAACTCGGACAACCAGTCGGTATTCGTTGCAGGAACGGACCGGATTGTCAGCGAAGAGGACATCAAGTGCCTCAGCGAAGGCGACCGCTTTGAGAACGGCAAGTTGATCGACGCCGACGGCAACGAGGTCCCGCTCAAGACTTCCAGCGCGTCAGAGCACTGACCACTCTTCCGCGGATGAAAGGCGGCAGTGTTTCCTTGGGGGACACTGCCGCCTTTCGCGGTGCCAGGGAAGCGCACGACGTCGGCACTCGCCTTGGGTGCACCACTCACCTTCCGGGGACCGCCCAGATGACAAAAGATGGCAATCTTCGCGGGGAACATTGCCATCAAATGCCACTCGGCAGGGTCTTAGTTTTGGTTGAGCTCCGCGGAGATCGCCTTGGCCGCCTCACGCAGCATGGGCACAGCACGATCGGCGAAGCTCTGGTCCACGCGGGTGATGGGGCCGGACACGGAGATTGCGGTGGGCGTGGGGGCGTTGGGAACAGCCATCGCGAAGCACCGGACGCCGAGCTCCTGCTCTTCCTCGTCAATGGAGTACCCGCGCTCACGGATCAATGCCAGGTCAGCGAGCAGGGAGTCGATGTCCCCGATGCTCTTCGCCGTCGGGGTGGGCATGCCGGTGCGGGCCACGATGCCGCGGACAACCTCGTCATCCAGCTGGGCCAGGATGGCCTTGCCGACGCCGGTATCGTGCGTGTGGGCGCGACGGCCAACCTCGGTGAACATGCGCATGGAGTGCATGGACGGAACCTGGGCCACGTAGATAACCATGTCCGAGTCCAGGACCGCCATGTTGGAGGTCTCTCCGAGTCGTTCTACGAGGGTCTTGAGCTGCGGGCGGGCTACGGCACCGAGTTGCTTGCTGGCACCTTCGCCGAGCCGGATAAGCCGCGGGCCCAGGGCGTAGCGGCGATTCGGCAGCTGGCGAATGTAGCCGAGGGAGACCAGGGTCCTCAACAGGCGATGGATGGTAGGCAGGGGCAAATCCGTGGACGAGGAGAGCTCGCTCAAGGTGACGTCGCCACCGGCGTCCGTGATCAGTTCCAGCAGTTCAAAGACGCGCTCAACGGACTGCACGCCTCCGGAGGCTTTTTCAGCCATTCCCTTGTCTCCAATGACTCAGATTCCGACAACTCTTATCCGCATCGTGAAAAGAATTGCTTAGAACACCCAACATACAGCACGCATGCAAGCGGCGCGATGACACCGAACATGACCAAGCAAGGGGTTGTGTTTCCACTTTGTAGATAATAATATCCATAATACGAAAACATTTTGTAGGAACGGCGGCCCGGGAACGGGCCTAACAGGAGGAATTTCAATGGCGAATCCGAGCCCCGGAAACTCGATCACCCTGCGCGTCGCCGCACCGTCGAGCTTCACCGCTACCAGCGAACTGGCAGCAGCCGTCGGCGCAGCCGGTGCAGCAATCACCGCCCTGGACGTCACGGAATCCCACCACGAGAAGATCGTTGTCGACGTCACCTGCAACACCACCGACGACGACCACGCAGCCCGCGTCAAGGACGCCCTGAACGCACTCGACGGCGTCACCGTCCAGCACGTTTCGGACCGCACTTTCCTCATGCACCTCGGCGGCAAGCTCGAGGTCGTCCCCAAAGTAGCCCTGCGCAACCGCGACGATCTTTCGCGCGCCTACACTCCCGGCGTCGCCCGCGTTTGCATGGCCATCGCAGAAGACCCGGCCGCCGCCCGCAACCTCACGGTCAAGCGAAACACCATTGCTGTCCTCACTGACGGTTCCGCCGTCCTGGGCCTGGGCAACATTGGCCCGGCCGCGGCCCTCCCGGTCATGGAAGGCAAGGCTGCGCTGTTCAAGCAGTTCGCCAACGTTGACGCCTGGCCGGTTTGCCTGGACACCCAGGACACCGAAGAGATCATCATGATCGCCAAGGCCATGGCCCCCGTTTACGGCGGCATCAACCTTGAAGACATCGCCGCACCGCGCTGCTTCGAAATCGAGAACCGCCTCCGCGAAGAGCTGGACATCCCGGTCTTCCACGACGACCAGCACGGCACAGCGATCGTTACGCTCGCAGCCCTGGTCAACGCCCTGCGCGTCGTGGACAAGAAGCTGTCGGAGGTCAAGATCGTGGTTTCGGGCGTCGGTGCTGCCGGCTCCGCCATCATCCAGCTCCTCAAGGCCCAGGGCGCGCAGCACATTATCGCCGCGGGCCGCTCGGGGGCCATCCACTCGGGCGAGGAATACAGCGACGAGCACCGCAGCTGGATCGCCGCGAACACCAACGAAGAAGGCTTCTCCGGCACCCTGCACGATGCCCTCAAGGGTGCTGACGTGTTCATCGGCGTCAGCGCGCCGCACGTGATCGGCGAGGACCAGGTCGCCTCGATGGCCGAAAATGCGATTGTGTTCGCCATGGCCAACCCGACGCCGGAAATCGATCCCGTGATCGCTTCCAAGCACGCCGCCGTCGTAGCTACCGGCCGCAGTGACTTCCCCAACCAGATCAACAACGTGCTGGCTTTCCCCGGATTCTTCCGTGGGCTGCTGGACGCAGGGGCATCGGACATTACGCCTGACATGCTGGTGGCCGCCGCCGAGGCGATCGCCAACCGGGTGGCTGACGATGAGCTGAACGCGAGTTACATTATCCCCAGCGTCTTCGATCCCCATGTTGCTGCCGATGTCGCTGCTGCGGTGGCAGCCGCCGCGCACGCAAACGCCGCCAGCGCGCTGTAGCACCAGCGCACCCTAGAAGAAGGAATCCGCTCACATGGCTATTACAGTCACTGATCCCCGGCCGATCGATCGCGCCGAGGAGATCCTCACCCCGGAGGCACTGGCCTTCATCGAAGAACTGCACACCCGCTTTGCCGGCACCCGCAACGAGCTTCTCCAGGCACGGAAGGTCAAGCGCCAGAAGGTTGCGGACACGTCCCGCCTCGACTTCCTTCCGGAAACCCAGGAAATCCGCGACGGCGACTGGAAAGTCGCCGAGGCTCCTGCGGCTTTGCAGGACCGCCGCGTTGAGATGACCGGTCCGGCAACCCCGGCCAAGATGGCCATCAACGCCCTGAACTCCGGCGCGAAGGTATGGCTCGCTGACCTCGAAGACGCCAGCACCCCCACGTGGCCCAACGTCATCGACGCTATCTTGAACCTCCGCGACGCCGCCCGGGGCACCTTGAGTTTCACCTCCCCCGAGGGCAAGGAATACCGGCTCCGCACGGATGCTCCCCTGGCCGTCGTTGTTGCCCGCCCCCGCGGCTGGCACATGGAGGAAAGCCACGTACTGCTCGACGGCGAACCCGCCGTTGGTGCGCTGGTGGACTTCGGCCTCCACTTCTTCCACATCGCCAAGCAGTTGCTGGAAAACGGTCACGGCCCGTACTACTACCTGCCCAAGATGGAGAGCCACCTGGAGGCACGCCTCTGGAACGATGTGTTCGTCTTCGCCCAGGACTACCTCGGCGTCCCGCAGGGCAGCGTCCGCGCCACAGTGCTGATCGAGACAATCCCGGCAGCGTTCGAGATGGACGAGATCCTCTACGAACTGCGTGACCACGCTTCCGGCCTCAATGCCGGGCGTTGGGATTACCTCTTCAGCATCATCAAGTACTTCCGTGATGCCGGCGAAGAGTTCGTGCTCCCTGACCGCGCCACCGTTGCCATGACGGCACCCTTCATGCGCGCCTACACCGAACTCCTGGTCAAGACCTGCCACAAGCGCGGCGCCTTCGCCATGGGTGGCATGGCCGCCGTCATCCCCAACCGCAAGCAGCCGGACGTCACCGCCGCAGCCTTCGACAAGGTCCGTGCCGACAAGACCCGCGAGGCAAACGATGGCTTTGACGGTTCCTGGGTTGCCCACCCGGACCTGGTGCCCACCTGTCGCGAAGTCTTCGATTCCGTGCTTGGCGACCCTGCCAACGGCGGTAAGAAGAATCAGCTGGATAAGCAGCGCCCCGAGGTGAACGTCACTGCTGAGCAGCTGATCGACGTCGCGTCCGCCGACGGTACCGTCACCGAAGCCGGGCTGCGCCTGAACCTGTATGTCGCCGTCGCCTACACCGGCGTGTGGATCTCCGGCAGTGGTGCCGTGGCCATCCACAATCTGATGGAAGACGCCGCGACTGCGGAGATCTCCCGCTCGCAGGTGTGGCAGCAGCTCCGCAACAAGTCGATCCTCGCGGACACCGGCAACACAGTGACCCGCGAACTGGTCACCCGCATCCTGGGCGAAGAGACCGAGCGCCTGCGCATCGAATTCGGCGACGAGAACTTCACCAAGTACTACGAGCCCGCGTCCAAGCTGATCGAGGACATCTGTCTCTCCGATGAGTACACGGACTTCCTGACCACGCCGGCGTATGAGCTGGTGGGCTGAGATGGGTTCACTGAGTTCATCTGACCTGGCCCACATCGAGGAACAGCTGACCGCGACGGACCAGTTGCTGGACCGCAACTACCCCGGCGACGACGGCTCCCGCCAGCCCATCCACACCGTCTACATCCCGGCGGACCGCTTCACGCCCACCTTCCTGGCGGACTGGGGCGCCCAGGCACTCGCGACGGCGGAAGCCCACGGCGGTCTCGAAAAACTCGGACAGCTGTTGGGCCAGGAGCCCGACTTGGCTGCAGCCGTTGCCGCCCGGGTAGCTTCCAAGCTGGCCTCCGAGCCCATTGAGGACCTTCGCCTGGACTTTGAAGACGGCTACGGTGACCGCGGCGACGAGGCAGAAGACGCCGACGCCGTTGCTGCCGCCAACGCCGTTGCAGCTGCTGTCGCAGCCGGAACAGCACCGCCGTTCATCGGTATCCGCTTCAAGTGCTTCGAAGCCCCCACCCGGGCCCGCGGCCTGCGCACCCTGGACCTGTTCGTGTCCACGCTCGCAGCAGCCGGGGAGCTCCCGCCGGGCCTGATCCTCACCCTGCCCAAGGTCACCACTGTGGCCCAGGTCCAGGCCATGGATTACGCAGTGTCCCGCCTGGAGGAAGTCCTTGGGCTCCCCGCTGGCCGGCTCCGCTTTGAGGTGCAGGTGGAAACCCCGCAGCTCATCATCGGCGCGGATGGAACCTCGCCTGTGGCCCAGCTCCCCCACGTGGTGCCCGGCCGCATTAGCGCCCTGCACTACGGGACTTACGACTACAGCGCGTCGCTGGGCATCTCTGCGGAATACCAGTCCATGGAACACCCCGTGGCAGACTTCGCCAAGCAGGTCATGCAACTGGCCGTCGCCGGCACAGGCATCCGCCTGTCCGACGGTTCCACCAACATCATCCCCGTCGGAGACGCCGTGGAAGATGCATGGAAATTGCACGGCCGCCTGGTCCGACGTTCCCTGGAAAACGGCTACTACCAGGGCTGGGATCTCCACGCCGCGCAACTGCCCAGCCGCTTCTCGGCGTCGTACGCCTTCTACCGCGAAGGTCTGCCCGCTGCCGCGCTTCGGCTGCGGAACTACGTCGAACGGACCGAAGGCGGTGTCATGGACGAGCCCGCAACGGCCCGTGCCCTGGCCGGCTTCGTCCTCCGCGGTGTCCAGTGCGGCGCAGTGGGGACCGACGAGGTCAAGGCGCTTGCCGGCGTCGAACTTCCCCAGCTGACCGCGCTTGCGCATCCCCGGCTCGCACAACCGACTTCGCACTGACTAGGAGCACCGCATGGGCAACTATTACTACCCGCAGGGCGGGCTGCCGCCGCAGACCCACCTGACCACCGAGCGGGCCATCGTTACCGAGGCCTACACCGTGATCCCCAAGGGCGTCCTCACGGACATCGTGACCAGCAACCTGCCGGGCTTCACGAACACCCGTTCCTGGATCATCGCGCGGCCGATCTCCGGATTCGCCACCACGTTCTCGCAGCTGATCGTTGAGATCGCTCCGGGCGGCGGCGCTCCCAAGGCTGAGTTCGAGTCCGGCGTCGAAGGCGTCATTTTCGTGACCAAGGGCCAGCTCAACCTGACCCTCGACGGCGAACTGCACCACCTCGAAGAAGGCGGCTACGCCTACCTCGCGGCCGGCGCTGAGTGGGGCGTGGAGAACATCTCCGACGACATCGTCTCCTACCACTGGATCCGCAAGGCCTACGAGCGGCTGGAAGGGTACGAGGCAAAGTCGTTCGTGACCAACGAGAAGGACGTGGAGCCCACGTCCATGCCGGACACCAACGACGTCTGGAAGACCACCCGCTTCACGGACTCCAGCGACCTCGCCCACGACATGCAGGTCAACATCGTCACCTTCCAGCCCGGCGGGGTGATCCCCTTCCCGGAGACCCACGTCATGGAGCACGGCCTATACGTGCTGGAGGGCAAGGCCATGTACCTGCTCAACAACGACTGGGTTGAGGTGGAGGCCGGCGACTTCATGTGGCTGCGCGCGTTCTGCCCGCAAGCTTGCTACGCCGGCGGCCCGGGCGAGTTCCGCTACCTGCTGTACAAGGACATGAACCGCCAGGTGAAGCTCACCTAGTCCTTACCCCACTTGCGCCGAGATCGCCGGAAAGCTGCCAGTTCGCTGGAGTTTTCCGGCGATTTCGTCGTTTTCCGGCGGACTCGGTGCTTCAGATGTTTAGCGGCGACGGCCGATGGCGATCCGGCTACTTGCCCATCCCAAGCGTCAGTCCCTCGGTCAGACGGCGGCCCAACCAGACGTAGATGATGAGCATCGGCAGGACCACGATCACGAGTCCGGCGAACAGTCCGCCCCAGTCAGCCCCGGAGTACGTCTGCTGCTGCACGAACGAAATCAGGGCTACTGGCAGGGTGTACTTTTCCGTGGATTGCAGGAGGGTAAGGGCCAGGAGCGTTTCATTCCAATGCGAGATGACCTGGAGGATGAACGCCGTCAGGATGCCACCTTTGGCGAGCGGCAGCGTAATGCGCCAGAACGTGCCGAACGCTGTGGTCCCATCCAAGGCCGCAGCTTCCTCCATCTCCAGGGGCAGGGATCGGAAGAACGCCGTCAACAGGAAGACCGTGAACGGCATCGACACCCCGATATAGACCAGGTTCAACCCGATGATGCTGTCGGTCAGGTACACCTTGTTGAGCATGACGAACAGCGGGATCAGGATGACTTGCGCCGGAATGCCCAAGCCCAGGATGAAGTACAGGCTCAGGCCCCGGGTGAGCCTGTTGTCCACGCGGCTGAGGTAATAGGAGCACGGGGCCGCGATGGCTACCGTCAGGACCGAGGAAACCACAGTGGTCAGCAGGCTGTTCCACGTTGCGACGGCGAAGTCACCCACGGTCCAGGCACGGACGAAATTCCCGAAATCCAGGGACGTTGGGACACCCCAGGGGTCATCGAGGATGGACCTGGTATCGCGGAACGCCTGGGCCACCATCCACACCAAGGCAGCAATGCTAATGACGACCACCAGCCACAGCAGTGCTACCCCTGCCCCGCGGACAACGTTGCGTTCTCCGCGCAGGGCCGGGCTGACCCCACGCCGCCCCCTCCGGCGGATGGACTTTGCAGGGACCAGGAGTTCAACTTCAGTCATGTCATTTCCTCTAGAATTCGACGGCATCCCGCCGCATGGCGCGGCGCAACAGGACCACCAGGACGGAGATCAGGGCAAGGGACAGCACCGCTGACGCTGTTGCCGCGCCATAAGCCGGCGTTGACTGTCCTGAGAACGCATTGACGTAGGTGTAGACAGCGGCCGTCCAGCTTTGCGTCGGTGGCACACCGGCACCGGAGCTTCCACCGAAGACCCAGACGATCTCGAAGATCTTCACGGAGGAGATCGTCCACAGCACCGCGCAGGTGCCAAAGACATCCCAGGTCAACGGCAGGATGACGTACCGCAGCCGTTGGAAGGCCGTGGCTCCGGCCAAGGCGCAGTCCTCGTAGTAATAGGGCGGAATTCGGTCGACACCGGCCATCAGGATGGTGGTGAAGTAACCGGTGGTGGTGCACACCAGGGTGACCATGATGAGCGGGAAAATGTTGTCCTGCGCCAGCCACTTTGGCGGATCCGTCACGCCCAGCGGAGCGAGGAGGCTGTTGACCATCCCACCGGGATTGAAGATGAACCCGGCCAGTACGCCGAATACCAGTGCGTTGATGAGGTGTGGGAAGAAGATGACGTTGCGGGCGATCTTCTTCCCTGCCATGTCCCTGAGGACCAGCGTCAAGGCGAAGGCCAGGACGAAGATTGCCGCCCCCACTACGAAAAGCAGGAGCAGTGTGTTCCCGAACGAGGAAATGAACAGTTGGTCGCGGAAGATCCTGCCGTAGTTGTCCAGCCCTACGAATTTCATGGGGCCCGAACCGGCCCACTTGTGCAGGCTGATCCACACTGCGCCCAGGGCGGGAACGATGAACAGCACCGTGTACAGGACGAAGGCCGGGCCGACAAAGGGAATCAGCAGCTTCTTGCGCTGCACGTCGATGGAACTTCCGCCGCGTTGGCTGCCGCGCCGCGATGTGTGCTGAAGCGGTTTTCGGGATTCCGATCCCCGATCGGCCGTGCGGCCAACCCGGCGGTCCTTCAGGCTCAGTGTCATCCGTTGTCCTTCCAATACTGGATCTGGGCGGCCTTCATCTTTCCGACAAACTCATCTGCAGTGGTCTTCCCGAGGAACAGTTCGTCGTCTTTGGGGAAGAAGACCTTCTCCATGTAGCCGGGGAAGGTCACGCCGTCGTTCTGGAGGTGCGTTGCGGGGGCCGCGTCGATGGCCGCCTTGACGGACTCGACGGCGGGTGCAACCGGTGCGTCCGGCCTGACCGGGAGCACTTTGGCTTCTGTGCCGAGGGCGTTCTGGTACTTGGAGTTGAGCATGAAGGCTGCGAGCCGTTGTGCGGGAACCTGGTTCTTCGACTTTGCGGGCACCGCGAAGCCGATGAAGTCCACCCGGGCACTTGCCGGCTTATCGCTCATGGCCGGGAACTGGAACGACGAGTATTCGAATCCTGGGGCAGCGTAGGAGCCGGTCTCGGTGGGCGTCCAGGAACCGTTGAGCATCAGGGCCGCGTCGCCGTTCGCCCACAGTTGCTGCTGCGCAGGGAACTTGCTCGCGTTGTAGCCACTGTTGAGGTACCCGCCCTTGACCAGGCTTTCTACTTTGCGGGCGGCTTCAAGGACTTCAGGAGCATTCCAACCGTCGCCGGACTTGTCCTCCACCAGCGCCTTGAAACTTCCCGCGCCCTTGAGCCGGAGCAGCGAAGTCACGAACCATGTGGCGTTGTAGCCGGCAATGTCACCGTCCGCGGCGACGGGAGCTGTCCCACTTGCCTTCAACTTGTCCAGTACGTTGATGAATTCATCCCAGGTGGCAGGGGGTTTGGCCTTGAGCTCAGGGTGCTTTGCTGCATCAAACCAGATGCCATCGGAGCTGACGCTGTAGGGGACCATCCACGGTTGGCCGTCTTCCCCTTTGAAGGCTCCGTTGCTGGTGAACTTCTGCGGAATCACCTCACTGATTGAGGTGTCATCAACCTTGTATGAGTACACGGAAGTCAGCGGGCTGGCCTGTCCGGTTTCGCCGATGACGGGCGCGAGTTTGGCCAGTGTTCCGTCCACCAAATCAGGCACATTGTTGGTGTTCAATGCAGGAACGAGCTTTTCACTATTGCTGCGGCCCTGCCATTGGACGCTGACCTTGGCCCCGGTTTCCTTTTCGAAGTCGGCGATGGCAGCAGCAATGACCTTTTGCTGTGGCTCACCGTCTTTCCACATGGACCAATAGTTGATGGTCTGCCCGGAAATGGAGCCGGAGATGTCCACGGCATCGGCCACGGTGGAGGCGTCAGTGGCTCCACCGCAAGCAGTCGTGGTCAGTGCTAGTGCGACGCCCATCAGGGCAGCCAGTGAGCGAAGATGACGGGCTGGTTTGCCCATGGGGATCACCTTTCGAGAGTGGGGGAACCGGCCGGATGCGGTTCGGTGAGACGACTCTCACAGCCACGGAAAGCAGGATTCAATGAGTACTTCGCAAAGTCTGCTGTTTTCCCGGAGTGCTCATCAGAGGATTCGGTGGATTAGGCATTTATTCCTCTTATGACGCTCCTCAACAATCAAGATGATCTGTTCAGGCAGACACTGTCTGCATTTCGGCTCCGAGCTAAAGAGGGAACTTGATACGACTGGGAATCATTGGTGCCGGTGCCGTGGCGCACTTCCACGCGGAATCCGCCGGGCGGATCAGCAACGTGGAACTGGCTGCTGTCTGCGATCTGCAACGGGAAGCGGCGGACAGGGTCGCATCACCTTGGGGTGCCCGCGTATATACGGACTACACGGTGATGTTCCGTGAAGCCGGCCTGGATGCGGTGATCATCAATACCCCACATGGGTTGCATTTGGAGATGGTGCTGGCCGCGGCCGCCCAGGGTTTGCATGTGCTGGTGGAAAAGCCGATGGCAACCACAGTGGTGGACTGCGATCGCATGATCGAGGCCTGCGGCAACGCAGGGGTGTCCTTGGTGATTGGACAGATCCAGCATTTCCTCCCGGAGAAACTGGCCGTTGAGGAAGTACTGGCTACTGGCGAACTCGGCGGGGTCCTGATGATCCGCGACTACCGCACTACCGACTACCGGCCGGGCACCCGCCCCGACTGGTTCTTCAGCGAGGCCATGGCCGGCGGCGGGGCGCTGATGAATATCGGCGGCCATTGCCTGGACCGCAGCATCTGGTTCGGTGGCGCGTCCGTCGAGTCGCTGACCGCCTCGACCCTCAAACGCTTCGGGGTTCCTGTGGAAACGGACGGCACTATTTCTTTGACGCTCCGCAACGGCGTCCATGTCACTGTCGTGGTGGTCTCTGACGCCGCCCAACGCATGGATGAGGTGCTCATCGTGTGCGAGCGCGGCGCTGTCTCCTGCAGCCCCCACCATGGAACCCAGGTCCGGTTCGACGGAAAAACACGGACCGTGTGGGTGCCGAAACCGGAAGATATCCAGGAGGGCTTCTTCCGCCAGCTCAGTGACTTCGTCAATGTACTCGACGGCGGATCACCGAAAGTCAGCGTTGAACACGCCCGCCACATTGTGGAAGTAGTCCTGGCCTCCTACGAGGCAGCGGCGTCCGGCAATGAAGTGGTGCTGGCATCACGTGCGGATCACAAGATCCTGAGCCACATCCGCTAAGGGCTCCGCCGGGCCGCGGCCGTGCCGTCCCAATTGGGAGGAGTGAAAGCACCCAGGGGATCCTCCAGCACGGTCGCAGTCTGGCCCGCACCGGCTACCGGGAGCCAACTGCCATCCAGCCCGGGAAGCGCATGGCGTTGGAACCACTCCTGGAGTTGGGCCCTCATACCCGACACCTGGATGGCATGCGCCGGGTCATCCACGAGGTTCGTCCTTTCCTGGGGGTCTGCCCCCAGGTCGTAAAGTTCGTGGGGACCGAGCGGGTACCGGTGGACGTACTTCCATTCAGTGCTGCGGATCATGCGCACCGGACCGTACTCATCAAAGACCACGACGGCGCGTCCCCCGGCAGCCTTGGCCGGCCCGTCGTCGTCGGGGTTCTCGTTGGTGCTGTTGACTGCCGCCTCCGGCAGTGGGCGAAGCAACCCCGCGAAGGATTGGCCAGGTCCGTTTTCGAAAGGTTCCGGGTCCAGGCCTGCGAGTTCCAGAACGGTGGCGGCGACATCGTAGGCGGACAGCAGATCCTCCCGGACAGCCCCCTGCTGGATCCGGCCGGGGAAGGCGAAGATCGCGGGGACTTTAACGGAGGAGTCGTAGACGTTCTGCGGGTATGTACCGTTGCCCTTTCCCCAGATGCCGTGGTGGCCGCAGTTGAAGCCGTTGTCGCTGCTGAAGATAACGAGGGTGTTATCCCTGATCCCCAGGTGGTCCAGGTGATCCAGGAGCCTGCCTATTCCGGCGTCCATGGCACTGACCGCCGCAAAGTATCCCACCAGGGCAGCCCGCACATCCGGCTCGCCCCCGATCGGTACCCCATCCACGGTGGGAGTCCATGGGTGGAGGGGTTCCTGGGGACAGCTGGTGAAGTCGCAATGGGCATAAAGCTCTTCAAACTCCGGCGGATGCTGGCCTTTCCAGGGCTTGTGGGGTGCCGTGTAGTTGACGGCAAGGAAGAAGGGCCCGGATTGCTCCGCGGCATCGGTGGCGAATGCGATGGCGTCGCGGGTGATCGCATCCGTCAGGTACTCGGTGACCGTCTCCCGGCGGCTGGAACCCCCGTCGAAGCTGTACATCACCGACCTGTCATAGGGGCTGCCTCCACCCTGCAGCGCAAACCAGTGGCTGAAACCTTGCCGGGGGACATCGTTTGCACCAAGGTGCCACTTGCCCGAGAGCCCCAGACGATATCCGGCCTCGGCCAAGGCGTCGGTGAAGAGAGGTTGGCCTTGAAGATAGTCCACCGCTCCCGGGCCGGTTTCAACACCTGCCAGGTAATCATGGACGCCATGGCGTGAAGGGATGCTCCCTGTCATGAGGCTTGCACGGGCCGGCGAGCAGACGGGCGAGACGCAGAAGAAGTTCTCCAGGCGTGTGCCGCTCTCCGCGAGGGCATCAAGGTTTGGTGTGCGGATCTCGCTGTTTCCAGCACACCCCAAGGCCCAGGCGCCCTGGTCGTCGCTGAGGATAAAGAGGATGTTCGGCTTTTCGTTGGACACCCTTCATTGCTATGTGCCGAGGAAGCGAGGAATCAATGAGCATTCAGGATTACGTCACTGAGAGGCGGAATAGTATCTAAATACTCCCTCTTTGATGCGGCAAGATGGGAGGAATTACCGCCGACACGTGGAGCCCCAGCATGCCAAGGAAAACACCCGGGCCGGAGCAGGCTGCTCCCGCCTCCGCCACCATCCGCGACACCGCCAAGCAGAACCTGAAGTTCCAGAACCTCAGCGACAACCTGCGCAGGGGCATCCTGGCGGGCACCTGGGCTGTTGGCACAAAGCTCCCAACCGAGCAGCAGCTGTCCGTGGAAACCGGCCTGTCCCTGACCACCGTGCGCAGGGCCTTCGAGGACCTTGTGGACAAGGGGCTCGTGGTCCGGAGGCAAGGCGCCGGGAGCTTCGTGGCCGCAGCGCAGCGCTCGCCAAAGCGTTCGCGGTACGTGATTGGCGTCCTCCTGCCGGACACTCAGCTTTACTATCCGCAAGTGCTCCAGGGCATCGAGGAGCATCTGTCGTCCCGCGGTGCGAGCCTCCAGCTTTCCACGTACCACTACGACTTCACCCGGGAAAACGACAGTATCGAGTTCCTGTTGGACGCTGGCGTTGACGGGCTCATCCTGGTGCCGACCTTGACCGGCCTGGCTAATCCCCAGCAGCGGGTGGCCGAGCTGATGGCCCTTCCGGTCCCGGTTGTCCTGCTGGAACGCAGCCTGGACGACCTGGGACCGGGAGACCGGACCGAACACGTCTGCTCCGATCACCAGGGCGGCGCGTACGACGCCGTCATGCACCTTCATCGCTTGGGTCACCGGAGGATTGGGCTGCTCACGCGGGCCAACGAAGCCGCACGAAGCAGCAACCCCACCCAGGCCGCCGTGATCGCAGGGTACGCGGCGGCCGTCGAATCCTTGGGGTTGGATAACAAGGGGCACACCATTGCTTTCAGCGCCACCAAGCCCGAATGGGAGGCGGACCAGGCTGAGCACATGTTCCAGCTCCTGTCCGGCAGCGGCGCCACTGCAGCGTTGGTGTTCGGCGACCGGGAAGCTGCGCTATTGGAGGGTGCGGCGGCCAGGCACGGTGTCAGGGTTCCCCAGGACCTGGCTTTGGTTTCCTATGACGACGAGATGGCCGACCTCGCCCAGGTTCCCCTGACCGCGGTATCACCGGCCAAGCATCGCCTCGGTGTCATGGCAGCCGATGTCCTGCTGCGCCGTCTGACCGAGGGCGATGCTTGCCCGCTGTACCAGATCCGTTTGCGGCCAAGGATCGTGATTCGTGATTCCTGTGGGGCCAAGGCAGTCACCCGTACCTAGCCCCGTGGCGGCCTAGCGGCCGAGCTTGACAACCCGCGCCTGCCCACCAAGGCCGGACGTGTCCAGCGTCAGGGTAGTCCTGCCCGAAGCGTCAATTCCCAAGGTGCCTGCGCCTTCGACCACGCTTGACCAAGTACCTTCCGGCAAGATCAAAGTAAGGCTGGCGGCCTTTTGCGTTGGTTCGCTGACAGCCAGGCTCAGCACGTTGCCGTGCCTGGAATACACCACGCACGCCGGGCCGGAGGCTCCGAGGTCGCCCGCGGTCCCAGGCTTCCAGAAAGTCGCTGCAGTGGCCTTTGCAGCCTTGAATTCCACGGACTGCGCGGTCGCGTCGTTTCGGATCACCACGTACTGCTCACCCTTGGCAAGCTTGCTGCATTCCTTCGAGGACACTCCCGGGGCCACCAGGTAGGCATAGCTCTTCGGTGCAGAACCGGCGCCGTGGTCAAAGTAGAAGGTGGCGAAATTCCGGTTCTGTACAGTGCTGCTGCCGTTGATGTTCACTGCCGACCAGCTTCCGGAACGGCTTTCCCTGAGCACCGTAAGGGGAGATGAATCCAGCACGGCGTAACCGCCAAACCCTTCCAAGTGGACCCACCGGTCGTCACTCAGCACAACGGCGTTACCCGTCGTGTCCGCTATGGTGCCCGACGCCGTCGTGAGTGCGTTGGTGCCTTGATGCAGGTTGCGGTGGTCAACGATGCTTTCCACCCTGGCACCGGAAGCAGTGGTGATGTCGGCACCAAGGCAAACGGTGACGTCCCCGTCCACGAACCAGGACTTCCGTGCCGACAGTCCGGTCCGGCCCGGACCCACTAGATGCTGCCCGACGGCGGCCACCTCACCAAGCGCCGCGGACCCGGTCCACTCGTTCGCCGGAACGGCAGCACCCCATTCGCCTTCTACCTTGTCCGGCAAGGGCGTGGTGTCCACCGTGGTGCCTGGAAGTCGGTTGTAGTTGGCGGTGGCCCAGAAGGCGTCGTCGTATTGGGCCAGGTCCGAGGTGTAGAAGTACGTCATGCCGGAACCCGTGTGGTAGCCGCGGTTGTTCTCGCCGTTCCCGCATTCGTACCAGGCGATGCGGTTGCTGGACATGGAAAGCGAAAGCGCCCAACCACTCCCCCGGTGCATGGTGCGGTCCATGGCCGGGAAGAGCCTGTGCCCGGCCTGTTCAGCCACCGGTGCAACCCCTGCGGACTGGAGTTCCTTCACCAGCGCGGTCCTTGGCACGCTGGCGCCCTTGAGGATTGGTCTGTACGTATTGCGCGCAATCCACCCTGCGCACAGCCCACTCCATCGGGCGGCGGTAGCGGTATCCATTGCGCGGGCGAGGAGGAGAATCGCTTCGATCGCTGATGCCCCCAGGTCGTATCCGGTATTGGCTTCCCGGCTGATGCTCCTGCCTCGCACGGCATCGGCCATGGCCCCGTTCACCATGACCGGAGCAAATGATCCCTCCACTGCGTCGAAGAAGATACTGCGGGACGGATCCGAAACCTGGAACGCCGTACCGCCCAGGAGCGCGAAGAGCTTGGAAAGGCCAGTAAGCAGGACAACCCCATAGGAACCGGTGTAGGGCGTGGTGCTGTGCTGGATGAACGAGCCGTCGTGGAAGATGCCGTCCCCGCTGGTGACGTACTGCCACACTTGGCTCAAGCCGGCAATGGCGTGCTGGAGCTTGCCCGTGTCTTCTCCGGCCAGGGACCGGATGATGATTCCTTGGCACAGGTCCACCCGGTTGGCGCCCACGGAGGTGATCTTGCCGCGCTTCGGTGGAAACTGCAGCCAAGGGTCCGGAACAAAGTGATCTATGGCTGCCGAATATGACTGGATCTCAGCCGCGGACAACTCCCCATGAAGCAGGACCATGGCGTCGGCCAAGGCGCGGGGCACGCCGATTTCCCACGACCACCAGTTGCCAACTTCTTCCTTGGTGTCGTTATAGCAAAGGGCGTTGGCATCAGCGAGGCCGGCTTTGATGTCAGCCAACACCGAGGCATCTCCGAACACGGCCGCAGTAGGTGTTGCCCAGGCCGTGGCCAGCTGGGAAAGACGTGTATAGGTGGTGACCATCTCGGCGTCCTTGGCCAGGGACAGGTCCGTGAAAACCGATGCACGGCCGGACACCCGGTTGAGCTTTGCCAAGGAATCAGCGGCCTTGCTGTTCAGGGCAGCGATCGCCGCGGCAAAATCCGGATCACCGGCCTGGATGACCTTGCGGCCGGTGATCTGGTCCACCCAGCGGTTCCGCAACGCTGCGAACTCCGAGGCATCCGGAGGTGTGTCGGCCCACGCATTTTCGGCAAACATCGAGCTGACCACTGCTGCGAGGGACAGGGCACCGGCTCCCTGAAGAAGGGTCCGGCGAGGGAATTGAAGTGACAAGGAGTTGCTCCTAACACTCGTGGATGGACACGGTCCGGCATCCTTTGGCCGGGGCCCTCCACTGGCTTGGGTTGTAGTCAACGCGAGGAGGAGGGGAGGAATAAAGCAGTTATTCCTGTCGGACCCCTTCGGTAGAGTGCAGCACATGGATGACAAAGCGACGCTGCTCACATACCTCAGGAATCGGCGGGAGGATCTCCTCAGCAAAGTCGAGGACCTCAGCGAGTACGACGCCCGCAGGCCCATGACGCCCACCGGCACTAATCTTTTAGGGCTCATCAAGCACGTCGCCAGCGTCCAGTTGGACTACTTCGGTGTGACGTTCGGGCGGCCCAGTGGCCGGGAACTTCCGTGGTTTGCCGATGGTGCCGAGCCTGATGGGGACATGTGGGTTCCGGCCAACGAAAGCCGCGAAGAGATCATGGAACTCCACCGTTTCTCTGCCGAACACAGCGACGCCACCATCGAGGCACTGCCGTTGGACGCGGCGGGCGTGGTGCCCTGGTGGAACGAGGCAAAGAAGAACGTAACGCTTCACCAGATCCTGGTGCACATGTGCGTCGAAACGGCCCGCCATGCCGGGCATGCGGATATTCTCCGTGAACTCATTGACGGTTCGGCAGGCCAGCGGCCAGGGGATCTCAACATACCGGGAAAGTCCACGGAGGAGTGGGCAGCGTACCGGGCCCGCATCGAGCAGGCCGCAGTGGAGGCAGACCACAGCAACCGCTGACACCCTGACAGCGCCCGACGACGGTACTCACGTACCGCCGTCGGGCGCTGTTATGCGGGAAGTCCACCGGCGCAAGTCCGCCCCGCAAACTTGATACGAACTTGAGCTAATCGAAAAGGTTCCTTGATACATCAGCGCCACGCTGGAAGCAGTCGAAGCACCAATACACGGAGTCTTCGGCATCGAATTTCCAGTATGAAAGACGACGATGTGGGGGACCCAATGGACCAGTCAGCAGCTCTCAGTGAGGTGATGGCCGTCAAGGGCATCATCCAGGATCAGCACCCCGTGGATTTCTACGCGCTGGGTGTCGCAGGATGCATCGACCGGCTGGCTGCTCCCCTTCGCAGGGCCGGTGTGACAGTGCACTGGCACACCCCGCACCATGGAATCGAAATCTCGTCCTCCGCGGCGGCCCTTTTGTATCACGTGGCCCAGGAAGCTTTCAGCAACACTCTGAATTATGCGGGAGCCAGCGAGCTCACCATCCGCCTCAACGCGGTTTACCACGGCATCCAACTCACCATCACCGATGATGGCAGCGGCTTCGAAATCCATGCCGCGCCCAGTGGACGGCGGCACGGTTTCGGGCTCCTCATGATGTCGATCGCAGTGCACGACGCCGGCGGGACAGTGGACATCGACTCCGAGGTTGGACGGGGCACCAGCGTCAGGGTCACCCTTCCCTTGGATTGAGTCCTATTTGGGACCTTATTTAGGCTTCCACCCCATGGATCGGCGGCAGAGCCGGACGTATTCTGTACCTACTTTTCAGCCTCATATCCCTACGGAATGGCATCGAAAATGGCGCGGAACAAGGGTCGTAAGCCAGCTCTCGGGAAGGTCCTGCTCAGGATCTTCGGTTTCTTCTTTGTAAGTATCCTCTGCGGCGTGCTGATCTCCGGGTTCGTGGTGCCCGTAGTCGCCTTCACCAGCACCACGGTGGGTGGATCCATCGGGTTCTACGAGAGCCTGCCCAGCGAACTCAACGTCGACTCGCCGTCCCTTTCCAGCACTGTTGTCACTGCCGACGGCCAACACATTGCCACCTTCTATGCCGAGAACCGGGTGAAGGTTCCGCTGGAGGAAATGTCACCCTTCATCCGTGAGGCTATCGTCGCCATTGAAGACAGCCGGTTCTACGAGCATCCGGGTGTGGACGCCCAAGGCATCATGCGGGCGCTGAGCTCCAACCTGACCAAGGGAACCAGGCAGGGCGCCTCAACGCTGACGCAGCAGTACGTGACGAATGTCCTTAACGAGTCACGGCTCACCCAGGGACGGCCGGAAGATGTGGTCCTGAGCGGCGAAAAGACCATGGGAGACAAGCTCCGCGAGATCAAGCTGGCCCTGGAATTGGAAAAGCGGTTCAGCAAGGACCAAATCCTTGAGGGCTACCTGAACATTGTCTTCTTCAACCGGAACGCCTACG
The DNA here is from genome assembly GCF_040137855.1 of Paenarthrobacter sp. CAP02. Lineage (NCBI taxonomy): Bacteria > Bacillati > Actinomycetota > Actinomycetes > Micrococcales > Micrococcaceae > Paenarthrobacter > Paenarthrobacter sp. CAP02. The sequence goes on along the minus strand of NZ_JBEEII010000009.1, from coordinate 192,153 downwards.
GCATCGAAGCGGCGTCGCGCTACTTCTTCAGTACGTCCGCCAAGGACCTGACCTTGCCGCAGGCCGCACTCCTGGCCGGCTTGGTGAACGGGCCCAGCGTCTACGATCCAACCGTTGCCCCGGACGCCGCAGTCGCCCGGCGCAACCTGGTGCTGGACAGGATGCTGGAGCAGGGCAAGATCACCGCCGTGGACCACGGGGTTGCAGTGGCGGCACCGCTGGAACTCAACATCACCCCGTCCATGCAGGGCTGTGCGGGGGCCACCATCGCCACGTATTTCTGCGACTACGTTTCGCATCTCATCCTCAACAACGACGCCTATGGCTCAACTTTGGAGGAACGCGAGCGGCTCCTGTTCCGCGGCGGCCTCACCATCACCACCACGCTGGACAGCAGGCTCCAGGCCGCCGCGCAAAAACAGGTCGATGCCTCGGCCGGCGACAATCCTGACAAGTGGGGCGCGGCCATGACCACGGTGCAGCCCGGTACCGGCAAAATCCTTGCGATGGCCCAGAACACGGTGTTCGTTCCCGAGGAAGGGAAGTACGATACCCAGCTGAACTTCAACGTGGATGCCAAGGACGAGAACGGCTACGACCTCAACGGTGCCGGCGGCTTCCAACCCGGGTCCACCATGAAGCCGTTCATCTATGCCGAGTGGCTCAATGAGGGCAAGAATCCAACCGCGGTGGTGGATGCTTCCCGCCGGGTCTACCCGGTGGGCTTCCCGTGGCGTGACAGTTGCGGGAAAGTGATGGGTGGCTACAGCACGGCCCAGAAAGCGGCCAACCTGGGCGCCGACGACGACCTGCAAAACAACGACCCCGGCTACTACCGTCCCATGCCCATCAACTACGGGCTCTACAACTCGATCAATACGGCCACGTTCGCTACTGCCGCGCAACTGGATTTCTGCGGTATCCAGCGGATGGTGGACACCGTGGGCCTGCACAGCGGCCTGGACAACGCGCCGGTCAACATGCACCAGATCGGCAACCTGCTCGGTTCCATCGGCGTGGCGCCCGTGGTCCTGGCGAGTGCTTACGCCACCTTCGCCAACGACGGCACCTACTGCGCCCCCATCGCCATCACAGAAATCAAGGACGCCCAGGGGCGGCAATACGATGCCCAGCAACCCGAGTGCCGGGATGCCGTCAAACCTTCCGTTGCCCGCGGAGTCAATGCCGTGTTGCAGGACGTACTGAAGATGGGTTCCGGCGTCTACATCGAACCCAAGGTTCAGAACCAGGTCCCTGTCGCAGCAAAAACCGGAACCTCGAACAACAACGGAGCCACCTGGGTGGCCGGCTTCACCACGGCGCTCGCTACGGCGTCGTTCTTCGGGGATACCTCGGCGGGCCAGCAACGGGCGGGCCAAAACGTCACCATCAACGGCAAGTTCTACAGGTCGCTGGACGGCTACATGATCGCAGGTCCACAGTGGGCAAACTACATGATGGAAGCCACGGCGCTCTACCCCAGTGGTCCCTTCCCTGCACCGGCTCCCCCACCGGCTCCGGTCACCCCTGCACCTACTGCGCCGCGGTAGGTGTCCACGCCGGCGAGATCCCGCCCGGCGATGTAGCCGAACGTCAGCGCGGGACCTAGGTTGATGCCGCCTGCCGGGTAGTGGCCGCCCATGACGTTGGCTTGGTCATTGCCGGTGACGTATAAACCGGGAATGGGTTCGCCGTCGTGGTTGAGGGCGCGGCTGCGGCCGTCCGTCTCCACGCCAGCGAACGTGCCGAAGCTGCCCGGAACCACCCGCACGGCATAGAACGGGCCCTTCTCGATCGGACCCAACGACGGGTTGGGCTTGTTGCCGGCATCGCCGCCGTACCGGTTAAAGGCGGTCTCGCCCCGGCCGAAGTCGGGGTCGACGCCGGCACGCGCGTTGGCGTTGAATCTGGCCACTGTTCGACGTAGACCGGCGGGGTCTATGCCGCACTTCTCCGCCAGTTCTTCGATCGTCCTGCCCTTGATCAGGTATCCCGAGCGGAGGTACGGGAACAGAGGCACGGGCAAAGGTTTGGCCATGCCCAGCGGGAACCTGCGGACAAAGCGGCTGTCCGCGATCTGCCACGACTCCACGGTTTCGCCTTCAGGCGTTGCGGCCAGGAGCGCCTCGACGTAGTCGTAGTAGCCGTTGGCCTCGTTCACGAACCGCTGACCGTCCGCGCGGACACCGATGCTGCCCGGCTTGGCCCGGTCCATGATGTGCGGGAACACCCCCGTCCTGCCGTTGCGGTAGGGCACCAAGGACACCGGGCACCACGCGGCAGGCGATTTCACCGCAGTCTTGAAGCTGGCCCCCACAGACTGGGCCAGGTTGATGCCGTCGCCGGTGGTCTCCCGTGGCGCAAGCGTCCAGTGCTCACGGCCCGTTGGGGTTTTGGGGAACAACTCTTTCCGTCGCTGCACATCGTTGGGGAAGCCGCCGGACGCCAGCACGACGCCGCGGGCAGCGTTGATCTGCAGCTCACCTTCCGGTGAACGCACGACGGCGCCAGTCACCGTGCCGTCGTCGTCTTTGAGTAACGCTGTGGCCGGTGTGGAAACGCGGATGTCGACGCCGAGGTCATCAGCCGATTTCATGAGCCTGCCTGTGAGCGCTGTGCCGTTGACCAACTGCATGTTGCGGCGGTGCGTCAGGAGGTCCAGGAGGTGGAAGCCGAAACGCCAGCCCGCGTGGAAAAGTCCTTTGGGGTTTCCCTGTGATGCCGAGAGAAATTTGCTGAGGTCCGGGCCTGCCATGATGCCCATGCCGAGGAACGATGTTTCGTACAGTTGGTGGCGCATCCTGGCTCGCACGCTGGGTTTGATGGCGCGGGCGTTCAGGGGTTTGGGGCCTACGGACCGGTTGCCGGTTCCTGCTCCGGGCAGCTTGCCGTAGATGTCGTTGATCTTGCTGCCGGGAACGAACTGCAGGGATGTTTTGTCGTGGAAGAAACCCACCATGTGCGGGGCAGCCTCCAGGAAGGCATCCACTTTATCCTCCTGATAGTCCTCCCCAAGGACCCCTCTGAGGTACGTGCGGAAGGTGTCCTTGTCCTCCCTGACACCTTCCTTTTGGGCCAGGGGATTCCCCGGTGCCCAGGCCCAGCCGCCGGACCACGATGTTGCCCCGCCGCACACGTCAGCTTTTTCCACCACGATGACTTTCAGTCCGTGATACGCGGCCGTCACTGCCGCTGAAAGGCCTCCGGCCCCCGAGCCGATCACCAGGACGTCGCAGTCCACGGTGGGCAGAGGTTGCTTGGTGTTCATTTGGTGCTCCCGGTAAGTGCTGCGTTGTTGATTGTGAGGGTGGTGAGGACAGCTCCGGCTGCCGCTTTGAGGTGTGTGGCCCATCCGGATTCGCCCAAGGCCGCGACCCGGCTGTCCGATGGCGTTTCGACACTGACCGGAGTGCCGGCAGGTAACGCAGCTACGAGGGACGCAAGGTCGAATTCGCCTTCCCCGGGGACGCCGCGCTCGGAACGGGACTCCTTGATCAGTTCCTCCCTGGTGCTTGGCGGTGAGGAAGGTCCATCGCAAAGTTGGATCAAAGGAACAAGGTCCGCAGCGGCCACAAGCTGATCCAGTGAACCGCCGAAGCGGTTGACGTGGAGGGCATCCACTACGATCTTGCAGCCCGCCCGGCGTGCCAGCACTGCGGCCTGCGGTATGGAACGGACGGCCTGGTAAGCAATGGGTTCCAAGGTAGGCATGATGCCGTAGGCCTTGCCGTCCTGGGTCATCTGCGCGAGGTGGTCCCCAAAGCGATCAAGGTCCGGGTCCGCGCATGCCACCGTCAGGGTCGAGGCACCCAAGGCTTGGCCGGCTTCCATCATCTGCAGCCACGCCTGGCGCTGATCGGTCCCGTTCTGCAACCCTGTTCCGTCCAAGAGCAGGAACTCGATGTCTTCAACCGTGATCCCTGTGTCAGCCATGCGGGCCAGGGTTTCGCGAAGCATGGGCGAGCCCGGTTGAAGGTCATAGGGTCGCTCGGATGCAGTAACCGGCCGGACCCGTGCGCCAATGAAATCGAATCCTGCCTGGGCTGCGATGCTCACCAGGTCCGGAGGCGCGGTGCCGACCAATGAAAGCTGGGCCAGTCCCAGCCGCCGGGGCTGACGTTCGCTCTGCTGTGCGCCGAAATCGCCGGAAGCCTGCGGCTTCGCTGGAGAGCTCCAGCGACCTGGCACCGTTCCCGCGAACTCGGCGCCCATCCCGCGTCCGGCCAGCGTCGAAGCGATGCGTTGGGCTGCGTCGTACCCACTCTTCACAGCGTTGGACACCATAGCCGGAGAGGTATCCACAACCGTCCCGGCCAGCGCGACCGGCACGGACGCAGCCACGCTGAGTCCTGCTTCCCGTTCCTCCAGCGTGAGGGAACCATCCAGCGGCAGCACGGAACGTGAAACCAGGAGATCGCCCGGAGCCTCAACCCACTGGTCCTCAACACCCGCTCGGCTGATTCGGACCCGGGAACCGTCATACTCCTCGATGGTGCTGGACAGGAAAATCCGCACCTGGGGGTTGGCCTCGAGTCGTGGCACGGCAAGGATCTTGGCACGGCGCCCCGACTCAGGAGCCAGCGCCGCCTGGGGGCCCACGATCAGCACGGCTGTGCCCAGGGACGCGAGGGTGTCCGCCACACTCATGGCCACGGAATCCCCACCCCATATGGTCACAGCTTCGGGAACAGCAGCCGATGAATCGCCGTCCAGGATGTCCGGATGGGCGGCGAGCCAGTCCCGGACATCGGACACCTGCGGCAAGTCGGCCCCGATAAACCCTGGCGTCGGCCGCAGCCCACCGGTAGCAAGGACCACGGCATCGGCGCCGACCTCGCGGGCCAGCTTGCCGGCGTCGGAGATATCAACGCAGGCTCCTAAACGGACTTCCACGCCCAGCCGCTCGTTTTCCGAACTGGACCACTCAGCAAAGCGGTGGAAGTCCGGCGTCGATTTCATGCGCTCAGCCATGGCAAACTGGCCGCCTGGCCGCACGCCGTCGTCCATGAGCGTCACTCGGGCACCGGCTTCGGCGAGTTCGCGGGCGGCTGTGAGGCCAGCGGGTCCGGCACCCACCACCAACACCCGGGACGCCGGACGGACAGCAGGAGTAGGAACAGGGACCCGTGAGCGTCCAACCTCAGGATTGACCGTACAGGTGACCTGGCCGAGCCCTAGGTTATCGATGCAGACGTTGCACGCGATGCAGGGCCGGTAGCGTTCGCCCCGAAGGACGCCGCCAACAAAGGCAGGGTCTGCATGGATGGCACGGGCCAGGCTCACGAAGTCGCAGGTGCCCTGGGTCAGGACTTCTTCGATGATTTCCGGCGAATTCAAGCGGCCAGCCATGCCCAGGGGAAGCCCGAACTGCCTGTATGCCTTGGCATAGTCGGCCAGGATCCCGGGCTTCCACTCCCCCGACTGCACGATCCATTCACCGGCGTCGTAACTGCCGGCCGAGAGGTCCAGGAAGTCGAGTTTGTCCAGGTGGGCCTTGGCGATGATGGCCATTTGCTGCTCGGCGCTGATGCCGTCGGCCGGGCCTTCCACCACCGAAACCCGCATGCCCACAATCGTGTCCGGCACGGCCTCCCGCACGGCGTCGATCACGAGGTTCATGAAGAACCAGGGAGCTGCGAACTCGTCCGTCCGGTGGTTGGAAATGGGCGACATGAACTGGTGGATCAGGTACCCGTGCGCGCCGTGGAGGTTGATGACATCGAACCCGGCGGCAACAGCGCGGCGGGCTGCGGCCGCGTACGCCGCCACAAGCTCGTAACACTCGGCAGCGGTGAGTTCGCGCGGAACCTCCCCACCCGCCGTCGGGCATGGAACCGGCGACGGCGCGAGGTTCTTGAAACCGGAAACTGCGGCCTGCGCCGTGCGGCCGCCGTGGTTAAGTTCGACGGCGGCGAGCGCACCTTCCGCATGCAAAGCGTCGGTAAGGCGGCGCAGCCCAGGGATCATGTCATCCGTGTGCAGGCCAAGTTGGTGGGTTCGGCCCTTGCCGTCGGCCCGGACGTAGGTGGCCTCAGTGGTGACCATGCCCAGTCCGGCTTTGGCGCGGGTGACCAGGTAGTCGATGTATTGCTCCGTGATGTAGCCGTCCGTGGTGCCGTAGTTGCGCTCCATGGGCGCGGAGGCCAGTCGGTTGCGGAGGGTCTTGGGGGTACGGCCGTTGCGGCCAAGGGTCACGGGTGTTCCGGCGATTCGTGCCTGTGCCATGGTCAGCCAGCCACCTTCTGGAGGTCGCGGAGCCCCGGGATCGCCTGGTGTGCGGGGTGAACGGGTGCGAAGCGGACTGGTTGGCCGGTCCGTGAAGATTCGTACACGGCGAGGAGAATGCGGAGGGACTTCAACGCGTCCTTACCGGTGATGGCCGGTTCGGTACCAGCCTCGAGTGCTTGGACGAAGTCCTGGACCTGGAGTTTATGGAATGGGATCAGCTGGCCGTTGATGGCGGAGAGATCGACGTTCGGCTCCACGCCTTCCGGGTGGACAGGTTCGACGACGATCCGCTCGCCCACCGCCCACAGGTCCAACCGTCCGTCGCTGCCTTCCGGGAACTCCGTCAGGGAAGCCGAGGCACCTGTTTCGCCGGTGATTCGGAGCTGGATCCCCAGGTTTGGCGATACGGCAGTGGAGGCCTCCAGGGTGGCCATGGCACCGGAGGTGAAGGTGATCACCGCCGTCGCGGAATCCTCTACCTCTATGTAGTCACCGTGGCGGTAGGTGTTGACCTTCCCGTAGACCTCGGCCACGTCGCCCAGGTACCACTGGAGGAGGTCGATCTGGTGGACAGCCTGGGACATGAGGACCCCACCGCCATCGCTGTCCCAGGTACCACGCCAGGCGTCACGGTTGTAATAGTCCGGCGCCCGGTGAAGCATCACTGAGCACTGCGCCATGATGGCTTTGCCCAACGTGCCGTCGTCGATGGCTGCACGGATCTTCTGCGACGCCGGCCAGAATCGGCGCTGGAACAGGACACCCAGTTGGACTCCTGCTTCCTCGCAGGCTGCGACCATGCGCTCGGCGGGCTCCAGTCTGGTTGCGATGGGCTTCTCACAGAGGACGTTGACGCCAGCGGCCGCGGCCTTCAGGACCACTTCCTCGTGCGTGGGGTGCGGCGTGCAGACGGAGATGATGTCCACATCCAGCGCCAGGAGCTCATCCACGCTGGTGAGCGCGTTGGGGATGTCCCAGGCTCTCGCTGTTGCCGCGGCGCGGTCCGCATCCACGTCGCAGACGCCCACCACCCGGACGTTGTCCAGGGCCTTGAAAGCCTCCAGGTGATTGCGGGAAATGGCGCCGCAACCCGCGATTCCAACGCGGAAGGTGCGGGTTGCCAGTGCTGGGGAAGTCATGGGGTATCCAACTTTCGGAACTGGGGTTGCTTGGTGGTTGTGGCACGTCGCGGGGACGGCGTGGTGCCGGGCAGGCGCGGCGCCCGGGGCGTAAGCCGCAGGCGCTCCGCCGGGCCGGAAGCCGGCTGGCGCCGGCGGCGGGTGCCGGGCGGCTGGAAGATGCCGCCCGGCGTCGTGGTTTGTTCGTTAGTTGCGTGCCGCGCGCGGTTTGCCGAGATCCTCAAGCGGGACGTTGTAGGTCTCGCGCGCCGTCATGATGGCGATGGCAGAGGCCGCCAGGCAAAGGATGGTGAAGCCCGCCACGGGCATCCAACCGTTCGGCCCGGGCTGGGCCAGCAGCGTAGCGATAGCGGGTGCGAATCCGGCCAGGATGAGGCCGATCTGGCTGCCGATCGCCATGCCGGAGTAGCGGACAGCGGCGGGGAACATCTCGGGGAAGAAGACCGTCCACACGCCGTTCCAGCAGGAATAGAAGACTGTCATGTTGAGGAAGCCGAACAGGAAGACCAAGGCAATGTTCTGCTCGCTGATGGCCCAGAAGTAGCCCACCGTGGTCAGTGCGCAGCCGAGGGCACCCACCAGCAGGACCTTCTTCCGGCCAACGCGGTCGGAGATCATGGCTGAGATGGGGATGGTGACCATCGAAAGGCCGATCGTCACAGCGTTCACCGTGAGCATGAGCGTGCGGTCGATGCCCACGGCCGGTCCGGTTGCGTATGCCAGGGCGTAGACGGTGAAAGTGGTCTGCATGACGGAGAACAGCATCACCACGCCGACTCGCAGAACGTCGCGCCATTGGGTCTTGAGGACCGCGACGGCGGGGATGGACTTGGGCTTGCTGTTCTCCACGATTTCTTCGAAGACGGGCGGCTCGTCCAAGCGCGTCCGGATCCAGTAGGCGACTGCCAGCACCACAACCGAGAGCCAGAACGGTACCCGCCAACCCCAGCTGAGAAGCTGGTCTTCGGGGAGCGCTGCGAGCGGGATGAAGACGATGGTGGACAACACCATTCCCGAGGCGTAGCCGGTCATGACGAAGCTGGTGAAGAAAGCCCTGCGGCCCTCCGGTGAGTGCTCCATGGTCAGGGTGGAGGCACCTGCGGACTCGGCACCGGCGGAGAAGCCCTGGGCAAGGCGGCCCACCAGCAACAGCGCTGTTGCCCAGTAGCCGATCTGCCCGTACGTGGGCAGGAACCCGATACCGATCGAGGCGAGGCCCATGATCACCAGCGTGACCATCAGCGCCTGCTTGCGTCCGATCTTGTCGCCGTAGTGGCTCATCACGAGCCCGCCCAGCGGCCGGGCAAGGTAGCCCACGCCGAACGTCGCCATGGCTCCGAGCAAGGCAACCACGGGGTCGCCTCCCGGGAAGAAGATCTTGGGGAAGATCAGCGCTGCGGCCGTGCCGTAGATGAAGAAGTCGTAGTACTCCAGGGTGGATCCCAGGAAGGAGGCAAGTGCCGCTTTCTTGGGCATTTTGACGTGTTCAACCGGCGCTGTTCCAAGCAGTGCTTCCGGTTCGTTTACATCCGAGGGCGAGTGCTGCTGCACGTGTCCCATACTGTCTCCTCATTGAGTGCCGCGGGAAGTGGCACCGCCATGGTGCCTTGCCCGGCAAAGAATTGGATGAGGTCCGGATCGCCGACTGCCGCTTTGTTGTGCAGCCCATCATGTTGCCGTTGATAACGACTCCGGATGTGTGCTCCAGATCACTGACGATTGTTCCTCTGGGATCGACTGTAGGACCCAGGTCACACCGCGTGGACGAACTTCCCGTTGAACGGGATACCCCCTGTGGATACTGCCTGTTGCTACGCAGAACCAGCCTGCGACAACCACGGCCGGGAGCCGTAGGGCCGGCGCTCAGCGCCCATGGTCCGGGACAGGCCGCGGCCTGCGGCCACAAGGACCGGCAGGATCAGGCCCGCGTCTTCGTCAACGGAAGGCACGACGACGGATATGGCACCTATGACTGCCTGGCCCTGGCCGAACACGGGCACCGAGTACGCAGTATTTTCAGCCACCAGCACACCCACCAAACGGGCATAACCGCGCTCGCGGATCAGGGCGAGGTTGCTCCTGAGGCGGGCAGGATCTGTCTCCGTGGCGGGGGTAGTCTTCTCCAACTTCCCGGCGATGAACCGATCCTGGACCCAGCCGGGCATGTGCGCCATCATGGCCATTCCTGAGGACGTGGTGTGGATGTCCAAGCGCCCGGCGACCTCGGCCAGGTTCATCACCGTCCCGTGCCGGTCCAGCCGTTCGAGGTAGAGGACGCTGTTGGACTCGATATCCGGGATGGATAAGGACACGTGTTCCCGGACGGCCGCATGGACACCTTCCAGGAACGGCAGGCCACGACGCCGGAACTCCTCCAGGGGATTGCTGCGGGATGCCAGCTCCCACATCTTCATGCCGACGCCGAATTCGCCGGCTTCATTGCGTTCAAGGAGGCCGTTGGATGCCAAGTCCATGGCCAAGCGATGAACCGTACTGCTGGACATCCCGGTAATCCGGACGAGTTCCTTCAGGGGAAGCCACGGCTGGCCCTTGGAGAACGCATCCATGATCTTCACAACGCGCTCAATGACGGACTCCCCCGACGCCGAGTTAGCCATGGTGCCTCCGTTGAACCGTCCGGCTGCTTTCACCCGGAACCAGAACCCAATATAGCCTTGCACTGGATCCGTAAAACGTGGGAGGCACTGTGGAACTGCGGCAAATTGAGGCCTTCCTGGCTGTGGCCGAGGAGCTGCATTTCGGCCGGGCTGCTGAGAGGCTCCGCATGGCACAATCACCGCTGAGCCAGACCATCAAGAAACTCGAAAAAGGCCTGGGCGCACCACTTTTTGAGCGGAACACCAGGTCCGTTACGCTGACCACTGCGGGTCACTCACTGCTCCCGCATGCCCGCAGGATCCTTGAAGAAGTAGATCTGGCGCAGAGGGCCGTAAATGCGGGCAACGGAACCGTTTACGGCAAGCTGGACATCGGCTTCTCCGGTGCCCTGAACCACACCACGCTGCCCCCGCTGACCCGCGCCTTGCGCCAGGAGTATCCCCAACTCGATGTGACGCTGCACGGTGGATTGCTGACCCAGGAAGCTCTCCAGCAACTGGGTAACGGGGCGTTGGACCTTGCATTCATCGGCCTTCCCGTGGACGCCCCGTCCTTGGCCACCCGCCGCATTGCCACTGAGCGTTTGGGCGCCACCTTGCCCACGGATCACCCGCTGGCAGCCCGCTCCTCAGTGGGCCTGACGGACCTCGCCGGGGACCCCTTCATCACCATGCCCGCTGCACAGGGGTCCACCTTGCGGGAGGTGACCTTCGCTGCCTGCGCAGCCGCGGGCTTCCGGCCAAGGATCAGCCAGGAGGTTGCCGATCCCTACACGGCGCTTTCCCTGGTGGCCAGTGGGGTGGGGATCAGCCTCATGCCGGAATCGATCGAGGGGATCATGCCAACCGGCACCGTGTTCCTGCCCCTCGACGGCGACGATGTGCTGCTGTTCTCCGGTCTGGCATGGAACCCGGGCGGTCTGTCTCCGGCTCTCCGCGCCGCCCTTCAAGTAGCCGAGGAAGTACTTCCCACTCCGGCGGGCTAAGGCCCCACTATGTAGAATTTTCACATAGTTCTTGACCAACTAAGTATTGGACAAGGCCTAATACGTTGCCCAGCATTGAGGGAGCCCCATCAACTCAATGAAGAGGACACCCTCATGGCCACCTTTGCTGTCACCTACACCTACTCAGACGCCACGTCCGCTGGCCGGGACACTGTCCGGCCTGCCCACGTGGAGTTCCTCAAAGCCCAGTTCGAAAACGGTCGGCTCCTCAAGAGCGGGCCCTTCGGACCGGACGAAGCTCCGGGCGCCCTCCTGATCATTGCCGGTGAATCCAAGGACGACGTCGAATCCCTCATGAACCGGGATCCATTCCACGAAGCCGGCCTCATTGAAGAGCGCACCGTGAGGCAGTGGAACATCTTCTTCGGCGCCGACGCCGTACAGCCGGCGCAGCCCGCGCAGCCCGCGCAGCCGGTGCAGCCAGCGCAACCCGCCGCGCAGCCCGCCGGCCGGAACTGAGGTTTCCCCATGCTGTCAGCCATCACCGTCACCCGGGAAACCATCGAATTCCGGGAATCCGCCGAGCCTTCACTGAAACCCGGCCATGCACTGGTGCGAGTCCACAACGTCACCCTCTGCGGCACCGATCTCCACATCTGGGAGGACGACTACCCCACGGAGTTGCCGCTGATCCAGGGCCACGAGTTCTCCGGGGTTGTGGAGGCGGTTGCCCCTGGGAACAGCGAAGGCATCGCTGTGGGGGATCGCGTTGCCGTGAACCCCATCATTTCCTGCGGCCAGTGCCGCCCGTGCCTGAGCGGCCGGTACAACGTCTGCCGGAACGTCGGTTGCCTGGGCTGTTACTCAGATGGAGCGCTCACTGAACTGATCAGCGTCCCGCTGGGCAAACTCCACCCTGTTCCCGACGAACTGCCTTTGGACATCGCAGCCATGGGCGAACCTGCTTCCATCGCCATGCAAGCGGTGAACCGGGGCAGGCCCGAGACCGGGGAGACGGCGCTGGTGCTCGGAAGCGGGCCTATCGGTTTGCTGGCCACGCTCTACCTGACGGAATTGGGCGTCAAGGTGATCTGTGCCGATACCGAGCAGCACCGCTTGGACCTCGCTATCGACTTCGGGGCTGCAGACACCCTCCTGGTGACTCCAGGAATCGAGTTCCCGGACGCACATCAGACTCAGCGCCTGAACGCACTAACCGACGGTTACGGGCCACAACTGGTCATGGAGGCAACGGGCGTGCCCTCATCACTGGAAAACGCGATCAGGCTTGTTGCCAGCGCCGGGAGGATCGTCCAAGTGGGTATTTCGCCCCGGCAGGCCAACGTTTCCATGAAGGACATCCCCTACAAGGAACTGGACATCATGGGCAGCCGCATGAGCCTGAACCTCATTCCCGACGGTCTGGCATTGTTGTCACGCCATCCTGAACAAGCCCGGGCGCTCATGACGCACCGCTTCGCCTTCTCTGATCTCCAGCAGGCATTCCAGCTCATGCAGGGACGCACGGAAAAGATCGGCAAGATCCTCATCGGGATGCCTGCGGCTGGTGTCGCATGAGTACCCCTGTCCTCACCGAAACCAGCCAGCTCAACCCAAGTTACGACGTCGTGATTATGGGCAGTGGCGCGGCAGGGCTGGTCGCCGCCGTCCGCGCGGCCGACGCCGGACTAAGCGTCCTGGTTGTTGAAAAGGCTTCGCTCTTGGGCGGCACGACGGCGGCAGGCGGCGGCGTGATGTGGGCGCCGAACAATCACCTCGCGAAGGCGGCCGGGTACCAGGACAGCCATGCCGACGGCGTTGCTTACCTCTCAGAGGCTGCCGGCCACGTGATGACGGCTGGGGAAGTCGACTGGTACGTGTCCACTGCCCCGCGGGCCGTGGAATTCCTGAACAGGAACACCAGGGTGTCCATGGTTCCCATAGCCCGCCCCGATTACCACATGGAGTGGAAAGGTGCCGCGAACGGCGGCAGGGGGTTGGACAATAACGCGTTCGACCCCCAGGAGTACCCGGGCTTGGCGGAGCTGATCCGGCCGTCGTCGTACTTTCCGTTGCTCACCATGACCGAGCGGGACGAACTCAACGGACGCGCAGCCGACCCTTCGCTGCTCGCGCACCGTGCCGCCGCGGGCATCCGGACCATGGGCGGGGCGCTGGTGGGAAGTCTGGTTGCGAGCGCCTTGGACAGTGGTGTGCACTTCGTGGTGTCGAGCCCTGTGGAGGAGTTGTCGCGTGACGAGTCCGGGTGGCTGGTGACCCTTGGCGGTACCGCCGCCGGGGTGTCGGTGGCCGCGACCGCCGTCGTGCTTGCTTCCGGCGGCTTCGAATGGAACCCGCGGCTCCGTTCCGCTTTCCTTCCGTATCCCGTGACGCCGATCAGTGCCCCATCCAATGAGGGCGACGGCCTGCAGCTGGGACTGAAGGCGGGGGCGGCTGTGGAGGACATGTCGGCTGTCTGGGGCGTCCCGGTTATTTCGACGGCGGCCCATCAGTACGACGGCCGGCGTTCGGGCCGCATGGGGAACGTGGAAATGACGCTTCCGGGTTCCATCACTGTGAACAGCGACGGGAAGCGCTTCGTGAACGAGGCGTTGAATTATCACGATGCCAGCCGGGTGTTCGCGTCCATCAATCCGCACACGGGCAGGCAGCAAAACAATCCCGCGTGGTTGGTGTTCGATGCGGACTATCTCGCCAAGTACCCGGTGGCGGGGTCTGTGCCTGGCGAACCTGCCGAGTGGATGGTGTCCGCGCCGAGCCTGGAGCTGCTGGCCAAGGAGGTGGGCATCAATTCGGCCGGTCTGGAGTCGACGGTTTCGCGGTTCAACGCTGACGCGGCCGTGGGCGTGGACACGGAATTTGGGCGGGGAGCGACACCGCAGGACCGTTTCCTGGGCGACGCCGGCAACACGCCCAACCCTTGCTTGGCGCCCCTGGTCACTGCCCCGTTCTACGCCGTGCCCATCCACGCCGGTGTGCTGGGTACCTCGGGCGGGCTGGCCACAGACTTCAACGGGCGTGTGCTGGACCATCGGCAGCAAGCCATTCCGGGGTTCTACGCTGCGGGCAACGTCTCGGCCGGTGTCTTCCGGAACAACTATCCGGGCGGTGGGGCAACCCTGGGCTCCGCGATCACGCGGGCCTTCGCGGTTGGGGAAGATCTCGCGGCCCGGCTCGCGTAGCCGCACCTTGGGGGGACACAAACGCTCGACGGCGACTACCGCCGTCGGGCGTTTGCGCTGCCAGGCCCGCTCTACACCCAACACGCACGCCAAACCCTGCACAATGGGCCTCACAACACACCCACCCCACGATGCGAGGCCCGCTCTGCGCGGCAACCCATGGCCCAAGCACGCAGAGCGGGCCCCACAACACACCACCCCACCATGCGAGGCCCGCTCTGCGCGGCAACCCATGGCCCAAGCCCGCAAAGCAGGCCCCACAACGCACCCACCCACATTGCGAGGCCCACTCTGCGCGGCAACCCATGGCCCAAGCACGCAGAGCGGGCCTCACAACGGGGGGTGCTAGCGGGCGTAGAGCTCCGTGAAGTTTCTCAGGACACGCATGGGCTCCGTCACCGATGAGCTCCGGGCCGTTTCGATGAGTTCGTCCGCGGTGTGGGGCGGGAAGTAACCGGAGTTCTTGTAGATGTTGATGCGGGTGATGAGGCCGTCGGCGTCGAGCTCGGGGTGGAATTGGGTGGCGTAAAGGTTGTTCTTGATCCGGAACATGTGCACAGGGCACGCGGCCGAGCTCGCCAACAAAACCGCGTGGGCAGGCAGTTTGCTGCACGCTTCCTTATGCCCGACAAACGCGTCGAACGTATGGGGGACGCCGTTAAGCATGGGGTCGTGCTCGCCCTCAGCTGTCAGCTTGATCTCCGTTGGCCCCACGGGTTCGCCGAATCGGCGGTCGATGACGGCGCCCTGGTGCACTCCCAAGGTGCCAACGCCGTAGCAGGCTCCCAGGAACGGGAAGTCCTCGGCCACGATCCGGTCCAGGAGCGCCGCGAGTTCCGCCTCTACCCGGATCTGGATTGAGCTCTTCTCCTCGACAGGATCGCTGGACGTATAGGGGCTGCCACCGACGATCACTCCGGAGAAATCGGAAAGTTCAAGGGGCGGCAACGGCTCGGATTCCAACCGCAAACGGACCAGTTCTTCAGGTTCCAGGCCGCAGTACCGGAGGTAGGCCTGATACTCGTCATCGGCTGCGGCATCTTCGGCGCGGGTGGCCAGCAGGAGGAAGGGCTTCACAAGGATAGTCTGCGCGCGGAATGGCTGGCGGACAAAGTGTGTTGCGGGTAAGGGGGTGACTAACAGTGACTCCCTCGCGCCGGTGTCGCCGCATATCGTTGGCTTGACCCCCCTTTGAACAGCACGCCCCATCCCCGAGGAGCAATTTTTGAAGCAGGACCCTGTGGCCGTCCAACCGCAATCGCCCAAGATGCCGGCAGCAGAACGGCAGCAGCCCAAGAAGATCCCGTGGGGCGGACTCCTTGTTCTGGCGGCAGCGGGCTTCACGGCGGTGACCACCGAACTCCTGCCGTCGGGCTTGCTCCCCCAAATCAGCCGGGACCTCGGCGTTGACGAATCCGCCGTGGGCTCCCTGACAGCGGTGTATGCGGCCATCATCGTCTTCACGGCCTTGCCTCTTTCACGGTTCCTTGCCGGAAGGGTTCCCCGGAAGACCCTGCTGATCGCCACTGTGCTGGCCTTCGCCCTGAGCAATGTGCTCTTGGCGTTGAGCCCCGCCCTGGGGTGGGCGATCGGGGCCAGGCTCCTTGGCGGCATCGCGCACGGCATGCTGTGGTCCAGCATGGCTCCCTACGTGGCGCGCATCGTCCCGGCGCACTCCGTAGGTAAATCCATGGCTGTGGTCTTCAGCGGCAACAGCATCGCACTGGCAGTCGGCGCTCCCATTGGCACGCTCATGGGCTCGCTCATGACGTGGCGTACTTCCTTCCTGGTCCTGGCCGGAGTGGGCGTGCTTCTGGCAGTGCTGGCTTTCTGGCTTCTCCCGGGCGCCCATGACCACGCCAGCCAGAAAACCCCGTCCCTCCGGGCAGCCATGAAACTGCCCGGCGTCGTGGCCATCGCCATCGCCTGGCCCCTCCTGCTGCTGGCCCACTTCACACTTTTCACATATGTTGCCCCGTTCCTCCTCGCCTCCGGGCTCCCGGAATCCGCCACCAGCCTCTCCCTTTCCGTGGTGGGAGTTGCCAGCCTGGTGGGTATCTGGATTGCCGGCATGACCGCGGACAACCACCCGCGGCGCTCGGTGATTGCCGCCGTCGGACTCCTGACGCTGGCGTTCGCCCTGCTCCCCGCGCTGGGCGGCACCTGGGTGGGTGCATTCGCGCTGATGACGCTTTGGGGCATCGCGTTCGGCGCAGTGGGTATCTACAACCAGGCGGCGATCCTGCGTGCGGGTGGAGAGCACAAGGATGCTGCCAACGGCCTCACCGTAGTGACCATCCAACTGGGTATCGCCGTCGGAGCGGTCTACGGGGCCTTCGCCCTCACCACTGTGGGCGCGCAACTGGTCCCACTTGCCGCGGCGATTCCCACTGCCATTGCGCTGGTGATCATTATTGCCAGCCGTCGCGGCGGCTACCCGGCCGGGCCCCGGGAGAAGCGCCGTTAACATTGCCGAAACATGCCAGTGACGTGATCTTCACGAATGAAGGATTTCTGTAACTTTCCCGCAACTTAGCTCTTCTGAGTCGGAAACATAGCTCACCGAATATTGATCGGGGGGTAGGTGTGGGCCGTGCAACAACGGCCCCGTTTCGGACAAGCTTGAAGGGAACGCAGGTGGAGATCTCTGCGCAACACGTCTGGCTGATGTTGTCATCGGCAATGGTGCTTTTCATGACCCCCGGCCTCGGCCTTTTCTACGGCGGCATGACCCGCGCCAAGGCCGCCCTGAACATGATCATGATGAGCTTCATCTCCGCCGGTATCGTGGGCGTGGTGTGGGTCCTCTGGGGCTACTCGATGACCACCGGCGACGGCATCCTTGGCTTGTTCGGCAATCCCTTCGCACACTTCGGCCTGCAGGACCTGATGGGATCCCCCGACCTCATCAAGGCCACCTTTGCAGCAACCTTCGCCATCATCACTGTGGCCCTCATCAGCGGTGCAATCGCTGACCGGACCAAGTTCGGCGCCTGGGCCTTGTTCGTACCCATCTGGGTCACCGTGGTCTATTGCCCACTGGCGTACATGGTGTGGGGCGGTGGCCTGATGAGCGCCGGCGGTGCCCTCACTCAGATCTTCGGCCAGGTCATCGACTTCGCCGGTGGTGCCGTGGTTGAGGTCAGTTCCGGAACAGCCGCTTTCGTCCTCGCATTGATCGTGGGAAAGCGTCACGGCTTCGCCAAAGACCCCAACCACCGCCCACACAACGTGCCGTTCATCATGATCGGCGCAGCCATCCTGTGGTTCGGCTGGTTCGGTTTCAACGGCGGCGCTGCCACTACCGCCGCGCAGGCCGGGCTCATCTGGGTCAATACCCTGGTGGCACCGGCGGCGGCCATGCTCAGCTGGCTCGTCGTCGAGAAGGTCCGCCACAGACACCCCACTTCGCTGGGTGCGGCATCAGGCGTGGTGGCGGGCTTGGTGGCCATCACCCCGTCCTGCGCCAACATCACCCCGCTCGCCGCATTGGGCCTGGGCCTGGTGGCCGGCGCCGCCTGCGCTGTGTTCGTGGACCTGAAGTACAAGTTCGGTTTCGACGATTCCCTCGACGTCGTGGGCGTCCACTTCGGCGCCGGCGTGATCGGCACGCTCTCCCTGGGCTTCATCGCCTTCCCGCAGGACGGCGTCGCGGGCGGCCTACTCTACGGCGGCGGTCCCCAACAACTCATTGCCCAGACCATGGCCGTGCTGATCACCATCGCACTCTCCGGCGTGGGCACCCTGGTCATCGGCCGGGCCATCCACAAGACCATCGGCTTCCGGGTTCCCCTGGAGCACGAAGTCACCGGAGTGGACCTCACCCAGCACGCCGAATCGGCCTACGAATTCGGGCTCACCGCCCACGGCCACTTCCGCCAGCAGCAGGCACACCTTTCCGCGCTGATCGGCCGGAAGCCCGCAGCCCCGAGGTCCGAACAGGCCAAGGAAGACAGCTTCGCCTGACGGCACCACATTCAAAAGCAGCAGCCGACGGCGGAACCCGGGTTCCGCCGTCGGCTGCTGTTTGCGTCGTTAGGGTTTCACCCTGAACCGTTCCAGATGCGCTGCCACCATGTGCGCTTGGCCACTGGTCCAGCCTCGGGCTCGGGAGGAGCTGCGGCGGCTCTTCGCCCGCACCACTTTTCAAGCTCAACGTCCACATCCCTGAGCTTGGTGATCACGGGTGGGCCGCCCTGGAGTTGCCGCCGGGCCTCGATCACCCTCTTGTTGAAGTCCTCGAGGATGTCCCGGACTTGTTTCTCCGTATACTGCTGGTCCAGTTTGGCATCGAGTTCGGAATCCTCGATCCGCAGCAGGATCGCGGGGGGTCCGATTCCACTGAGCTTCTCCCGTTGTATGAGGCCTTTGACCCACCAATCGGGATCGTAGTGTTCACCCAGGCCCGGAATGGGTTTACCCGCGTACTTGAGGTTGTCGAACTTGCCCTGGTCCATGGCGTCCCGGATCAGGTACTCGACCCGGGCGGCGTCGTCCACCTTGCGGCGTTTCTCCCGTTCCGCGGCGTCCGCGGCTTCGATCTCCGCGTCTTCTTCCGCGTTCCCACCCCAGCCGCGGACAGCGCGCAGCTCAGCACCGCGCTCGAGTTTCCGCCTGAAGGCATTGTTCCCGGAGTTCACTTGTGGACACCTCCTCGCACGGCAGTCCTCCCCTGCCGGACATCGTGGTTCTGATTCCCAGTATTCCGCATACTGCGCCTGCTTGGGCCTGTACCCCCGCCACCGACTATGGAAACAAGCCAGCCCCGACACGCCGTGAAAGCGGCGTGTCGGGGTGGTTGTAGGTCCAGAGTGGGTGGCTCCGGATCTAGGACCGAACCGCCATGCTCGGATCGAGTTGCTCGATGCCCTCGGGGGTGACCAGCACAACGCGGGCCGTGCAGATGTCGTAAAACAAGCCAATGGGCTGCACCCGGCCGGACAGAAGCGCCGGCCCGGTCACAGGGTGGTCCTCGAGCTTCCCGAGCTGCAAAGCCACGTTGACCATGCTGAGTTGGTCCACGCGGCTGTAGCCCTCGGCAGCCGCAGCCAATGCCACGGGATGTCCGGAAAGCAGGGCCGAGTAGCTTGGCCGCGCATGTTCCAGCCAGGCATCGAATCCGCCGCCCAAGGCAGGCGCAGCTCCCTCAAAGTCGGCGATGACGGCGTTCATCGCACCGCAGTTGGAGTGGCCGCAGATCACGATCGAGTCCACTGACAAACCCTTCACCGCGAAGGAAAGCGCCGAGTCGATCGAAGCATCGCGGCCGTCGCTGCACACCACGTTGCCGATATTCCGCAGGGTCAGGAGGTCGCCTGGCCCACTGCTGGTGATGAGGTTGGGATTGACCCGGGAATCCACGCAGGCCACGAACAACGTGTCCGGATTCTGGCCTTCCGTCAGATCCTGCACCAACGGCCGGACCTTGTCCGCGTGGCGGCGGTGGTATTTGTCGATGCCCAGGAGGATGGAGCGCAGCGGCAGCCGCCCGCCGTCGTCGTCTGCTGTTGTGTCGTCACCGGACGGCAACCAGGATGTCTTCGGCGGCAGCGGGAACTCGCGGGGGTCCTGGCGCTGGGGAGTGTTGTCTTCGGCATCGGTGAAAGCGGTGGTGCCGTGCTCTTCGAGGGCCACGGAGGCGCCCGTGTTGCGGTGCTGCTTCTGCCAGGCAACCAGGGCTTCGCGGAAGGCGTGGTCGAGGTAGTCGGCGTTGAGTTCCACTACGGCGTCCTGGCCTTCGGGCACCGAATGCAGGACGCGGTTGAGCCGCGGCAAGGCGAAGAAGCTGCAAGAGCCGGCAATGGTGACCCGCCACGGCAGTCCGGAACCAGCGGGGGCATGAGCGTGGATTTGAGCGCGGAGCACCCGCCACAGCACACAAACAGCAGCGAGTGCCAGGCCAATGAGTACGCCTTCGAGCAAGTTCAGGGCCACCACGCACACCAACGTCACTGCGTAGACCAGCAGGTCGCCGGTGCGGAGGCTGGTGCGGATGTCGGCGACCTTGATGAGCTTGGCACCGATCACCAGCAGCAGGCCCGCCAGCACGGACAGGGGGATCAACTGGATGAGGCCGGCGAAGAGCAAGGAGAACACCAGGACCCACACGCCGTGCAGGATGGCCGACGTACGGCTTTTCGCTCCGGCTTCGACGTTGGTGGCGCTGCGGACGATCACGCCGGTTACCGGGAGTCCGCCGAGCATGCCGGAGACCATGTTGGCGGAGCCTTGGCCGACGAGCTCTCGGTTCAGGTTGGTCCGCGAACTGCCGTGCATCTTGTCTACGGCCACGGCGGACAGCAGCGATTCGATGCTCGCGATCAGTGCCACGGTGATGACGGCCATCGCTGCGGCGCGCCAGTTGCCGTCGGGCAGGCTGGGCAGCGCGACGGCGTCCAGGACTGAACCGCTGAAGCTGATGCGCTCAACGCTCGGGGCCACTGCTACTGACAGTGCTGTCACGGCGACGACGGCGGCCAGCGGCCCGGGAACTTTCCGCACCATCGCGGGAAGGAACCTCCAAGCCAGGAGAATCACGACGACGGCCAGGCCCAGCAGCGCCGAATGCAGCTCGACGTTGGTGATGGCCGCGGGGAGGCCCGCCAGGTTTTCGACGGCGGAGCCCGCGGCTTGGCCACCCAGCAGCACATGGAGTTGCTGCAGGATGATCGTGATGCCGATGCCCGCGAGCATGGCCTTGACCACTACCGGCGACACTGCCAGCGCTGCCCGGCCGATACGGCTCACACCCATCAGCAACTGCACGACGCCGGCCGCAGCGGTGATCGCACAGGTCACCTGCCAGCCGAACTCGGCTACCAGGCCGGCGACGACGACGGTGAGCCCGGCGGCTGGGCCACTCACCTGCAGAGGCGAACCACCCAAACTGCCGGCGACGATTCCTCCGACCGCGGCTGCGATGAGCCCGGCCATGATGGGAGCCCCTGAGGCTGCGGCGATGCCGAGGGACAGGGGAAGGGCGACCAGGAACACCACCAGTGACGCGGGGAGATCCGCCCCCAGGTTACTGAGGAAGCTTGGCTTGGTTCGTCCCGGCGGGCTGTGGGAATCGGTGGGGATGGTGGCGGATTCGTTGGACTGCGGCATGGTGTTCCTTTGGCTCGGGAGTACTGACTCCTCCAAGCTACGGAACCTGTCACGGTTAATGACGACAACATGTGACAAGCATGACAAAAGCTGTGAAGATGCGCTTCATCTTGGGACCTAGGGGAACTTTTGCGGGGGTTCAGCGCGTTGGAGGGATCCGTGGTTCGACGTCCGAAAGGCGAGAACGCGACGGCGGGCAACTCACGCCGTCGTCGTCTTGCCAGGCGCACCAAAACTAAGGTTCCTTAGAATAGGCTGGGTCCATGAGCAATACAGAAGTGCAGCCCGTACGCATCAGCTCCGCGCCCGTACAGCTGCAAGCACTGGATCCCATACTGGGAAAGGTGAGCGCAGCCGTCGGCGACGTTCCAGCCCTGTTGGCTATCGCCCAGGACATCGGACAGACAGCTCCTACGCCCGGAAATGGGAACACGGCCAAGCTCTGGGAACTCCTCGCTTCGGTCACGTCCGTGGATGTCGCGGCGGGGCGGGTTCTCGAACCGCACCTGGACGCCGTCGGAATCCTGGCCCAGGCCCAACAGCCCCATCCCGAGGGAGCATGGGGAGTTTTCGCCGCCGAAGGTCCAGGTCTGAAGCTCGAGGCCAAGCAGGAAGCTGACGGCAGCTACGTGCTCAGTGGCTCGAAGCCATGGTGCTCCCTCGCCGCGCAGCTGGACGGGGCAATCGTCACCGCGCATGTTGCTGCCGACAACACCCGGGCCGCCTTCGCAGTGAACCTGAAGCACTCCGGCGTGACAGCCGAAACCCCCGAATGGACCAGCCGCGGGCTCAAGGAAATCCCGAGCGGAACGGTGCACTTCGACCACGTCCCCGCTACGCCCGTTGGCGGCGCGGGCTGGTATTTCGAGCGCCCCGGCTTCGCGTGGGGTGGCATGGGAGTGGCCGCATGTTGGCTTGGAGGCGCAGTAGCCGTGGCCCGCGACTTCCGCGACTCCCTGGCCAGGGCATCGGACAATGGCCGGGAACCGGACCAGATCGCCCTTGCTTCATTGGGCGAGGTGGACCGGATCATCGCGTCCGTCACCGGATACCTGGCTCAAACGGCTGAGCGCATCGACGCCGGCGACCTCGCAGAACCAGGCGAACCGGGCGAAAGCCCTTGGCCCGAAGCCTTGCGCGTCCGCGGAACTGTTGCCTCCGCCGTCGAACGCGTCCAGACCCTGGTGGCGCAAAACCTGGGCCCCGGGCCGTTGGCGTTCAACGAACAGTACGGAAAGAGGATGGCGGATCTGTCCCTTTATGTCCGCCAGCATCACGCCATGCGGGACGACGCCCAGTTGGGTGCGCTGGTGTTGAAGGGGGACCGCCGGTGGTAGCTTTTTCGCACACAGACACGGGCACCACCGAGGCGGAATGGCTGTCCAGCGGCGTGGCTGCGCTTCCCGAGCTCCCCTTGGGCCAGGACGAACTCGCGGACATGGCTTTCGTCGTCCTGGCTGCGCACCCGGACGATGAAACTTTGGGCGCGGGCGGGTTAGTGGCCAAACTGCATTCATCCGGAGCTGCGGTGGAACTCCTGCTGTGCACGGCCGGCGAAGCATCCCACCCGGAATCACCAACCACGACGCCGGAACAGCTTGCCGCCGTCCGGCTCGCTGAGTTCGACGCGGCTGTGTCCGGGCTGGCTCCCAGCGCGACCTGGAAGTTCCTGGGACTGCCCGACGGCAAGTTGGCCGCCAACGCGGGCCGCATAGCCGAGGCCATACGGGACGCCATGTCCGCGCACAACCGCTCACCCGAGAACATCGTCATCGTTGCCCCGTACCGCCAGGACGGCCACACCGACCACGATGCTGTTGGCGCAACAGCGGCCAAGGTTGCTGAAGAGGACGGCCACGGGCTCTTGGAATACCCCATCTGGTACTGGTTGTGGGCGGGCCTGGACGACCCAACATGGCAATCCTGGGTGCGGGTGCCTTTGTCCGGGCGTGAGCTGGAAAAGAAGGGAAAGGCCATGGGCGCCCACACGTCCCAGATCGAACCGTTGTCGGAGGAACCCGGCGACGGAACACTCTTGTCGGGGACGTTTCTGGAGCACTTCGAAAGGCCATGGGAAACCTTCGCTTGGCAACCGTCGAAGGCAGGAAACAACACCGCCGCCGACGCTGAACGGATCTTTGACGAAGTCCACGCCAAGGGAGACGACCCCTGGGCCTATACAACCAGCTGGTACGAGCGCCGAAAACGCGCACTGACCTTGGCTGCGCTCCCGGAGGAATCGTACGAATCCGGGCTGGAACTCGGTTGCTCCATCGGCACCCTCAGCGAGGAACTCGCTCAACGTTGCCAGGCGTTCCTCGGTGTTGAAGCCAGCGGTATTGCGGCCAAAAAGGCGGCCGAGCGGCTTTCCGCGTTCCCCACCGCCGAAGCGCGGCACCTCACCATCCCCCATGAGTGGCCCGAGGGTTCCTTTGACCTGGTAGTGCTCTCCGAGATGGGCTATTACCTGGCACCGGAAGAGCTGGCTGAAGTTTTCCGGCACATCAAGGCCGCCATGAAACCGGGCGGTACGCTGCTCCTGTGCCACTGGCGCCACCCCATCTCAGGCTGGCAGTTGGACGCGGAAGCCGTTCACTCGATGGCCCGGCAACAACTTGCCTGGCCAACGTTGGGGCTCTACCGCGAGAAGGATTTCGTGCTGGAAACCCTGGTTGCACCGGCCCCGGCCGTCAGTGACGGCCCGACATGACCGGGGGCACCAGGCAGCCGATCCAACGCATCGCGGTCACCATGCCCGCCCACGACGAGGAACAGCACATCGGCAGGGCGCTGGCAGCACTGGGTACAGCGTTGGACACCCTGGAGCGGGAGCATCCGGGTATGCCTGCCACGGTCACTGTGGTCCTGGACAGCTGCGCCGACAGTTCGGCCGGGATCACCGCCGCCCACGTCGCGGCGGACCCGCGTTTCACCGCCGTCAGCGTGCAACTGCGGAGCGCGGGAGCTTGCCGGGACTACGGCATCCGGACGGCCCTGCTCCCCCATCCGGCGGAAGCAACAGGGAGCTTGTGGCTCGCCAACACCGATGCCGACTCGGTGGTCCCGCCGAACTGGCTGGTACGCCAAGTCGGGTTGGCCAACGCCGGCGCTGACGTCGTTCTGGGGTCGGTGGAACCGGATGCCTACGATGTGGACCCAGCCGTGCTCCGTCGATGGCTGGAACTACATCCCTTTCGCGAAAACCATCAGCACATCTACGGCGCCAACCTGGGTATCAGGGCCTCGGCGTACCTCGCCGCAGGGGGTTTCCCGCACCTTCGAGCCCATGAGGACAGGCGCCTGGTGGAGCGCACCCGTCACCAAGGGTTCAGGGTGGCTGCCACGGATTCCATCAGGGTTCTCACCTCCGGCCGGACTGAGGCCCGGGCACCCGAGGGATTCGCAGCGTATCTGCTGGCGCTCGGCGCGGAAGTTCCAGCCGCGACAGGGAGCTAGGCTCCTACGGCCTTTTTCGCCAAGGCCCCTTCGATGGCGGCAATCGCGGCCTCGGTGATCGCTTCTCTCTCGCCGGATCCATTCACCGTCAGCAATATCCCACGGTTTGAGTAGGCCTCCAGAACCGGCCTTGTGTGCTCCCGGTAGAGTTCCAAACGGCGACGAATAACCGGCGCAGTGTCATCGCTGCGTCCCTGCTCCTGAGCGCGGCGGAGCATCCGGTCCAGCAACTCATGATCGTCCACCGTCAACGCCAGGGCTGCGTCAAGCGCCTGCCCCCGATCGGTGAGCATCTCGTCCAGGGCAGCAACCTGGATGACCGTTCGCGGATAGCCGTCCAGGAGGAACCCCTCTCCGGCATCATCTTCGTCCAATCGTTGCCTCAGCATGGCAGTGGTGACATGGTCCGGCACGAACTCGCCGTGATCCATGTACGCACTGGCCTCGGCCCCCAACTCCGTCTTTTGGCGAACGTGGGTGCGGAACAAGTCTCCAGTGGAAATGGCAGGGATCCGGAAGTGCCTGGCGATGTGCTCCGCCTGTGTGCCTTTGCCGGAACCGGGAGGGCCCAGGATGATCAGTCGCGCCATGAGTCTGGTCCGTTTCGAGAGGCGGCCGGGACTTAAACCATACGCCCGCGGCAGGTCGGAGCGCCCGGGTCACACGAATTTGTTGGTGCATCGATCCCAGTATCCAACCACCCCCTTGCAGCCATTCGCACGCGCGGGTAAGTTATTGAAACGTCTCAAAGAAAACGTTTCCCAGATTTTAGGTGGAATGAACATGACTCAGCTCAGGTGGATCGACGCCGAACCGCCCGTCAGGCTCAGCAGCGGCACGACCTGGGGCATGCCGTTCCAGCGCGGCACCGCAGCGGGCGCGGACCACCTCCAGGTGCGCGACATGAATGGAGTTGCCGTCAATGCCCAGGCCTGGCCGCTCGCCACGTGGCCCGACGGTTCCCTCAAATGGGCCGGCATCGCCATCGGAGCAACGGATCAGCCCTCCGACGCCTACCATGTCACCCACTCAACCGATAGGCACGACGGCGGCCCGGCAGCCGCCGTCGAACACTCACCCGGGGTGACGGTCGCCGAAACGGACGACGCCGTCACCGTCTCCACAGGCATGCTCGACATGGTCATCCCCAGGCGCGGGGAAACCCTGTTCAGCGAACTCCGTCGCGCCGGCGAGGCCGTAGCCAAGGATGCCCGGCTGGTGAGCCTCCTGCAGAACAACCTGGCCGAGGGAGCAGGCAGCGCTCCACGCGAGGCCTACACCAGCCAGGTTTCAGGCGTCACAGTGGAACAGCGTGGCCCGGTCCGGGCGGTAGTTCGGATCGAGGGGCGGCACAGTGCCAAGGATGGCAGCAGGGAATGGCTCCCCTTCACTGTCCGCTTGTACTTCTACGAGGGCGCCAGCAGCATACGGATGATGCACTCGTTCATTTGGGACGGCAATGCCGAGGAGGACTTCCTTGCGGGTCTCGGTGTTGAATTCACGGTACCGCTTGCCAGTGAATTGCATGACCGCCACGTACGCATCGCCGGTGCTGACGGCGGATTCCTGGTCGAAGCGGTCCGGGGCCTGACTGGCTTGCGCCGGGATCCGGGAGAAGCTGTCCGCGCCGGGCAGATTGCCGGTGAGGCCACCCCGCCGCTCAGGGAGTGGAGCCCGCTGGTTTCGGAGCGCCTCCGCCTCATACCCAGCTGGAACGACTACACCCTCACCCAGCTGACCGCGGACGGCTTCGAGCTGCGGAAACGGACCGCGCCAGGCCACGGCTGGGTGGGCATTTCAGGCGGAACCCGGTCAGGTGGCTTTTGTTCACTGAGCGATCTCCGCGGCGGTTTCGGCATCGGGGTGAGGGACTTTTGGCAGTCCCATCCCGGCCAGCTGGACATCCGCGGCGCCGCAACAAGCAACGCGACAGTGACCGCTTGGCTCTACTCCCCCGAAGCCCAGCCGATGGATCTCCGCTTCTACCACGACGGCCTGGGCCAGGACACGTTCGAGGACCAGCTTGAAGGCCTTGAAATCACCTACGAGGACTACGAGCCGGGCTTCGGAAACCCCACCGGGATCGCCCGGACGCACGAACTCACGCTGTACGCCTACGACTCAACGCCCAGCACGGAGAGCCTCGCCGCCGACGCCCGGGCAGCCTCCACTCCCCCGCTGCTGCAGCCCTCCCCGGAGTACCTTCACCAAGCCGGCGTCTTCGGTGACTGGGCTCCCGTGGACCGCAGCACCCCCGTCCGGGCAGAGCTGGAAGACAAGCTGGACTTCCTGTTCGATTTCTACCAGGGCCAAACTGAGCAGCGGCGCTGGTACGGATTCTGGAATTACGGCGACGTCATGCACACCTACGACACGGACCGGCACGTGTGGCGCTATGACGTGGGCGGTTACGCGTGGGACAACTCCGAGCTCTCCCCGGACCTCTGGCTTTGGTACATGTACCTGCGCACAGGCCGCGCGGACGTCTTCCGCTACGCCGAGGCGATGACCCGCCATACCGGCGAGGTGGACGTCTACCACCTTGGCCCCTGGCGTGGCCTGGGATCGCGGCACAACGTCCAGCACTGGGGTTGCAGCGCCAAGCAGCTGCGCATCAGCACCCCGGCCTACCGGCGCTTCTACTACTACCTGACCGCCGACGAACGCACCGGCGACCTCCTCACCGAGCTCGTGGACAGCGATCGGAACTTTCTGGGTTTGGACCCCGTCCGCAAAGTAAGGCCCGACGCCGATACTTACCGCCCGGACCGCGGCGCTTTGGGCGTCGGGCTGGGTACGGACTGGGGTTCACTGGCTGCAACGTGGCTCACGGATTGGGAACGCACGGGGAACCCGCGCTCCCGTGATCGCCTGCTGGGAACCATGGCCGATATCGGCGCACTGAAGTACGGCTTCCTGACGGGCGAGGCGCTCTATGATCTTGATGCGGGAAGGTTCGACGCCGGTAGGGAAGTCATCAGCGTCTCCCACCTGAGTGCCGTGTTCGGTTTGGTGGAAATCTGCAGCGAACTGGTCAGCCTGGTGCCTGATGCCGCCTTCGAAAGGGCCTGGATGCAGTATTGCCGCCTGTTCCTGGCCACCCCGGAGGAACAGGCCGCTGAAGTCGGCCAACCTCTGGCCGGCATCTACCTCACCCAAGCACACAGCCGCCTGACTGCATACGCGGCTGCGAAGCTGGGGTCTCCGGAACTGGCGTCCCTGGCGTGGGACAGCTTTGCCGAGGGCGGAGAAAACCTGAACCATGCCGAGGCCTTTACGCTCAGGAAAATCCTTCCCCCGTACGTGCTTCAGCCTGTTGACGAAGCACCGACGGTATCCACCAATGACACCGCCCAATTCGGGCTCGCGGTCATCCAGAACCTGGCCCTCATCGGCGACCAGCTGCCGCCGTCCACAGAGGCGCCGGAGGAGGTCCCGGCGTCGTAATTTCTTGCTAGGAGCTGGACCTGGGATGCATGATCCGCATCTGGTCCCAGGTCCGCTCCGACGCGGCGATGTTGAGGTTTGACCGTTCGCGGTCCAGGGATGCCAGCTCGACGGCGATCGCCTGGACCGCGGTCACCGCACCTGTCAAGGAGGGAAAGAACCCGGCACCCTCGGTGGGCACCACGATCCTGTGGTCCGCGTGCACCGCCACCGGTGATCCCGCGCTATCAGTAATGGAAACTATGGGCGTGCCCAGGTTGTGGGCGATGTCGACGGCCCTCATGGTGCTGTCGTAGACCCGCCAAAGGCTGATCGCAATGACCAGATCTTCGGCGCCAAGCCGGGCTATGGCGTTGGTGAGGGCGGCGACGTCGGCATCCAGGAGCCGAACGTTGTAGCCGGCAATGATGGCGTTGTGCTCCAGGGCCTTGCCGGGAATGGCGTAGCTGCCTGCCGCGACGATGAAGGTCTGCCGCGCCCCCGCGATCAACTTCGCAATTTCATGAATAGTATTGGCATCCAGCGTGCGCTCGAAGTGCGCCAAATTGGCCCGGTCCGTGGAGACCGCAGCCTGTGCAGGACTACTGATGTGGCCGTTGTGTTCGGCGGCGACTTCCACGGCACTAAGTGATGCCAGGAACCGTGACCTGAGCTCGAATTGGAAATCCACCCAACCCTTGAATCCCAATGATTGGGCGGTTCTGGTGACCGTGGAGGCGTTGGAAGCAGCGACCGCGGCGATGTCGCTGACGGAGCCATAAGAGGCGAGCCGCGGCTGGGACCGGAGGATGCCGATGACCTGCATCTGCCGGGCCGCGAGCTTCCGCCCCTGGACACGATCGTCCAGCCACTCGGTCAATGTTGACGAGTCGAAATCTTCTTCCACCTATTGACCTACCTCACACTTTGGCCGTAACTTCGATACATCGCTTCTGCACAGACCTGTGCATATTCCTCAAAATGTACAACTTGGCCCACTTTGGCAGGAATCACCATGTCTCTCACAGCACGCCTGGATCGTCTGGCTCTCAGTCGACCACACTACAAGCTTCTCCTTATCGGGGGCCTCGGCTATTCGTTCGACGGCATGGACGGGGCAGTGGTCGCTTTCCTGCTCCCGCGCATCCAGGAACTCTGGGGCCTCAGCACGGCCAGCCTGGGATTGGTCGGCTCGGCAGCTCCGTTCGGCTTCTTCTTCGGGGCAATCCTGTCGGGCTGGATGGGCGACCGCTTTGGCCGCAAGAAGGTCATGCTGTGGGCTCTCGCGTTCTACTGCCTCATGTCGATCATCGCGGCGATGGCCCCGAACTTCGAGATCTTCCTGATTGCACGGATCTTTGCAGGACTGGGCGCAGGCGCGGAAAGCGTGATCATCGCGCCGTTCCTGTCAGAGTTCATTCCCCCCAAGCGCCGCGGCTGGTTCATTGGAACCCTTGCCGGATTCTTCTCCTTCGGCTTCGTGGCCGCAGCACTGATCGGCCGCTTCGTCGTCCCCATGGGTGAGGATGGTTGGCGCTGGGCACAGGTCATTACAGCCGTGCCCATCCTGCTCCTGCTCTGGTGGCGCCGCAGCCTGCCTGAATCTCCGCGCTTCCTGATCAGCCAAGGGCGCGTCGCGGAGGCGACAGCGGTAGTGGAACGCTTTGAGCAGAGCGTTGTGAAAGCCACTGGCAAGGAACTCGCACCCCTTGGACCCGGTACTGAAGAGATCACTAAGCACGAGCAGAAGATCAGCGTCTGGAATGCCCTGACGTTCATGTGGTCCAAGGCGATGCGCCGCCGGACAGCGGTGATCTGGCTGATTTGGTTCGTGATCACGTTCTCCTACTATGGCTTCTTCTCCTGGATTCCCACGCTGCTGGTCGGCCGCGGCATCACGGTCACCAAGAGCTTCGAGTTCTCCATCCTGATCTACCTTGCGCAGATCCCCGGCTACTTCTCCGCAGCCTGGTTGTGCGATCGGATTGACCGCAAAAACACCATCGCCCTTTATCTGGCAGGATCGGCCATCAGTGCCTTCTGGCTGAGCCAGTCCAACGATTCCGGCATGATCCTGCTGGCCGCCGCAACGTTGTCCTTCTTCCTCAACGGCACCTACGCCGGCGTCTACGCCTACACCCCGGAGCTCTTCCCCACCTGGATGCGCGCTACGGGCGTTGGCTTGGCCAGTGCGGTCGGCCGCATCGGCAGCATCCTGGCACCTTCCATCATCGGCATCTTCGCAGCCTCGCTCGGCTTCGGCGGCGTGTTCACCATGACCACGGTGGTGCTGACCATCGGCGTCCTGGGTGTCGTGATCTTCGGAGCTTCCACTGCCGGGAAATCCCTCGAGGACATCAACGCCCGCGCCGAGCATGACGCAGCGCCAGACAATCACGCAGGAACGGTCACCAAATGAGCTTCATGGAATCGGACACTACTTTCCAGCGGGCCTTCGATGCGCTGCAGCAGGACCCGGGCGTCGTCCTTTTTACCGCGCTCCAATGGATCCCCCAGCGCTCCAGCCTGAAGCGCCTCTTCACAAGCCACCCCGCAGAGTATCCGGTGGGCGGCGAAAAGACAGTTGAGATCTCCCCCGGGTGGCTCGGAACCGTCATCGAGGACAAGAAGCCGTTCCTCGCGGCAGACCTGGACGCGCTGAAGGAAGTCTTTGCCGACTCCGCGCTCATCCAACAACTCGGCTGCGGTGCCGTGATCAACATCCCGGTCCTCGATCCGGAAAGCAACGTGGTGGGCGTCCTTGCCCTCCTCGACGCTGAAGGCAAGTACACGCAGCAAAGTGTGGACACCGCCGTCGGCGTCGTCACCACGAACCAAGCAGAACTTGTGCAGGCCTTTGAAGCCCATCCCACCGAAGTCGAAGTCCCCGGGAAGGACACCGTTTAATATGAACACCACACCCCTCGTTATTCGCAACGCCAGCGTCCTGGACGTTGACGCAGGCACCTACTCCACGGCCGACGTCGTCAGCGTCGACGGAAAGATCAGCAGCGTCGGCCCTGATGCCGAGGTTCCTGAAGGTGCGCGGGTCATCGATGGGACCGGCAAGTTCGTCATCCCGGGCCTGATTGATGCCCACGTTCACGTGGTGGCTTCCAGCGCCGACTTCCGCTCCCTGACCTATACACCGGCGTCGTATGTCTATGCGCAGACCGCCCGCATCATGGGAGAGATGCTGCGGCGCGGCTTTACCACCGTCCGCGACCTCTCCGGCGCCGATTTTGGCCTGGCGATGGCGCAGGAGGAAGGGCTTCTTGAGGGTCCGAAGATCCACTTCTGCGGCCACGCGTTGAGCCAGACCGGTGGTCACGGCGACATGCGCCTCCCCGGCGAAGACCATGACCCCAATGGTCGCGGGTGCTGCGGCATAGGCCGCGTGGCTGACGGCGTGGATGCCGTCCGCGCCGCAGCCCGGGATGAGATCCGAAAGGGCGCCCACCATATCAAGATCATGGCATCCGGCGGGGTCTCCTCCCCCACCGATCGCATCGACTCCACCCAGTACTCCATGGAGGAAATGCGCGCGGCCGTGGAAGAAGCGCAGGCCGCAAACCGCTATGTGGCGGCGCACGCGTACACCGCCCGCGCCATCAACCGCGCACTGGAAGCTGGTGTCCGCTCGATCGAACACGGCAACCTGCTGGACGACGAAAGCCTGAAATTGTTCCTCGAAAAGGACGCCTTCCTGGTTCCCACCCTGGTCACCTACTGGGCGCTCAAGGAAGAGGGCAAGGAGTTTGGGCTCACGGAAGAAATGTGGGCCAAGGTGGACTCGGTGCTCACCAGCGGCCTCGAGGCAATAGCCCGCGCCCACGAGGCCGGCGTGAAAATGGCCTTCGGTTCGGACCTCCTGGGAGGGATGCACCGCCACCAGAACGAACAGTTCAGGCTGCTGGGCAAGGTCCAGCCGGCTATCGCCGCCATCCGCGCAGCAACCACGACGGCGGCCCAGCTGCTTGAGCGCGAAGGTGAACTTGGCGTGATCGCACCTGGCGCGGACGCGGACATGCTGGTCCTGGGCGCGGATCCGGTGGCCGACATCTCCGTACT
Source organism: Paenarthrobacter sp. CAP02 (assembly GCF_040137855.1). Lineage (NCBI taxonomy): Bacteria > Bacillati > Actinomycetota > Actinomycetes > Micrococcales > Micrococcaceae > Paenarthrobacter > Paenarthrobacter sp. CAP02. The sequence goes on along the minus strand of NZ_JBEEII010000009.1, from coordinate 159,958 downwards.
TGCCGACATCTCCGAGCATTTGGAACACCTGATCCAGAACGGCCGCGTGATCTCTTAGGTCCTGCCGCCGGGGCCTGTTATTCCCCTCCGAAAAGCCCGATAATGTAAGCATGCTGATCAATACCGAATCGAGCAGGAGGAGGACATTGTGAGCACAAAAGTGGACAAGACCATCATGGTCAACGTTCCGATCAGTACGGCCTACAGACAGTGGACCCGGTTTGAAGAGTTCCCGCAGTTCATGGGCGGAGTCGAACGGGTGACACGGCTTGGCGAAGACCGTTTGGAATGGGTCGCCGAAATCGCCGGCGTCCACCGTACGTGGGAAGCAAAGATCGTTCAGCAGGACGTAGACCGCGCCGTGGCATGGGCTGCCGTCGATGGCGTCAAAAATGCGGGCTGGGTGGAGTTCAAAGAAGCCGGACCCAGCCAGACATCCCTGCACTTGTCGCTGGAATACGAGCCCCATGGCGTCCTGGAGTTCCTGGGTGACAAGCTGCACGTTATTGAAAGGCAGGCGGAGTCGGACTTGAAGAAGTTCAAGGAGCACATCGAAAAGCAGGCACTGGAGACACCCGGGACCACGACTCAGGCGACCGGCACCCCGCCTCCAGCAACCGATGCCGCCTCTACGGCGACCGCCACCGGAACCGCGGCCACCGCCGTCGGGCATGACACCAGCGCAACGGACACGACGCCGATCGTCGATCCCGTCACCCATCCCTTCGACCAGACGAACGGACTGGCCGATGACGACGGCGACTCGGACGGGACCGCGGAAAGCGATACCCGCAGTGCCGCCGAACGCGGGGCCGACGACGCAGACCGCGGTCCCGGATTCATACCGCCGCAGAGCGGATGGCTGCCGGGACAGCACTAGGTCCGCCGACGCCAAAAGCCGCCCGGGTCAACACGACCCGGGCGGCTTTGTTTGTGTGGGCTACTTCTTGCCGGTGTAGACGACGGCGGGCATCGCCGGTGCCTGCATGCCCTCACCAATGAAGAAACTCGGGTGTGGCGGCTGGTTGTACGCCACGTTTTCCCGGGCCACCGCCGTGCGGTACACGGTGTCGTGCATCAGGGTCCGGAGACGGACCTCGGTGGGAGCCGTGGTGGTGTAGATCCGCAGCTCGGAGCTGTCCGTGGAGGGCCACGCGATCTCTTCGCGCCAGTCGCCCAGGATGTCAGCCTGGATGGACGGGTTCCCCTTGGTGGTGTTGTTGCTCCGGGCGCCGTCCGCGGTCAGGATGCGGTCGCTGGTTTCAGCCTCCCAGTTCCACTTGGAGATGGTCGGCACACCACGGGATACAGTCGCGTCATAGTCGTGGTCCACGATTTCGCGGAGCAGGTCGCCATCCCACCAGGCCAGGAAGTTCGCGGCCGGGATGTTCTCCGCGATCAGCTCACCCTTTGCGGACATCAGCTGACCCACCGGCGAATTCCAGGCAGCGGAACCGCCCACAGCCCAGCCCTCCGCGCCTTCATACCGTGGATCGATGTCACCCGCAGCGCCGCGGCCCGTGTCCTTGATGGCAGGAATGCTCCACAGCACCTCACCCGTCGCAGCGTCACGGAAAGTTGCTCCGCGGTTACCGCTCTGGCTCATGCTCTCGTGCACAGCGAAGGTTTCCAGTCCAGGCCTTGAGGGGTCAAGGTCGCCGGTGTGGATCGCATCGCCATGGCCGAGCTTGGTGTTGTACAGCGGCTTCCCATCGTCATCGATGGTCATGGAGCCGAACACGAACTCATCCTTACCATCCTGGTCAACGTCAGCCACGGACAAGTTGTGGTTGCCTTGACCCTTATATTCGTCACCCGCCTGGTTGGAGTCGAACGTCCAACGCTTTTGAAGCTTGCCGTTGACCAAGTCGTAGGTCACCAGCACCGTGCGCGTGTAGTAACCACGGCTGAACATCATGGATGGGTGCTGGCCATCGAGGTAGGCCACTGCAGCGAGGAAGCGGTCCACGCGGTTGCCGTAGTTGTCGCCCCAGCTGGCCACCGATCCGCGCTCAGGCTCGTAAGCCACTGTGTCCATGATGGTGCCCGTTTCACCCTTGAAGACAGTGAGGAATTCCGGACCGGACAGGACATAACCCGCACTGTTGCGGAAGTCGGCGTCGGCGTTTCCAATCACGGTGCCGGCCGCATCGCGGGTGCCGTCGGCCGTCTTGAACGAAACCTCCGCCTTACCGTCGCCGTCGAAGTCGTAGGCCAGAACCTGCGTGTAGTGTGCACCGGCGCGGATGTTGCGGCCGAGGTCGATGCGCCAGAGCTTGGTGCCGTCGAGTTTGTAGGCGTCCACGTAGACGTTGCCCGTGTAGCCGGATTGGGAGTTGTCCTTGGCGTTGGACGGCGACCAGGTTTGGATCACTTCGTACTTGCCGTCACCGTCGAGGTCAGCGACGGTCGCGTCATTGGCGGAGTAGGTGTACGGCTTGCCATCCGGGGTAACGCCGTCGGCAGGCTTGTCCAGCTTGATGGCCAGGTAGTTTTGCGCGAGCGGCTTCACTGCGTCGGTCAGCTTGTCCTGGCCCTGCCCGTTTCCGACGGTCTTGATGACATAGCTGGACTGTGCCGTGCCTGCGGGGTCCACGAACATGGTGGCGTTGCGGATGGGCTCGGGAGTGATGTTGACACCATCGCGCAGCACCTGGAAGCCGATGCTGTCCTTGTCCAGGCCCAGCATGCGCCAACTCACGGTCACGCCCCGGTCAGTCAGGACGGCCACGGGCGCTCGGTCCAGGTTTTCCACCTGGCGGTTGAGCAACTGGTCCTTCGCGGCGTTGACGACGGCGGATTGCTTGCCTAGTACACTTCGGGACGCCGCGGGCGGCGCTGCTTGGGCGAGCGGAATTCCGGTGAAGGCCAAGGCAGCCGCCGCCAGGGTCGCTGTGACCGCCAGAGGGAGAAGTGGTGTGCGTCGGGAGTTCGGGGAACATTTCGAAGGGTAAACCAAAGAACATCTCCTTTGATGCCGGGATGCAGTTGGTCTGCACCCTCGCAGTTTGGAACGTTTCACTAATTGGATCGACCGGCCCCTCCTATGCGAGTGGCGGGGGCTTGCCGTGAGTGAAAACGCTTTCCGACATCAAGGTTTATCAGCGTTTCAACTAAGCGGTCAAGGGTGTGACAGGAAATAACTGTGAGTTTTCGTTTCTTGATGTTCACTTTTGTGGCCAACCCAACCCTCACTCACATCCCACCCCCTTCACCCCAACCCTCACTCACATCCCACCCCCTTCAACCCGACGCCTACTCACATCCCACCCGGCCTCCCATGTGACGGTGGATTGCGCCCCGTTGAGCAACATTGACTCCAGTTGAGCGCGGTGACGGCGCAGCTTGGGCGCAGACACGGGCCTCCGTAGTGTCGTGCCATGCCGAAGCCCTCAGTCACTCCCCTGTCCGTCCTAGACCTCAGCCCGGTGTCCGCCGGGCAGACACCCGGCGAGGCGTTGCGCAGCACGCTGGGCCTTGCCGCTGCTGCCGAGGCTTCCGGTTATTCGCGGTACTGGCTGGCCGAGCATCATCTCAACACTGGGGTTGCAGGCTCGGCCCCACACGTCTTGGCCGGATTGGTAGCGTCAGCCACTAAGACCATCCGGGTGGGGACTGCAGCCACCCTGCTGGGGAATTGCCGGCCACTCCAGATTGCCGAGAGCATCGGGACGCTCGCCGCAGTGTTCCCCGACCGCCTGGATCTGGGTTTCGGACGCTCCGGCCCGCCAAAGTCCTCAAGCGACCCCGCTCCGGGCGTGGTGCCGCCTGTCGCCTCGGCCGAGGCGACAGACCGAGTAGTGGACGGGCTGTTGATCCCTGCGGCCCGCCCGATCTTCGGCGCCGTTTTGCCGCGGAAATTCCGGCTTCAGAGTGAACTGCTGGGCCGATTCCCTGGCGACACGGACAACTTCGAAAACGACATCCAGGACATCATCGGATTCTTCAGCGGGGAATACCGGACGCAGCACGGGGAGGAGGTCACCGCGACGCCGGCTCTGGGTGAGTCACCCCAGTTCTGGATTCACGGTTCCACTGCCGGCCCCAGTGCCCGGCTGGCCGGAAAGCTCGGGCTTCCCTTCGGCGCCAACTACCACGTGGCACCTGCCGGCGTGCTGGACTCCATCGCCGAGTACCGCACCCATTTTGAGCCATCCGTCACTTTGCAGGCACCCCATGTGATCGTCTCAGCAGACGTGCTGGTGGCCGCCGACGAACGTCAGGCACAGCGGCTCGCCCGCGGTTTTGGGCAATGGGTTCATGGAATCCGGAGCGGCCAGGGTGCTATCCCCTACCCTTCGCCGGAAGACGCCTTGGAACGGAGTTTGGACGCCGAAGCCCTGGCCTTGGTCAAAGACCGGTTGGACACCAGGTTCGTCGGGGATCCGCATCAGGTCAGGGAGCATCTCCTGACGCTGCAGCGCGTCACGGGCGCGCAGGAACTGCTGATCACCACCATCGCCCACGACCCCGCAGACCGGGTGAACTCCTACCAGTTGCTCGCCGAGGCCTGGGGCCTTTAGCTTTTTCGATTTCCACTCACCAACAAAGGAGCACATATGTCCATCGAAACCACAGCCACGGAAACCACAGTCCAGGAAGACGCGCAGCTGGTCACGGCTGCCGAAGCGGCCAAGCTCATTGAGCAGGGTGCCCTGCTGATCGATGTCCGCAGTGAGGGCGGTCGTGCCAGCACCGGCGCCGTCCCCGGAGCCGTAGTTGTCAACCGCGAGCACGTGGAGGAGGACTTCAACCCGGAGTCCACCCATCGCCTTCCCCAGGTGACCGGGACCGAGCAGAAGATTGTGGTTTTCTGCGGTTCCGTGAACGGCTCACGTCCGGTCGCGGAGAAGCTCAAGGTGCTGGGCTACGACCATGCCGTGCACGTCGACGGCGGCTTCCCTGCCCTGCGCGACGCCGGCGTACCCAGCATCGGCCCCACCGCACCGCCGGCTGAAACCGCCTAGGCGTCCACCGATTCGGTGACTTCCGGGCGCTGGCTGCCACCCGCCGTCGTGCCTGGCGTTACCGGACCGGCTACGGCCGGTTCCGTTGCCGTCGTCGTGCTCTCCTTGCTGGGAATCACGACGACGGCACTTTCGTTTGCGGGCCGCCGCACCTCGCGGAGCCAGTCCAGTCCGCCGGCCAGAAGCGCGACGCCCAACAGGATGCAGCATCCCGTCCCCCGGGTAACCGAACTCCTGGGACCTGTGACAACGGAACGTGAGGGAGCGTTGGCCCCAAACCGGTGGGACGCGCGAGAGGGACGGCCCCAAACAGGCGGAACGTGAGAGAGCGACCGCCCCAAACGGTCGGAACGTGAGAGAGCGACGGCCCCAAACAGGCGGAACGTGATCGAGGGTCAGTGGCGGAGGAGGCGGGCGCGGGCGTCGGCGTGGGCCGCGCGGAGGGCTTCGGGAGCAACCGAACGCTCCCGGTGCGCCACTTCCTGCTTCAACTGCGGGATCACGTGTTGTCCGAACTCGATGGCGTCCGGGACAAAGTCGTACCCGCGGAGTCCGAAGATCTCGAATCCCAGCTCGTGATAGTCAAGGATCGCCTGGGTGACGGTGTCGTAGGAGCCGACCAACGCCGTCGCGCTTCCTCCACCGCCACCGGCCGCCTTGGCGAGCGCGGTCCAGAGGGCACGGTCGTGGAGGTCGGCGCGTTCTGCGGCGGCCAGCAGCCGTTGGGTTCCGGCGGCTTCAGCCTTCGCTGTGTAGTGCCGGACGGGGTCGATGACCTCGCCCGCGGAACGCCGGGCCTGCAACCTTCCCATGATGGCGTGTGCCTTCTCCCATGCGAGTTCATCGGTTGCGGCGACAATCGGCCTGAAGGCAATCTGCCAGCGCAACGGATCAGTCCGCCCCAGGGCAGCGGCCCGTGAAAGGATCTGCTCCTGCTGCCCCGCGGCATCGGCAAGGGGTTCCCCAAACAGGGCGTAGATGTCGGCCTCAGCTGCACCCACGGACCAAGCTGCCTCGGAGGATCCACCAAAGGAGATTCCCGGTCGTTTCCCGTTGAAGGGTGCCAACCCCGAAGCGAAGTCCGTGAACCGGTAATGCTCTCCGTTCCAGTCGAATGAGCCCCCTGACCACGCCCGGCGCACAATCTGCATGTACTCCTGCGTGCGGCCGTACCGGGCATCCTTGGCAACGAAGTCTCCCTCCCGTGCCTGATCCGCTTGGCTGCCGCCGGTGATGAAGTGGACTGTGAGCCGGCCCTGGGCAATGTGGTCCAAGGACAGGAAGGACCGCGCGGCGAACGTCGGGTGCGAAACATTGGGCCGGTGCGCCAACCGCAGTTGGATCCGCTCGGTATTGGCGGCAACCCACGTGGCATGGACGGATGGATCCTGTGTGGCGGAGTTGTAGGCGAACAGGACGTGGCCCCAGTTGTTCTCTTCGTGGATCCGCGCAATCTTCGCAGCATAAGAGGGATCGAAGAAGGGCGTGGTGGCAGGCGAAGTCTCTGTGGAATCGTTGCCGGCGCCCATGCCGAGGAATTCGATAGGCATTAGAAAGTCTCCAAAGACGTTAGCGGCGAAGGATGCGTTGGGCCAGGAAGTTGCCCAGCAACTGCGCGGCCTGGACCATGACGATGATGATCAGGACGGTCACCAGCGTGACTTCCCAGTTGAACTGCTGATAGCCGTACATGATGGCGAAGTTGCCGAGCCCGCCACCACCGATGTACCCGGCCATGGCCGACATGTCTACGATCGCGATGATCATGAACGTGTAGCCCAGGATCAGCGGCGCCAACGACTCGGGAATCACCACGGCCCACAGGATGTGCAGCCTGCTGTCGCCTATGGCCCGGGCAGCTTCCACCACGCCGGGATCGGAGGCCACAAGGTTCTGCTCCACCACGCGACCTATGACGACGCCGGCCATCAACGCCATGGGCAGGATGGCCGCGGTCGTTCCAATGGTGGTACCCATGATGATCAGCGTCAGGGGTGCGATTGCCGTGATGAAGATGATGAACGGAATGGGCCGGATGATGTTGACCAGGAAGTTCAGAGCCGAGAAAACGGCCTTGTTTGCGAACAGGTTGCCGGGACGCGTCGCATACAGAGTCACGCCGAGGACCAGTCCGGCCAGCCCGCTGAGCAGGACTGTGATGACCACCATGTAGATGGTCTGTTGGAAGGATTCGCCCAGGACGGGCAGGAGGGTTGTCCAGTCGGTCATCATGCTTCCTTTCCGACGCCGGCAAGGTGCGGCGCGAGACTTTCGGCTGGTGCCGCCGTCGGAAGTTGGCGTTCGACGGCGGTGACCTCGCCCAGTTCGGCGAGGGCGGCGTCAATGGATGCGCCACTTCCGGTGAGCTCGTACGTGAGTGTGCCGAGGATCTTGTTTTGGATTTCGGTGACGCCGCCGAACACCACGCTGGAGCCGACACCGTGGCGCTCGAAGGTGGCCGCAACCAGAGGTGTGGGGGCGGCTTCGGAGATGCCGACGGACACCAGCAGCCCGGGGTGCGCAGCGGAGAGGCGGCTGACGGTGTCGGGTTCCGGCGTTCCGTGCACGGCCGTGGCCACGAAGCGCTGGGTAGAGCTGCTCTGGGGATCGGCGAAAACGGAATAGGTGGGCCCGGACTCCACCACACGGCCCGATTCCATCATCACCACGGTGTCGCAGATTTCCCGGACCACGTGCATTTCGTGGGTGATCACAACCACGGTGGTTCCGAGTTCTTTGTTGATGCGGCGGAGCAGCCGGAGTACGTCGCGGGTGGTTTCGGGATCCAGTGCGCTGGTGGCCTCGTCGGCGAGCAGGATATCCGGGGCGTTGGCGAGTGCCCGGGCGATGCCCACGCGTTGCTGCTGTCCGCCGGACAGTCGCCGGGGATAGGAGCCTGCTTTGTCGGCGATGCCCACGAATTCGAGGAGCTCATCCACGCGGGGCTTGATCTTGTCCTTGGGCCAGCCGGCCACTTTCAACGGATATGCGACGTTCCCGTAGACGGTGCGGGACTTGAGCAGGTTGAACTGCTGGAAGATCATGCCGATGCCGCTGCGGACGGTGCGCAGCCGGCTTTCGGGGAGGGACGAGATTTCCTGTCCCTTGACGAAGACCTGGCCTTCGGTGGGACGTTCCAGGCCATTGAGCAGGCGCACCAAAGTGGATTTTCCGGCTCCGGAGTACCCGACGATGCCTACCACCGTGCCCTCTTCGATGTCCAAGGTGACGCTATCAACGGCACGCACTGGTTCGGCGCGGTGGCTGCGTTTGCTTCCTTGGACAGGGAACAGCTTGCTGACTCCGCGCAGGGAAACGATCGCGCTCACCGGAGCCTCCTTCTGGGTTGTTTGAATGCCCATTTCAGCAGCGTCGTGGTGCGCTCATCGAACCCAGTGACCCCCTGTGACCTGCGGTTTCTTTCCTTGACGGCGCGCGTCGGAGTGTTGCGAAAGCGTTCGATTCCCACCGGTCACCCTGCCTAGCGTGAGGCAGGGGGAACACCCCGTACCTTTCCATTCGCATCAGACCCTTTGTACGGAGAAGCATCATGAAGAACCGCTTGTTAGTCGCCGCCGTCGGCCTCATCGCCGCCCTATCGCTCTCGGCCTGCGGAGGTGCGTCAAGCGGTTCCACGACCTCTGCGAACACCAAGGTGGTTATCGGCGTCGACGACGGCGCCGAACAACACTGGACCATCCTGAAGAACAAGCTCAAGGACCAAGGCATCGACCTCGAAGTTAAGAACTTCACCGACGGCGCCCAGATCAACACGGCAACCCAGCAGGGACAGGTGGACATCAACCTGTTCCAGCACCTGAAGTACTTGTCGCAGTTCAACGTGAACAGCAACGGCACACTGGTCCCAGTCGGAGCTACTGCCGTCTACCCGCTGGCTTTGTACTCGGAGAAGTTCAAGTCAGTGCAGGAGCTTCCGGCCGATGCCGAGGTTGCCATCCCCAACAACCCCACCAACCAGGCGCGTGCCCTGCTCAACCTTCAGACAGCAGGCTTGCTGCAGCTCAAGGATGGCGGCAACTCACTCTCCACACCCGCCGAAATCACGTCGAGCAAGATCAAGGTTGTCCCGGTGGACAGCAACCAGACGGTCAATGCGCTCAAGGGCACCACTGAAGCCGCGGTTGTTAACAACACCCAGGCACAGAAGGGCGGACTTGGCGATGACAAGATCATCTTCAAGGAGGACCTTAACTCTGAGTCCCTGGCGCCGTACATCAACGGCTTCGTGGTGAAGGCTGATCGCAAGGATGATCCCACCTGGAAGAAGATCGTGGACGCCTATCACACGCCCGAGGTCGAAGCTGCGGTCACCAAGCTCAACGACGGCAACCTTCAGTTCAAGGCTGACTGGACCGCTGCCAAGCTGCAGGAAGTCCTGACCGCCGAAGAAGACGCCATCAAGAAAACCAAGTAGTCGCGCGAGGGTGCCCGCCACATTGCGGGCACCCCTTCGACACCCAGGAACAGGCCATGAACCAGATACTTACCCGTGAACGCCAGCAGATCCATTTCTTCGCCTACCTCGTGGGCACCGGCATCCATTTGGCTTCATGGCGGCACGAAACGGCCTTTCCGCAGGCCAGCATCGACTTTGAGCACCAGGTAAAGCTCGCCAAGGTCGCTGAAGATGCGAAATTCGACGCGATCTTCCTGGGCGATTCCCTGGCGATCGATGAGACGTCCAACCCGGGCATCCTCAACCGCTTTGACCCCATCGGCCTGGTCACGGCCCTTGGCGCGGTCACCACAAACATTGGCCTCATCGCGACATCGTCAACGTCGTATGACGAGCCCTTCAATTTCGCCCGGGCTGCCCTCACCGCGGACCACATCAGCGGCGGACGCGTCGGTTGGAACATTGTCACAACCCGGGACCTCACCAACAGCACTGCGGGCAATTTCAGCGCCGATGAGCACTTCGACCACAGTCTCCGGTACCGCCGTGCTGAGGAGTTCGTTGAGGTGACCCAAGGCCTCTGGAACTCCTGGGACGCCGACGCCTTCCTCTATGACAAGGACAATGGCCGATTCTTCGACCGCCACAAACTACGCCGCCTGGACTACAAAGGCGAGTTCTTCAAGGTCGCAGGTCCGCTCAACATCGGCCCCTCCCCGCAGCACTCTCCGTTGCTGGCCCAGGCGGGCACTTCGGTGCCCGGCCAGCAGTTGGGTGCCCGGTTCGCCAACGCCCTCTTCGCCAGCCATTCCGACATTCCGCAGGCGAGGAAATACCGCGATTCCGTGAGGGCCCAAGCAAAGGCCTTCGGCCGGAATCCCGACGAAATCTACGTCTACCAAGCCATCTCGCCGGTAGTCGCAGACACCCGGGACGAGGTCTTGGAACGAATCCGGGAGTTGGACAACCTGATCACCGACCAGCAGGTCCTGGACTTCCTGCAGGAGTATTTCGCGGGCCAGTTGGACTTCACCGGCCTCGCCGCTGACGCCACCGTGGCCCAGTCCGGCATTCCCACCATCGCACAGCCCCGGACCGATTTCCGTTCCGCCAGTGAACAGATCAGTGGACGTGAAGACGAGGTCACGCTCAAGGACCTCTACTCAATCCTCACGGGCGACAAACGGAACCACGACTTCATCGGCACCCCGCAGCACGTGGCCGACTCCTTGGAACGCTGGCACGCAGAAGGCGCAGCCGACGGCTTCAACCTCATGTTCTCGCTCCTCCCCCAGGACCTAAAGCGCTTCGCCACGGGCGTCATTCCGCTGCTTCAGGAACGCGGCCTCGCGCGCACTGAGTATGCCGGCACAACCTTGAAATCGCATTTGGGACTCGATCCGCAGCCGAAAGGACAACCATGACCACCACACCGACCGTCACAACCGGCACCCACGCGATCCGCCAAGCCCGCCCCGAAGAGTACGACGCCGTGGGGCGGCTGACGTACGAAGGCTTCGGCCATCACCTCCCTGGCGCCCGCCAACCGGACGAACAACGGCTGGAGCTTTTGCTCGACGCCTCTGCACGGGCCCGCGAAGGACTCCTGCTGGTCGCCGAGGACCTGGAAACCAAGCGACTGGTGGGCACCGCCAGCCTCCTCCCCTTTGGTTCACGCCTCAGCCGTCAGGCGGAGGAAGGCGAAGTGGAACTGCGGTTGCTGGCTGTGCACCCGGACGCGCGCAGGACAGGCCTTGGCCAGAAAATCCTGGACGAATCCGCCCGATTGGCCGCCGCACAGGGTGCCGTGCGCGTGGTGCTGGACACCGCCGTCGACAATGTAGCGTCCCAACGCCTTTACCGACGCCTTGGCTATATTCGACGTCCCGAGCGTGAGAAGGAGCGCCCCGCGCCAAAGGTGCAGCTGGTGGTCTACACGCTGGAACTCCCGCCGGCATAAGGGAGGCCCCGGCAATACCCGGAAGGCCGGGCACTCCCGCAATCCCAGGAGTAGCGTTCCAATGGAATGGTCCCCTAGGAAAAGGAACATCATGACTACCTGGCTCATCACAGGCTGCTCCACCGGACTCGGCAGGGCCCTCGCCCAAGCGGTCCTCGCAAAAGGCGATAACGCCGTCGTCACTGCCCGCAACACGGATTCGCTGCAGGACCTGGCCGCGGAATTCCCGACGACGGCCCTCGCCGTGTCGCTCGACGTCACCGATCAGTCCCAGGTGGACGCGGCGGTTCAGCAGGCAACGGAGCGTTTCGGCGGCGTGGACGTCCTGGTCAACAACGCCGGCTACGGTTACCGTGCAGCCATTGAAGAGGGCGACGACGCCGACGTCCGCACACTGTTCGACACCAACGTGTTCGGCCCCGTCGCCATGATCAAGGCTGTCCTCCCGGGCATGCGCTCCACGCGCTCGGGCGCGATCGTGAATATCTCCTCCATTGGTGCCCGGATCTGCCCGCCCGGATCGGGGTACTACTCTGCGTCCAAGGCCGCCCTGGAGGGAATCTCGGGTTCGCTGCACAAGGAACTCCAGCCGTTGGGGATCTCCGTCACGGCCGTGGAACCGGGTGGATTCCGAACCGACTTCGCCGGGCGTTCGCTCACCCAGTCGGCCGAGGCAATCGCGGACTACGCTGACACCGCCGGGAAACGCCGCAAGGAAAACGACACTGTCCACGGCACCCAGCCGGGCGATCCGGACAAGGCTGCGCAAGTGATCATCAGCGCAGTCGAAGCCGAGCAGACCCCGGCTTTCCTGTTGCTTGGAGCGGATGCCGTTTATGCCTACGACGCCGTGGAGGAAGCGATGCGCGCTGAGGTTGACCGTTGGCGCGAGCACAGTGCCAGCACCGGTTACACGGAGTAATGAACAACGTGTAATCGGTCACACTTGGCCGGATTCGCTTGTCAATCGCGGTGCGCAACATGAACCATGAATGAGGGAATTCGTTCCCTTACAAGCTGAATCAGCAATCCTCACCGACGAGGATGCGGCCCCGGGCGAAGAGGCTTGGGGCTGATAACGGCCTGAGTGAAAGTACTGACAATGACGACACATACTGACTCCATCACGCTGAAAATCTGGGACAAGTCGGCCATCGACCACACCATCGATGCCGCCATCCAGTCCCTCTCACACCGCGCCGCCGCCGAAAACTGCGGCATCGCAGTAACCCTTAGCGGACCGAAAACCTTTACGGTCGCCTTGAGCCGCTAAGCAGCCCAAACCAAAACACAAGAGGACGACGCCGGTACTTGCCGGCGTCGTCCTCTTGCGTTTAAGTCCGTCTGGAAGTCCTGAGCAAACCTTGAGTTTTCCTTGACGCTTTGCCTGCGTATTTCTTGCGTTGGCGTTGGAACTCTAAGTGAGTCAACGCTTCAACAAACGAACGGAGGGATCACAATGCTCACGGAAATCACGGTTCGTGCAGACGCACCGGACACGGATGCCTCACCGCGCGGATCCCACCGTGCCGCCGGCGGAGTAGTAACAGTCCTGGTCCCGGCCCACAACGAATCGGCCGGAATCACCGAGACGCTGGTATCTCTGAAGAACCAAACCCGCCGCCCGGACCGCATCATCGTGGTCGCCGATAACTGCACCGATGACACCGAGACTTTGGCGCTTGCCCAGGGCGTTGAGGTCCTGCCAACCGTCGGTAACAAGGACAAGAAGGCCGGTGCCCTGAACTTCGCACTCAGCCAATTGCTTCCGGACGCCGATCCCGAAGACTTGGTGCTGGTCCAGGACGCCGACTCCCAGCTGGCCCTGGACTTCATCGAGAACGCCACCGCCAACCTGCTCAAGGACGATCTGCTCGGCGCTGTTGGTGGCGTGTTCAGCGGTGGTCCCGGCGGCGGTTTTGTGGGCCACCTGCAGCGCAACGAGTACGCCCGCTACGCAAGGGACGTCAAGCGCCTCCACGGCAAATGCCTGGTGGTGACCGGAACGGCCGCACTGTTCAGGGTCAAGACGTTGCGCGATGTGGTCGCAGCCCGTTTGGCGGGCACCTTGCCTCCCGGAAACGGCAAGGGCGGCGTCTACGACACCTCCGTCCTCACCGAAGACAACGAGCTTTCCTTCGCCCTGCTGACCCTCGGGTACCGCATCGCTTCGCCCTCCAATTGCACCCTGGTCACCGAGGTCATGCCCACCTGGCGTGAACTCTGGGCGCAACGGCTCCGCTGGAAGCGGGGCGCTGTGGAGAACTGCGTGCAGTACGGCTGGACCAAGGTAACGCGCGCTTACTGGGGCCGGCAGTTCCTGTCCATGATCGGCGTCGTAGTAACCATCGCCTACTTCGGCTCCATCATTTTTGCTTTGACCACCGGAATGGGCCTGAACCTCCAGCCATTCTGGATCGCAGTCACCGGCATTTTCGTCCTGGAACGCATCGTCACACTGCGTTTCCGCGGCTGGAGGTACATGCTGCTGGCCGCCACCATGTACGAAACCGTCATCGATATCTTCCTCCAGGCCGTTCACGCCAAGGCCTACCTGGATGCAGCCCTCAACCGCAAGAAAGTTTGGTAATCACAGATGTACAACAACCCAGCAGGACCCGCAGCAGGCGCATTCGTAGGTGCCACAGGCTCAGGAACGCTCGCCATGACAGGCGCAGGCGATCTGTTCTGGTTCGCCCTGGCTGCCTTCGCAATGCTCGCCCTGGGCCTCGCCATCAAGAGGATCGTCCCAGTCCGTGCCGAGAAGAAGGCCTAGCCGCTTCTCCCCAAAGCCCAACAGGCCCGCAGGTGTGTCGCTTTCCCCCCAGCGCGACACAACTGCGGGCCCGTTGTTTTAAGACTCAGGCCACAACCGCTGTGCTGGCGGATGTTTTGGCCGCCGTGGTGTAACCAGGGTTGGTGCCTGTGACCTTCACACTCATCGTGTCGGCCTGGTCAGCGCTCACCAGCGTGTAGGTTTTAGCCGTTGCCCCCGAAATCGCCACCCCTGACCGATACCACTGGTACGTCAGGGTGGTTCCTGAGGTCCAGGTGCCCGTATTGGCTGTCAGTGTGGAGCCCACGGTCAACGTGCCAGTGATGGTGGGAACCGGTGCCACCAGGGTGCCTGCGACAACTGTTGCCGTTGGCGCGGACTCCTTGGTTGTTGTTGCGTACCCGGCTTTGGTTCCGGTGACGCGGACAGTCAATTTGGTGCCTTGGTCTGCCGCAGCCAAGACGCGGGTTGCGTTGGTGGCGCCTGCAATCGCCACTCCATTCCTGTACCACTGATACGTCAATGCGGTGCCTGTGGTCCACGTTCCCGGCGCGGCCGTCAACGTTGAACCCACCGTTGCCGTACCGGTCACCGTGGGAGTCGGGGCTGTCAGCGGGATGCCCGGGACAAAGGAGAAATCGCGGATGGTGACGGATTCCGGGGCAACAGCTGCGGCGTTTCCACCGCCACCCCCGGTCACCCAAAGGTTGAAATGGATCTGTTCCTTGGCGGGAACCGGAACCGTGGATCCCTGGAGGACAGTCCTCTTCAGAAGCGGTCCGGTATAGCCCTCGCCCGCGAATGTCTCAAAAGTGATCTTGCCCGGTTCCCACACCATCCTGTGCGTGAGAATCGGGGCATTGGTGACATCGAAGGTGACAGTGTTGTTCCCCTGCCCCGGCGGCTTGGTGGCATCGAACCAGTAGCCGTGCCCCTGTGTTACCGGCCAGTTTTCGCCGTAAGCGGCCCCGCCACCCCATGCCGATGCTTCGCAAAGATCGATTTCCGTGTATCCGGGCTCCGCTGCGGGGTCGTACGTGAACAGGCAACCCCATACAACTTCCTTCTGCAGGGCGCTGACGTCCTTTTCCACCGTGGTGCTGTAGGTGCCATAGCCAAATCCTTCACGGGTGGACTGGAACTCCGCCCCCTTGGGAGCGGACCCGGTGGGATTGGTGATGGAGAGTTTGACGTACCCGTTGGCGTCAGGATTGCTCACATTGTTGGCGTCCCAGCTGGCGTTGTACATGGGCGCCCCACCCCAAAAACGCTTTTGCCAGTTGAATCCCTTCCACGCAAAACTGCCCACCGGCCCGGGATCATCAGCCATCGGCGTGGTATCCGCGGCACTTGAGGGGCTCATACCCGTGAACATCGATAAACCTACCGCCGCAATGACGGCCAATCCCATTGCTTTTCTTCCCCCATGTGGAAGGAGCTTCACTGACAATGCCATAGCTGTGTCCTCCTGCTGATGCGCCCAGAAATGCCTCCGGCAATTGCCCGAGGCCGCCGTGACGTTCCACCCCCGAGGAACGTGCAACTCCTCGATTATCGAATAGGAAGGGTCCTGTCGGAAGCGAAATGGGCCAGCAAACTTGTCGTTTCAACATCAATTGGATAACGGCGCAACTTCGCATCACCTCCTGCCGCTGCATTTCAGGGATGCCCCACCGCGTCACGATCACTCGTTTGCCTGCACTAACCAAGTGACAGGACACATGCCTTGTTGCAGAAAGACATGGACATTCGATCGGAGACTCATCCAATGACAAGCCGCAGCGGCACCGCTGAGCCCGGACCGGTTTTGCCCAACGCAGCCCCGGGTGAGCTGTCCTCCGCCGAAGCCAAGACACCGCACATCGGGAACACCCAAGCCCCTACATGCTGACCTCGAGCACAATAACTCCCGGGCATCCCACGAACGCACAGGACCAATCCGGGACACCCATGCTGCGGGTCCGGATCCGGAAGGAGTCCTGGAGCTCGAAGCTCGCCCGGCATCCTGTGTGGTTTGCCGGGCTGGTGGGTCTGCTTGCCCTGGTATTCCGAGTGACAGGAGTCGAGCGGGCCAACGACGTCTTCATCGACGAGGTGACATACGCCGATCTGGCCAGGCAACTTGCGGCTGGACAGGTACCTTCAACTTCCGGCTCTCCCTTTTTCCTTCATCCGCCCGGCTCCTACGCACTCAATGCCTTGGTTATCCGGATCGTGGGCCTCGATGGGCATCCCATGGACCTGGCACTTCAACTGCGCTGGTTCAACGCCTTCCTGGGCGTGGCCACCGCTGTTGTCTGCTTCATGCTGGTCCGCCGTCTGGTAGGGCTGGGGCCCGCCACCGTGGCCGGCATCATCCTGGCCAGCGACCCCTTCGTGCTCCGCATGGACGGGCGGTTGATGATGGAGACGCCCACTGGCCTGGCGGTCCTGTCCGGTTGGCTCCTGGTCCTGCTGCTGCTCAAGCGGGAACGCGGACACACCAGGCTGTGGCTCGAAATAGCAGCAGGACTGGTTTTTGGTTTGGCGATCGTCATGAAAGACATGACGGCGATTTTCACGGTGGTCCCACTGCTGGCCGGTGTGCTCTGGCGGCGAACGGTTCCTCCGCTGACTGCACTGCGGATTGTGGGTTGTTCCGTGGTTCCGTACCTCATCTATCTGAGCTTGATCACCGCGGGTGGTTTGCTCCCCCAGTTCCTGGAACAAAAGTCCGTGGGTGTCCTGAGAATGGCCGGCGTGGTGCAAATGACCGGCTTCAATGCCGTCCCTGGTGTCGGCCTGCTGGATCGGCTGATGGTTCTGTTGGGGCGCTTCGGCACAAGCTACGTGCTTCTTGGACTTTCCATCGTGGCCGGCGTGCTGGCCGCCGCCTCGCCGCTGGTGGAACGACGCATCATTGGCTTGTTCTCATTAATCACCGGCCTGGTGGGCGTCTACTCCGTGTTTTTCGGTGCGGCTGAGGAGCAGTTCGGCTATTGCGTGGTGCTGGCGGCCTTGGTTTCAACGCCTGTAGCCACGGTCATGGTGGTGACGTGGCGACCCCGCCTGCGGGGTGCCGTAACCGCCGTCGTCATCCTCATGACAGGCCTGGGCCTGTTTTTGGGTGTTCAGGCAAGGTCGGTGGTTGACGACGGGCTGGTCCGTGCGCGGGCCTTCATGAACACGGAGCTGCCTGCGTCCGCGATAGTAGGGCTGACGTCCGTCACGGGTGAGTTCGCACTTTTGCCGCACGAGGGCTGGGAGGTTTTGCCGTCCTTGCAGTCACTGCATGACCGGAACGCGGAGTATGTCCTGACGCAAGGCAGGCAACTGGGCGAAGGGTACGGCTACGCATCACCTGCATTCCTGGACTGGCTAGAGAAGAATGCCCAGCCCGTCTTCACCTTCTCCGGGCCAACGTCCGGGAACACGGTGGTGTGGAAACTGGATCGCGACAAGCTGGACGCCGCTGTGGCGGGCGGAATGACGCTGCCACCGGTGACCGGGGGTTACCCATGAGGCGCGTTAGCCTCTTGACCTTCCTGGCGTTGATGATCCTGGGCTCAACTGTTGGCTGTTCGGCCGGAACCGGGCGCGTTAGCCCTGCCCCGATGGCTTTCGGCGTCCTGGGCTCCAGCTGTTCCCCGGACCGTCTGGCCGCGCTTCGGACGGTTGGAGTTACCGTAGTGGAGCTGCCACTGGCTTGGGATCGCTACGAGCCAGTGGAAGGCCGGGTGGATTCACGCTACGTCGCTGAGGTGCAGGCACGGTTGGACGCGTGCCGCCAGGCCGGAATGGGAGTGATCCTGTCACCGGGCCTTCACTATGCGCCGAACTGGGTCCGGCGGTTGACCGGCGGTGTCCTGAAGGGCAGCTCCGGAGGCGTAGCCCGCCACGGCGGAGCGGAGCTGATCTTCAGCGCTGCAACCCGGGATGCCGCCCAAAAATATCTGGCCCGCGTCGCATCGGATCTCGGGCTAGAGCACTTCACGGCCATAAGGGTTGGTACGGATGCCAGCGGTGAGCTGGGATATCCGGGACCCGAGGATGGCGGAAATGAACGCGAGTATTGGGCCTTTGGTGACGCTCCCCAACGCGGGATCGGACTGGCCGAAGGCGCGGCACGGTCGCCCATGCCAGGTTGGGTTCCGGGCTCCCGATCGTGGAACGGACGATTGGTAACGCCTGAGCAGGTCCGGAACTGGTGGGACTGGTACACGGGATCAGCTGTGAATGCGGTGGTGTGGCAGTTGGGCGAGTTGCGGAAGCTCGGCTACAAAGGGCTGGTTCACGTTCCGGTGGCCGGCCGCGGAGCCTTGCCTGCCGACGTGGTGGAAGCGGTGGAGGGACGCCTCGATGGCCGCGCCAACCCGGATGGCGCCTTGGAGCGCGGCCTTGACTACGTTGCCCAGTTCGCGGTTTTGGCCTCCTTGCCCGGTCTGGCTATTGACTTCACTGGTTTGGACGACGTCTCTGATGTGGTGGCGGGGGCCGCCGATCCCCCGCAGGACCGTTGCCGCCCGGATGATCAAACCAGGGTGGTCCAGGATGACGTCTCTGAATGGTCGTCCCACAGATACACCAGTGCATTGGCGAGGCGCTCCGGGCTCGGGTTGGTCGGCGAAAATCCCGGCCCTCCAGATGCGCCCTTCACTGGGGGTTCCCCGCTCTCCCACAGCCTTGCCGATCAGTTGCGGCTGGCGCCCGAGTACGCCGCGGAGTGCGGGATGAGCATGTTCCTGTTCGGTTTCGAAGAGGACCTCTTCAAGGCGAAAAACCGCGCCGGAAGCGGTGTGGGCGTAGCGGACTACGGCAGGGCGATCCAGCAGCTCCGGGCAGATGGGCGTTGATGCAGCAATCCTCTAGGGCAACGCATCCGGTAGGCTCGGTTCCTGACCTTGGACGTCCTGGATGGTTCGAAGGAAAAAATGGCAATTCGCAGCGCAGGCATACTTCTTTACCGGCAGCCTCCATCTGCTCCGTTGGAACTATGGATAGCCCACATGGGCGGCCCATTCTGGTCACGGAAAGACCAGCACGCGTGGTCCATTCCCAAGGGCGAATTCACTGACGATGAAGACGCCCTGGACGCAGCGAAACGGGAATTTCTGGAGGAAATTGGCTCCCCTCCCCCATCCGTGGACTACGAATTATTGGGGGTTTTCCGGCAGCCCTCCGGCAAACTCATCACCGCTTTCGCCGCCGAAGCCAGGGAATTTCAGCCGGACACAATTGTCAGCAACACCTTCCCCATGGAGTGGCCAAAAGGCTCAGGGGCCATCAAGGAATTCCCCGAAATTGATGACGCACGGTGGTTTGATGAAGCCACGGCCCGGACCAAGCTGGTCAAAGGGCAGCTGCCCATCGTTGATGCGTTGGTCAGTCGGCTAGCGTTAAGGGATGGCCACTGAATACAGGTACGACGTCGAGGTTCTGCACCTTTTGGTGTCGCCGGCGCATGCCTACTTTGGTCGTGCCCGGGAGGGGGCTGCGGATGTCCCCACCACGGATGCCCACCACGCGGAACTGGTCACCGGCAAGGGAATTGTTGGGGACAGGTTCTTCGGCAAGGCCGCTCACATGGACGCAGCAGTCACGCTCTTCTCAGCAGAGGCGTTGGAGGCAATCGCGGACGAGCTCGACGCCGGGCCTTTTGACCCGTTGCTGACGCGCCGCAATGTTGTCCTCAGGGGTGCCGAGCTGGCGCCCTTGCTCGGACACGAATTCACCCTGGAGTCCGGGGACGATGCGGTGCGGTTGAAGGCGGGCCGCCCAGCCCACCCGTGCGCATGGATGGACCAAATGCTTGCTCCCGGCGCCCACAAAGCGATGCGGGGCCGCGGCGGCGTGCGATGCCAGATCATTTCGGGTGGACTGCTGAATAAGGGCCCAGCCACTCTGGTAAGCCCCGTCCCCCTGGACCCAGCCAAGGCCGGCGAAGCAAACGTGCTCCGCCCCTCACGCCTGCCCTAGGAATCAATCCACCCATTCATCAGGTTGCTGTCTTTCCGGGTGTGTCCCGCATAGGGTGATCAGATGGGTACATTGAGCAGCAGGGCACAAGGAATGGCCGGGGCCACCTTTGCCGGTCTCTTCCGGGCCATCAAGGTCACCCGCCCGCACCGCCCCATCCATCCGACGGGCATCCACCTGGTGGGAACGCTGAAGCGGGATCCAAGGCACCGCAGGCCGTCGGGCATCCCGTGGCTGGACGATCCAGGGACCAACCCGGTGAATGCGCGACTGTCGCGCTCGATCGGATTGCCCGACGCCCTGCCGGACATCATTGGCCTGGCCATACGCTTCACGGAACAGGGCAAGCAGGCCGACATGTTACTGGCTACCACCGGTCCCACAGGAATCGGCAGGTTCATCCTCCGGCTCCGACGCAACGCCGCATCCGCCGTGTTCTCCAGCATGATGCCCTACAAATCGGACTCCGGACCCGTTCTGATAGCAGCACGCACCATTGAAGGACCTGGGCAATTGCCCGTTGAACCCCGGGCGTTCCGTGCCGCTCTTGGACGTGGGCCGTGGACACTGGAACTCCATCACGCCAGCCCGTTGGGTCCTTGGTGCCGCTTTGGGACGTTGACGCTCACCGTGGCCGACGGTCAGGATTCGGACGAGCGTTTCGATCCCGTCCTCAACCCCCTCCCCGGTGCAGGAACGTACGACTGGACACGACGCCTCCGCGAACCGTCCTACGCGCTGGCCCGCCAACGGGGCTGAGCCGCTGCCCCCAAGGGCCCTAAACTTCGGCGGCCGGTGCTGCGAACTGTGCCTCGTACAGCCTGGAGTACGCTCCCCCGGCGGCCAACAGCTCCGAGTGCGTCCCCTGCTCCACGATCTGCCCGGCCTCCATGACCAGGATGAGGTCTGCGTCGCGGATAGTGGAAAGCCGGTGCGCGATTACAAAGCTGGTACGGTCCGAGCGCAGCGCGTTCATGGCCTTTTGCACCAGCACCTCGGTCCGCGTATCAACGGAGCTGGTCGCTTCATCCAGGATCAGCACGGACGGACGGGAAAGGAAGGCACGCGCGATGGTCAGCAACTGCTTCTCGCCTGCCGACACATTGCCGCCCTCGTCGTCGAGCAGGGTGTCGTAACCTTCCGGGAGCGACCGCACGAAGCGATCCACGTAGGTTGCCTGTGCGGCTTCAACAATCTCGGATTCGGAAGCGGTGGGCCGTCCATAGGCGATGTTGTCCCGGATGGTCCCGCCAAACAGCCAGGTATCCTGCAGCACCATGCCCATCCGCGAGCGCAGTTCCTGCCGTGACAGGGACGCGATGTCCACGCCGTCCAAGGTGATCCGGCCGCCGTCGAGGTCGTAGAACCGCATCATGAGGTTCACCAGCGTTGTCTTGCCGGCGCCTGTGGGCCCAACGATCGCAATGCTCTGCCCCGGCTCGGCGACCAGGCTGAGGTCCGTGATCAGCGGCTTGTCCGGCGAGTAGCGGAAGGACACGTTCTCGAACACGAGCCGGCCGCGGGAGGGACCGGTTGCGCTGGCCATCGGCTCTTCGGACTCTTCCTCCTCATCGAGCAGGTTGAAGACGCGTTCGGCGGATGCGACCCCGGATTGGAGCATGTTGGCCATGGATCCGAGCTGGGCCAGCGGCATGGTGAACTGCCGCGAGTACTGGATGAACGCCTGCACATCACCCAGCTGCATAGCGCCTGAGGCGACCTGCAGGCCTCCCACCACGGCGATACCCACGTAGACGAGGTTACCGATGAATGTCATGGCCGACATGATCAGCCCACTCACGAACTGCGCCCCGAAGCTGGCCTGGTACAGCTCCGCGTTCTTCGTGCGGAATTTCTCCTGAACCTCGTTCTGCCGCCCGAACACCTTCACCAACGCGTGGCCGGTGTAGGTTTCCTCGATCTGGCCGTTGAGTTCGCCTGTGTTTTTCCACTGGGCCACGAACATTTTCTGGGACCGTTTGGCGATCAGCATGGTGATGCCCAGGGTCAGGGGGATGGTCACAAGTGCGATCAGTGCCAGCAGTGGCGAGAGGATGAACATCATCACCAGCACGCCCAACACGGTGAGCAGGGACGAAACTACCTGGCTGATGGATTGCTGCAGGCTTTGGGAGATGTTGTCCACATCGTTGGTCACCCGGCTGAGCAGCTCGCCGCGCTGTATGGAGTCGAAGTACCGGAGCGGCAGCCGGTGGATTTTCGCTTCGATCCGCTCACGCAGCCGGTAGACGGTGCGCTGGACGACGCCGTTGAGGACGTACGCCTGCATCCAACCGAACGCTGAGGCCAGGACATATAGGGCCAGCGCCCACAGCAGCACGGAGGACAGCGCGCCGAAGTCGATTCCGACGCCGGGTGTGAGGGTCATGGCACTGAGCATGTCGGCTTTGCTGCCCTCGCCTGAGGCGCGGAGCCTGTCGATCACCTCGGCTTTGGTGACGCCTGCGGGCAGCTGTTTGGAGACGACGCCGGCAAAGATCAGGTTGGTGCCTTCGCCAAGCAGCCGGGGCCCGATCACGGAGAGCGCGACGCTGACGACGGCGAACACCAGGACCAGGGTCAGCCAGAACCGCTCCGGATGGAGGGTTCCCAGCAGGCGCCGGGCGGAGGCGCCGAAGTTGGATGCTTTCTCGGCCGGGACGTTCATCCCGGCGAAGGGTCCGCCGCGTCCTGGACCCATGGCGGGCCGTTGGGGTCCCCGGGTGGCCGTGCTCATGCTGCTTCCTCCGATGCGAGCTGGGACGACACGATTTCGCGGTAGGTTTCGGAGGACTCCAGCAACTCATCATGCGTTCCCTGCCCCACGATCCTGCCGTCGTCGAGCACCAGGATCTGGTCCGCGTCGGCGATGCTGGACACGCGTTGGGCGATGATCACCAGGGTGGCTCCGTTGGTGTGCCGTTTGAGTGCCTGCCGCAGCCGGGCGTCCGTTGCGGTGTCCAGCGAGGAGAACGAATCATCAAAAATGTACAGTTCCGGCTGCTTCACCAAGGCCCGCGCAATCGCGAGCCGCTGGCGCTGCCCACCCGAGACGTTGGTGCCGCCCTGGGAGATGGCTGCGTCGAGGCCGCCTTCCATTTCTTCGACGAAGTCCCGCGCCTGGGCCACGGACAGTGCCTGCCACATCTCTTCCTCGGTAGCGTCGGGCTTGCCGTATTGGAGGTTGCTGCGGACCGTTCCGGAGAACAGGTACGGCCGTTGCGGCACCAGGCCGATGTGGCCCCATAGTTTGTCGGGGTGCAGGTCCCGGACATCAACGCCGTCCATTTCCACGGATCCGCTGGTGGCGTCGAACAGGCGCGGCATAAGGTTCACCAGGGTGGTTTTTCCGGCGCCGGTGCTGCCGATGATCGCGGTGGTCTGCCCTGCGGCGGCGGTGAAAGTGACCCCGCTCAGTACAGGCTGCTCGGCACCCGGGTAGGCGAATCCGACGTCGTGCATGGCCAGTTCGCCCCGGCGGATACCGGCGGCTGCCGGGTTCGACGGCGGCTGGACGCTGGAGGGGGTATCGAGCACCTCACCGATCCGGTCGGCGGAAACGGACGCCCGGGGAATCATCACGGCCATGAACGTGGCCATCATGACGGACATGAGGATCTGCATCAGGTAGCTCAGGAACGCGATCAGGGTGCCCACTTGCATGGACCCGTCCTCGATCCGGAAGGAGCCGAACCAGATCACCGCAACGCTGGAGACGTTCATGACCAGCATGACCACAGGGAACATGAGCGCCATTAGACGGCCCGCCCGCAGCGCTACGTCAGTGACGTCGTCGTTGGCTTTACCGAAACGGGCTGTCTCCATGTCTTCGCGCACGAACGCCCGGACCACCCGGATGCCGGTGAGCTGCTCGCGCAGGACGCGGTTGACGGCGTCGATCCTCACCTGCATCTTGCGGAACAGCGGCACCATCCGGGTCACGATCAGGCCGACCGCCACCAGCAGCACCGGGACGCAGACCGCAATCAGCCAGGACAGTTGCGCGTCCTGTCGCACGGCCATGATCACCCCGCCGATGCTGAGCATGGGCGCCGCGACCATCAGCGTGCAGGACATGAGGACCAGCTGCTGGATCTGCTGGACGTCGTTGGTGGAGCGTGTGATCAGGGATGGCGCACCGAACCTGGTGACCTCCTGCTCGGAAAACTCGCCGACCCGGCTGAAGATCGCGTCGCGGACGTCGCGCCCCATCCCCATGGCCGCTTTGGCGCCGAAGTACACGGCCACCACGGCACACGCTATCTGCAGCAGGGTAATCAGCAGCATGAGGCCGCCCATGCGCAGGATGTAGTCGGTATCGCCGGTGGCCACACCGTTATCGATGATGTCCGCGTTGAGTGTGGGCAGGTACAGGGAGGCGATGGACTGCGCCAACTGGAAGACGACGACGGCAATCAACAGCCGCTGATGCGGCCGCAGGAACCGGACAAGGACCTTCCAAAGCATGAGATCTCCAAGCAGACGCTGTATGAACCGAAGGCCAGTTTACGTCTGGTTGCCGCGGGCAACTAGGGTCAATGCTGTGTCAGGGCTTGAGTCGTAGTTTTCGCGCTTTCTTGCCGCTCTGCAGGTACTGGAGCTCTGTCGCATCTGCCGCACTGCGCTCCTGCGCATGAAGCACCCCGTAGGTGAACGCCGCGTTCCCGACGTCCGACGCTGAGCCCAGTTTCAGCAGCTCTTCGCGGGCCATGGCACTGTCCTGGTGCTCCCCCAGGATCGACTGCACCTTGTGGGCCGCGTCCTCAATCCTGCCGGCGCGCTTGCCGTGCACGCTTCCTACAGCCGCGGCGGCGAAACGCAGCTTTTTGGCTGCCTTCCGGACCTCATGGAAAGCCTTGTCGCGTTGGGGCCCGACGGCGGCACCCACCGCGGCGTCATGGCGTTTGCCGAGCCGTTGGGCGGCCTTGTTGACGAGCTTGGCGGTCGTTTTGCCGGCCGGACGGCTCCCCTTGAGGGTGGTGGGTGGGGCTTGGGTGAACTCCTCGAGCCGTTCCAGCAGCTTGTAGTAACGCGCACTGTCCAATCGCTCCCGGATGGCCGACAACGCCGTGTCCAACCTGACCTGCATGCGCTGGTCAGGTTCGTCATGCACCGGACCCAGCACCAGCTTCGCCGGCAACTCGTCCAGGGACGCGCGAAGCCGTTCGTGCAGGACCTCCGCATCCCGGTAGCGGCCCAGCGTTTCGGCCAAGGACTTCAGTTCAGATTCAAGCCCTTCCACTGCCGCTGGATCGAAGAGCTTTCTGTAGGTGTGCAGCACCGAACGGATCCGCCGGATCAGGGAGCGCATTTGATGCACGGCGTCGTCCCGGTCCTGCCGGACGTGCGCGTCCTGGAGAAGCAGGTCAGCGATTTGCGACTCCAGGTACTCCAGCACCGGAGTTACGGCCGGGGCCTTGCCGCTGGAAGAATGCCCAGCTGCTTTCCGGGGCGACGGCCATGAATCACCCAGGGCCGTAGCCAACTTGGAGGCACGCTTGCTGGGCACGGCTCCGGCGTCCGCCAGCTGTTCGGCGAGAGCATCCAGCAATGCATCGTCCTGCCCGTCAGTTGCAGCCAACTCGAGCTCCCACTCGCGCCAGCGGGACTCACGCGGCCCATCGATGGTTATGAGGGCGCGCACCTGGTCGTCGACGAAGTCGGCAAGGCGTCCGCCGTCGTCTCCGTAAAGGGCGAAGCTGGTGCGTTCGGTTTTCAATGTGGCGATCGCCGCCAATGGCCGACCCCGGGTGTAGGCAAGGACGCGTTCCAGGAGTTCGTCGGGAATGGAATCCACGGAGCCCAGTGGGGCCTGGACTTCCGTCCTGTTGCCCGGGCTATGCGGAAGTTTCAGGTGCCAGCCAGCATCGGTACCGCCGGTGCGGCGGCGCAGCGTGATCCCGCGGGCGGCCAGGGCCAGGCGGCTGGTGTCGAAGTAGACGGCTTCGAGCTGATGGACCGCTGGCTCACCCACCCGGGCAACCCCCTCCATGCCTTGGAGGTCGGGAAGCGGAGTGGAGGCATCGGCATCAAATTTCCGCTCAGACTCAATGTTCCCCGACGTTGCCATGGCGGTCTGTTCTCCTCTGCGGTTTCAGTTCCGGGTATGCCACGAGGGCCGGCCCGTATCAGTGGCCGGCCCTCGTTGGAGCTATCTATTTGGTGCTGTTACCAGTGTGAACGAGTCCGCAGCGCCGCGCTAGATGCCGAGTGGACGCGACGGGGATGAGTCCGCGGGTCCGGCGCCGGTGTCGTCAACGTCGCCGCCAGACACCGTCCCGCGCCAGGCACCGGTTTCGTGACCCTGGGCCTCAATGAACTTCTTGAACTTGTCCAGGTCCGCGCCAACACGCAGGCTGTCCACCCCAAGGGCCGAACCAGCCTTTTCAGTGAGGCTCTCCGGCTCCCACACGATCTCGACCGAGACCCGGGTCCTGGCAGGTTCGAGCGACTCGAAGCTCACCGTGCCGCCGTTGCGGGGGCCGTCCACGCTGGCCCAGCTGACCAAGGCGTCCGGGACCTGTTCCACGATCTGCGCGTTGTACTCGCGCTTTACCCCGCCCACGTTGGTTGAGAAGTGGAGGCCCGTTTCGTCGATCTGCTCAACAGCGTCCACCCCGTTCATGAACTCGGGGAACGTCTCGAACTGTGTCCATTGGTTGTAGGCGACGGATACGGGGACGTCTACTTCAATTGACTTGTTTACGGTGGCCATAGGTTTTGCTCCTTCGATCGTGTCTCGGGTGCTTTATTGCGGGTGGTGCCAGTGGCACGCCAGCCGGCTGGCTGCTTAACCGGAGGCGCGCCTGCCTAAGCGCGCCAGCTGGAGTTTTTAGCCGGCGTCGAAATCTTCTTCGTCATCGTCATTCGGAGACTCCTCTTGGGGGAGGTCGTTGCCGCTGCCGTCCGGCAGGTCATCGTCGTTGCCGTCCGGCTGCAAGGACTGCTCGGCGTGCGACTGGTCTTCAGTCCCGCCGAAGCGACCAGCGCCCGGCTCCCCTGAACTGTCCGAGTCTTCGGGGTCCAAGTGGCTGAGGTTCGGCGCACCGGTGGCGAACGTTTCGCCGTCGGGGCTGTCCTGGCTGAGACCGGCTTCGGAGAGGTCTTCCTCCACCCGGGGCTGCGCTTGGCCGCCGCCGGCTTCCTGCTCCGCGGTGGGAGTGCCGTAGCCGCCCACTTCCTCTTCCGGTGTGGCGTTCTGCTTGTCCATGCGACCTGTCCTTTCCAAAAGCGGTGAACGTGTATATGGAACTCTTCGAACCCCTAAGGGCGTTCTATGGCATGTCCATGCCCTACTACCAAACTAATCAGCAAACTTAGCATTTGCAAACAGCGGCTACCTTGGCAATGTTGATTCGTACGCCGTGAACTCGGAGCGCAGCCCCACGCCGTCGGGACCCATCACCGCGATGTCCTCCCACAACACCAGGAACGATCCCCGATGCCGCCACCTCAGCAGCTGGGCTAGGGGCCAAGGCTGGTTCACGTCCATCCGTTCATACCCAAGGAACGATGTGGCCGTCCTGGGACAGACCACGACGCCCACCATCCGGGCCCGGCTCAGAAGCTGCGCCGGAGCAGCATCCAGGGCAAACCGGACGTCCGACACCTCACCCAACCGCTGGCCGGTGCTGTCCACGACATCTGTACCCAAAAGGTCATTCAGGATCATGCCGGCCTCCAGGAATTTTGGCGATGATCTGGTCGCGCATCCAGCGCTCAAGCCAGGAAGCATCGAGCGAATTGGCCCGGACACCCAAGGACACTACCGTGTCCACGCCAGCCACCACTTCCCACGGGATCCTGATGAACCTGCTCGACGGCGGCCTGCCGCCAAAGATGCGCGTCCCGAGGACCGCTCCGGTCAGCAAGGCGGTGATGTGGGGCGCCTCGGTTCCTTCGGCGATGGGTTCTCCATGTGCGGGGCCGCTCAACTCCACGTCGTCAACTGTGGTGACCGGAACGTCGTCGACGTCCAGGACCTGCCTGTCCAGCAAATGCAGCTGGGCATCCAGGACCAGGCCGGCCGGACGCGGGGCGGGCCTGATGTCCTGAACCGGGATCGGTTTCGCTTTTCTCATGCCCCTGCTCCCGTCGCAATCATGAGGGGGATGGCCGCCACTGAGGCCACCAGGATGATGACCAGGTAAATGAAGGCGGCGATGTTCACAGCCCTCCCGTTGACGTGCTTGCCCATGTACTGGGGATCGTTCGCCACGATCAGGATGGGCAAGTAGGTCAGCGGCAGCGCTATCGCGGAAAACACCACCGAGTATTCGGTAACCAGAATGGGGTCCACGCCGGTGGTCAGGACCGCAACCCCCGCGAGCAGGACCACGATCATGGCCACGTGGAAACGGGCCGCCTCCGCCGGACGCCGGAACTTACCCCACGACCAGCCGAAGAACTGGGCCAGCGTGTATCCGCTTGAAAGGGTCGTTTCCAGTGCAGCACCGAAAGTCGCGGCCACGACGCCAAGGAGCAGCGCAGCCAAAGCCAGTTGCCCGCCCGCCTGGATGACTGGCAGCGCGACCTGCGACAGCGTCGTCACGCTGATGCCTGCGGGCAGGAGGACGACGGCGGCGCACGCCGCAATGGAGAGGGACAGGAAGCCCCCCAGCGGGAAGCCCAACAGGACGTTGATCCGTGATTGCACCAGGTCTTTGACCTTCCAGCGTTCCTCCACGGCACCGGAGGAGAAGAAGAACACTTCGTAAGGCGTCATGGCCGCCCCAAACAGGGCGATCGCGTAGTACCAGTACGTCCCCGGGCCCTCCTCTGACGGGACTGAAGGATGCAGCGCCTGGGAGGCCAGCGAACCCCAGTCCGGCTTGAGCAGGAAGAGCGCCACGGCGAAGACCACAAGGGACAGGCCCACAAGTCCTGCCACGTTCTCCATGATGCTGAACTTCACCCGCCAAATCACCAGCCATACGGCGATCAGGGCGAACGGAACCCACAACATGTACGACACTCCGCTGGCCAACTGGAGGGCCAAGGCTATCCCGCCGATTTCCGCGGTGACAGTCATCAGGTTGATCAGGAACGACGCTGCGAGGTTGGCCAGGCCCGCCCTCGCACCCATGCGTTCCCGGATCACTTCAAAGGTGGCCCGTCCAGAGACGGCGGCAACCCGTCCGGACATATTGGCGAACAGGCAGATACCCACCACACCCACAAGAACAACCCATGCGAGTGAGAGGCCGAATCGGGAGCCAACCACAGCGTTGGTCACAAGGTCCCCGATGTCGACAAAGCCCCCGATCGCTGTCAGGATGCCGAGTGCAACACCGAGGAGCCGTTTCACTGGATGCCGGCCTTGGTCATGAGTTCGTCAAGTTGTTCAGTGGCCGCCCGGAGCTCACCCTGGACCGCAGGGAGCTGTGCAATTCCGGCGAGGTCGGTTCCGCCGCCGGGTGCTGAGGTGGGTGCGGCGAGGGCGTCCCTGGCGTGCAGGAGAGACCGGGAGATGGTGGAGAAGATTGCCAGCATACTGTCCCGCAGCGACTGTTCATCCTGCGTTTTCGCGCCGAAATGTTCCAGCTGATCGGTGGCGGATTGCATGCCCTTGAGCATGTCGTCCGCAGTGGTAGTCGCCGCCGCCGCCGTCGCGCGTTCTTGGAGCCTGAGGTCCACCGTAAGGGAAGCGGTCCGGACAGCGGAGGCGGCTTCCTTGGCGGGGCCTTTAAGGGAGTCCGCTGAAGGGCTTTGGGCGCACCCGGAAAGCAGTCCGCCCAGGAAGACCAAGGCGGCCAGGGTTGCTGCCAGGAGCTTCCGGCTTCGGGTCATGACGGCTTCGGAATCTCACACCCGCCTTGGGGATTCAGGCCGGTGTAATTCAGTGGACCCGCGACGATGTTGAGCGCAATGGTTGCAAACTGCGAGCATTGCGCGGGCGGGTCGCTGTAGTAACCCCGCTGGCCCGCAGCTACCGCACCAATAACCAGCCACACCACTACCAGAAGCCCGATGATTGAACCGAACCGCATATCAACCTCAATCGCTGAGTTGGCTGCACCCCGCCGCAGTCACTGATTACGAGTGCGGCCGCAGCCGGAATTTCTTCCGCCCGCGGCCGCAAAAGCCCACTGTCAGTCCGTGGGATTGGTTTCGGTGGTCAAACCGCGATTATCCGCGGTTTTCTCATCCTTTTCCTCTGCCGGTCCCGGCGGATTTGCTGATTCGCTGGGTCCGGCATCAACGGCATCCTCTGGAGCTTCCTCGGGACCGTCGCTGACCGGCACCTGCCCACCGGTTCCGGGCACGTCCGGGTCCCTGGGAAGGGGGCGCCCGGGCGTAGTTGTTCCGTCGCGAACCTGGGCGTAGCCGGCAACTTCGCTTGGATCAGTTGTCATACGCGAGACCGGCCCCGGCCCAGCACCCATCCAATGAGGGCCAGCACCAGCAGGATAATTCCTACCCACAGCAGGAAACTGAGGGCTTGGTTAAATCCACCGACGAGAAGCAAGATGATCGCAATTACGCCAGCGATTATCAGGAGTGTGTTCATTGAGCTACGCATCCCTTCAATAAATGTTTGTCTATTCAGGAAGGCGTCCGCTGGTACCCCCGGAGGAGCGCCACCCATGCCAACGGGCACCGATCGGAGAAATTCATCTCCTTATCGCTTACGTACCCTCCCGGAAAAGAGTTCAAACGAACAATTACCCGGCAGAAGCACGTTCACAGCATCATGATAGGCGTGCAATGACTTCCAGCGCAGTAGTTGGTCAGGAAACTTAGTAACCTTTTGATGAAGAAGCTCCCAGAGCACGACTGATCTCCCGGGCGGTTCCTGCCGCAGCCTCGCCGTACTCCTGGTACTTGGTGGGAACAATCCTGCTTGAGGGCCCCGAAATGGAGATCGATCCCGCCGCCACGCCGCCGGGCCCCAGAAGCGGAACACCGATCGAGGTGATGCCAGTGCTGAGCCCCTGCTCGTTGATGGAATACCCTCGGGCCCGCGTGTCTCCGATCATCGCCCGGAGCTTGGCCGGGTCCACGACGGTTTGCGGTGTCAGTGCTTCAAGCGGACCGGCCAGGTATTCATCGACGAAAGCTTCATCGGCGGCTGACAGGTACGCCATGCCGGTCGAAGAGGCGTGCATGGGCAAACGCGAGCCTAGCGGCAGGAAAGCCCGGAGGACGTGCGGCGTGTCCAGACGTTCGATGATGAGCATATAGCGGCGGTCCGGCACCGCCAGGTGGACTGTTTCGGTGGTGTCCAGCTGCAGCGCGTTGAGTGGGCCCATGGCGGCGTCGCGGATAACAGATCCGCTGCTTC
This sequence comes from Paenarthrobacter sp. CAP02, assembly GCF_040137855.1. Lineage (NCBI taxonomy): Bacteria > Bacillati > Actinomycetota > Actinomycetes > Micrococcales > Micrococcaceae > Paenarthrobacter > Paenarthrobacter sp. CAP02. The sequence continues at coordinate 128,599 of NZ_JBEEII010000009.1, read as the reverse complement.
CACGGCTGGCAACAGCGAACGCGTGATTGGTCAGGACCCATTTGCCGGCCTGGGCTTCGGACTGCGAAACCCAGCCCAGCTCCCCCAGTGTCCTCAGAACCCGGAGAACCGTGGCCTTGGGAACATCCACTTCCCGGCTGAGTTCGGACAAACCCGCCGGCTGGTTGTCGGAGACCGCTTCAAGCACCCGGATTGCCGTGACCACACTCTGCGTACTCATCCACTCTCCCGCTTGACGGCCTTTTCCCTGTCCTCTACATTACAGGCGACTTCCCAAAATGAACCGTTGGTTCATCCAGTGAACCGAAGAAGTTTGATTGGAGACGGGCTATGGAATTACAAATCGCGGCTCTCGCCATCTTTGTGGGCGTGTTCGTCCTGGCTACCCTGCGCAAAGTGCACATCGGCGTGCTCATGTTTGCAGCGGCAGCGGGTGTGGGCGTGTGGATGGCAGGGATGACCATGGACAAGGTGGTGGCAGGATTCCCCATCGGAATCCTGGTCCTGCTGGTAGGCGTCACCTATTTCTTCGCGATCGCCCAAGCGAACGGGACCATCGACGTGATCATTGAGCGGGCCATCGCCAAAGTGGGCGACAGGGCATTCTTCCTGCCGTTGGCCTTCTTCGGGCTGACCATAGGCATTTCGGCCATGGGTTCGCCCCTGGCCGGACTGGTCATGGCGCCCATTGGGATGCCGCTGGCCAAACGGTACGGCATCGACCGCATGCTCATCGGGATCGCCATCGGCTCGGGCCTCAGCGCTGGAGGATTCGCCCCCACCAGTTTGTTCGGCATCGTTACCTATGGCACGGCGCGGGCAGCGGGGATCGACCTCGATCCGTTGGTTCTCTTCACCGTGGCACTGGGCACCAACCTGGCCCTCGTTGCTGCCGCTTACGTCCTCTTCGGCGGGTTCAAACTGCTCAGCACCCGTGCCGCAGACGGTTTTGGCACAGTTGTGCCACGTTTCAGCAAAGAACGCCCGACGCCGTCGCACCCGTTTGAGCGCGACGGCAACATCGCGCGGGGCAAGCAAGCGGCACAACAAACCATCCAGGTCCTGGACGGCCCACCCGCGGAGGCACCGGCGTCGGTCCCTCAACTCAACCGCAACCAGGTCATCACTGTGCTCTGCATGGCGGGTTTGGTCATCACCGTCATCCTGATGTCCGCGCTCGGCGCCAGCCCGGACATCGGCGTTCTGTGCTTCGCTTTCGCCTCGGTCCTCACCTTGTGCGATCCGCAGTCCGGCAAGTCGGCCGTGGCCAAGATCGATTGGTCCACTGTCCTGCTGGTGGGCGGGATCATCACGTTCGTCGGAGTGCTTCAGACCATGGGAGCGGTCACCCTGCTCGGCGAAGCAGCCGGCGCCGTCGGAACCCCGCTCCTGGCCGCGCTGGTGATCTGCGCGATCGGCGGCCTCGTGTCCGCGTTCGCTTCAACCACCGGCATGCTCGCGGCCCTTGTGCCGCTTGCCTTGCCACTGGTGGCCTCCGGTGACATCGCCGGATGGGCGGTCATCGCGGCGCTGGGCGTGTGTTCATCCATCGTGGACGTTTCACCGTTCTCCACTGTCGGCGCCACGTTCGTAGCCACAGTCGACGCCGACGAACGTCCCCGCATCACCACCCTCCTCACCCGCTGGGGCCTGTCCATGGTGGTGGTCGGCCCGCTCCTTCTGGTGGGTGCCCTGGTGTTGCCCTCCAGCCTCTGAATCCGCTCCAACGTTAGGTACACAACCATGCTCAAACCACTCCGCGGGATCACCGTGATCGACCTCAGCCGTGCTCTCGCCGGGCCCTATTGCACCGCGCTCCTGGCTGACATGGGCGCCAGGATCATCAAGGTGGAAAGCGTCAACGGCGGTGACACCGCCCGGCAATGGCCGCCATTCCAGGACGGCCACAGCCTCTACTTCGACTCCGTCAACCGCAACAAGGCATCTGTGTGCCTGGACTTCTATTCTGCCGAGGGTCGCGACATCCTCGCCGGCTTGATCGCCGATGCCGATGTCCTGGTGGAAAACTTCAAACCCGGCACCCTGGACAAAATGGGCTTCACAGCCGCGCGACTCGAGGAACTCAACCCGGACCTCGTGCTGGGGTCCGTCAGCGGGTTCGGGAACACCGGGCCCCTCAAGGACGACGCCGGACTGGACCAGGTCATCCAGGGAATGTCGGGGCTGATGTCCGTCACAGGGCCCGGTCCCGGGGAACCATATCGTGTGGGTCTTCCGATCGTGGACATCACCTCCGGGATGGTTTGTGCGTTCGGCATCGTCTCCGCGCTGCTCGGCGCCCGGAACGGCGAACGGCCCAGCCGGGTGTCTACTTCCTTGCTTGAAACCGCGCTGAATCTGTCCGCATTCCAAGGGCAGAAAGCCCTTAGCCTTGGTGAAGCAGCCACCCCGCAAGGCAACAACCACCCCGTCATCGCGCCCTACGGCACGTTTGCCACCGCCACCGAATCCATCAACATCGCCGTGGGCAGCGACAAGCAATGGCGGGCGTTCTGCACACTGATCGGCGTTCCCTCCGCGCTGGAGGATCCCCGGTTCGCCACCGGAGCGGATCGTTCAGCCAACCGGGATCAGCTGGCAGAGCTCATTGAGTCCTCGCTTGCCACCCGGCCCGCTTCCGAATGGGTTCCGCTGATCAGCCAAGCCGGTATCCCTTGCGGGCCCATCTTCAACTACACGCAGGCGCTGGCTACTGAGCAAGTGGCCGCGTTGAAGCTCATTCAGCGCCGCCAGCGACGGGACGGTTCCGAACTCCCCCTCCTGCGCGGGCCGCTGAGCCTGGACGGCGAGGCGAGCGAAATCCATACGCCGCCGCCGCTTCTTGGCGAGCACACAGCGGAGGTTCTGTTGGAACGTGGAATGACGCACGACGACGTGTCCCGGCTTGAGCGCGAGGGTCGCGTTGTGTGCGGGCCGGCATTCCGGACTTCCGCGGACGCGGGAGCACGCTCATGAGCATCGCTTCCGAGGTGCGCACCGGCCGCCTTTCCGTTTCAGTTGCCGGCGGTGTGGCGACAGTGGAGATCTCCAACCTTGCCCAACGCAACGCCCTGACCAAAGCCATGTGCCTGGAGTTCCAGGAACTTATGCCGCGCTTGGACGCCGATCCCGATGTTTCGGTAGTGGTGCTCCGCGGCGCCGGGGACACGTTCTGTGCCGGCGCGTCCATCAGCGAACTCTCCTCCGTCCTCACCGACCCCCAACCTGACGGCTCCACGGTGGACCATCTCAGCCTGGCTGATTCCGCCATTGCTTCCGTGGCGAAGCCGACGGTGGCCTTGGTGGACGGCGCGTGCATGGGTGGCGGCTGGCAGATTGCAGCAGCGTGCGACTTCGTCATCGCCAACGAACGCGCCGTTATTGGGCTGACCCCGGCGAAGATCGGCATCATCTATCCCCGTCCCGGCTTGGAACGGTTGGTGCGGCTGGTGGGCCACGCCAACGCAAAGTACATCCTCCTCACCGGACAGACGTTCAGCGCTACTGAAGCCAAGGCGCTTGGCCTGGTGGCCGACGTCGTTCCCTCGGAGTCCTTTGAAGAGAAGTGCGCAGCACTGATCAACACGCTGCGCAGCCGGTCCCGTTTCTCCATGCACGCGATGAAGCGGCTGGTGGATTGTGAGGGGTCAGCGGGTGAACCGGTGGTGGACCAGGAATGGGCCGATGCCTGGGCTGCGATGCCTGCCAGCCCGGACATGGAGATCGGCATCAGCGCGTTCCTGAACCGCCGGCAACCCCGGTTCCAGTGGCGGCCCATGGGGTGATCTGCGCCGCATCGCGGGACAATCCCTCCCCTCGTTTCGTTGGAAAGGAAACGAGGGGAGGCCACATGCTCATTGTTCTGACGGGAATTGACGGTTCAGGAAAGACGACGGCGGCCCGCGCCTTGGTCGATTCGGCCCGCGCCGCCGGACGCAACGCCGTGCTGCTCAGCAACCACGCCGGCCGGAGGCACTTGTCGCTTCTTTCCCAGAGATTCGGCTGGCATCTGCATCCACGGTTTGCCGACGTCGTTGAGACCGGAATTCGACTCTTCAACGTGCTGGTGCATCACGCGCGTGCTGAAAAGTGCGACGGGCTGGTGGTGATGGACCGCCACGTCCACTGCCAACTCGCGTTGCGCCAGGCCAACGGATTGGGTCGCGGCCGTTTGATTCCGTGGCTGCTGGGGAAGCTTCCCGTTCCGGACCTCATGATCCACTTCGACGTCGATCCGCAGCTAGCCCACGAGCGGGTCCTGGCGCGCGGCACCGACAAGGAATCCCTCGCAGACCTGGTGGCTTTCCGGGCGGCCTACCGATCCCTCCCGGAGTTCGACGACTTCGTGGTGGTTGATGCGAACGGTACGCCAGAGGACGTACTGGCCCAGCTCAACCGTGCAATGGCCGCAGCCGAGCCGGCCCGGGTTTGAGCGTCTTTGGCTTCCGCTTGAGATCCTCTGCAGCCCTACGGACCACTCGTATTAATGGCCGCGAACCAGTACCAGATAGAGGATCGCGATTGCCGCCATTGTCCAGCTTGCGAGGCTGCCTACCAAGAACTCCTCCGCTTTGGAGCCCGAGGCGCGGTCTTCCGAAATTTCCGGGAAACGAATGACTCCCTTCGCAGCCGCCAATCCCGCGATGACCTGCCAAGCCCCGGCGAAAGCCAGGACGACGATGAGGAGTCTTTCGATAGGGCCGATGAGCCTGCCGCCCTTCAGGGCCGGACCCGACACCGGCTTGTCTCCTGCGCGAAGGCTGGCGACTTTTTTGCTGCTGACGAACAACTCCCACTTATTCTCGGGTTTCGGACCGACCGCTTTCGCACTGACGGCTTGTTCCAGCTCCGCTTTGGTGTCTTCCTTTTTGGCCCAGTTAAGAGCTGAAGCGGTGATGTTGTTGGCGCTTTTGGTGAGGAAGATACCAACCGCGGTGGCGGCCATGATGGTTTCAAGAGGGAACGACGTCGCAAACCGCCGATCAGTCAGTGAGTAGATGTCAACGAGGAAGCCGCCTGCAACGTCGAAACTGCGGTCGTATGCGCTGATCCCAAAGACCAGCACGAAGAGTACGATGGCCGGCCACAGCCGTGGAGCAGGCTCACGAGGGTGAAGGAGGAGTTTCCACGACGGTTTTGGGGACTGCGATGTAGTAACCAAGATCCAAGCCAAAACGGCCACCGCACATACCCCAGCAGCTAAAGGGTTCAACCCCAAGCCCCAGAAGGCGAGCGCCGGTACCCCCAGGAGGACCAATAGTTGAAGTGCAAGAGAAACTTCGCGACGGCAGCCATCTGCAAGGTCTACAAGGCCGACCATCAGGAGAAGTGTGGAGCCGATCATTCGATGGCTCCTTTCGTCAGTTCCTGCTGAGCTGCGACAAGCGCGGCTCCTCCCGAGCGACGAAGACTCTGCGAGACAGCAGACTGACTGATTCCTTCGCGCTGCGCCAAGTCCAATTGTGGGGAGCCCGAAAGTGCGCCCAGAGTTAACCTCCGGTCGCGCGGTCGCATCGAACTGATCAGCGAGTCCCGGAGCAATATAAAACCGTTGACCACAGCCACGGTCCCTGATTCCTTATGGTCGCTTGAAACAAACCACGAACGCAGGTATGGCTCGTTCTTATGCTCCCTGCGATGGGTCTCGTCAATCGCCTCCCGCGCGTTCCACCAAGCCGATCCGTCCTGGATGGCTACCGGAGATGATGAATCGACATCGGCTGTCTCTCCGCGGCCCAACCCAAACCTGCAGTCGACGTCCTCAGGAAGGGCCAGACGAACCAAGGCTGTCGTAAGGAGCGCGTCACCCAGCGTCTCGAACACGGCCTGAAACTCATCCCCGACAGTCGGCCACAATGGCCGGAGAGCCGGATGTTCCTTGCTTGCGTCTTCGAAAACCGACCGGACGGTCCGTTGCGCTCCCACACGATCTACGAGCTTGCGGGAGTTCACGATGTCCACAATAAGAGCCACAATTTGACCTGACATACACATAAGCATATAGCTTCTTTAGCAGTTTATATAAGCCGTTTCCGAGAGGCTCGAAGCGGCCTCAGGGTCTATCGCGCGACACGCGGGAATGAGTATAAGAACATAGCTTCTTTGGCTCACGAATAAGCTCCGGAAGTCGTGCCACCAGTGCGACCTTGATGCCAGAACGGGCTTGTCATCATGATTCCCGCGGGCGCATCAGCGGCGGATTGAGAACCGCCCGGGTGGGCTGACCTGCCGTCGGACGCGCCTCGGGGGCGAGCCGGAACAGCGCGGCGGGCCGACCGGCGTCGCCCGTTGTCATGCGGCCGGTTTCCTCGAGGAATCCGGGCGTCCCTGTCGCCTTCCGGTGAAAATTCCGCGGGTCCAATCGCGTGCCCCACACCGCCTCGTAGACGGCGCGAAGCTGGGCGATAGTGAACTCCTCACCGCAGAATGCCGCCCCGAGGGGTGAATATTCGAGCTTGGACTTGGCCCGCTCCAGGGCGTCGTTGAGGATTTGCGCATGGTCGAACGCCAACTCGAGCGTGCCATCCTGGATTTCCCGAACCGGGTACCAAGCCGCTTTCTCGGCGTCGCTGCCTGCCGCCAATACGGGAAAGTCCGGCGCCAGCAGCAGATGTGCGACCGTCAGGACGTCCCCGCGGGGGTCGCGGCCTTTCGGGCCGTAACTGCCCAGTTGCTCGAGGTGCCCGGGCAGACGCTCGACGCCGGTCTCCTCCGCGAGCTCCCGGCCCGCCGCTTCAAGCAAGTCCTCCCCCGCCAGAACGAAGCCACCGGGAAGCGCCAGTTTGCCACGAAACGGCTCGATGAGTCGGGTGATCAGCAGGGCGTTCAGCACGCCATCGCGCACAGTAAGGGCGACGACGTCGACGGTCACCGGAAAGCGGGCGGGCGCTGGATGGGATGCAGGCATACGGCAATCCTAGGTGAGTTATCGTCATGTTGACAATAAAGAGCGGATGGTCTTAGTGTGAAATTATCGTCAAACTGACGACAACAACACGAAGGAGCGAACATCATGGCCGCCATCAAGCGCTACCCCTGGATCAGCCACTTCCTCGGCAGCCCCACCGGCTACGTCGTGCACCTGCAGAAGGGTGCAGTCAAGCACCAAGGAGTGGGCCAGGCGTTCTTCTTCCGCCCCGCCAACTCGGTGCTCAGCGAGGTTCCCGTGGACGACCAGGAGCTCCCCACTCTTTTCCACGCCATCACCCGCGACCACCAGGACGTGAGCGTTCAGGCGAACGTGACCTACCGCTTCATCGACCCCGTGGCGGTTTCCACCCGCCTGGACTTCGGACTGCAGACCGCAGGCAAGGCGCCGGCCACCGGACGCGAGCAGGTGTCCACCATCATTGGCCAGCTTTGCCAGAGCCACGCGATCGACCAGATCGCCACCACTACCCTCGCCGAAGCCCTGGAACGCGGAGTCAGCCAACTCCGACTGGTGCTCACCGACGCACTGCGGGCCGATGCACGTCTCCAGTCCACCGGTATTGAGATCCTCGGTGTCCAGGTCCTCGCCGTTCGCCCCGAGTCTGATGTGGAGCGCGCCCTGCAGACCCCGGTGCGCGAACAACTCCAAGCCGAAGCGGACCGGGCGGTTTACGAAAGGCGAGCGGTCGCCGTCGAACGTGAACGCACCATTTCCGAGAACGAGATGGCCAGCCAGATCGAACTGGCCGTCCGCCGCGAGAACCTGGTGGCGCAAGAGGGAGCCAACGCCCGCCGCGCCGCCGAAGAAAAGGCCGCAGCAGGGCTCATCGAAGCCCAGGCATCAGCGGAGCGAAAGGGCATCGGCGCGGCTGCGGAAGCAAACCAGATCCGGCTGGTTGGCGAAGCTGCCGCAGCCCGCGAATCCGCCACAATGGAGGTGTACCGCGGCATGGAACAAGCCACCTTGCTGGCCCTCGCGCTCAAGGACGCGGCCGGCAGCCTGCCGAACATCGGGAATCTCACCATCACCCCGGACCTGCTCAGCGGAGCACTCGCCGGGCTGTTCAAGGAACCCGCAGCCACCGCCGAAATCACCAAGTAAGGACCCACCATGGCATCCCCGCGCATCGTCATTGTCCACCGGAGGACGGAGCTCCAGGAACTGCTGGACCGGCACGCCACCCGCGGCCAGGCCGAGTTCTTCCTCAGCACCCGGGGCCGCAGCATCCAGGACGTGCAGGACCGGCACGACCGTCTAGCCAACGCCCTGGCAACTATCAGGGCTTCCGTACCGTCGGATTGGCGCCAAGCCGAAGTGGAACGCGCCGACCTCAGCCGCTTTCTGCTGACCGCCGAGGACATCATCGCCGTGGTGGGGCAGGACGGATTGGTGGCGAACGTGGCCAAATACCTGAATGGCCAGCCGGTCATCGGCGTCGATCCCGAACCCGGCGCCAACCCCGGCGTCCTGGTCCGCCACACACCGGCGGCCGCCGCCGCGCTGCTGCGCACCGGGAACGTTGAGCGGCTGCGTTGCCAGGACCTCACCACTGTGACAGCAACGCTCGACGACGGTCAGCAGCTTTCGGCGCTCAATGAAGTTTTCGTCGGGCACGCCTCGCATCAGTCAGCGAAGTACTCCCTTTCCGTACCCAGTTTCACCCAAGCAGGAGGACAGACGGAGCGGCAGTCGTCGTCGGGCCTTATTGTCTCCACCGGCACGGGCGCCACGGGCTGGTGCGCATCGATCGCTTTGGAGCGCGGCGGACGTGCCTTGCCGGCGCCCACTGATCCACGGCTTGCCTGGTTCGTGCGGGAAGCGTGGCCGTCCCCGGTTACGGGTGCTTCGCTCACCGAAGGGGTACTGGAAGCCGGCGAGGTCCTCCGGATCACCGTGGCATCCGACCAGTTGGTGGTGTTCGGGGACGGGATGGAGGACGACCGGTTGACGGCGTCGTGGGGACAGGAGATCACGGTTCAGCTGGGGCAGCGGCCGCTGCGGCTGGTTGTTTGATAAGCAGGAGTGCCGACGCGAGCCGAACGAGTCTGGACGGCGGCCGGTGCAGGACCGGCTTGCGAGCAGGCTGAACGGCAATGTCTTGGGATGTAAACTCAGGGCGTTCTACTACAGGTCAGTCAGGCCGATGCCTTTGTCATCGAGGCATGGTGCGTGTTTGCCGGCAGGGACACCGGTGGAGCGCAGGCAGGTGCATTGCGGCTGTTTCACTGCCGGTAGGCTCAGCCAGACGAAGCGTTCCATTTTGTTGTAGAGACCGAAGTCGAGTGTTGCTCCGTCGAGTTTTGGGGCCAGTTCGTGGCTGACGCTGAGCGTAATCTCCTCCTGGGTGCCAGGATTCCTGCCGTCCGGGGGCTGAAAGTCCAGGCTGCAGTGCAGCGCTTTCCGTGGGATGGTGCGGGAGAAGTACAGGCCTTGCTTGCGGCAGCCTCCTGGTCCGAGGTAGCAGTGCAGCGATTTGCCGAAAATGGCGGTCAGCTGACAATGACCGTCACCGTGCCGATATTGCGGATCTTGGTCCGAACCGCTTCTTCTACCCGGTGCTTGAGACTGCCTAGGTCAGCCATAGTCCAATGCGGATCCACCGGGGAGGTGACCTCAACGTGCAGTCGGTGCCCGCTCCAGCGAAGTTTCACAGTCGACTCCGCCGGGGCTACCGGTGCAATGGCGCTTTCGACGCGTCCAAGCAGGTCCGGGTCCACGCCGTCAAGGAGCCTGCGTCCGATGTCCCGGGCTGTCCCCCACAACAGAACGAAAATAGCGGCCGAGATCAGAATACCGATGATCGGGTCCGCGAGGGGGAAGCCGAGCCAGACCCCGATAACCCCGGCGACTACGGCAAGGGAGGTGAAGCCGTCCGTCCGGGCGTGGACACCATCGGCCACCAACGCAGCGGAGCCGATCTCCTTGCCGACCCTGATGCGGTACACGGCCACGATTTCGTTCCCCGCAAATCCGATCAAACCCGCGGCCAGGACCCAGCCGAGGTTGCTCAACGGCTGCGGCTGGAAGATCCTGCCAACGGATTCAACGGCGGCGACGATGGCCGAAAGCGCCACCATGGCGATGATGAAAAGCCCTGCCAAGTCTTCGGCGCGACCGAATCCATAGTTGTAGGCCCTCGTGGCCGTCCGTCGGCTCAGGATGAATGCCACCCATAACGGAACGGCCGTCAAAGCGTCTGAGAAGTTATGGATCGTGTCAGCAAGGAGGGCCACTGACCCGCTGATGACGAAAACAGCCAGCTGGAGCAGGGAAGTGACCAGCAAGACTGCCAGTGAGATCTTCAAGGCGCGAATGCCCTTGGCCGAGCTTTCCATGGCCTCGTCCACCGAGTCAGCGGCGTCATGACTGTGCGGGACAAACAATCCGTGCAGCAAGCCCTTCAACCCACCCGGGTGCTCATGCCCGTGATCATGGTTGTGGTCGTGGTGGTCACCATGCCCGTGGTCATGCTTGTCGTGGTCGTGGTCGCGTTCATGAGCATGGTCAAGGTGTCCGTGTCGGCGGCCGTGGGCCTCGTTACGGCCGGCTTCTTCAGTCAGCTGTCCGGGGCTACTCTCGGGGCGGTTCATGCTGCTCCATCCGCGGTCGCCTGGTGGTGGTGCGGTGGTGTGCCTCCAAGACTGTGTTCGGCCTGGAAGATAGCGTCAGCGACCAGCTGACGGGCGTGCTCGTTCTCCAGCCGGTAATACACGCGTGTCCCTTCCTGACGCGTGGACACCATCCTCGCCAAACGCATCTTTGCCAGGTGCTGGGACACAGCAGACTGGGGCTTGCCCACCTTCTCAGCAATCTCATTCACGGACATCTCGCCATCCCGCAGGGCCAGAACAATCCGGACCCTGGTAGCGTCCGCAAGCATGGAGAAGACTTCGACGGCCAGCTCTACATACCCGCTATCGACGGACAATCCACACTTATCTGCATTCATACGCATATTATGACATGCGCGATAAGTCCTGTCCGACCGCCTTGTTTTGAGGTTCCGGGTCCCCACTCGGCGCTGCAGTGGAGAAGCGTCCGCTGATGGACCCCTCAACGGGCCCCTAAAACTTTTTCGTCCAACCCGGTCGACTGCTCGGTTTAAACAGGTACTGGCCGGGACGACGCGTCCCGGCCAGCTTGCCAATAGCCCTGCAGCCATGCCCATCGCTCTTCCTCAGTGAGAGGTTCGAATTGTCACCTCAGCTTGGGGCCGGTTCGCGGCCCCATGATTCTCCAATGGTCGTGTACGCCTGGTTTTGCCCGGGTAAAAGACCAGTGCCAGGATCACAGCGAAGCCCACGATCACGATGCTGAATTGGGGCAACAATCCCGTTTCAAAACCGATCCCGCCGATGGTTGCAACAGCTACGACCATGCCAAACTGACGGCTGGTGTTGAACATTCCGGAGGCGGCACCACTGACTTCTCCGGGTGCTACGTGCATGGCTTGCGCGCTAAGGGTCGATGCCAGTAGCCCCGACGCGAACCCTACGAGGATCATTCCAACCATGAGAACAACGGATGATTCTCCGGAAGAGATGATGCTCGCCAGTGCCCCAAGGAAGCCGGTAACGGTTCCTGCTGCAATGATCCGCAACCGCCAACCGGGCCGGCTGGCCCACACGGTGAGGTTTCCGCACAGCCACGCCACCGAGCAAGGCAACACCAGCATCCCGGCGCTCAGCGGCCCACTTTGCTGGTAAGACGAGGCCCACAGGGTGAATACGAGCAAGGAACCGTAGGAACAGAACTGGTAGATGGCTCCGGCAGAAGTGAGCCTCAGGAAGCTGCGGTCCTGCCATAGTTGCTCTGGAATCATCGGTGTCTGCGCCCGCCGGTCCGTGATGACCAGCGCTGCGGCCACAAGCGCGACAAACACCCAAGCCAGAACCAGCCAGAGGGTGGAAAGCTGGCCGTGGGCCATCGAAATGAGCACCCAAGCCACGGAAAAGAGGAAACACAGCAGCAGCCCCTGGCTCAGAGCGGAGATCTTCCTCGATGCGTTCCCGGGCGTGCTGTGATGCTTGCGGATGACGAGCAGCGCGGCGGCACATACAGGCAGGTTCAGCCAGAAGATAGATCGCCAGGTCAGGACTTCGGAGAGAGCTCCACCGATCAGTGGGCCCAGGGCGATGGCGCACCCTCCGACGACTCCCCAGACTCCGACGGCCCGGGCCCTGCGATTGGGGTCCGGTTCCGAGGCCGCGATGATGGCCAGCGTCATCGGAAGCATGAAGCTGGCCGCAGCCCCTTGCATCAGTCGCATTCCGACGAGCACAGGCGTAGACCAAGCCAGGGCACATCCGATGGAGCTGGCCAGGAAGGCTACCGTCGCCCAGCGGTAAACGCGAAATGCACCATATCGGTCGCCAAGGACTCCGGACAGAAAAAGGAAAGCGCACAACGGGATCGTGTAACCGTCCAGGATCCACTGCAGATCTGTTGTTGTGCCACCGAGCTCGTTGATGATCTGAGGTACGGCAACGTTGATGGCTGAGGCATCAAAGGCGACCAGAAAATTTCCGATGCTGACCGCTATCAGGAGCGGGACAGCCATTCGCCGCACCGCGGGAGCCTCGCTCATGAGACCAGCCTTGCTTGCCGTTCCCTAGGCAGCTGTGAGTTCAGAATGAACGAATGGATTGGCGTTGCCACCCCTACGTTGGCGGCCCGGGCAACTATTACCCCGTTTTGATCCGCCAGCTCTGACGGCAATCCTGAGGCCAGATCGCGCTGCATGGATGATGTCGTCGAAGGGTCAAAGACGTCGGTGTAAATAGAGAAGACTTCCTCCACGTCATCGCTGGTAAACGTGACGCCGAAGGCCTGGGCGACCGAGGCGACCTCAACAATGCCATCCCGGACCATTGACCGGGTCTCGGGATGCGTACGGGTCACCCCGACAGGGACGCCGGAAACCGCTCCCACCCCGCCATAGGAGGCGATTAAAGCGATCTTCTTCCAGAGCGCGCGTTGGACGTCCTGGGCGAGGGTCGCCGTGACGGAGCTTTCGTTGATGGCATTGACCACTCTCTCGGCGATGTCGGTGTCAATGCCGACCTCATCGAAGAGCCCGGCACTGAGTGTGGCTTCTCCGCCGATGAGTTCAACAGCCAGTGGGGCGGTGCGCTTGACGATGACAACGCAGGTTGTGGCGATGACCGGGGAGGCGGGGAAGATGCGCCGGGCGACTTCGGGGGCCTCTATACCGTTTTGCAGTGTCACCAGCGGGGTCCCGTTATTGATCTTGCCCTGCAGTTCGAGGAGGGCGTCCTCGACCTGCCAGGCTTTGGTGGCTATCAGGACAACGTCGACATCTGCCGGGTCAATCTCAGATACGACGCTTACTCCGGATATGGTTTCTGTTCGACCTTCTGTGAACAGGTGCAGTTTGGCGTCCTGGGTGGATGACCGGGCTTTCAGCACTACGCTGTGGCCGGCCTGGGTCAGGCGTGCGGAGAAGTACAAGCCCATCCCACCGGCGCCGTATACGAGGATGTTCACGGCCTCAACTCCTTAGGCTGGCGGGAGCGGAGTTCAGCAGCTCCAGCCCCAGCTTGCCGACGTCGGGGAGCCTGATGATCGGGTTGTAGAAGTCCAGTATCTGTTCGTGAAGGCGGACGAAGAGCTGCTGGCGGTCTTCATAAAGCTCGTGCATCTTTGTGCTCAAATGACGGTAAACCTCACTGATCAGCTCTTCGGTCACGTGCTCTGCCGGCACGCCGTTGTCGATCAGGATTTGGCGTATGTAGTTCGGGAACAGCCCGATTTCGTTGATGAAGTACTCGACTTCACGACTCACGCCCAGGTAGTCGGGAACGTTGACGATGCCTGCGTTTTCGTTCAGGACGAGGAAGCCGCTCACGGGACGGAACGGTGTCGGCGTCGTAAGGTAGGTCCGCTCGGACCAGCGTGCTGCGTCGACCAGTCCATCGATGTCCAACGGCCCTGAGTCGACCGTGATGTTGTTGTCGGCGAATACCGAAGCGATGGACTCAAGCTCGGCCAAGCCGGCCCGGTTGCCGACCCCTGCGACGCCGCCTTCGATCATTTGGAAGCCGTGGAAGACGCTGACCAGGGAGTTGGCTGTACCGATTCCCCTGTCGTTGTGTCCGTGCAGGTAAAAGACAGTGTCCGGGTTGTCGGCAACCAGGTTCGCTGCCAGCACTGCCGTTGCGTCCGGGTAAAGGGTGCCGATGGAGTCATTGATGCGGATCAGGGCGATTCCCTGCTGGCGGCAACGTTCGATCTGGCTGATCAGATGCGCGTACTTTTCCTCCTCGATGGTGTTGGAGAAAGCGTTGAGCAGGCTCGACCGCAGCGTTCCCACACCGAGGGAGCGCACACGGTCAGCAACCCTTTCGAACAGATGGCGGTGGGAGTCAATCTCGATCATGCCGATGCTTACGTAGAGACGTCCCAATTGCTCCCGGCTCAGGGTTCCCTCCAGCGCATGGCAGAGGGGCTCCCAGGTCTTGAGGGTGAGGTTGAACGAGAAGGTCACATCGGCGGGGATTTTGCCGGCATCTTGTGCCCGCAGCAGTTGATCCACAAACGCGGGCTCACGGATACCGGAGCCAACATCGATGTCTTTCACACCTGAGTTGGTGATCTTCATGACCAGCTCCAGCTTGTCCTCATTGCTGGCTCCGAAGGGGGCGCGTTCACCGCCTTCACGGATTGTTTCGTCAGAGATGGCCTTGATCGAGAAGTCGTTGTATCGGGGTTGATGGTTGCTCGGAAACTGAAGCATTGATCGCCTGTCGCTCGATGGAAAAGGAAGTGGCATCGATGGAAAGCCGGCTTTTCGAAGCCCACGCCGATGCTTGCACGGCCTAAATTTCTTATCAAGCCGGATGACCGGTTTTTACTCCCCATCTCGTTTTCTTGCGGATTGCTCCCCGGTCACAATCGGTTCGCAGCGGCAGCGGGGACGTCCGTAGGTACGCTCTCCTCGACAGTTGAAACAATCCATTTGACCGGTATGCGTTTGCTCGATGATCCGACTCTCAGAGAGGGAAACCATTTGAAGGCCACATCTGGGCGCGACTTGTCTTTCGACCACCCGGTTCCCCGGCGTTTAGTGCACCGTTCGGCCATGTCGGAAGTTTTCGTAACCGACGTTCATCAACAAGAAGACCATCTATTCTTGGTTGCTGCACAGTGGCCGCGGTGGCATGTGTTCTATGGATCAAGCTCTGAGGGTTACGATTCTGCGCTCATATCCGAAACGCTGAGGCAGGCGAGCATTTTGGTTGCTCACACCCAGTTGGGAGTTCCACTCAGTAGCCGTTTCCTGCTTCCCCACATGGAGGTGGCAAAGGAGGAGGTGCGGGGGCCCGATGGGGGTAGGCCGGCAGATGTGACTCTCTTCGTCCGCGTCTCAGGCCTCAAGTCGGGTAGCCGCGGGGCGACAAGTCTGCAGGTTGATGCCCAATTCCTAGTTGAGAACACCGTGGTTGCCACGGCGTCCGCCGGCGCGAGAATTCTGAACGAGAACACATATGAACGTTTTCGGCGGCGTGAAGTGATGAACCCACAAGCTACGGCACTGCCGCTGCCGGTGGGAATCAGCGAAGCGGTTTTGGGGTGCCTTTCGTCCCGCAATGTTGTCCTCGGTGGATCATCGACCGCGGGAAGCTGGGTCCTTCGTGTAGACACGAGCCATCCGATCTACTTCGATCATCCAATTGATCATGTTCCCGGTGCGCTCCTTACCGAGGCGGCGCGCCAGTGCATCAGAGCCTTCGTTGGGCAGGCCGACCTTGACGTGCGGTCATACAGCGCGCGGTTCCATAAGCTCGTGGAGCTCACTGCCAAAACGACGCTGAGCGTCGAGCATGTGGTCCAACGGCCGGATGGAACGACCTCCGTCGGCGTCGATTTCAGGAGCGCCGAAGGGGAGCTTTTGGCCCGGGTCGTGGCTATTGTTCCGCGCCTGGGCGATGAGCCGGTGATTTCAGGGGTTGGTGCCAATTATCTCAGCAAGTGATGTCCGGGTTTCCGAGGCGGAAGCCAGAACGGGCAGAAGGATCATCCACATGTCATCCACCCGCTTCAACAAGTCAGTGCGTGCCGTCAGGACATCCGAAACAAGCTGCACGCCCGTGAAGGCGGCAACTACGAACCTGGCCAGAACTTCGGCCTCGACGTCAGGATTGATTTCGCCTTGGTATTGGCCTTGGGATGCCAGTTGCTGCATGGTGGAGACCCAGTCCTCGTATGGGTCTTTGACTGAACCGCCGAAAGCGGAAGCCTCCAGCGTAAGCCGGATACCGGCACGGATGACCGAATCTGCAATGAGTTGCTCGGCGAAATGTCGACAGAGCAGCACCATCGTTGTCAGAGGTGTGTGTCCCCCACCCAGGATGGGTTCGCTGGTTGCGCGAACCCTGGAGTGCTGCTCTGCGATCACGGCTTTTGCCAGGTCCTCTTTGGATTTGAAATGAAAGTAGAGGGCCCCCTTGGTAACCGAAGCAGCTTCTGCGATGTCGGCAAGGCTGGCGTTTCCGTAACCGACTGTTTCGAAAGTACGGGCAGCCCCTTCAATGACAGTTGCCCGGGTAGCCCGGGCTCTTTCCTGCTGAGCCACAAACGCCTCTTTCTGATGGAGACCATCATGCATATAGAACTTCTGCCTGGCCGGCTGAGCGCGGCGCGGGCAAAGACTGCGAATCGTCGTCCTGCGGAAGCACGGAGACAACGGTGAGAGTCCTTCTGCTTGGCGCCTCGGGTTTTATCGGCAGCCACATTCGTACCGTGCTTGAAGCAGACAATATCGTCGACGTTATAGGGCTGACGAGACGTCCCGCAAACGAAACCCAAACACTACGAGGAACCTTTGTCGGCGGTGACGTCACCGACGTCGGTTCGCTTAGGCGGGCCATGGTGGGGATGGACATTGCGATCAACGCCTCGTCGTACACGGGAAAATCCCGCGACCTTGCCGATTCAGTCAACCACCGCGGAACACTCAACCTTGTCTCAGCATGCAAAACACATGGCGTGCCACTCATTCAGATCAGCACGACGGCGATATACGGTTCCGGGCCTCATCGAAACCTGGCTGTGGGAGGGGCCGAAATACGTCCTGAATCTGTGGTCAGCCGGGCTCGTGCCCTCGCCGATGACGCCGTCCTGCAATCAGGCGGAACAGTCATCAGACCCCACCTCATCTACGGGCCGGGAGACCGATGGTTCATCCCGGCCCTGGCGAAGATTTTCGGACATCTCAAGACGCGTATTGATGGTGCCGAGAATCTTCTCTCGGTCATTGATGCGCACCAGCTGGGTCAACTGGTCGCCGGTCTTGCGAGGGTCGGCTATTCGCACGGAGGAGCTTTCCACGCAGCTCTGCCGGCACCTGTCACAATCGGCCAGATACTCCGCTGCATCAACGATCGCATCGTCCCCTTGGAGTTGGATTCGTCTGTCTCCCGTGAATGGGCAGAGCCCATCATGGAAGCCTTGGGCCTGACTCGGCATCAGATCAACCTCATCGCCGAAGACCACTGGTACAACTCGGAGGCCATCTGGGAGATAGCGAGGGTAGTGCCCGTCACCGTCGGCATCTCAGAAACGACAGCTTCTTGGTACAAGAAGTACCTGAGTTTCAGTCATTTGGACTGGGCAACAGACAAGAAGCCGTGAACGAATTCGGTTGCCCTGCATGCGCCTCTCCTTCTTCCTCTGCGGTTGGCCGAACGTGTGCCCTGTACCTCCCGCACTTCAGGTGGTCGTTGTTGGGGGTCCGGGTTTCATGTCCACGTTTTCGATGACTTGGTCGAGCGACTCCGGGCGGGCAGCAAGCTCCACTCGGCTTCCCTCGGTCAGCAACGTTAGTACTTCGTACCCGTAGCCGGTAATGTACTTCCGGTCTTTTCCCCCAACATTCCGGCGCTCGTGGACCACCTCAAGCACTTCAATCTCAGTCGCACGTCCGGAAGGTTCCAAATTGTCATAGACGGCGGGTTGAAAGTGAATAACTCCTGGAGACGGGGTGGCGATACCTTGGTTCCATATACCACTAAGGGATCCCGGCCGGGAATCCGGGTACCTCAGGAAAGCCCTGAATTGACCAGCCTCGCCCAACCGCTGATTGGTTTTCCCGATGCGTCGAAGCTGGAATACGGCAAGGAGAACATAAACAACCGTGTACATGAGCGCAGTGATCAGCGAGTCCAACAAGTCACGGCGACCGATGACCATCCAGCCTGCAGTCAGAAGCACGAAGAAGATGACATAGCCCCAAACCAACGTGAGGTAAGGGTGGCGTCGGATCCATTGCTTCATCTCGATCCGCCTCTCGGAAATTAGCGTGACTCAGTTGATCCACTGCTGCACGGAAGTCGGTATGTACCTAAGAACGCTCAGGAAGGCCCACGTCGCAATTCCGTAGCCGATCGCCAACGCGGCCAGGGCTAAAGCCCGCCCCTTCTGAGGCTTGCGTTTGATCTGGTTCAGTGAAACGTGCCCGGCACCAACAGCGAAAGTGGCTAGAACACCGAGTCCGAACACCCAAATCCCGACAAAAGCCACGCCACCAAGAGCTACTGCTACGATCGCCAGTTTGTTTACTGTTTGGCTGGAAAGCGGTACTTGCGTTGTTGATGAGCTCACAATTCCCCCGTTTCGTAAGTGTCAACCGAGTGTAGCCAGTCAGAGGCTGAGATAGAGGGTTTCCTTCGAGTTATCGACGAAAGTCACCTCGATAGGGACCCGTTGATAGGGAGAGTTTGTTATTTCGGCACCGGGCAGCCAAAACGCGAACTGACCTTTGGAAACCGTTGCTTCGATCCGTTTTCCCGCTGCGCTGGTGTAAACGATCGCAGTGACTTCTGCTCCCACTCGACCAGCGGCCATGGACAGGGGCTTGTTGGAGATGACACCTGTCCCCAGTTCTGTGGCCCTGACGCCACGGGCCGATAGGGATTCTCCAGGGAATGGTTTTCCTATAGAGCCGAATGACCCTTTGTTGAACCACGGAGCCGAGGAATCTGTGGTGCAGGTTGCTTCAAAACCGTCGGCTCCTGTGAAGACCACTGTTGTCCAGGCACCTCGTCGCTCGGCGATCGCGACGTCGGCCGCGGCCAGATCGTCCGCGTACATGCCACCGCCGACGCCTTGGCGTGATCGGAGGCAGTCTGAAACAGCGTTATCCCGCTCGGTGCCGCTGAGCTGACCAGGCGCGGCAGTCCACGTTGCAAAGGCGGGGTCTCCCCCGGAAAGTGCGGGAACGATGATGAGGGCAGCGGTTGCTGCGACCGTAGAGCCAGCCAGCGCCAGGATTCTCCAACGACGGCCTAAGCGTGCCACCGCCGGCAAGACAGAAACGCTGGGTTTGGTTTCAAAAATTTGACGAAGGTCTTTCTTGCGTCGATCCGGATCCGGAGCCGGGCTCTGCTCAGCTGCATCCATGGACGAGAGGAGCTCTGCAATGTGCTGGTTGTTTTTCATGGTGTCGATGCCTTTTCTGAAAGCGTCGGGGTAGGCGTGGCATGAGCGTTGTGCGGGGAATGTTCCAGCAGGAGCCTCAAAGCTCGCCGGGCTCGGGTGAGGCGCAATCGAAATGCCACTGGGGAGATTCCGACGACACGAGCTGCTTGGGGCGCGGCCAGGTTTTCAAATACGGCGAGCCCGAGGGTTTCCTGATGGACCTCTGAAAGGAGCGCCCAAGCCCTGCTTAGATCAACCCGGCTGCTGACCAGATCAGCGTGGGAATCCGAAGGTGATTCCATCGACGCTTCAGCCAGACGGACCCCGAGGGCCTGCTGCCGCTGTTCACTGCGACGGGCATTCAGCAACAGATTGCGTGCGATTCCAAAGATCCATGCCCGGGCGTCATCCTGGTTCCCCGGTACTTCCTGGAACCGCCGCCAAACGATCAGAAATGTCTCCGCCACGACGTCCTCGGCGTTCACCGGATCTGTTCGGCGTTGAACGAATTTGAGGAGGTCGGCGTATGCGGACTCATATAGAAACCGAAAGGCCCGTTGGCTGTCAGCGGCTCTCGATGGGTAGCTCATACCCTGTACCTGTCCGCCACACCCCCAAGTGTGTCGCAACCATGGTGGAATTCTCGATTCGCACGCGCCCGCATACTCCCAACGCCGCGCCAAGGCAACCGTTGTCCCCCGCAGAACCCCGGGGTAGGGTGACCGGACCGTCCAACCACGTCATCGTCTGGGAAATTCTGGGAGACACCATGACACATGTGAGACGTCAGTTGGCTGCTGTCACGGCAGCCTTAGCACTGACCGTGACCAGCGCAGCGATGGCCAGTCCAGCCTTCGCCGATCCCCGCCAAACAGACAAAACCCCTACGGTCACGGGCTACGGCGGGGCTGTCAGCACAGTGGATCCTGAAGCTTCGGCGGCGGCCATCGAAGTGCTGCGCAAGGGTGGCAACGCGGCCGACGCAGCCGTCGCGGCAGCGGCTACCTTGGGCGTCACCGAACCCTACAGCGCAGGCATTGGCGGCGGAGGCTACTTCGTCTACTACGACGCCAAAAGCAAGCAGGTGGGCACCATCGACGGCCGTGAAACTGCCCCGGCCGGCATCACCAACGATGCGTTCATCGACCCCGCCACCACGAAGCCCTACAACTTCACCCCGGAACTGGTGACCAGCGGTGTCTCGGTCGGAGTCCCCGGCACTGCCGCAACGTGGGAGCAAGCGCTGAAGCGCTGGGGCACGATGGACTTGGGCGATGCCCTGAAACCGGCCATCAAGGTAGCTACCCGCGGTTTTGTGGTGGACAACACCTTCCGCAAGCAGACGCTCGATAACAAGCTCCGCTTCAATGCCTTCACCTCCACGCAGGACCTGTTCCTTCCCGGTGGCGACGCTCCCGCCGTCGGAAGCGTGTTCCAGAACCACGATCTCGCGGCGACGTACAAGCTGCTCGCAAAAGAGGGGGCTGACGCCTTCTATCGCGGCGCTCTTGCCGAAGAAATCGCCAAAACCGTCCAGGCTCCCCCGAAGACCACGGACACCCCGCTTCCCGTCCCGGTCGGCTCAATGACTGCCCAGGACCTGGCGAACTACAAAGTGGTGAACCAGGACGCCACCAAGGTGCAGTACCGGGGATACGACGTCGACGGCATGGCTCCCTCCAGCAGCGGCGGCACCACGGTGGGCGAAGCGTTGAACATCCTGGAGAATTGCAACCTTAAAGACATGCAGCCGGTGGACGCACTGCATCACTACATCGAGGCCAGTTCCCTCGCTTTCGCTGATCGTGGCGCCTACGTGGGCGATCCCCGCTTCGTCAATGTCCCCACCCAGACCCTGCTGAGTGACCTGTTCGCTAAAGAACGTGCCTGCGAAATCGGCCCGACGGCGGCCAAGAAGCCAGTGGTCGCCGGCAACATAGAAACGTACGACGGCGTGTGCTCGCCTTCGGCGGCGCCGCTCGCCGATGAGACGGATACAGAGAATATTTCGACGACGAACATGACCGTCGCCGACAAGTGGGGCAACGTGGTGGAGTACACGCTGACGATCGAACAGACCGGTGGATCCGGAATTGTTGTGCCCGGCCGTGGTTTCCTGCTCAACAACGAACTGACCGATTTCAGCACGGAATACAAAGCCACGGACCCGAACCGGATCGAACCAGGCAAGCGTCCAAGGTCGTCGATGTCACCCACGATCATCCTGAAGGACGGCAATCCGTTCCTGGCCCTCGGTTCCCCCGGTGGTTCCACCATCATCACTACGGTCCTGCAGACCATTCTGAACCGGGTGGATCTGGGAATCACGGTATCCGAAGCCCTTGCCGCTCCCCGCGCGGCGCCCAGGAACGGCGCGACGGTGACTTCCGAACCAGCCTTCATCGCCAAGTATGGCGACGCGCTGACGTCCCTTGGCCACCAACTGGTTCCTGCAGGGGACGGCCTCACGTCAGATCCGGAAATCGGTGCCGCAACAGCAATCGAGTTCAACAAGGATGGATCTACAACTGCTGCTGCCGAGCCGGTTCGTCGAGGCGGCGGTTCAGCGATGGTGGTCAAAGCTACGAAGGGACGTTGAGGTTGGCCCGTGGCTCAAGGACGGCGGTTGTTCTTGAGCTCCCGGCTGAACCTCCACGCCATCACCAGTGCGGCGGCCGCGATGATGACTCCGGAAACCGTGGACCACCACGCCTGCTGGGTGTTGGACACGAAAATGGAGACGGCGTAGGCCGCCAGCACCAACGATAGGAGCAGCCAGACCAGGGGTTTTCGATTCACAATGCATTCCTTAATATGTGGTGATTTTTCAGGCCAGGTCGCGCTTCACGAACACCGTGAATGCTGCCGCTGTCACCAGTACAAGCCAGCCCGCGGCGCCGCAGAAAGCCCCCGACGCCGGTATGTTGACAGCCGCTTGTTTCGCCCAGTCGGCGGCCAGCACGGGGAAGAAGAACGTTGTCACTGGTTCTGACAGGTCGGGCAACAGCCCGGGCAGGGCCACACTGAGGGGAACCGCGAAAAGGCTGACCAGGTGGTTGCGGAGGAGGGAACCGAGGGCGAAGCCCCAGAGTGCCCCCATAACGGCTGTCCCCGCGAAGGCCAGGACCAAGAGTGGACTCAGCGCCCCGGCAACTTTGAGAACAGCCGCAGAGAAACCAAACGCCAAGCCGATAACCGCCCCGCCGAAGAGGGCGGCCGCCGCCGTCGATAGAGCGCGTCCGAGGAACGCAGGCCTCCGCTGGAACAGCAAGACCCGGCGGTTGAAGCTGCCTGCCCGGTAGTCGGCGGTGAACGAGAACGACCCGAACACCGCGGAGACGGTCAGCACCAACGGGATCACCGCTTCCAGGAGGAGCGCAGACAACCCTGGTGAGTCCGCTCCGGCTTCACTGGTGCCCGCAACGAGCAGCATTCCGGTGAGTCCCAGAGCCAGCGCGGCGCTGATGGCCGATCCCTTCCACAACCATGGCCGCCGGAGGTCCGAGAGAAGAGCGGGTCCCAGATTGACCACTAGAACTCCTTCCTCCGAACCACCCACAGCGCCCCCACGCCAGCAACGAGTGCCCAGGCAACGGATACAAGGAACGCCGGGACGGGCTCCAGCAAACCTTCCATCGGCAGCGACACCACACCCGCCAGGGCCCCGGAGGGAAGCCAGCGCGCAACCTCGGGAGCATTGGCCATCAAGGGCAGCTCAATGGCGAGTGGAATGAGCAAGGTGAGAATCGTCGTCGCGTAGTAATGCTGGATGATCCAACCGAGGGAGCATCCCCAAAGCGCACCGAGGCTGGACGCGAGGACGACGGCGCCTAAGGGGCCGAGTGATCCGGGCGCCAGCAGCAGTTCACGGGTAGCCGGCGCCAGGGAGAACACCACGCTACCGCCCCACACCACGATGCCTGCGAGCGCCGTACCAATTCCTACAGCCAGCGCCGCAACGTATTTGGCCCTGAACACGCTCATCGCGCCCGAGGTCACCACGCTGCGCCGAATCGTCCCGTAATACGACTCCCGGGTGACTAGGTAGCCCCCCGCAAACGTGGCCACGGGGGCAATGCTGGCAGCGATGGCCCAGAAGATCCCAACGTTGTCCGCGGCCTGGAGCCGATCCGAGTTTTGGGGCCAGCCGAGGAAGTTGGCAACGAACCATGGCACCAGGCCGCTGAAGGCCAGGATGCCCAGGACTGAGTAGCCGCTGAAATATCTGAGGAGTTCCGAACGGAGGCCGCAGAGCAGGCTGTTCATTCGGCCGCCGACCCGAGAATGGTGAAGTACGCGGATTCCAAGCTGCCGCCGCCCATGGCCTTCGCTTCGTCCAGGGACCCGCGGAACAGTGTTCTTTGCTTGAGAATGACTACCTCGTCAGCCACCTGTTCCAGTTCCATGAGCTGGTGGCTTGACACGAGCGCGCTGCCTCCGGCGGCCGCGAAATCGCGCAGGAACCAGCGGAGCCACTGGATGCCCTCAGGGTCCAGCCCGTTGGCGGGTTCGTCGAGGACAAGGAGCTCGGGGCTGCCAACAAGGGCGGAAGCAATCCCAAGGCGCTGACGCATGCCCAACGAGTAGTCCCGTACCTTTCGGCCCGCGTCGGCGACAAGATCCACCTGATCGAGGACGCGGTCCACGCTTTTCCGGTCAGCCCCTGTGGCGAGTTGGCAGATCTGCAGGTGGCGCCGCCCAGTGAGCCCGGGCTCCACGTCCATCCCCTCCAGGTACACCCCCACCTTCGTGGCGGGACGACGCAGCGTCCGGTAGTCGGAGCCGAACACCGTTGCCCTGCCGGAGGTCGGTTCCAAGAGCCCGGTCAGACCTGCGAGCGCAGTGCTTTTCCCTGCCCCGTTGGGGCCGATCAGTCCAATGACCGTCCCGGCACGCACCTCAAACGTCAGGTCCTCGACGGCGAATCTCGAGCCTCGTTTCTTGCTGAAATGATCAAAGCTGGCATGAATCGTCATGATCGCCCTTTCGAAGCATCAACGGAGTGGACAGGCCACAACGGCGATGTCGTGACTGAGTCCCATAGCCACTCCCCCAGGCTTGATTGCTGTTGGCTGGTGATTTCAGCACGTCCTGAGATGGAGAGGTTGGTCCCTGATTCCAAGCGCCCTGGGAAGGCGAGGACGGGAAGGCTGTCGCCTTCCAGCGCTACCGGGACCAAAGTGTCCAGCGGTGCCGTGGATTTCGACGGCGGTTGGTCACCCACGGTGGCCCGGCCCAGGTTCTCGTGAATGATCATTCCCTGCGATTGCAAGGTGACGTGATCCCCCGGTGAGAGCGCATAGGCCGAGCCTTCGAGCGGGACCACGATGTTCAATTCACCATCGTGATACGTGTACCCAGCTACCGTCACGGGCCTCACTGGAATGATGGCAAGAAGCAAACAAGCCACCAGGACCCCCACCAGTGCAGTGAGGATCCGCCGCCACAGGGCGCTTCCGTTCCTGGCCGCTGTACTGAAAAAACAGTAGACACTCTTAGCGGCCATTCCGATCAGCAGGCATAGGACCAGGAGAACAACCACGTGCCCCGGGTAACCGAGCTGCAGGAAGATCGGCATGAGGCGTTGGAACCCGACCAGCATGAAGACGATTCCGGAGATGAAGCAGGCCAGGCCGAACCACGGCAGAAGGACGTGGCTCTTGATGGTCCTCCGCGAGCCGAGAACGCGGGAACTGACAATCTCGCCAAGGGCGCTCAGCGACTTCTTCCGGAGATGGGGGACGTCCACGGCGGACATCAAAGCGACGTAGCCATCGAGTTTGATGAACGGGAAAAGGTTCAGGACCGCCACGGCGTAACAGATGAGGCCGTACAGGACCGCCGCATCCTTGACGGACGACTCCGGCAGAAAAGTCTGGAAGGTCAAAGCGATACTGCCAAGGGCAACGTGTACCAAGGGTCCGGCGAGGGCAACGAGTACCCGTTGTTTCCGTGAGCCCAGCCGCCACCCGTCCGTAACGTCGCAGAAGAACGCGGGCGAAAGGTAAAACAGCATGATCCCGATGCGTCGCGGTGTTCCGCCAAAGTAGCTGAGGGCCATCCCGTGCCCCAGCTCATGCAAAAGCGTGGATACGAACATCGCGCAAACAACGTACAGGTACGCCTCAACGGGAAGTGGCGAGGCAAGGACCCGCCACAGTTGCGGCCCCGCCATCGCGGCACCTATCAAGCCTCCCAGCAGCAACAACAGGGCAACGATGGCTGCAGCAGGTCGCATCATCGCGGTGACCACCGGCCGAAGTGCCTGCAGCAGCGAGGCCGGGTTGAACAGCGTGAACTGCAATGTCAGCGGCGCCCGGAACTGGATGCGACGCGCCTCTGCCGGCCGCGCGTCGCCGTCGAACATTCCGGTGTGCGCGAGCTGACGCACAATTCCCATGACGTCCGCGGTTGTCCACGGCGATCCCAAGCGGACGGCCACCTGCGCCGGATCCTCCTGGCCGTCCACCACTTTGAGGACATGGGCGACGTCGGCAGAGACCCGCGCTTTCGGCACACCATTCACGGCAACAATCCACGGGCCGCCCTCCTGGAGCGGTTCGTCGATGGAGGCCGTGGGGGCGAGTTGAACAGGCCATTCCACAGTGGTTCCGGCTTTGGTTGGGCGGTTCATATCAAGGGATGCGGGGTAGAGGGCGTCCCGGACAGACCTTTGGTTTCATCCATCGACAAGGGGACAGCACCGGGGCAGATCGCCTTGCCAGCCACCCAGCCCATGTCCCGGATGGCTTCCGGGAGCCGGTGGGTAAGGCTGACCCACAGGGCGGAGATGCCCCTCCCGTCCAAGTGGTTCGCCAGGGCGTCGACACTCGCCGCCGGCTGACGGGCAGGCAGCGGACTCGGCGTGAAGGTGTTGACCCACTGAAGCAACTCGCTGATGGCGGGCTCGGTACTCCAGAACTCGGCGCGTGATTCGTCGTCGGTGACTTCCTGCGTGGGAACAGCGGCCTGCACGCGGGCAAGGAAGAGTTCGCGTATTTGCAGTCCTTCCTGGAGGGCTCCCCGCAGCGCTGCTATTGGGTCCGGCGACGCTTTCAACCCGACAGCGCCGAAAGGCTTGGTCCCCGAGGGGTTGGTAATGATGCAAACCGCTGTCTCCAGTGGGCTGCCAAGGTGCGGAACGAACGCGAGAGTTGGCTCGATCCCCGCCGCCCGGCTCATGGCGAGAAGCGCCAGGAGGCTCCGGTTTTCTGGCGCCTCCTGCAGGCCTGCAGCGTCGAACAGGTGCAGCGGCGTCCTGGTGTGCCAGGCAGAAAGGAAAGCATCCCGCTCCAGAACTTCAGCAATCCCCGCAGCCTGGGCAAAACTTTCGGTCGGACCCGAAGCAGCACCATTTGGGGACGGATCGAAGAACGCGTCCCACGGATTTGGCTCCGCGAGGCCGGGGCCGTAATCCACCAGTGGCGCGGGAACATACGTCGCCTTCTGCGTCAGGAGGTCAGTGGCCCTGTACCAAGGAAAGTCGAAGGCCAAGGCCGAGGCTCGGCCCAGCCCGGCCGTGACGAAATCGAGGCGCTGCTCGTCGCCGCCCGGCCGGCCAGCAAGGGTCTGATCATCGGTGGGCGCCGGTATCAGGGCGAAACGCTCCACAGCCTCCCCTGCGCCCCGGGTTACGGAGGCGCGTTTGTTGACATCGAAAGCGCCGACGGCGGATGCGAACCCTGGTTGCGAGCCCCTCCCTTGAGCGAGCACCCCCACGGTTCGCCACAAGCCGACGTCATTCGGCACGTACACGGAAGCCTCTGACACCACTCCCGAGGCCGGGTCCAGCGTGCGTACGGGATCCAGGCTCATGCCGCACACACCCACAGCTCAATGTCGTTCAGCCGTGGGCTGCGGGACGCGATCCGAACAGGACGGCGTTCGCGGATGGTGAGCCCCTGGCCCACGATTTCCTCCGCGATGAGGCTGTTGCTGACGAAAGCAATTTCGCTGACGTAGGCGGAGGACCGGTAGGTGCCGCCCTCGTTGAAGCTGACGTGGATCATGGTCACATGCCGTGCGCCATTAACGGGATCACGGCTTTCGGCGGTGATCAGGAATGAGTCCTCCCCCAACGCGGAGATGGTCGTGTCGCCGTCGTCGTCTGCCGCTTGGTGGCTGTCAGCGTTGAGGACTGTCAGGAGGAATACGCCGCCGGGCGTCAGGCAGTCACGGACGCGGCGGAAGAGCTCACGCCGCGCGGACACGTCCAGAAGAGTGATGGAACTGGCACCGAGAACCACGCAACCGTACCCGCCGTCGAGCTCGAAACGGGCCATGTCCGCCTCCACCAGCTCCACGTGAACCTGCCGCGGGTTGAAGGCCGGGCTCGCCACTCTCTCCTTCAGCAGTTCGAGCATTTCCGGTGAAGAGTCGACGGCGGTCAGCGGACGTCCCAGCGTGAGGAGGGGCCGTGTGATCCGCCCCGAACCTGAAGCCAATTCGAGGATGGGACCGGACGTTTTGCGTGCCGCCGCCAGGATCTCGGGAAGTTCGGTGAGGTCGTTTGCGGTGATCCGGTCGTAGAGGCGGGACCCGGCAACGCTGTACAAATCCTCGGGCGGATCAAGGTGGCCGAGCACGCGCAGGATGGCGTCGGCAGTCTTGTCGGGAGCGGTTTTCATCAACTGGTGTCCTCCGGAAGTTGGTTGGGCCGGGAGCACACGCGGGTGGCGACGGAACAGAACACCACCCGCGTGCACTGGCTAGGTGGCGGCGATGCCGACGACGATGCCGGCGATGATGATGACGTCACCGACCCGGATGTACCACGGTGTATCGTCCGGGGTGTCGAGGTTCTCGAGCTCTTCGATGGACAGCTGGAGGTTCGAGGTTGCGATCATTGGCTCCTCCTTTCTTTCTGGTGCTTGCCAGTTGTGGACCGGTGCCTGATTAGGTGATGCTGACGGCGATGATGCCGATGGCGACGCCCTGGGTGACTCCGATGAACCAGTTGTTGAAGTCCGGGGTATCCATCGACTCGATCTCCTGGATGGAGATGTTGAGCTGATCCTGCATGTGTGTTCACCTCCTTTCGGGTGTACTGCGGCTTTGCGTTTCAGCCTTTGGATCGATCAGGTGATCGCCACCGCGATCCCCACCAAAGCCAGGCCTGCTGAGATTCCCTTGATGCGCTCGTCCCAGTCGTCCGGGACATCCATGGGTTCAAGTTCCTGGATGCTGAGGTCCAAGGGCTTGAGTGCTGTGCTGCTCTTCATGTGATTCACCCCCTCTCCCCTGCCACTCGTAGTTGGCCCACTGGGCTTGGCAAGTCTTGGGCTGTCGCCGCCGCTTCGACAGTTGCTGCTGCTTCGGCGAGCACGTGCTGCACCTGAACGGAGTCAATTCCGCGCATCATGGGCAGCGCTCCGCCCCAGTTCAGGATGCTTGCGTCGGCGGTCCGTGCTTCCGCGTCTTTGCTGATGGTGCTGAGCCGGGCGATACCCCAGCGCCACATCAGCTCATCGATGCCGTCGCCCGGGCCGCGGTCAAGCGATGGCTCGACGTCCCTCACCACGGACCACAGCTCGTCGAGCCGGGCTTTGTCGCCCCAGGCTGCGCCGCCGCTGGCGATCTCCCGCCAGATAGGTCCGATCACTGACGCCGTCGCCGTCATCTTCCGCGCCCCGGTGACGTAGGCAAGCTCGTTGGCGACATACCAATGTTTCGCGCCGTAAGGATTGCGTCCCATCAGCGCCCAGCCGGTGTGGGTCTCCATGCTCAGCCGGCCGGCAGCCAGCCTCAGCTCCAGCGATTCGCCCTTGAGCAGGCGTTGCCCCAGCCGAATGATCCGCTGGATGAGGGTGTAGCCGTCGTCGTCGAAGATGTTCGCTGTGCTGCCGATCATGGTCCCAGCCACGCGCAGGAACGCTTCCAGGAGGCCCTCGAAGACCAGCGCCGTCGGCAGGGTGGCGAGGTGGCCGGCGTCGAGCATTGCGGTGTCACCCGCCAGATGGCGGGAGACGATCAAACGGCGCCCGACGGCGGTGTCCAGGCACGCTACGCCGCTGACTTCCGCGCCGGTCCCCACGGTGGACGGCATAAGAATGGTCTTGGGGCGTTCCTTGGTTGCGGTGACTGGAGGCAGGACCAGGAGTCCAGAGCGTTTAGCGTGCCGTTCCGCGAAAATGGGCAGGCTTGGGTCACTTGTGAAAAGGGCGGCGAGTTTCACGGCGTCCAGAACCGACCCACCTCCCAGCCCAACAACGGTTTGGAGTCCGTTCTCGCGAATGAACGTCCCCACCGTACGGAGGGTCCCAACGGCGACGGGTGCGGCGGCGAGCTCGAGGACCGGCACGCCTTTGAGGTCACCGGCCAGGAGTTTGTCCCTGTGCTGCTGCAGTGCTTTGTCTACCACCAGGCCTGTCCGGCCGCGGGTGATTCCACCGATGTACTTGGGCGACATTCCCGCGTCCAGCACTACGCAGCGCGTCTTCCACAGGTGGTCGGCGATCATGCGAACACTCCGTCGAAATGGGCCATGGTGAGGCCCGCTTTGAGGGCGGCCCTGAGCTCCTCGAAGTTCTCCTCGGTGTACACGAGCGCTGGAAGAAGCTGTATGCGCCCGGGCCCTGGCTGCACCATGGCGCCTGCAAGGTGGATCCGTTTCACCACCGCCAGGACGCTGTTGGCGGACAGGGGCAGCCCGTTGTTGGAGAGGAGTTTGAGGCCCCGCATGCAGCCGCGGCCGGACGCGTTGCCCACGCCTTTGGTGTCCTGGAGTTCGGCGATGAGTGTGTCCAGCCCATGTGCAACGTCTTTGTTGAGGGTCCTGAAGTCGAGCCGCCGCATTTCATCGATGGTGCCCAGGATCGCGGCGCACGTTGCCGGGGTTCCTGCCTGGGTCTCCCCATGGACGAACACGGCCTCGTTCTTGTCAAAGGTTTCGGTGACCCGTTGGCTGATGAGCAATGCGGCGCATGCGCTGGTGCCGTTGGTCAGGCCTTTGGATGTGATGATGACGTCCGGCTGCTCCGCCCAGTCATCGGACGCGAACCAGCCGCCCACCCGGCCGAATCCGGTGGCAACCTCGTCCGCCACCAGGAGGAAGCCGTGCTGCTTTCTTTGCTTCATGACTTCTTGCAGGAAGTCGTCCGGAACTGCTTCCGCGCCCGATCCGAGGACCGGTTCCACAATGACGGCTGCGATCCTGTGGCCTTCGCGGTTCATCAGTTGGGTCAGTTCCTTGCCGTCGTCATCGAACGCTATGTGGCGGATGTTCCGCTGATCCACGGCGTACATGGCCTGACCGAGTTCGTCGCCGCTGAGAGCCTGGCTCCCGTACGTGAGCCCGTGGTAGCTGCCCTTAAGTCCGACAATGAGTTTCCGCTCCGGTTGCCCGTCCAGGACGAAGTACTGACGGGCGAGCTTCATCACGGCGTCGTTGGCAGCACCTCCGGAGGTTGAAAAGACAACGCGGTGAAAGGGGTGTTTTGGCAGTCCCAGGAGTGCTGCGGAGGCCTCGATGGCTTGGCGGTGTGCTGAACGAAAGAGCGGCAAGTACGAGGCAGCTTGAAGTTCCGCGCTGATGTTCGCGGCGATGCGTTGGTTGCCGTAACCCAGGTTGGCGTTCCAGAGACCGCTTTTGGCACAGAGCCTCCGCTGCCCATCCTCAAAGGTGACGTGAACGCCGTCGGCCTTCACAGCTGTGAAGCTGTCCGCGGCGAAATCATGCTGGGTTGTCAGCGGAACCCAAAGCGGCAACTGTGTGCGTGGCGTTGGGAGCAGGGGTACGACGGTCATCACATGCCGCCCATGATGTCGATGCCGAGCTGGTCAAATCGTGCCAGGACGGCACGTGCGGATTTCTCAGCGATCTCGGCTGTTACGTTGAGTTGCGGTGCTGCCTTGATAGCGGCAGCTTTGACATCCCTCAGGTTGGAAACGGCCTCGATGATGGCTGCTGCATCCGGGCCGAGTTTGAAGAGACGGCCCGTCTTGGTATCCAAAAGGGTGCGGTCCGAGCCCCTGGTGAGGATGAAGGGGGCCTGTGGTGACGGGAGGTCGTCACTGGGTGCTGCACCGTAAAGGCTCGTGCCAAATCCCACCAGCTTGGTGGAGGAGCGCTCCTCACGGGGAATGAACTTCCACGCGTCCAAGGCGGCCAAGTAGCGGGGTATCCAAGGTTTGGCAGCCAAGGAATCCTGGATGTCCCACGGGTAGTAAACAGCGGCCACCGCCGACTCCGGACGGAGCATGATGGCCCGTATCTTGAGATCCGCCAGGTGGTCACCCACCTTGCCGATCCTGGTTCCGTATGGTCCGCTGAGGACAGATCCGTCCTTGGCGATGTGGAGCCTGGACATCAGCAGGTTGTTCTTCTGCGTGCCGTTCAGGAGTCCCCGTTCCGCCAGTACCGCGTTGACCTCGGTGAGTTGCGGGACGAAGTGGCCTGAGCGGCGGGCTTCCTCCGCATCGTCAAAGAAGGCCTGCCAGTCCTCCTTGGTGGTGATCCTGACGACCGTGACGCCCACCAGGTTCACGAACGGGATGGCGATGTAGTCCTGGATCTCAAGGCTGAGCGTGCCGTCCACCAGGAGTTCTTCGCCGGCGGTGTCGAACGATCCTGTGACTGTGACAATGTCCTGGTCGTCCTTGTCGCCGTTGCAGACGAGGATGGTGGAGCCTTCAGCGGCGAGGGTCTTGGCGTAGTCCGTGTGTTCGGGATTCTCTACGAAAATGACATGACCCGGAATGCGACCCGGAATGCCGGTGATCCACTGATCCGTGGCGGCGGCAATGCGTTGTTGCTGACTCAGCTTCAATTCCCCAACCCCAATGTTGTCCACGTTCTTCTGGAGCGGCCGCCGTGTTTTACCGCGGGCTCGTTCTGGGAAGGACACTATGGGCGGGCTGGAGGGCCACAGGGTGGAAAGCCGAAACTAGGTGGTGAACAGGCCCGTTTTGGCCGGAATTTAGGGGTACCTAGGTGCTGAATCGAGGGTATCTAGGTGGTGCTGGGTGGGGTGGTTCCGGCGGGGTGGTGTCGAGTAGCCTGCCATATGGAGTCATTCACGTGGGCTAAAGCCCCTACAGAAAAGCCGGATAAAACCAAGGTCGCTGTGCTGCTGCCGGGGTCAGGGTATCCAGTAGAAGGCCCGGTCCTTTTCTGGATCGGGGAAATGCTGGGATCGCTCGGTTGGCACGTTCAAGCCGTGCGGTGGACTCCCGATGATTCGCCTCATGCTGACCCGCACTCATTTATGGCCAGGGCCGTCGAAAGCGCCTTCGCTTCCTCTCCGGATGCCCACCAGAGGCTGATTGTTGCCAAGTCATTCAGCACGTTGAGCATTCCGTGGGCAGAAAACAACAACGTGCCGGGTATCTGGCTGACGCCGCTGCTTACGGATTCCCTTGTCCGCAGCACGATTGCAGCGACGTCCAAAGAGGACCTCTTTGTTGGCGGTTCGCTGGACAAGCTGTGGGACGGCGGACGGAAGTCCGAGCGTTGCGGGACATTCCTGGAGGTGCCGGCGGCCGATCATTCTTTGCAGATTCCGGATGATTGGCGGGCTTCGCAGACGGCTCAGGGCGAGGTGTTTGAGCGAATCGAGGAATTCATTGCGACGGAGCTACCGGAACCGCATGAGTATTCGTAGGGAACGGCAACAACTTGAACGTCGTCTTCATAAAGGATCGTGCCGGGATCAGCTGAATAGAACGCGTCGCAGGGGACGCCATGCCGGCGCAGAAGATCGGAATAGAAACCTATTCTGTCTATCAGGTGTGTAGCTGAGAGCTTGAACCAAGCCTGTGCGTGCGGGGATGCATAGATTGACGCCTCAGGCGTTATGTATGCAGCGTCGTAGAAGTCGTTGGCGCTGCGCCAAAGACCCCAGTCTTCGGGGCTGAGACGGCCTTCCTTCGCCAGTCTGTTCGCCATGGCGAAGATCCCAAGGTATCGGCCCTTGGGATCAGGCGTAGTCGACTGGTAGCGCACAAAGCGTTGTTCCATGCCGCCTAGCCAACCAGCAGACTGCAGCCGGACGCAACGAAGCCCCAGCGAGCCTGCATAAAACTGACTCGTCGGGGCTTCGTTTTGAACCCTTACAGAACCGTGGTCCGCGACAGCGAGAGGTCCTTCGTCTCGCGGAAGAACAGGACCACGACTACTGCTGACACCAGAGCCATGCCCATCAGGTAGAAGGCCGGAGCCAGCGGGGTTCCAAAGCCAGCTACCAAGCCGGTAGCAACGAACGGAGCTGTTCCGCCGAAGAGCACGTAGGCCAGCGTGTAGCCAATGGCAGAGCCCGAAGCCCGGACCGATGACGGGAACATCTCCACCAGTGCCGGCACGTTCGACGTACCGATCACGGCCACCAACGCACCCAGGACACTGGTTCCCAGGATCGCGAAACCGAGACCCAGCGGCATGATGGAGAACGCTGGAATGGTCATCACGACGAAGCCAACACAGGCCACCAGCAGCATCCGCTTGCGTCCATAACGGTCGCTTGCCCTGGCGGCCAACGGGCAGACGGCGGTGTACACCAGCATCGTGATCACGCTCGTGATCATGGATTCAGCCGAGGAGTATCCAAGGCTTGAGGTCATGTACGCAATCATGTAGCTGCTCATCAGGTAATAAGCGATCGCGTTGGTAATGCTGTAGCCGAAGAGGGTGAAGATCTGGCGCGAACACATCCGAATGGCATCACCCAAAGGCCGCTTAGCCACTTCACCCTTATTTTCCAGGCCGCGGAACACAGGGGTGTCGTCAACCCTGGACCGGATGTACAGGCCAATGAGTCCCAGCGGTGCCGCGAGCAGGAACGGGATCCGCCAGCCCCAAGCTTGAAGGTCTGCAGTGCTCAACGTCGCGGTAATTGCAGCACCCAGCAACGCACCGGCAACCGAGGCCAGCCCAACAGTCGCCGGGATGATGCTGGCGTAGGTGGCCCGCTTACCTTCCGGAGCATATTCGACAATGAAGGCTGAGGACCCTGTGTACTCGCCGCCCGTTGTGAAGCCCTGCACCGCACGGAAGACGAACAGCAGGATCGGCGCCCACACGCCGATCACCGCGAACGTCGGCAGGATACCGATGCAGAACGTTGCCGCACTCATGATCAAGACGCACAACCCGAGCATCTTGTTCCGGCCGATCCGGTCGCCGTAGCGTCCAAAGAAAGCTGCCCCGAGCGGCCTGGCGATGAAGCCGCCGGCGAAGATCGCCCACACGGCCAGAAGTGACGCCGTCGTGCTGTAATCCGGGAAGAAGAGCTTCGCGATAGTGACGGACATGACCGCATAGGCCGCGGAGTCGAACCATTCGACGAAATTTCCGACGGCGGCTGCCGCGGCAACGCGCTTGAGGCTCCGGCGCGGGGACGCCTCGGTTTCGGCGGCGGAATTTTGGGTCACAGTATTCATGATGACTGTCCTTCACGGAGATTGTGCGGGAGTGCGCGGAGTTGGGCGCGCTGGACTTTGCCCGTGGCCGATTTCGGCAACGCGGAGACGTATTCGATGAACCGCGGGTACGCGAACCGGGAGAAGTTCTCCTTGACGTGCGCCACGATGGTTTCGCTCAGTTCCGCTCCCCCGGCGTGACCAGGCATGAGTTCGATCCAGGCCTTGATGGACTGGCCGCGGAGTTCGTCGGGCACGCCTGTTACGGACACGTCCTTCACTGCGTCAAGCTCGCGGATTACTGCCTCCAGCTCGTACGGCCCAACCCGGTAGCCGGACGTTTTGATGACGTCGTCGGTCCTCCCCAGGAACCAGAAATAGCCGTCCTCATCCGCGTAGGCCTGGTCCTTGGTGTGGTACCAACCGCCGCCGAACGCGGAGGCCGAGGCGTCCGGCATGTTCCAGTATCCCAGGGGGAACTGCGGGTTGGATCGGGCGCGGAGGCACACCTCACCGGTCTCGCCCGAGGACACCTCCTGCTCGTTTTCGTCCAGCAAACGGACATCCCATCCAGGAAGTGGACGGCCCATGGACCCAGGCTTCACCGGCACGTCCGGGTAGTTGCCCAGCAGCGGGTACGACTCTGTGGAGCCGTAGTAGTCCAGCAGCGTCACGCCGTACTGCGCTTCGAACCACGTGATCAGGTCTGGTGTCAGCGGCTCGTTGGACGAACAAACCGTCCGCAGCGAGAGCGGGAAGCGAGTACCGGCGTCGGGCACGTCTTCACGCATCTTGCGCAGGAATGTCGGGTTGACCAGCGCGCTGGTGACGCGGTGGCGGCTCATGCTGTCCAGCAGGGCTGCGGGATCAAAGCCGCCTTCGGGCCGGAAGACCAGATGGGTGGCACCGAGCCGCAGTGGGCCCATCAGCTTAGCGAGCGACCACGCCCAGTCCCCCGCACCGTAGAACACATCACCGTCGCCGAGCTGGTGGCAATACTCGAACTCGTTGTGGCCCAGGAGCGTGCGGTGCGCGTGGACAATCCCCTTCGCCCGGCCGGTGGTCCCCGAGGTGTAGAAGATGAGGGCGGGGTCGTCGGCTTTAGTCTCGACGTCCTTGAATTCTTTTGGTGCTTCTGTGATTTCCGGGCTGTCGATGTCGATGAACGTACCTTCGAAGTCCTCGAACAGGTGCCGCGCATTGTCTTCGGCGATGATCACCGACGCTCCGCTGTCTTCGAGCCGGAAACGGATCGGCTCCGCGGCCCAGAGCAATGACATCGTCACCAGGATGGCGCCCGTCCGCAGCACTCCGAGGTACGCGGCGGGGGTGTCGGACCGCTGCGGCAGGAGAACGGCGACCCGGTCGCCCTTCTTGATGCCGGCCTTTTGCAGGGTCACCGCGATCTGGCGGGAACGGTCCTGGATTTCGCCCCAGCTCACCTCGCGTTGACCTTCGACGGCGGACTCCAGGATGAGTGCCCGCTTGTCCCTTGGGTGGTGGTCGGCGACGTCGACGGCCATGTTGTAGAGCTCCGGCACCTCCCAGCGGTGGCTGTCGCGCAGCTCGGCGTAGCGGTCTTGGGTTGCGGTTTTCATGGTGTTGTCTCCTCCCTTCAGCGATTCAGGTGTTCAGCGGCGGCCGGCGAGGAAGCGGGCCATTTCGCGCTGCGGTTCACCGGTGCCGTATGCCTCGCGGTGCACGCGTTTGGCTTCTGCCATGGCGTCGGTGAGGTCGTCGTCTTCCAGGCTCCGCAGGCGGTTCTTGGTCAAGCGAACCGCACCCGGAGGAAGCAGGCTCAAGCGCGAGGCGAGTTCCTGAGCGTAAGCCAGCGTGCCGCCGTCGTCCGCCAGGTAGTTGAGGAGGCCGAGACGCTGAGCCTCTTGCGCGTCGACCAGTTCGCCGGTGAGGACGAACTGGGACGTTTTGGACTTGCCCAGGATGCTCCACATGGCCCAGATTCCGGT
Source organism: Paenarthrobacter sp. CAP02 (assembly GCF_040137855.1). Taxonomy (NCBI): domain Bacteria; kingdom Bacillati; phylum Actinomycetota; class Actinomycetes; order Micrococcales; family Micrococcaceae; genus Paenarthrobacter; species Paenarthrobacter sp. CAP02. Next base: position 91,909 of record NZ_JBEEII010000009.1, on the reverse strand, counting down.
GATGCTGGGGATGCCGGAGAGGACTTCGGGCTGGCCCATGCGGATCTGCGAGTCACCGACGCGGAGGTCCGCGAGGAGCGAGTACTGGAAACCGGAGCCGGCGGCGACGCCGTTGACCGCGGCGATGGTGATCTGGTCGAGGTTGCGGACGGCGCGGTAGAGGCGGTCGAAGCCGTCGATCCAGGCCTCGGCGGAGGCGTGATCGTCAGGGTCCATGCCGGCGGTTTCGGCGAGGTCCTGCCCGGCGCAGAAGGCGCGGCCTGTTCCCGTGAGGATGACGGCGCGGACTTCGTCGCTGCCCTTGAGTCCTTCGAGGTGGGCGATGAGTTCATCCCGCATGGATTTGGTCCAGGCGTTGAGCTTGTCCGGGCGGTTGAGCGTGATGGTGGCGACGGGGCCGTTCTGTTCGAAGAGTACTTCCTGGGACACGATGTTTCCTTTGGTTTGCCTTTGGTGTTGTCCCATCTGACCACTGGCAATTGTGACGCGTCTAACATCAATATCTACTCGTCTTGATACCAAACTGATATGGTGCGGCGATGGACCTCCACCATTTGAAGTACTTTGTGGTGCTCTCCGAGGAGCTGCACTTCGGCCGCGCGGCACAGCGATTGCACATGGCTCAGCCGCCTCTTTCGCAGCGGATCAAGGACCTGGAGAAGGAGCTCGGGGTTCAGTTGTTCCACCGGCGGCGGACGGGTGTGGAGTTGTCCGAAGCCGGAGCTTTGCTCTTGGAGCACGCCCGTGGGGTGCTGGACCATGTGGCCATGGCGCAGGAGTCGATGCGCCGAATCCGACCTGGGGCTTCCGGGGTGCTGCAGGTGGCTGTGCCGCCGGACACGAACCCGGTTGCGCTGTCCACGATGGTGTCTGCTTTTGCTGCCTCTGCGCCGGACGTGCTGTTGGACCTCCACGAGCTCACCACAGTGGAGCAGGTTGAGCGATTGCGCGACGGCGAACTGGACGTTGCGGTGGTCCGTCACCCTTTGAGCAGCGTGGGTTTTGAGTCGGGGCCGGTGTTCTCGCGGGCGCTGGGCGTGGTGCTGAATGCTTCACATCCGCTGGCTTCTCTTGGTTCTGTACGGCTGGGTGACCTGGCCGGAAGCCCCTTGATCATCTTCCCGCGCCACATGGCGCCTACCCTCTACGACTCATTCCTGCACACGTGCCGGGATGCCGGATATTTACCTGCGGCCATTGTCCATGCCCGGAACCAGCACTTCACTCACGGGCTGGTCTTGGCCGGTCGTGGCGTGCACTTCAACGAGGAGCCGTGGACGCCGCTGCCTTTAGGCATTGTGTGGCGGCCGCTGGTTGGGGATCCCTTGGCTTGGCGGACGTCTGCGCTGTGGTTAAAGAGCCGTCGTTCGGCTGAGACGGATGCGTTTGTTGCGGCTGTGGGTGCGGGGTTGGCGGCGGGTGGGCACGTAGCTTAGTCTCCGCGGTGCAGATTCGGCCGGTTCTGAACCTGATTCCGTCTATTGGCTTGCAATCCCAAAGAGCTGCAGTCCCCAGGTCCCGTCTCCAGTAGTTGAAGTAGAGCTGCGCGCAACTCTTTCCAAGTTGAGTGTCGTTGCTCCAAGGCGTCATACCCTGCCGCCGTCAATTCGTAACGTTTTCGAGGTGGACCGCTGGGTGAGAGTTCCCACCTGTACTGCAACAGTCCTTGACCGGTGAGTCTGTTCAACAGTCCATATAGATCGCTTTCGCATGCCAGCAATTCGTGCACCGCTCGCAGTTTTTGTGTCATTTCATATGCATGAGCTGGGCCCTTCTTTAGGACAGCCAAAACCGCAAACACAACCAATGCGCGCCGAATGCCACTCCGCTCTCCGGCCTGCCCCCAGCTAACCATGACCGAAAGGTACCTCTCGGGACGTTGTAGATCAAAGTCAAGTCCCATTTAGGTTCGTCGAATCAAGGCAACTCGGTCTTGACCGACGAAGAGGAATGGGCCATTTAGCCATTCCGGATCTGGGGAATTATGCAGTCTGATGTACTAGTCAATGACGCGACGCCAGCCCAGAAAAAGCGGCACACCAAGCTTCGAATTACACTCTTGGGGGCCGCCCTGGCAGTCAGCGCGGTAGTAACACCACTTGCCATTGCGCCAGCAAACGCAACTGGGGGCGTCGACTACTTTTGTGCAAGCAGTTGGGGAACAACGGTTTGGAACGGCCACGATCCCTACGCTTGTAGCGGTACCCTCACCGGCTACCGGGACGGCTATAACGTGGGATCAGTCAATATGGTTCAACTGATTGCTGACCAGCCCCCTCGCACAGAGCTCGACCTGAACCAATGGTGCTCAGATAACTCGTTCTACTGCACGATGGCGGCGGGCGCGTTCTGGGCCTTTGTCAGTGGCGTCATCGGTGCCGCAAACAGTTGATCCATTCCCGCTAAGGCGCTACCACGGCAGAATTGCCGTGGTAGCGTCACCTTATGAAAGTGACTCCTCAAATGCGCCGCACTCTAATCGTGTTTCTGGCTGGATTCATCTCTTTCGCCATCATGTGGCCGATCCTCGGCGTTTTACCCTCGCTAGGTGTCGGGCTCGTTGTAGCAGCAGCCGCCTTGGCAATCGATGCTGGGATATCCTCGCGCCGCAGGGCTCGCAAAGAAGCGTAGGCCTCTAGCGGCAATGAGCGCCTCCTTTCACATCCGAGCCACCTTCTGGCCACGACTGTTGATCTGATATCCGGAGACTGGAGCGGAACCAATCCCGTAGTCACGGCAGCCGACGCAATGTCGTTGTCGCGTTAGAAGAATCGAAATCATCGGCAGCGTACCCGGGGAATTCGAAGCACCTGCCTGGTCAACGGATGGTGGTCTAAGGATTAGCAGGTTGCAAACAAAGGGCGATGTTGTTGTGACGTCGGGGTCCTCTCGTCACGTAGATCCAGTGTCCGCCAACTCGGGAAATCCATCTACTGGTGCAACGGACCTTAAGATAGTCGTCCGTGAAAGCGCCTCTTCCACCTCTGTCACCATGCTCCTGTTCCGCGCCGACTCCTCGACGGCGGCCAGCACCCGCTGGACCTGCAGCCCGTCATCGAACGACGGCGACGGCGCCTCGCCGGAGCGAACGGCAAGCAGGAAGTCGCGCACCTGGTGCGTGAAGGTGTGTTCCCACCCAAGAACATGTCCTTGAGGCCACCACGCCTTAACGTACGGATGCCCGGGCTCGTTCACCAGGATCCGCCGGAACCCCTGCTCGCGCACGGGAAGCGTAGCGTCCAGGAAGCCGAGCTCATTCAGGTTCTCCAAGTCGAAAGTCAGCGAGCCCAGCGACCCGTAAATCTCAATCTTCAGCGAGTTCTTCTGTCCGGTAGCCACCCGTGACGCTTCCACCGAGGCGCTTACGCCGCCGGTCAGCCCCAAAGTGGCCCACGCGGCGTCGTCCACTGTCACTTTCTCCAGCCCCGACGGACCGGGCCGTTCGGCAACAAAGGTCCGCAACGTGCCCGTCACCTCCGTGACGTTCTGCCCGGTGAGGTGCTGGACCTGGTCAATGGCATGGGAAGCAATGTCGCCAAGCGCGCCGGAGCCGGCGGTCTCCTTGCGGAGCCGCCAACTCATGGGGGCTTCGACGTCGGAAAGCCAGTCCTGCAGGTAGGCGGCACGGACGTGCCGCACGGTTCCAAGACGCCCTTCGGCAATCAGTTCGCGGGCCAATGCGAGTGCCGGGACGCGGCGGTAGTTGAACCCGACCATCGACTGCACGCCCTGTTCGCGAGCCGAAGCCGCCGCGGAAGCCATCAGCTCGGCCTCTCCCAGCGTGTTGGCCAACGGCTTCTCCACGAGCACATGCTTCCCGGCAGCCAGAGCTTCCAGAGCGATCTCCGCGTGCATCCAGCCCGGTGCGCAGATGTCCACAATGTCGATGTCGTCCCGCGCAATCACGGAACGCCAGTCCGTGGCTGACTCGGCCCAGCCATACTTGGCAGCGGCCTCGCTCACCGCCAAGGCATCCCGGCCAACCAGCACTTTCTGCTCGACGGCCGGGACGTCGAAGAAGCTGGCCACGTTCCGCCACGCGGTCGAGTGGGCCTTCCCCATGAAGGCGTAACCGATGGCAGCCACGCCCAACGGACGGCCACCAGGAAGAGGAGTGTTCATCGTCTTTAAGCCTCGAACCAGTCCCGCGCAGGGTTGGAGACCTCCGGCGCCTCCCGGAACATGCCCGGTTGCGCCACCCAACCGACCCCGTTGGCGATGACCTTCTGGATCTGCGGCTGGTGGTACACCGGGTATTCCTGGTCGCCGGGGCTGAAGTAGAAGATCCGGCCCTTGCCGCGCGAGAACGTCACGCCGGAGCGGAACACCTCTCCCCCGGTAAACGAGCTGATGAAGATCAGGTCGTCGGGCTCAGGAATGTCGAACAGTTCGCCGTACATCTCCTGCTGCGGAATCACAATCGGGCTCTCAATGCCGGCTGCGATGGGGTGTGACGGCTTGACCGTCCACACGAGTTCGCGTTCACCCTCGTTGCGCCATTTCAGCGAGCACGTGGTCCCCAGCAATCGAGTGAAGATCTTCGCGAAGTGCCCGGAGTGCAGCACCACCAGTCCCATTCCGCCGAGCACATGCCGCTGCACGCGCTCCACCACTTCCTCCGCGACTTCCCCATGGGCGATGTGCCCCCACCAGAGCAGCACGTCGGTCTGCTCCAGCACCTCTTCAGAGAGGCCGTGTTCGGGATCGGCGAGTGTCGCCGTCGTGATTTCGGAGTCCGGGTAGAAGCCGCGCAGTCCGGCGGCGATAGCGCCGTGGATTCCTTCCGGGTACATCTCGCCGATGGTTGCGGGCTCGTTACGGGCCTCGTGGACAGCTTCGTTCCAGACGACAATCTTCAATTTCGAATCAGACATTTCAGAGCACCACTTCACGTTGTTCAAGGGCGGATTTGTAGCAGGCATCAAGCACTAGGGCCCGGCTGAGGGCGAGCGAACCGTCGTGGCTTCCCCACACGGTCTCGCCGCCGCGGACGGCGGCAATGAAGTCGTCGACGACCGCCTGGTGGGCTCGCCCGGGTTCGGCCACCACTTCGAAGTCCGCGTTTTCGCCGTCCTTCTCGGTGAAGACGTGGACGTCCGCCACCGGGTTCTCGGAGGCGCCGACCGAGCGCAAGTCCGCGCCGCCGTCGGTCCCGTAAACGGTGAAGTCCATAAGGTCCCGCTCGTCGCGGTACGTGGCCCAACCGGCTTCCAGGATCAGGGTTCCGCCGCCTTCCAGCCGGATGAACGCGGAGGCGAAGTCTTCCACTTCAAACTTGTGGCTGGAGTTCGACGCCGTGTACCTCGCGTTGCCGCCGAGGCCGCGCGGGCCGAGTTCGGAATGGGTCGACGCCGAGACGGCCAGCACCTTGGGCTCACCGAGGAGGTGCAGCGAGTAGTCGAGGACGTGCACGCCGATGTCAGCAAGCGGCCCGCCGCCGGCGAGTTCGGGGTTGGTGAACCAGCTGCCCAGCATCGGAATTCCTTGGCGTCGGAGCCAAGACGCCTTGGCGTAGTACGGGCGACCCAGCGTCCCGGCGTCGATTACTTCCTTGAGCGCCTGGATGTCGCCGCGGCGGCGGTGGTTGAACGCAACGTCAAGGACGCGGCCAGCCTTGCGGGCGGCGTCCACCATCTGTTGACCCTCGACGGCGTTGCGCGCCAACGGCTTTTCGCTCAGCACGTGCAGTCCCCGCTCGAGCGAAGCAATCGCGATAGGGGCGTGCAGGAACGTTGGCACGGCGACGCTGACGGCGTCGAGGCCTTCAAGCTCGATCATGTCTTCCCAGCGGGCGAAGGTGTGGGGAATGCTGTACTCCTCCTTCATCTGGGCAAGAAGGTCAGCTTCCATTCCGGCGACGGCGACGATCTCGACGCCGTCGATGGTGCTGTACGCCTTGAGGTGCTGCTGGCCGGCCCAACCGATGCCCACAACTCCCACCTTGAGGGTTGCGGACGGGGCCTGCTGCTGAATGCTCACGTTGTTCCTGTTCTTTCTGTGGTTACTTGGGATGGCTGAAAGTGGGGTTAGCCCTTGACCGCGCCCGCGGTCATGCCGGACACAATGCGCTTCTGGCAAAGGAGCACCAGGATGACGAGCGGGACGGTGATGATCACCGATGCCGCGCTGATGGTGCCGAGGGGTTGGTCGAACTCGCTGGTGCCGCTGAAGAACGCAATCGCGACCGGCACAGGGCGGGCTTCGGGCGAGGTGGTCAACGTGACGGCCAGGAGGAATTCGTTCCAGACCGAGATGAACACCAGGATCGCTGTCGTCGCCAGGCCAGGGACCGCCAGAGGAAGGATGACCTTGCGGAAGGCGACAAACGGTGTGGCGCCATCCATGTACGCGGATTCCTCCAGCTCACGCGGGATCTCCTTGAAGAACGATGTCAGCGTGTAGATCGCCAGCGGCAACGCGAACGTCAGCTTCGGGATGATGAGGCCCAGCAAGGTGTCGTACAGGCCGATCTCGCGCCAGATGGAGAACATCGGGGCCGCGATGGCGATGGCCGGGAACGTCGTGACCGAGAGGATGAGCGTCAGGATCATCGCCTTGCGGCGCATCTTCAGCCTGGCCAGCGCGTACGCGGCGAAGGACGCGAACACCAGCGCCACGGTTGTAGTCACGACGGCGATAATCACCGAATTGCGCAAGGCCAGGAGAAACTCGGGGTTCTGGAAAACCACCAGGTAGTTCTCAAGGGTCGGCTGGCTCGGGAAGAGCTCGCCTTGGGACAGGCTCGCGCCCTTCTTAAGGGAGGTGTTGACCAGCCAGTAGAACGGGATGAGCGAGAAAGCCATGACGGCCACCACGAACACCCACACCAGGGGATGCAGTTTCGATTCCCCACGCAAGCGACGCTTTGGCGCCTTGGGGCGCGTGGCGAGTTCCGCCGTCGGGCGTTCTGCAATCAGCGTGCTCATTGTTCCTCCTTCGCGACGTCGCGGATGTTGCCGCCGGCGAAGCGGACGTAGATGACCGAGACCACCATGACGGTGAGGAAGGTCAGGATGGACAGCGCCGATCCTTCGCCCACCAGCCGGTTTTCGCGCAGTTGTGTGTAGGCGAGCATGGACATGGATTCGGTGCCGTTGGCGCCGCGGGTGAGGACGAACGGCAGGTCGAAGACGCGTAGGGCGTCCATGGTGCGGAAGATCGCGGCGAGGACGATCGCCGGACGCAACAGCGGCAGGGTGATGTTCACGAAGGTCTGCCATTTGCTGGCGCCGTCGAGTTCCGCGGCTTCGTACGTTTCGGCGGAGATGACCTGCAGGCCGGCCAGGATAATGAGCGCCGCGAACGGGGTGGTCTTCCAGACGTCGGCCATGACGATCACGGCCATCGCGTAACCGTGCTCACCGAGCCAGACCACGTCGCCGCCGGGCAGCCCCAGTGCGGAGAGGACGTTGGTGACCAGGCCCATGTTGGGCTGGAACATCGTTTGCCAGGTGATGGCGCTGACCACGGTGATGATCGCGTACGGCAGCAGAACCACGGTGCGCAGGACGGCGCGGCCCTTGAACGCGAGGTTGAGCAGGAGCGCCATGGCCGTGCCCAGGACGAGTTCCAAGCTGACCGAGAAGGCGGCGAAGATGAACGTCTGCCCGAACGCGGCCCACCACTCGTGGCTTGCGAGAGCGTTGATGTAGTTCTCCAAGCCGACAAAACGGGACAGGCCGGCGGTGCGGACGCTGTACTGGTTCAGAGAAAGCCAGATGGCGTAGCCGATGGGAACAGCCGCAACCAGCGCCATGATCACCAGCGATGGGGCGGTCATGCGGAAGGCGAGCTTGCGTTCGGCGCGGTCGCGGCCGCTTGTTTTTGCCGGCGCGTGGAGTGTTCTGATGGCCATGACTTAGAAGCTCGCCTTGGCTGCGGTGATTTCCTCGTCCATCTTCTTCACGGCGTCCTCTGTGGAGGCGGTGCCAGACAGGACTGCGTAGACGTTCTTGTAGATCGCCTGGCTGATCTGCGGGTAGACCGGCGAGATCGGGCGCGGCTTGGCACCCTTCACCGAAGCGAGGAGTTCCGTGGCGAACGGCATCTTCTGGAGAACCGCCGGGTCCGAGTAGGCGGCCTCGTTCACCGGTGCCTGGGAGTAGTCCATGGCCACGTGCTTCTGCCACTCCGGGGTGGTGGCGAAGTCGATGAACGCGACAGCCCCGGCCTGGTTGGTGGAGTGGGCCGAGATTGCGAGGTTCCAGCCGCCGAGCACGCCGGAGGCCTTGCCGCCTTCCCATGCCGGCAGCGGTGCGACGGCGAAGCTGGACGCGAGCGGCGTCGCGTTCAGCAGGCGGTACACGTGCGGCCAGTTGCGCTGGTATCCGAAGTTGCCGGACTCGTAAGCGAGGCGGGCCGGGTCCTCGTTGTAGGTGAGGACGGCGCGGTCGGCTGAGCCGTTCTTAAGGCCGTCGCTCATGAAGTTGAGGACGTCGCGGGTTTCCTTGGAGTCGATGGTGACGTTGCCCTGGTCGTCCAGGACTTCGCCGCCTGCGCTGTAGAGCATTTCGAGGAAATTCACCGTGAGGCCCTCGTACTGCTTGCCCTGGTAGACGTACCCGTTGCCGGGAGCCTTGGCGGCTTCCGCGTAGAGCTGCTGCCAGGTCTCTGGCTTGGCTACTTTGTCCTTCTGGTAGTAGATCAGTCCGGCGTTGGTGAAGAACGGCGAGGCCCAGTACTTGTCCTGGTACTTGGTGGTTTCCACAGTGGAGGGAATGAGCCGATCCTTGTTGGCTTCAACCAGCTTGGTCTGGTCCAGCAGCCAGCCCTGGGAGGCGAACTCGGAGGTCCAGATGACGTCCGTGAGGAAGAGGTCGCACTCTGTGGACTTGCCTTCGAGCCGCTGCACGATCTGCGTGCGGGCCTCGTCCGTGGTGGCGCCGATCTCGGTGTACTTGGCCGTGACCTTGCCGTTCGCCTTGGTGAACGCTTCCGCCGTGCCCTTGTAGATGCCGCTTGCGTCCTTGACGCCGCAGATGTTCACGGCACCGCTGGCATTAGCGCCCGACGCCGGATCGGCAGCTGCCGCTTGCTCGGCACCTTGGGGTGCGGCTCCCCCGCCGCACGCGCTGAGGAGGAGGGCTGCGGCTATTGCTGCTGCGGCCAGTGCTTTTCGGTTGCGGGGCGTTGCTTTGTTCTGGCTCTGGAGCGGGGAAGCAGGTCGGTTCAAGTCCACAAGTGGCTCCTTTGGTGGCTGTGGGCGATGGAGTTCAGCGCGCGTTTGGGCTGTCCCGCGTGCTGAGGGTGGCTTCTTTGCCGGTGGTTCCTGTGATTCGTGGAATCGATTCCAAATGTGTTCAAAAGAATCGGCCTTGCGGCCGTGGAATCGATTCCAAAGTAGTGTGACAGGGACCACGGAGGGCTGTCAACCCTCTTTATTTCGTGGAGTCTCGGATGACGAGTTCGTGCGGGAGGAAGGTTCTTCCCTTGCGATGTGAGCCCTCGACGGTCATCCGTTCCAAGAGCTCAGCGAAGGCAACGCGGCCCATATCGTAGGCTGGCTGGCGGACTGTGGTCAGCTCCGGGACGCACATTTCCGCTTGGGCTGAGTCGTCAAAACCTGCCACGGCGATGTCCTGTGGAACTCGGATTCCGGCATCCGTGAGTTCCCGAACGCACCCGGCGGCGACGACATCCGTTCCGCAGAAGATTGCGTCAGGAAGGTCTTTTGCTTTGAGAAGTTTTTTGGCGAGCGTGCGGCCGGCGTGGAAGCCGAAGTTGCCATCGCCGAACAGGATCCGGTCCGACTCCAAGCCCGCCTCTTCAAGCGCCTGACGGAAGCCCTCCTCACGGAGCCTGCCTGAGCGGGCCCCTCGGTGGGCGAGCATAGCCAGCTTCTTGGCGCCGGTGTAGATCAAGTGCTTGGTGATGTCGTAGGCGGCTTGGCGGTCATCGATGGACACTCCGAATGCTGCTTCGGCGTCGACGATTTCACACACCTGGACCACGCTCATCTGCTCGGCGACTGTGTTAACGTCGTCGTCCGACATTGTTGGCGAAAAAATCACCAGCCCGTCCACAGAGCCGTTGCGCAGCATGTCCACGAGCTGCTGTTCGCGATCCAAATCCCCGTCGGTGGCCGCGATGAGGCTGACGTAGCCCGAATCCGCAGCAGCGTCCCCGACGCCTCGGAAGACTTCGCTGATCACGAGGGAGTCCAGGTTCTTAGCCAAGGCCAAAACGCGCATGGTCCGGTCGCGGCGGAGGTCTCTTGCCGAGGCGAGAGGCCGGTAGCTGAGCTGGCGAATGGCCGCATTGACCTTCTCCTTGGCCGCCTCGCTTACAGCCGAACTCCCGTTCAAGACGCGCGAAACCGTCCCCACGGACACACCCGCCGTCCTGGCGACATCTTGAACTGTCGCTCGAGCCATTAGATTGTCCTTCCGCGAGCAGAGACGACCGGTCTCCAAGTCGTCAGGAATTCCTCAAGATAGCTGAAGCTTTCCTCACAATGACCAGTGTTCTATTGAGAACATCGGAATCGGCTACAACGTCCGGATAACGCAGCTGTCGAGCGCAAAAGCCAAGCACGACGCCCCAAAACTCACGTTGATTCGACCGACGAGAGCTTATCCATTGCCGCGTAGCCCCAAAAAATGGAGAGCCTGCGTGTGTTACACCAAACCTGTCCGTCCCTAGGTTTGCTTCGATTTCGGTGGCATCCGGCCAACCCGCTCCTCGCAGAGGTGAATCCGGATGAACTAACGTCGAAAGAAAAAGCGTGACCGGGTCCAAGAGGGCAGATCCGAAACAGTTACTATCGAAGTCGATCAAGACAGCTTCACTGCCGGCAATCATGATGTTAGCTACATGAAGATCCCCGTGTCGCATGCCGATCTTAGTACTGATGCGCATGCTTGGAGACGGTCTAGGAACATCATGGGACCTAAGCAACGCATCCAACTTTTCCCAGCTCAACATGGGCGAAATGAGGGCCTCCAACGTGACAGTTTCAACACGTTCCTGAACCCGATCCAGTGCTTCTGAGACCTGACCCACAAAGTCAGATGAAGACTCGATATCCTCTGCCATGTGACGGGAAAGGGAGCGAGCATTAGCTCCCGCAAGACGCAAAATCGATACATGCCCTCCCCCGATGAGTCCCGCCACACTGGCGCGAGTAGTCGCAGCAGTACTTAAGGGCAGCAGATCTTGTAGTCCAGCAAGCGATGGCAACTTTTCCGCTCGCTTAACAACGACATTTGCGACGTGCCCTTGATCCTGATGAATCTCGCAACTCCATACCTGAGCTCCGGTCAACCCTCCGGTCAACGATGTGGGACGCAAAGATACTGCATCGAACTCATAAGCTACGCGGCGAAGAAGGCGTTGGTCTCTAACGGATATGTCGCGATTGTTTGTGTCTTCGGAAATCTCAATATCATCTAGTTCCTGTAACAACCTTCCGAATTCTGCTACAAGTCTGCGGAACTCAATCGACTGATCCTTCCTAAGAACAGAGATTCTGTCGACAGGATTGGAACTGCGAATAGGGAATTGCCCACTGCCTTTCATAGCATCTTGAAATAGGCCATCACTAGTATATCCAGTAAAGACGATAACCCTTGCATCCGAATATGAACTTCGTACTTCAGACAGGAGAGCATCACCCAACTCATCGGCAGCCTGCTCGCCTATACGCATCGGCAACCGACGATCTAGAACGAATAGATCGATGAAATCCGAACTACTCTCAAGATATGAGAGTGCAGCTTCGACAGCATCAAACGGAATGACTCTAAAACCCTGTTCCGCGATAATTGCTGCTGAAATCTTCATCTGCTCGGGATCATCCTCAACGAGTACCGCAATATGCTCAGACAACTGAAATCTTTCCGCTTAGGGTGGCCGCAGCAAGACCACTACTCCCAAATATATCAAAATCTAAATCCAGACGGCTGGCGACGGTCACAATCAGAGCAACTCCATGACCCTGATGAGCAGCCTTCGTGGAAACACCAACCTGCAATATATCAGCCAATGTAAATTTTGCGCCAACAAATGGGTTAGAAATACGAACCCAAAAGCGTTCACTGGTGACACCCCATGACACATCCACGCTGGGAGAACCCTCACTCTCACGGGATGCATCGATGGCATTTTGGTAGATATTGGACATAAGCAACGTAAACAGGCTTGAGTCGGTAGAGATCTCATTCCTCTGCGGATCGATTTCTGGGCGCACACGGGGCCGACTTGCAGGATCTGGCCAACATTCGACCAGCGCATCGACCAGGCATATCCGCTGAAGATTCAAATCACCCGCCTGCTTTATCAGCGCAATGAGCCCGTCTATCCTTCGTTGCAACTTCTTTACGGCCCTGTCGGTCTCACTCTTCTCGAATTCACCTATTTCTTTGTCACCGGCGAGGCGGATCCATCCGATTGCTGGCGACAGCTCATGTCGAATCAATGCAGCGATGTCTAAGCTTGGCTCTACCACCGGCATCATAGAGGATTCAGGTTTGGAGGGCTTGGAGTCTTCCCGGCGCCTTTGTCGCGCCTCTAGAACATTATTCAAAGCCCTGCGGATCTGTGGAACCGTCTCAAATTGGAGGGCGCGCATCAAGTCCGGAGTTGGGATCTCATATGGATGCTGCTGAAGCCAATTTGCAACCTTTGCGCGTTCATTCGGCGCTTTGGATTTGAGCGCCTCAAGCTTGGAAGCATCCATCGTTATGAGCTTTCCCCATGTGTTGCATAAAACTCTGAGCGACGGGCAAATGCCTCCCGACCACCCTCCATCAGACCCGTGATCCAGTCGACGACAGAATCATCATCGAACTTTCCAGACGAGACCACTTCACCAGTCTTTCCATCACTGGCAAGGACAACAACAGTATCCGCGGATCCGAGGACCGGAATGTTGGCATTGTGTGTTGCAATGATGGTTTGAGCATTTGAACGGCGAGTTATTCCATCGACAACATGCTCAACCAGGTAGGCATTATCGAGATGGTCTTCCGGCTGATCAAGAATTAGTGTTCGGTGCTGCTCAGAAAGGATCACAGGAAGAGTGACAGAACACTTCTGCCCAGTCGACAGAGTGTCAACACTTTTTTCGACGGACCCATCGCGCAAGCGAAAGTCAACCCGATCCTGCAAGGAGACCTCGGTCAAACTGCGCAGCGTGTCTTCGCGGCTCAAGTTCTGAATAAGTCGTTCTGCTCGCTCTACGGGTATACCGGCTGCCACAGCCAGCCCATCACTGTCACAAGTCTCCACGATTTCAAGCAATTGGCGTGGCAGGATGCTCTCTGCGACCGTATCGATCAGATTCACCCTTGTGCCTGTACCTTTGAGACAGTCTTGAAGTACCTGTCGAAATTCCCCGACATCTGCCAGGTGTTCAACGACAATGACTACATTGCGGGAGATCTGACCAGTTGTAGCTCGCGCCAATTCCTCACGAATCTTATACTGTCCCTCCTCGATCGCTTCAATTTCGTCTAGAATGACTGCGCGATGCTTCCGGATTTCGTCATATCTCACTTCTGCAGCCTCAATACGTTTGTCATTCTCGACTAGCGCATCCAACTCGGTTTCCACATTTCTGAGCTGCGAAGTTATCTGACCAAGTCCGGTTTCAGCTTCTTCCAGGCTTGCTCTCAAAGGAGCGGCATCTTCCCGGAACCTGAGGTTTGCCTCGCGGGTCAGGGCATCCGCGTCCTGAATCGCCGATTTTAGGGGGCGAATCTCGTCAAGTAGCAGCTCTGAGAACACCTGCGCGGCCGAAATACTTTCCACAACTGACTGCACCCCGGGCAATGGCAGTGTCAACCGATGGAGCTCTGCCAATCGTTCCGCCTGCTGCTCCTGGGCAGCCACAATACGCGGCAGAAGCTGCTGGAGCTCCCCAAATGCTTCCAGTTCTCGGGTACTACGGATAACTAACTGCTCCTTGGCCCGTAGTGCTTCACGCCGGGCGGCCAGCTCATCGCCTCCCCCACTCAGGATGGAGGCTTCCTGGGCTCCTAGAATCTCCTTGTCCGCCAAAAGACGATCCCGTTTAGTGGACTCCTCGTTCAGGGTTTCGATTTCCAACCTGAGACGGAACAGGTCCGCGGTGAGCTCGGATGCGCCCGTACGATCGGGAATATCTGCAGCAGTACCGGTCCGAAGGTCCAGAAGATTGAGGCGACTCGCAGCGTCAGAGGCGATGCTCTCAAGTTCGTTTTGCCCAAGAACCAGAACAGAGTTTGATAGATCCGCTCTCTGACCGCCACCCTTAGCGTCGACAACAAGGTGGCGACCACCTTGCTCGGTCTCAAGGTCGACCACTATCTCCCCAAGTCCAAGGACGGCGTCAAGAAACGCCTGATGCCTTCGCGCCTGGCGCTCGTCGGCATGCTTGGCCCCAACTGCGTGCCGAATCAACTCCAGCAATGTTGTCTTACCTGCGCCGCGTGCTCCGATAATGACGTTCAAGCCCTCGCTGAATGTGACGTCGAGACCGTTCAGGAAGCCACCTGTTACCCGCATACGAGATATCCACACAGTCAGACGAGCCCTTTCAGTCCAAACCCGCCGGACTAGCAGGTCTAATCACACATGACCTCCACAATAGTTGACTTATCTTCGATGTCGTTGTCTAGGCGCCGCTACTTCCCCCACCCCCCGAAGAATGCGGCGGGGCCACCTCCTGCGGCGTAGGGAGCTCGGGCACAGGTTCGCACCCAAGGTCGGATCGTATAAGCGCGGTTCGTTGGTATCCCAAACCCCCACCTCCCCACCCACCCCCTTGACTCACACCCTCACCTTGCCTAAACTTTTCATAAAGCAGAATCTAAATTCCACAAAGCGGAAACTGAAGCCAAACACCAAGGCAGCAGCCAAACCACGGAAGATAGATCCAAGCCCCTCCTCGGAAGGACCTACGATGACGTACACAGTGAACTGCTCCATCCTCCTGACGGAGCTGCCCTTGCTCGAGCGCCCCGCCGCCGCGAAGGCAGCCGGTTTTGACGCCGTCGAGTTCTGGTGGCCCTTCGCCACTTCGGTTCCCACCGACAAAGAGACAATCGAGTTTGAAACAGCCATCAAGGACGCCGGCGTTCAGCTCACGGGCCTGAACTTCAACGCTGGCAACATGCCCGGCGGCGACCGCGGCCTGGTTTCCTGGAAGGGACGTTGCTCCGAGTTCAAGGACAACATCGACGTCGTAGCAGGCATCGGTGAGCGCCTCGGCTGCAAGGCCTTCAACGCCCTCTACGGCAACCGCCAGGACGAGTTCACCCCTGAAGAGCAGGACGAACTCGCGGTCAAGAACCTCGCCGCAGCAGCTGAAGGCGTCGCCCGCATCGGCGGCACCGTCCTCCTCGAACCGGTCAGCGGCGCACCCAAGTACCCGCTCCTCACCGCCGAAGACGCACTCAAGGTCATCGCCCGCGTCAAGGCAGAATCCGGCGCACAGAACATCAAGCTCCTCGCCGACTTCTACCACCTGGCAGTCAACGGCGACGACGTCGAATCCGTCATCGAGAACCACGCCAAGGACTTCGGCCACATCCAGATCGCCGACAACCCCGGCCGCGGCGCCCCCGGCACCGGGACCCTCCCCCTCGGCGAGTGGATCGCCCGCAGCCGCGAACTCGGCTACGACGGCTACATCGGCCTCGAGTACAAGGAGCCGCAGGAAACGGCCTTCAGCTGGGCCATCCGCCAGCGCGCCAACGCCAACTGATTACGACGGCGGCACTCACCAAAACAGCGGCGCTCACCAAATAGCCCGCACGAGTTAAAACACAGACTTTCAGAAAGAGAAGCACAATGAGCAACGTTGCAGTCATCGGACTCGGAATCATGGGCCTCCCCATGGCCATCAACCTCGTCAAGGCCGGCCACACGGTCACCGGTTTCAACCGCAGCCAGGACAAGATCGACAAGCTCGTCTCCGAGGGCGGCCAGGGTGCCACGAGCATCGCGGAAGCAGTCAAGGACGCCGACGTCGTCATCACCATGGTCCCGGACTCCCCCGACGTTGAGGGTGTAGTCAGCGGCAAGGACGGCGTCTTCGCCAACGCGAAAAAGGGCACCATCTGGATCGACGCCTCCAGCATCCGCCCGGACGTCGCCAAGCGCCTCTCGGATGACGCCGTAGCAGCAGGCATCCGCCCGCTCGACGCTCCCGTATCCGGTGGTGAGCAGGGCGCCATCGACGCCGTCCTGTCCATCATGGTCGGCGGCGAAGCGGCTGACTTCGAGGCAGCACAGGACGTCCTCAACGCAGTGGGCAAAACCATCGTCCACGTCGGCCCGTCCGGCTCCGGCCAGACCGTCAAGGCAGCCAACCAGCTGATCGTGGCCGTCAACATTCAGGTCCTCGGCGAGGCCATCGCCTTCCTCGAGGCCTACGGCGTAGACACCGACGCAGCACTGAAGGTCCTGGGCGGCGGTTTGGCCGGCTCCAAGGTCCTCGACCAGAAGGGTCAGAAGATGCTCGACCGCAACTTCGACCCCGGCTTCCGCCTGGCCCTCCACCACAAGGACCTCGGCATCGTCACCTCCGCAGCCCGCGAAGCCAACGTCGCTGTCCCGCTCGGCGCAGTCGTCGCCCAGCTCGTCGCCGCAACCGTCAACCAGGGCGACGGCGGCCTCGACCACTCGGGCCTCTTCAAACAGGTCCTCCAGCTCAGCGGCCGGAAGTAAGCACCCGCCCAAAGGCACCAAGCAACACAAGTAGGGAACCCGCCGTCGTACTTAAACGACGGCGGCTCCCTCACCACACCCAAAAACACCACAGACTTCGCCCGAAAGGGCAAAAAACAAGGAGTACACCATGGCAAAGATGCGCACCGTTGATGCGGCCGTAGCCATCCTGGAAAAGGAAGGCGCAACCGAAGCTTTCGGTCTGCCCGGCGCAGCGATCAACCCCTTCTACTCAGCAATGCGTGCCCACGGCGGCATCCGCCACACGCTGGCCCGCCACGTTGAAGGCGCCAGCCACATGGCTGACGGCTACAGCCGCGCAGCTGATGGCAACATCGGCATCTGCATCGGCACGTCGGGCCCTGCTGGCACGGACATGATCACCGGACTGTACGCAGCCCAGGCAGACTCGATCCCCATGCTCTGCATCACCGGCCAGGCACCCGTTGCCAAGCTGCACAAGGAAGACTTTCAGGCCGTGGACATCGAGTCCATCGCCAAGCCGTTGACCAAGTTCGCCATGACCATCCTGGAGCCGGGCCAGGTTCCGGGCGCGTTCCAGAAGGCGTTCCAGCTGATGCGTTCGGGTCGTCCGGGCCCGGTTCTGCTGGACCTGCCCATCGACGTTCAGATGGCCGAGATCGAGTTCGACATCGACGCCTACGAGCCCCTGCCCATCGAGAAGCCCAAGGCTTCCCGCAAGCAGCTGGAAAAGGCTTTGGACCTGCTGACCGCCGCCAAGCACCCGCTGATCGTTGCCGGTGGCGGCATCATCAACGCCGGCGCTTCCGCTCAGCTGGTTGAGCTGGCCGAGATCCTGAACGTTCCCGTGATCCCCACGCTGATGGGCTGGGGCGCCATCCCGGACGACCACCAGCTGATGGCCGGCATGGTTGGCCTGCAGACCTCGCACCGCTACGGCAACGAGACGTTCCTGCAGAGCGACTTCGTGATCGGTATCGGCAACCGTTGGGCCAACCGCCACACCGGCGGCCTGGACACATACACGGCCGGCCGTAAGTTCGTGCACATCGACATTGAGCCGACGCAGATCGGTCGCGTTTTCTCGCCGGACTTGGGCATTGCGTCCGACGCCGGTGCGGCGCTGGACGGTCTGTTGGAGCTGGCCCGCGAACGCCAGGGAGCAAAGACCCTGCCGGACTACTCGGGTTGGGTTGCCGAGTGCCAGGAGCGCAAGGGCTCCCTGCAGCGCAAGACCAACTTCGACAACGTGCCCATCAAGCCGCAGCGCGTGTACCAGGAAATGAACAAGGCCTTCGGCCGCGACACCACCTACGTGTCCACCATTGGCCTGTCGCAGATCGCCGGCGCTCAGATGCTGCACGTGTTTGGTGCCCGCAAGTGGATCAACGCAGGCCAGGCCGGCCCGCTGGGTTGGACCGCTCCCGCTGCCTTGGGTGTTGTACGCGGCACCCCGGACGCCACCGTTGTTGCCCTGTCCGGTGACTACGACTTCCAGTTCATGATCGAGGAACTGGCCGTAGGCGCACAGTTCAACCTGCCGTACATCCACGTTGTGGTGAACAACAGCTACCTGGGCCTGATCCGTCAGAGCCAGCGCGGCTTCAACATGGAA
This sequence comes from Paenarthrobacter sp. CAP02, assembly GCF_040137855.1. Taxonomy (NCBI): domain Bacteria; kingdom Bacillati; phylum Actinomycetota; class Actinomycetes; order Micrococcales; family Micrococcaceae; genus Paenarthrobacter; species Paenarthrobacter sp. CAP02. The sequence goes on along the minus strand of NZ_JBEEII010000009.1, from coordinate 73,662 downwards.
CAGAACGTTTCCCTGGCCTTCGAGAACATCAACAGCCCGGAGACAAACGGCTACGGCGTCGACCACATCAAGGTTGCCGAAGGCTTGGGCGTCAAGGCCATCCGCGTTGAGGACCCGAACGACCTGCCTGCCGCTTTCGACAAGGCCAAGGCACTGATGGGCGAGTTCAAGGTTCCCGTGGTGGTTGAAGTGATCCTGGAAAAGATCACCAACATCTCCATGGGCGTTGAGATCAACGGCGTGAACGAGTTCGAAGAGCTGGCAGAGACCGCGGCGGACGCACCCACCGCGATCCTGACCAAAGCGTAAGTAAGTAAAGAAGGGAGGCACCGGAATGCGTGTTGTCATCGCCCCGGACAAATTCAAGGGCTCGCTGTCCGCGCCCGACGTCGCCAAGCACCTGGCAACAGGCCTGCAGGCGGGGTTCGGCCAAGGCATTGAAGCAACACGCATTCCGGTGGCCGACGGCGGCGAAGGAACCATCGACGCCGCCATCGGCTCCGGCTTCACCCGGCGGACCACCACGGTTACGGGCCCGCTTGGCGAACCCGTCAAAGCGGACTTCGCCATCAAGGACCAGGAAGCTGTCATCGAAATGGCGGCAGCTTCCGGCCTGGCTCTCCTCCCGGAGGGCCCCAGCAGCGAAACGGCCAAGAAGGCCAACAGCATCGGCACGGGTGAACTCATCCGCGCCGCGCTGGACCTCGGATGCCGCAAGATCATCCTGGGTGTCGGCGGCAGCGCCAACACCGACGCCGGCGCAGGCGTCCTGCGGGGCCTCGGCGCCGTCTTCCTGGACAAGAACGGCAACGAGCTCCCCGGCGGCGGTGCCGCTCTCGCGGACATCGACAGCATCGACTTCTCCAACTTCGACGTCCGCATCGAGGCAACAGAGTTCGTGTTGGCGTCCGACGTCGACAATCCCCTTTTGGGGGCCAGCGGAGCCCCAGCCATCTTCGGTCCGCAAAAGGGCGCGACGCCGGACGACGTCGCCGAACTGGACGCCGCAGCAAGCCACTTCGTCGACGTGCTCGCAGCAACAACCGGGCAGCACGCCAAGTACGCTGCCAAGGCAGAGGGCGCAGGAGCAGCAGGCGGCGTTGGCTACATTGCCATCGCGGCACTGAAGGCAGAGCGGCGGCCAGGCATCGACGTCGTGCTTGAATTCACTGAACTCGAGCGCAGGCTCAAGGGCGCAGACCTGGTGATCACCGGAGAAGGCAGCCTGGACGAGCAAAGCCTGCTCGGCAAGACGCCCATGGGTGTTTCGCGGGCGGCACAGAGGGCCGGGGTTCCCGTGATCGCCGTGTGCGGCCGGAGTACCCTGAGCCGGGAACAACTCACGGACGCCGGCTTCCATACGGTCCATGCACTGACCGATCTGGAAAAAGATGTCCAAAAATGTATCGCTGAAGCAGGTCCGTTGCTTGAACAATTAGGTAAGCACATAGGCGTGTACCTGGCGGAACGGACCGAAAACAAGGAGTACCTCAATGTCTGAAGCAATCGGCGCCTATGACCTCGTTATCCGGGGCCAGCGCATCCTGACCACCGCCGGTATCGCAGCCCGCGAAGTTGGCATCCGCGATGGCATCATCGTGGCCATCGAACCGCTGGGCAACGGCCTGACGGGCAACGAGGTCATCGAACTCGCAGACGACGAAACCCTCATCCCCGGCCTGGTGGACACCCACGTCCACGTCAACGAACCCGGCCGCACCGAGTGGGAAGGCTTCGCCTCCGCCACCCGTGCCGCAGCTGCCGGTGGCGTGACCACCATCATCGACATGCCGCTCAACAGCATCCCGCCCACCACCACCGTGGACGGCCTGGAGCAGAAGCGCGTCGTCGCCAAGGACCAGGCGTTCGTGGACGTCGGATTCTGGGGCGGTGCCATCCCGGGCAACAAGGGCGACCTCCGTCCGCTGCACGACGAAGGTGTTTTCGGCTTCAAGTGCTTCCTCCTGCACTCCGGCGTGGACGAGTTCCCGCACCTCGATGCAGATGAGATGGAAGAGGACATGGCTGAGCTCAAGTCCTTCGACTCCCTCATGATCGTGCACGCCGAGGACTCCCACGCGATCGACCGTGCCCCGCACCCGGGCGGCGACCACTACGAAACCTTCCTGGCATCCCGCCCCCGCGGCGCCGAGAACAAGGCCATCGCCGAGGTCATCGAACGCGCCCGCTGGACCGGCGCCCGCGCCCACATCCTGCACCTCTCCTCCTCCGACGCACTGCCCATGATCGCTTCGGCAAAGCGCGACGGCGTCAACCTCACCGTTGAGACGTGCCCGCACTACCTGACGCTCATGGCCGAAGAAATCCCCGACGGCGCCACGGCCTACAAGTGCTGCCCGCCCATCCGCGAGGCCTCCAACCGCGAGCTCCTTTGGAAGGGCCTGCAGGATGGCACCATCGACTGCATCGTCTCGGACCACTCGCCCTCCACACTGGACCTCAAGGACCTGGAGAACGGTGACTTCGCTGTGGCGTGGGGCGGCGTTTCCTCACTGCAGCTGGGCCTGTCCCTGATCTGGACCGAAGCCCGCCACCGCGGCATCCCGCTGGAACAGGTTGTCTCGTGGATGGCTGAGAAGCCCGCCGCCCTGGCCCGCCTGCACAACAAGGGCCAGCTCGCACTGGGCTACGACGCCGACTTCTCCATCTTCGCCCCGGACGAAGCCTTCGTCGTGGACGTCACCAAGCTCAAGCACAAGAACCCGATCACGCCGTACGACGGCCGTCCCCTGGCCGGCGTCGTCCGCAAGACCTACCTGCGCGGCACCCCGATCGACGGCCAGAACCCCGGCGGCAAGCTGCTCCGCCGCGGCAACGTTTAGGTCCACCGTCATGGCAGTCAATGCCTACGGGCCACCGCCGTCCCGCGGCACCGCCTCGCGCGGTGC